>JAZNCO010000105.1:0-46329 GCA_045587645.1 Acutalibacteraceae bacterium | reverse complement strand
GTTATTGAAATCAAATGCCCCCACTGCAGACAAGTGGTAACCATAAGCCTGAAAAAGTAAGCACAGGGATATGCGGAAAAAGCCGTATATCCCTGATTTTTTCAGTTATAGATAAGCTCAGCACAGACAATCTCTCTTGCTCTTTGCTCAATATTCCCCATACGGCACACCCACTCAAGCTGATTATCCTCTTTCAGCTGCTCTGTTACGCCCTCAGCCTCTTTCATCTGCTCAATAAGAGTTTCAAACATATCCCGAGCCTGAGCTTCAACCTCAGCACAGTGCTGATAAAGTTTACCCTGAATAAGCATGGTGCTAAATAACACCTTCTTATGCTTTTCAAGATAGCTCTTGTGCATCATACCCCATTTACCGAGGGTGATACTTGCTTCTTCGGGGGGTAAGATGAGGTTAGGAATTAAATAGTCGCCAACCTGACGGTATTGAATTTTGTTTGACATAAAAAATCCTCCTTTAATTTTGTAGCTTCATTGTACAAATTAAAGGAGGCTTTGTCGAATGTGCGGGGATAATTAGTTTTTATTTATCGAAGTTAAAAAATGCTTCCTTGAACGCACGTATTTTCCTTGATGATGTATAAACTGAGTATTCTATTTCTTTGTGTTTTATTTTAACAGAATCCTTTGTTACCTCAACAACATAATTCAAGTTAACTATGTAACTGGCGTGGGGTTTGGCGAAATTTCTTTCATCAAGAAGTTTTTCCCAATAGTCAAGATGATAGCTTGTTTCAATTCTTCCGGTAGTTAAATATAAAACAGATTTTCTGTCTTCAATAGCTATGAATAGTATTTCATGTGGATAGATCTTACAATAATCTTTATTGCACTTGCTTACACATATTCCCGGATAGAACTGATCTTCTTTGTTATCTCTAATAGGAATAAAAAATCCAGAATGATTGTAGTAAGTTATTGGGATATATGGCAATTCACTTTTATTCAAAAATTCTTCTATCTCTTCACTTGTTTTTGTTTGTCTGATTTCTTTCACTTCCATAATTACTTTCCCTTAATTAAATTTGTCTTATATTTATAAAGTGTCGTTAATCGGGAAAAGTAACACTAATTTTGTTTAATTTATCGAATTTTGTCGATATGCATAATTGTATGAAATTTAATTTGTAAAAATGTTCTAATTGCCAAACACCCCATCTTGCTTGAAAAAAACAAGTCAGACGGAGTGTTTGTTGATGTTTAGCGTGTCATATTATAACGAAAACAAAGCATTTTTGTCGAAAAACGAAGCATTTTTGCAAAAAGAATTGAAATTCATTATAAATTAGAAGTAATCTTAATTAAATGAATATAAAGCTATGGAAGTGGAATTTTGAGTTATGCGTGCAATTTTTGATAAGTTAACACTTCTACAAAAAGGGAGAAAATCAACCACTATCTCAATCAAAGAAAGATAAATATTCGATTATTTCGGTAAAGCGATCATGTATAAGATTTTTGTAAGTAAACAAGCAAAAATTAATTTAAACAATAACTAAATAAGGTAATTTAAAGGAGTAAATATTATGGCATCACAAAAATTATCAACATATACTATTCAACTAAAAGAGAATTCATCTTGGAACAATATATTTGATGCTGTCCTTTCTTTAAATTCAGAACAATCGTATTGTATTATAAATGAACAAGGAGATTCTTATATAGGGGGATGTTATATATTTGAATCAATACATAACCAAACTATATATAATATTGCCGAAAGCAAATTTGAAACAATGACAGTCTCAAAGCAAAATATCGTTAAATTTGATATCTTTGTAAAAAACAATATGCTTTTTTTATGGGGAAATAAAAAAGCTGCTACTATATTTATAACCACTCTTGAACAAGCGGCCAATAACTCGCTGATTATTGATTACAATCAGACTGATTTCAAATTAATGTTAAACCGCTTAATAAGTGATCGTTCTGTTTCTTTTTCTAAAATGAAAATTACAGATGTAATTATAGATAATGGAATTATTGCTAATTGCAGTGTCAACTTATTAAATTGTGAAAATTCAATAGCTCTAGTTCAAAAATACATCGAAAGCATTGCTCAAATTACTGTAATTTTTGCAAAGGAATCTCAGCCCGTCTCTATAACGTTGTATTCAAGCGGTTCCGTTGTTGTTTTTAAAGATCGTGACGACATTGATGATGAGGTAATGAATTCTATTAATGTTATGATTGGTGGTGTCATGTAATGGGAGAACAAGCTTCAAGAATTGGTAAAAAGTTGGAAGAATTCGGTGAAAATTTCTTATCCTATTTAGGTTGGATAGAATTGGTACATGATAAAGAAATTAAATGTACTCGTCCCTCCCATAAAAAGCAAACACATGGGATAGATTTGCTTTGTAAATTTGATAATCCCTATACAACTACACAGCAAGGAATTATCATAGAATGCAAAAATCGTCAAATGAAATCTATTACGAAATTAGAAATTGAGAAATGGGTTAAAGAACTGATTAACAATATCGAATGTGCTCAGTCCGCCCCTGAATTATCAGATATCGACCTCTCGAACGCCCCGCTTAATACGGGATTATTATTAATCCATGCCAATGATACATTTGATGCTAATAAATATTATGGATATCTAAATGGTCTACATTTTCCTAATCGTAGTAATCCTATTAATATTTTTATTGCAGCGAATGACAAGATTAACTTATGGACAAGCCTTTTTGCAAAAATCAAAAGCAATTACAACAATAACTTCTCATTTTTGTATCCAAGCATAAACGGATATAGTAAGAAGGTTCAAAACACTTTAACAGTAAACGGAATGTATTCTAGGTACTTATTTGCACAAAGCACTTACACTATTTCAAAAGGTTCAGGTATTAATACATATGAGGAGCCACATACTCAAAACATAATGTTTTTCCTTGATGAGATATCTATAGATAATTTCAAATATGCGTGGAGTATGTTCAAGCATTATCAATTACAAGGGGAAGAACGATATGTGTTTGTGTTTTTTCCGCGAAATAAAGATGATGTTACTTTCGTGAAGGAACACTTTATTTCGACATTGAAGTCAGGAGATAAACCGATTACTGATACTGAAAGCGAGAAAATTGTGCTTGATTTTATTGATAATCGTACATTATCTCCAATTGAGACGGGAGGCATTTTATGATAACCGAATATACAGATTGTTCCGAACTTATGCGATTGATCTCTGATCAAAAAATCAAACCATCTGCAGTAAAGCGCTTTTTTTGCAAGTATGGAGTAGTATTTACTTCAAGAAATGCAGCTACAGTTGCTAATGATGTGTATACCATTTTATTAGGTGGGACTGAAATGGCACAGGTCACACAAATGATCGTTAGCGAAGGAAATTATGAGAAGTCTACTCTTATAAATGCAAAAAGCAAACAAACTTCAGAAGAAACCAATCTTATTGATTTTTTTGCTGACGGATTTAATTCTCTTCGTTCAAGTTGCTATCAAGGATATATGATTGAACATCCTATTAAAAGCGATTCTGAACTGTTGGTTAATATGTCTTACAAAAGAAAACTGCCTGGCAAAAACAAACTAATACAAGAAGAGACGAGATTTATCAGAATGGCTATACGCAAAACTGACAAAAATCAGGTTTCTATAGATATTAGACAGCCATCAAGTTTTGATACTCAAAAAGCATTAGATATACTCAAGAAAATCGTTGGAGATAGCGATGACACTGGAGTATACCTTTCGCATCTTAATTTGGACCTCTTAACTGACAAAAACAAGGTTGCGTTTTTCGATAAATTATCAGCAATTTCATTTAGCAATTGGCGCTTAAAAACTGTTACAGGAATCACCGTTAAAAAATCGTCAATAACTGATGATGACGATATTGATACAGAATTTAGCGACGATGAGGGTGCAACTGGAACGCTTGCAGGTATAAATCAGGCAGTGTTAAACGGTAGTGGGTTGCGTTCAAATGAATTTGTACAGAAATCTTTGGATCAAGGATATTACATTTCTTCTATGAAATATAGATACACTTGTACACAAGAGGCAGGAGAGTTTATTATTGGAATAAGTTCTAAAAACGAAAATCTGCGTGTAGATATGGAAAAATCATATTGCGACGAAGATGGAACTCTCTATATACAGCCTTTTCCTAAAAGTCAGCAAGATGAAATTATCCAGCTTTTCCAAAAATCTGCAAATGATATTTTTTATGCACTAATAATTGAACAAAAAAGCAGAAGTGCAAATTCGTAATTATAAAAAGAAAACAGGCCCGAGAGAGGGCTTCCGTGCCTGTTTCTCCACCTCGGCACAGTGCCGGTAAAGCTCACATTTAATAAGAAGCGAGTTAAAAGCACTTTCTTGTGTTTTTCAAGATAATCCATACGCATCACACCGAACTTACCGATCCTGATACTCGCTTCTTCGGGCGGGATAATGAGGTTCGGGATGAGATAATCACCAACACAGCGGTAACTGATAGAATTTCTGTTTGACATAATAATATCCTCCTTATTTTTTGCTTTTATCAATGATTTTCAGCAACAGCTCGTCAACATCCTCGGTGGGTAAACCCTCCGCCAAAAGCATATTGCGAAATTCATTCATACCATTGATGAGTAAATTGCACTCAAAATCCGTAAACTTAATTTTTGTTTTTCTTTCCATAACAAAACCTCCTGTTATTTGGTAATTTCATTTTACCTTATAACGGGAGATTAGCCGAATGTACGGATTGTAAAACAGTCGAAAAACAAGCGTTTTTGTCGAAAAAAGAAGCGTTTTTGTAAAGTAGATTGCGACATGTAATGACGCAAGATATTATTATATGTGTGTAATTATGAATTAATAAAAGGATTTTAAATATTATTACACTTTGTAAATGAGTCTGAATATGGGCTTTTTTTAAATTTAAATGTTAATCTTAATTAGAATAGCATATGTTAATCATTAGCATAAAAATCGTTGAGTATAGGAGGTGAATAATATGTGGCAGGAAGGTAATGGTGATTCTGACTAGTTCTGTTAATCGGCATAGGGAGGGGACTCCCTCCCTATAACACAACAATTATTCGAACAAGGAAATGGTGATATTGTGAATTGTGATAAAATACTTTTTGATTTATCTCTTTGTCATGGTGGTAATTTTTCCAATATAAATGATTTTTGTGATACAGTTGTCAAAAAGTACAACCTTAAAGAATATAGCGATATTGTTAGTTTGTTGTATTCAAAAGCAAAAGCTAATCCTGAAATAATAACTAAAGACAATGCACTTGATTTGATAATATCTGAAGACATTAATAACTTTTCAATAGAATCTTACCAATGTTTAGAACAACGAGATTTTATGGATTTGATAAATACGCATGTTGCTGATGTTGTTTCTTTTTATCAATCTATAGGTCTAGATGTTTCAACCAAGGATATTAATTTTTATTTTTGTAACGCTTTTCCTAAACCATTCGATAGAAACAAAGGAATTGCTTTGGCTCCGGATCGTTATGATGAATCTAAATTTGGAATAAAAAGCGGCATTTATTTTTTAAATTCCAATCTTTCATATTACCAAAGTCGTTTATTGGTTGCACATGAAATTCTACATATTATTTGTTCGAAACACCATCCTGAACTTTTAGCTAGAGGTTTAGAAGAAGGATTGTGTGAGCTGATAGGTTCTTTTTTTGCTAATTCTATTTTGTTTGAAAGACCGATACCGGAAAACTATATAAAATTTCGTAGATTTAAATATGCAAATCCTAACCAAAAATTTAGATTGTATTCTGATTATATGCGGATGGCATATTGGTTATTAAAGCAGGTTAATCTTAATGGAATAGTAGATATTATTAATGATGGCAGAGGAAAAATTAAAACAATTGAAAATGACTTAATACATAATTGTTTAAGAGATGAATACACAAAAACATCTCATCCATTTGACGAGAAATTAGCTTCGGATTTAGATAAGTTGATGTTAGGTAATATAGAAAATGAAGTTGTTTCTCCACTGGCTTACTACATAATAAAACAATATGATGGAGAAAGAGATATTGCAACTTTTGCTAGAACTCACGATATAAAATTGGAAGACTGTATAGAAGCTTTCAATGAAATTCAAAATAGAATTTATGGTTGTGTCATTGATAATAATGTGGTGGAATTATCAGACTTAATACAATTGAGACACAACGGAAATGTATCTTACGAATGTATCAAAAGGTAATGGTAATATTATGTCTAAAATTAAAAGTTCATACAAATTTAAGTATGTGTATCTTGTTTTTTCTTTAATCTTTATAGGGATAATTGCATTATCTTATTTATTACCGTACATTTTTCCTACATTATTTATTGAAAACAATTGGAATATTGTTTTAGATAGCACAACTGGCAATCAAAAGATAGACTTTATTCCTGAAAATTCTTGGACAATTATTATAAACATTATTAGAGATATTTGTGTTTCTGGTTTAGTTGGTGTTATTCTGTACGCATTTTATGAACATAAATTTGAAGATGAAGAAAAAAAGGCGATAATTGACAGTGTTGATGCGATGCTTTCCGATAATATTGAATCTCATATAGTCAATGCAATTTTAACTAGTAAAGATATAAATAAACACGTATTGTCTTCCGAAATCATTGATGATATTTTATACAATTCTCTGTTGAAAAAGGTTGGAGATTCAAAAAAAACCGATGCAATAATGCAATCGGTTTTAAAAGAAGTTATTAATTCAACTTGTACAGTTAGAGATTTAGATGTATCAATGACTATAAACAATTTTGAAGATATTAATAACGAATATAGTAAATATGAGTCTTATAAAATGACATATATTATTCGTTATAAAGTTATATTAGATGCAGACAAGTTTGTATTTATTCTTACAAATAGTAAAGAATTTCAAAATAATAATTTAGGAGCTTTTACATATTGTCAATTTGTAGATTCTGCATTTAGTAGTAATAAGCACTTGTTCAACATTAATGAAATTACGATAGACGGATATAAATTATCTTTAATTGGCAACAGAATTGCTGCCAACAATTATATTAAAGAAGAATATTGGAATAACTTGTGTGATCAGAAAAAAGGAAAAGAAGTACAAATATGCTATAGCGTAGAATTTTTGGTAAGAAAAAAAGGAAATCACTATTCTTATTTTACCCCTTTTATATCAGAAGGGATTCACCTTAAGTTCGATTCAAAAAACACTGATATAGAAAGGATAAAGTTGTTGACATATTTTAATTCAGTTGAAAAACCTACAATCATAACTTCTCATGGGACTACTGACAATCCGAGAGAAGTTGAAATTACACTAAATGATTGGGTTTTACCTTCAAGTGGAACATCTTTTATATGGCAATTTGAAAAGAAGTAGGTGTAGTTATGAAAAAGCATATTCTGGTTTCTTTGACAGCAGATTTTTTTACTGCAAGAATTGGAGAAAACATAGGTATACGTTATATAAAATCTTTCTTACACTCAAGTGGCCATGAATTGGAAATATTAGAAAACCAATTTTTAAAATTAAGCAATGAAGATTTAGCTATGAAGCTAGCAGATTATGATGTTATAGGTTTTTCTGTAAACTATTGTGGGCAATTAAAGATTCTTAAGGATATATTAAATTATATAAGTGATACAAATAAAATTATTTATTTGGGCGGACATTTTGCTACTGTATGCTATGAGGAAATATTATTGTCTTACCCTAAAGTGCAATTTATTATGGTTTCTGATGGAGAAATGGCAACTCTAGAACTTATTCAAAATAATTACAATTATGAAAATATTCATAATGTCGCTTATAAAAAAGGCGAAGATATAATACTAGCTCCCATTAAATTGATCGCAGAATTAGATAAATTGCCTTATCCTTATCGTGATGATAATTCGTATTATTTGGGTGATAATCATTTTTCTATGATAACCTCTAGAGGATGTTATCATAGGTGTAGCTATTGTTCGGTTGGTGCATATACACATAAATATTATAATAATGTTGTTCGTTTTAGAAGTGCAAAAAATATTTTTAATGAAATTAAATTTTTAAAAGAGAATTATGATATACAATACATTACATTTCAAGATGACCTATTTATCGGAACGGATGAGAAGACCAAGAAGAGAGCAGTTGAATTAGCATATCTTATTTTAGAAAGTAATCTTAAAATATTTTTTTCAATACAATGTTCGGTAAAATCTGTAAATTATGAAATTTTCAATTTATTATATCAAGCAGGTTTACGAAATGTAATGATTGGAATAGAAAATTTTTCAGATCATGCATTAGAGTGTTTCAATAAGAGGCAAAGTACAAACGATGTAGCTAATGCTATTACCATATTAAACAGAATAGGAATTCCTATAAGTTACGGCTTTATAATGTATTATCCAGAAATGAAACACTCAGAAATTCTTGAAAATATCGAAACCTTGTATCGATTAAAAATAATAAATATTAGATCAATTACTAGTTGTCTTCAAATTTATAAAGGTACAGAATATAGTTCAAGAGTTTTTAATTCTATTTATATTGATTATAATTATGAAATAAAATATTCTTTTCAGGATCCAAGTTTGAATACTTACATAAAAAATTGTAAATTGTTTGCTAAAAAATATGGTTCAATAGAAAAGAAGTTGCATCATTTGGAATTCATTTCTCATACAAATTCTAAAGTTGACAAAGAACAAGTTGAGAAGTGTTTTGATGAATACAAGCAATGTTTGTATTCTTTTAGCAAAGATTTGTATTTTGAAATTTTTTATAATAAGCCAAATTTATCTTTTAATTCTATAAAAATGCGACTCAACAAATTGGAAGAATGTATTGGTAAAATAAAGTTATAAGTTTTTTATTATATTGTATTTTGTATGCGTGCAAGTAATTGATTCAGCACATCTTTAAATACCTGATTTTAAAATTATTGGTTAAAATAATAGATATTTTTAATTATTAATGTAATCGCTATATATGATTTGTTGGAAAACATTTGTTTCGGTGGGGTGCTTTTTTGCTTGTATTGGGAGAGCGCTTGACTGGCAGTCAAGAGGTAAGGGGTTCGATCCCCCTCATCTCCACCAATAGAAAAAGCCTTTCATATCGGCGATTGTGCTGATTGGAAGGCTTTTTGTTTTTATTGAAAATCGGGTGCAGGTGACTACAAAGAATTTTATTGTTTTCTTTTATGACAGATGATTAAAAGCACAGGATTTTGCTACTGCGCTTTTTTGATGCTTATTCAGGATTTGCAAATTCATGGGGTATGTTCTGCTTGATGGCAGCAAGCAACTCGTTTATGCCGATAATTTCAATGTTTTTATCCAATTGATTCACAAAATACAACAGATCATCAGGTCCTATTGTCCACGGATGCACATTGATGACTGTATATCCGTTGATTGTGTTTAAATCTGTAGTTTTTGCATTTATTATTGCAGCTTGTTCATTGAGCCATTCATTTGTTACTTCCTCCGCATTGCCGCTTGGATGCCAAAGACTGAATCCGACGGTTACAAAAGGTTTATCATTTGAAAAGAAAACCTTTCCTTGTCCTGCTGCATATCTGTCAGGATCAAGCTGTATGATTCCGCCCTCGATATTATCATATCTTGAGAAATATGCAAGCCTTTTTTCAAAGCCCTTATCAAAAGAATTGTTTTTTTCTTCATCAAGGAATGTAATGATATTCAAACCTGATTTGAGCATAGCGGCGGCCGTATAATCAGCATATGCTTCTAATTCCTTGGAATTCATTTTAGTAATTCTCGCATAACCGCCGCCTGAAGGTCCTGTTATAAACGGAATATCTTCTGCGGTGCTGAGTGTACGGTATACATCAACAGAGCTTAACACACTTGCAATCGGTGCAAAAGTCCAGCTCACAGTCGCATCCGAATGAAAGCTTTGCCATGTGTGATATTCGCTGAAGCCGTTCTGAATCCATTGCAGATTGTCGCCATCGCTATAAACCAATGCAACATAATGCTTGTTTTCGTCGAGTGTAATTTCAGTGGGGAAGTCAACAGCAAATGAAGTGTTTTGCACTTCAAATGAAGAAAGCATGCTCAGATTATAGGAATGATCGGAAGGAATGACCGAATGACCGTAACGGGATGCAGATTCTGTAAATTTTACCTCATACTGACACCAACCGAGTATCAATGATCCGGGCTCAAGATTCTTCATCACCTTATTACGAAACAATCTGCCTGCATAATCACTGTCATCAATATACATTACAAAAATATTCTGCTGAATTGCAAAATCTCTCAGACCGGTTGCGTAGTAATACAGATGAATAAGGCTGTCATTGCGGAATGATTCCTTATGTTCTTTGTAGAATTTTTTGAGATAACTCAAATCGATTTCATCTTCGCTGATGTCTGCCCTCTTTTTAAGACCGAGAGCAATAACAATATCTTCATCTTCCGGTGTTATGGGAAGCCAGCCGTTGAGCGTTGTCAGGTTGATAGCTGTGTTCAGCTGATTGTGATCCTCAACCGATCTGAAGAGTATGTATCCGTCATCAGAAATATAGGACTTGTATTTTTCTATTATGGTAGTAAATTCCCAAGGATTGCCGTTTGCATCAACTCGGGAAATTGCATAACCTGCATTTGCCAGTTCAGAAAGTGTGAAGCTGTTTGCACTGCTGCCGTAATCAATGAAAATGGATGGTTTATCTCGTGCAACAAGCCCTTGTAAAGCAATGATTGAATGCCGTTGCGATATCGAAAGAGACGATATGCTTATGACTGTAATCTCATCGTTCAACGCAGGCTTGTCAAATCGATTTTGCAATTCAATCAGCTGTTCCTCATTTTTCGGTTCCGGTGCTTTTTTCAGAACGGATGCTTCAATTGTGTTAAAAAGAATTGAAAACATCATAACCGCAAAAGAGAGCCATTTAATTATTTCCTGCATAATCTTATACCTCCGATATTTTTCCCTATAATCATTATATTCATTGAAAAACTAAAGTCAATGAGAATAAAAATTTGATATTACATTGTATTATTATAAAAATTGGTACTTGCATATTGCGCTCAAATATGGTTAAATAAATGTGTATATGTTTTTATCTTTCATTTGGGAGGAAGATTAAATGAATAAAGTTTTTTTAAGAAACATCATAATTACCGTTTTGGTGTTTGCGCTTGTGATCGGCGGTGCAGTCGGCATTACCCGCAAGGGGACTTCCAAAGAGGTTTCAGGCAAGAATCAGGGTGTTGTTGAGTTGCATGTCAGTATGGGTGGTGCAATGGGGGAGCTTGGTGATACTGCTTCAGATCTTGTTTCTGATATAACAGGAGGCGGTGTTTCCGTTGAATCTATTCTCGGTACGGTCAAAGGCTTTGTGTATTCAGATGCAATTGTCAATGTCATTATGTCGCTTGCATATCCTTTGCTCAAGCAAACCTTGACGGATTTGAATATGCTTGAGTTTGCTCATACGATTGATCTGTATTACAGCGGTCCATCCCTTGCAGAACAGTTGGGTGAAAATACATACACCTGTCTTGATAAGGATGGAACACGCAAGCCGCTGAATGAAGTGCTTAACAGTGTCGGTGATGACTGGACATATATGGATACAGAAGTAGCCTACACAAAGGAAAACGGAAATCAGGCAACAACAACGCTTTGGAACTCCATTGTATGGGGTGTTACAGATGAAGAAAGCTTCTTTACCGTTATGGCGGAAATGAGCAAGGGTCTGCGCGGTGTGCTTGAAGTTTGTATTCAGAGTAAAACACGTGTTGTCAATGTCAATGTCCTTGAGGTTTTGCTCGACTTTGATGCAATTCCGATCAATATGGATGCCGCGGATATATATAATCTATCCGAAAAATCAGGTTATGAAAGCTGTCTTGTTCCTCTGTTCAATATGTTGGGGCTTGCGGATGGTGAATATCCCTCTGTGGATGAATATCTTGCATATACTGACATTGCAGATATGTGGAAGGGTATTTTGCAGCCCGTATTTGCTGCAGTTGATAAGATTGCAAGCAGTGCAGATCCCATGCAGAGCATCACAAGCCTGCTTGTGAACTTTGCAAATGCAGTAGAAAGCGGATCGCTGGTGGAAGGCATGCGTTGCCTGCGCATGGATGCAAAATTCAATCCGCTTGCAGCGCTTGTTATGGGATATGAGGATGGACTTCTGTTTAATCTCGGTCAATCCTTGGTTGAAATTATCGGAGAGCTTGGAATTAAGCTTGACGGCGATTTTAATACATTGCTTGATAGTCTGCTGCGAATGATCGTAAAAACTGATGCTGCTGATCTGCCGACAATGGATGTAGCAGCACTGACTGCTTGTGCAACTTCCCAGACACTTTCAAACGGTGCAACATACTATGTTGCTGATGCGCAGAAGGTAACCGATTTCCTTATTGATTATGTTATTCAGGAGGCAACGGTGGATGCGATTCTGCAACACACATCACTTGCCGGAACGCAAACAGCCACTGATGTTCTTGACGGTGTTGCCAGCAGCAAAGATGGCTTGTCAAAGGTCGTAAAAACACTTGCACAGGCATTGTTCTTCAGTAAATAAAAAGTCCGGGTGGGATCGAACAATCCCACCCGATTTATTATGCCGTTTTATTGCCGTTCTTATCTACGGGAATCGGTGACCATTTTATGGATTCATTCGGCAGATCAACCGACTTCCTTAAAATGTATCGTGCATCTGCTGCGGTGATAACGGAATCATTGTCTACATCCGCAACAAAAAATACGGTGCTGTCAGTAGTGTCAAGATTGACACTGAAACGCAATGCCATTCTTGCATCGTTTGAATTGATCATTCCGTTGCCGTCGCAGTCGCCTGACATGCGCTCATATAATGCTGTTTTGCAATTCTTGCAACTGAATACGAATGCCTTGATTTTCGGATCGAATACTTTTTCTGTTTCTTTGTGTCCGTCTTTTTCACAATTGAAAGCAGGAACGATACGCTTTACTGTTTTCAGTGATTCATATTTTCCGCTTGTGTTATAGCGTTGGAATGTGATATTATCCGGATTTACACGAACAGCAATACCGTAGCCTTCTTTGATGTAGCCGCCCGTCAGGTATGTAAAATTAAGCTTCATTTTGCTACCGCCTTCAGGGGTCATTTCTTCGCCGCGGTTGATGAAATACAGAGTCTTTTCAACGCTGTGGTTATGACCGAATACATAAATGATATCCATTTTTGTGCCGTATTCATTCAGAAGATTTGCATATTTGTCGGCATTGGTGTTATCATTTCTTTTGTCATGCAGCGGCATGTGGCAGACAACAAACAGCGGTTTGCCGGTGGTGTTTGCGTTTGTATTGTAGGAAGCAAGGTATTTC
Organism: Acutalibacteraceae bacterium; assembly: GCA_045587645.1. Taxonomy (GTDB): domain Bacteria; phylum Bacillota; class Clostridia; order Oscillospirales; family Acutalibacteraceae; genus RUG806. Next base: position 32,963 of record JAZNCO010000105.1, on the reverse strand, counting down.
TTGAGTGTGTTGACGGTGTTTGTGTTTTTGAAGTCACCCTGTGCAATCATATAAATTGAAAAATGCTCATTGACAAGTGCTTCACCGGTTTTTTGTAAGCCTGATGTGTTGGTATCATGATTGCCTGTTGAGTATATCCTGATTGCATCGGGAAATGCAGATTTGACGCTGGAATCCAATTGTGAAACAGACAGCTCATAGTCACCGGCGAGGGCAACAACGCCGATAGCGGTATCTTTTTTGACAGCAGACAATACATTATTTAAGTTGCTTGTTTTTCCGTGAATATCCGATGCAAAAAAGATGTCGTTTGATGCAGCACTTGCAAACATCGACAGACTTGTTGTGAAAATAAAAATAACGAGCAATAAAGCAATGAATCTTATCTTTTTCATAATAATCCCCTTCATAAAAACAATAAAAGTTAAATTTTGCTTTTGTATGACAACCACCCGACATAATATCCATAATGTCGGGTGGTTTTAACTTTTAATCTTTTCGCTTTGCTTTAGCGGCAGCCTTCTGTGCTTCTTTTTCTTCCTCTAAACGCTTTTGTTCAGCTATGCGGCTCTCTCTTGCGGCCTCTGCTCTTAATTTTGCTTCCTCATACTGCTCGGCAATTTCATCAAAGTGTGTGTAATTCTCTTGCTGTGCAATCAGTTTTTCGGAATCAATATAGGGCTTGGCTGCTCGGTTGAAATAGGCATGCTTGTCCATTTCCTGTTTTGCTTTTTTCTGTGCAGTATCACGCTGCTTTTTCAGATTCTTAATTTGTGTCTTGAGTGTCGTGACTTCTGTTTTTTCTTTTGATTTTTTTGCATCTTTCAGCAGAAGATAGCATTTTTTCAGCTCCGCATTGCAGCTATCTTCTTCATCAAAATATTGCTCAAGAACTTTAAAATCAGGCTGTGTAAGATTTTCGGTATTTTTGAAATATTTTTTGATTGATTTGCAGGAAGCGATCCTCTTTTTAATAAGTTCAATTGCGAACTTACGCATTTCCTTTTCTGCAGCAGTTTCTTTGGGCATATTGCGAGCAGCTTTAAGCTCTTCTTTGAGTTCGTTGATGTTTGCAGTCATCAGACCGTTCAGACCTGCTGCGTACACTTTTTTGCTTTCTGCAATACTGAATCTGCCTGCTTCGGAAGAAAACTTGTCAAGTTCTTCGCAAACAAATTTTGCAATCTCAATATCCTCATTGAATTTGATTGCATCATTATATGCTTTTTTTGCCGCTTTTTTATCTTCCTTGACTTTGACTCTGCGATAAGACTTCTTGTCGATTGTTTTGGGTGTTTCTGTAGCCATCTGACGGGAATAGCGGATAATGTCTATACCCTCTACAAGCTCAGCATCCTTTGAAATGCCGTTTGCATAATCTTCAAACAAGGCTCTGACCTTAAGAACATTGACAACTGATCTTTGCTTTCTTTCGTTGAAGTCATACCAGATGTAAGGAATGACATTCAACAATGCACCGAATGCGGCGACAACAATCAAGACTCTTGTAAGACTTAAAAGAATATCAGGATCATACAAAGCGGAAAGTGCATTGTTGTAGTTGTCTTGTCCTTTTGCAAGCTGCTCTTCCAACATCTGACCGACTGTCGTTGTTCCGTCTCCAAGCACACGGGAAAGAATGTCGGGGCGTGAGGTGACGATGGCGGCATTTTCTTTTGTAAGACCGTTCTTTTCATAAATGATGGGAAGAACGGAAGATGTCAAAAGGGTGATGACAGTGCCGATTGTAGTTACGGCTGAGAACATTCCGTCGATACGCTCTCCGGTTTTATATTGCTGATAATCACGGATATCCGCCTGAATGGACGGATTGAGAATGTGTGCAAAAGAGCCCATGAAAGCATTAAGATACAAACAACCGAGAACAAGCCAGATCGTCAGATTGCTGATTTCTTTCACAAAGGGAAGCATCATAAGAATGAACACAACATTAAACAGATTTGTGATAATAAGAACAGCCTTTTTGCCCCATTTTCTGATGCATAACGGTGCCAGCAGCATGCCCCACAGAGATGCGTTTCCGTACACGGTGACGATCAGGCTGTATTCATTTCCGTCACATGCGCCACCGTATGTATGCAGCCAATACATAATGTTTGCATAAGAGCTTTCAAGGAAGCCGATCCATGATGCAAGGGAGATAATCCAGAAGTATTTGTTTTTTGCAACCGCTTTGAGTGCATCAATGAATTTGATCTGCACAACATGTGTTTTTGCCTGTACGATCTTTTCTTCCGTATTCTTGTAAACAACGATGCAGAGCAACAAGCCGAGAACGGTAAGAATCGGATATAAAAATCTGTAAACACGGATATCGGTCATATTCGTGTGGAAGATGTGCTGTGCAATCAGGGGAGTGAACAGATTTACAAGCGTGGGGGCAAGAGAATAAACAACGCTCTTTACGGATGCTACATCTGCTCGCTCCTGCGAGTTGGGGGAAAGAACATGAATGAGGTTTTCATATGCATCATAGAAGAAATAGTAAATAAAGTGCAACAACAGATTCAGCACCATGATGATGGCACATTTTGCAATGTATGCACGGGTTTCACCAAAAATCATTCCTTCGCCGACAATGGACGGCAGCTTGCTGTACGGAAACCATACCATCAGGTTGCAGATAATTGCTGACGGTATTGCCATAGACACAATATAGGGTCTGTATTTACCTGCTTTGTTTCTTGTGTTGTCGATAATATTTGCACGAATACCGGTCAACGGAATGTTTGCAAGCACGGCAATGACGTACATGATGTACATATCTGTCGGATCAATACCCAATGTGCTTGACAGCAAGGTGTTGTTTGTTGCAAGCAGGCAGGCATTTCCGAGCGTGATAATCATGTAAGCACCGATACCGCCGCCTGAATATGCCGCGATTTCTTTGAATGTCATATAGCGTCCGACAGCAGGCATTTTCCAATAAATGCGCACATCGGACAGCAGAGATTTAATTTTGTTTACCACTGTTTGACCTCCGTTTGAAAACATTTTTAATATTATAACATAATAAGAATATATTTTCCATATCTTAATATTCAATATATAAAAATTGTGAATCTGACCAAAGAAATTGATATTTTTTAGGGCAATTCGACAAGAAAAAGCTCCCGTGTAGTTTGTGAATCCTGCAAGGGAAATTTTTATTACTTATTATTTAAGACATGAACATTTTGCTTGGGTGCATCATGTGTGTCGGTGAAGGCAAAGCTTGCAGCGCAAGTATAAAGATTATAACGAATTTATTTGAAAGTTTTTTAAAACCTGACCGTTCAGATCCTTCCATGTGAAAATACCGTTTTCAAGGATCATATAACCATGGTGTGAATTTTCTTTCGGAATTGAAACAGAGCCGGGATTCAGATAATAAAAATCATCTGCTTTTTCACAGGCTGGTATGTGCGTATGACCATGTAACAAAATGTCACCTTTGTGTAACTTAGGTTTGTTCTGCAAGTTAAAATTGTGACCGTGTGTTGCAAAAATCATGGTATTGTTGTGACTTAAAATGCAGTATTCCGCAAGAACAGGGAAGTCGAGAACCATCTGATCCACTTCTGTATCGCAATTACCTCGTACGCAAAGAATATCGGATGCAAGATTGTTCAGCATTGAAATGACCTGTTTTGGTGCATATTCTTTCGGCAACTCATTGCGAGGACCATGATATAATATATCACCCAACAATAAAAGCTTATCTGCCTGTTCGTTTTTATAACATGCGAGCATTCTTTCGCAGTAATATGCAGAGCCGTGTATATCGGATGCAATGAAATATTTCATTATGATCACCTCATTTTCTAAATTATCACAATATGAAATGAAAAACAAGTAATATTTATTGACCTGATAAAAATTTATTGGTATAGTAGAAGTGAAAGATTATGATGATATGAGGTGTATTTATGGCAAGTGCATTTTATCCTGATATTTTAGATTGCCTTCCTTGCGTTTTTGCTGCAGGTGATGAATATCAGATTTTTGTTCCGTTCAAAAAAACCGCAGTTGTATGGGCAAAAATCGGTGAATATACATATTATGATGACTCTAACGGCATATTGCGCTCTAATTGCCATGTGCATCGTATTCATGTGCCTATGACTGTTCTGGATGAAGCAAAAGAATACACCTTGATTTTCAGGGTAATGACCGACAGAAAACCGTATTACCCCGAAAGTGAAGATGAAAGACAGCTGACAGTAGCATTCCGACCTGTTCAGAATGAAAAAATCAATATATATCTGCTTTCGGATGCGCACAATCTTGAAAATGAACCCATTGCTGCCGGTAGTTATTTCGGTGATAAAATTGATTTGCTGATTCTTAATGGGGATATTCCGAATCACAGCGGTGATGTGCAGAATTTTAATTCCGTTTATCGTATTGCTGCAGGTATAACAAAGGGTGAATGTCCTGTTGTCTTTTCGCGTGGCAATCATGATACCAGAGGCATCCATGCAGAAGAATTCGGTATGTATACACCTACATGCAACGGTAAGACATATTATACCTTCAGACTCGGAACGCTGTGGGGAATGGTGCTTGACTGCGGTGAAGATAAACCTGACACAAACCCCGAATACGGTCATACGATCTGTTTTCATCACTTCAGACTTCAGGAAACGCAGTTTATAAAAAATGTGATTGCAAATGCAGATTCGGAATACAATGCACCGGGCGTAAAAAACAGAATCATTATCAGTCATATTCCGTTTACTTATGTGCACAAACCGCCGTTTGATATTGAACAGGAGTTGTATGCACAATGGGCTTGGCTGTTGCGTGAATATGTGCATCCGCAGTTGTTGCTGTTCGGGCATAATCATTGCTCAAAAGTTTGTCCTGTAGGTTGCGAAACGGATCATCTCGGACAGCCTTGTACGGCTGTCATTGCAGGTCGTCCGTCAAAGAATGAAGAATCGGATACACATACCTACAGTGGCGCTGCTTTAATAATTGATCCTGATGGGGCTGAGGTGATTTTCAATAACAACACCGGTGCAATAATCACAGAATGCAGGATTTCATTTGCTTGAACATAAAATTATTATAAATCTGTTATTAAAAGATTGATTGACAATACCGGATATTTGTAATATAATATATAAAATTGCCAAAAAAAAGAAGGTGCTCACTACGGCTGCTTTTAATGTTGCAGATCGTGTATTTGATACATGGCTGATTCATGATTGTGTGGATCAAAAAAATGAATATATTCAATATCTTGTTAAGTCAGAAACAGATGAAAAAGAGGCTTCGCTTTGGGTGATCGATTTTCCGGCATCCGACGACGATTATAAGATTTTGATGGAAAACGGCATGACAGAAGACCAGGCTGTTGAATTTTTCAGACAAGCAGCAGATGATTTTGTCGGCAGTATTCAAAAGCATCTGGAAAATAATGATTGTCCGAATTTGTTGACAGTGAATGCTGTGCAATTGATGGAATCTGATGAATCGAATAAACAGCAAACGGTTCTGATTCTGACAAAAAAGGTCAGATCACTGCAATCCATTATAGATCACTACTTTTTCTCTCAGGAAGAAACGGTCCGTCTTGGTATTCATCTTTGCACTGCTGTTTCTTTTATTAAAAATAATGATCTTCCGCGCCGTCTTATTACAATTGATAATATTTTTGTTGATGATGACGGCAATTATTCACTTGGCTGCTTCGGCAGTGAAGCAGATACCCGATTCCTTTCACCTGAAGAGCACAGAGGGGAAGGTACTGTTTATAACGGGGATGTTCATTCCATCGGTGTGATTCTTTATACCTTACTGAACGGCAATCGTTTGCCTTTGTTGCCGACAAACCTGCAGAATCCGACAGAGGATGATATTGCCTATGCCGTGCAGAATCGTCATGCGGGAATACCCTTGCCTCCTCCGAGAAACAGCAGCACTGCTCTGACAGGCATTGTACTCAAGGCTTGTGCCTACAAGGCAAAGGCGCGTTTTTCGGATGTCAACGAATTACTTTCAACACTTGAGTGCTTGCGAACAGGACATGTTGTTGTTTTGCCTGCCGATGCAGCTAAAAAAGAGCAGTCAAAGCAGGTTGATAAAAATTTAATCAAAAAGTGGATATCCATTGGTGTTACTGTTGTTTTGGTTTTGACGATTTCCAATTTGCTTATAAAAGCTTTTTCAAATGGTTCAAAACAGCCTCCGTCTGTTGCAACTTCAACAACCTCGGCTAACGATAATATAACGATTATTATTCATCCTGATTCGACTGTTGTAACAACGCCGACGGAAAATACGAATGCTCCTGACAGCGCACCGACTTCTCAACCGTCTGCTTCTGTCGATTCCTTATATCCTGAAGCTTTTTATTCGCAGATAAAGGCATATCACACAGGGCAGTATTATATGTCCGGTGTTATGGAAAAGGAGGACGGAAAAAGTGCGATGGAGGTTGCTGTAACAAAGCAAAAGTCCATCTACATGACTACAGATATGGACGGTACTACTATTGGTATCCTGCGCGACCCGAACGGCGATTTTTATCTCGTTAATCCGATTGGAAAGACTTGCCTTGAATTGAGTTCCGCAGTTATGAAATTACTGGGTATGAGTACAGACGATATAGAAGCCGGCGTAAACAACGCGATGAACAATGTATCGTTTACATATCCTGCAGAAACGACTACTGTCATATATCGTGAACGCGAGCTTATTTGCTGCACATATTTATACGATAACGGTAAAATCGAAAAATTCTATCTTACGGCTGAAGGCACAATCGTGTATATTAAATCGTATTCATCTGCAGACACATGGGATAATACGGTTGAGGTAACATCTTTCTCGGAGGAAGTTCCTGCTGAATATATTTCACCGACACCGGAGTATACCAGATACAGCGGTGTTAAGGGAATGGTTGATTTTATCGGCGGACTTCCTAAAGAACAACAATAATATTTTCTTTATTATATAGGAAATTGCTCGCGTTGTGAGCAATTTGCATATAACAAAAACACCTTTTCGCCCCCAAGATTGGGGGACGGGGGGTTGATTCGTCGAAGACGATTTTTTATTAAGTGCTTGTTGTATTGTACAATAAGCACTTATATTTAATTATAATTTATGCAAAATGCTGAAAAGTAAAAATATGCTTGCTTTTATTTGTTTTCCGTGTTAATATACTAAAGCGATATTATGTTATTATAATGGAGGAAAACAAAAATGAAAAAGTTTATCGCTATTCTTATGACCCTGCTTATGGTTCTCAGCTTTGCAGCTTGCGCTGATGACACAACTGATCCCACAGATGCTGCTTCCAACGGTGATGCAATCAGCAACGGTGATGCTGCTTCCGATGGTGATGTGATCACTGACGGCAATGCAGATGCTGAAGAAATCACCTTCACGGTTGGCTTTGATGCAGGTTTCCCGCCCTTTGGCTACATTGATGACAATGCTGAGTATGATGGTTTTGACCTTGCTCTCGCTGAAGAAGTTTGCGCAAGACTTGGTTGGACATTCGTTGCACAGCCCATCGATTGGGCTTCCAAGGATGCTGAACTTGCAAACGGTACCATCGATTGCATTTGGAATGGCTTTACCAAAACTGAAGCTCGTATGGATCAGTATGAGTGGACAGACGCATACTACAACAATAATATTATCATTGTTGTTAAGGCTGATTCCGGTATCAATTCTCTTGCTGACCTTGCCGGTAAATATGTTATCACTCAGTCCGATTCTTCTGCACTCGATGCATTGAATTCCGAAGAGAATGCTGACTTGCTTGCTTCTTTTGCTGTTTTGAATGAAGTTGCTGATTATACAAGAGCTTTCATGGAGCTTGATCAGGGCTCTGCTGATGCGATCGTTGTTGACAAGGGTGTTGCACTCTTCAATATGGCTGCCAAAGAAGAAGGCAAATATGTAATTCTTGATGACATTATTGCTGTAGAACAGTATGCAATCGGTTTCCTTCTTGGCAATACCGAACTTGCTGCTACTGTTTGGGAACAGGTTGAGGCTATCGCTGCTGACGGCACCATGGCTCAGATTGCTGCAAAGTATGCAGACAAGGGTCTTGATGTTGACGGTCTTGTGCTTATTGAAGAATAAGATTATTTATTGATTTAATGCTCTCGGGGCGGAATCCGAAAGATTCCGCCCTATTTTTAATTTTAATACAGATTGATTTTTGATGCTGGAGGACACTATGGGGATTCAGACCATGGTTTTAAAGCTTGGCGAGGGCTTCTTGACAAGTATTTCAATATTTGCATTGACTGTTGTTGGTTCTTTGCCATTGGGCTTATTGGTTGCTTTTGGAAGAATGTCAAAATTTAAACCGTTACAGTGGTTGATTAAAATTTATATTTCAATCATGCGCGGTACTCCTCTAATGCTGCAATTGATGATTGTTTTCTTTGGACCTTATTATTTGTTCAAAATTCCTACCGGTAATAATTATAGATTTATTGCAGTTATTATTGGTTTTATTTTGAATTATGCTGCATATTTTGCAGAAATATATCGTGGCGGTATTGAGTCCATGTCTGTTGGGCAATATGAAGCTGCCGAGGTTATGGGGTATTCAAAATCTCATACATTTATTCGTATCATTCTTCCGCAAGTTATCAAACGAATTCTGCCGTCTGTAACTAATGAACTCATTACACTTGTTAAGGATACATCACTTGCTTATACAATTGCTTGTCAGGAAATGTTTTTCTGGGCAGAGAAAATTTCTTCCTCGCAGACAACTTTACTTCCTTTTGCAATTGCTGCCGTTTTCTACTATGTGTTTAATTATGTCGTAGCTTTTGTAATGGAACGTGTCGAAAAGAAAATGTCTTATTATCGTTGAGGAGGTTTTTGTATGAGTAACATTCTGACTATGAATAACATACAGAAATCCTTCGGTGAATTGGAAGTTATCAAGGATATATCTGTATCGATCAAACAAGGCGATGTTCTGTCGATCATAGGACCGTCCGGTGGCGGAAAGTCTACATTGCTTCGGTGTGCCGCTATGCTTGAAACCATCAACGGCGGCACCATACTGTATGGTGACAAAAAGGCTGCATGGACGGAAGACAACGGCAAAGTCGTTTATGCAAAGGGTAAAGAAATGAAAGAAATCAAGAACTATTTTGGTCTTGTTTTTCAGAATTTCAATCTCTTTCCTCATTTTTCCGTTTTGAAGAATATCACGGATGCGCCCATACGAGTACAGAAACGCAACAAAGATGAGGTTATTGCAGAAGCAGAAATTCTGCTTGATAAAATGGGACTTAAGGAAAAGGCAGATGCCTATCCTTATCAGCTGTCAGGCGGTCAGCAGCAGCGTGTTGCGATAGCAAGAGCACTTGCTCTCAAGCCGCAGATTCTGTTCTTTGATGAACCGACTTCGGCACTTGATCCGGAGCTTACAGCAGAGGTGCTTCGTGTTATCCGTCAGCTGGCGGAAGAAAACATGACCATGGGTATTGTCACCCATGAAATGAACTTTGCCCGTCTTGTTTCCGATCATCTGATCTTCATTGACGGTGGCCTGATCGTGGAACAGGGAAGTCCCGACGAGGTGCTCGGCAATCCGAAAATGGAGCGCACAAAGGCATTCCTCAATAAGCTTGAACAATAAAAGCAAACACGGCAGTCGATGTGATTGCCGTGTTTTTATGTATCATTGTTATGTTACAGTGATGCTTTAATCAGCTGTGTTACAGCATGCATCTGATCAATTTCAAGTGCACGGTTCTTCGGGAAGTCTGTGATGTTTCTTGCACGGCTTGTGATGTTGATATCAAGACCGTCAAGAGTCATATAATACTTCGCATTGATGGGATAAGTCTGGCATTCAACAACAGAGAAGAAGCCGACAATGTCCTGTAATTTTTGAGCCTTTGCAGGGTCTTTGTCAATGTTTGCAATTAGCTCGGAATACAGTTCGGGATGGAAGTTTGCCATAACACCCGAATAACCAGAGCAACCCATTCGCATGCTTTCCAGAAATGTAGCAGCATTGGCATTGAAAATCATGAGATCGGAACCTTTTACAGCATTCACCTTTGCCTGCAGCTGATCAAGATTGCAACAAGTGTCTTTGATGAAACGAAAACGGTTTGTTTTTACCATTTCCTTGAGCATTTCGGGCGTCAGAAGACGCTTGTAAGGATAAGGGCACTCATAGATGCCGAAATCAACACCGGGCAGAGCATCGCAGACCTTCATCATATTAGCCATGAATACTTCATCGCTTTCTTCTGCCTTTGCAAAACGGTTGGAAATGAAAACATAGGCATCAATGCCGCAATCAATAAAATGCTTTGCTTCTTCTATCTGCGTATCAAGATCGTCAGCCGTGTGACCCGATGCTACGATGTTGACACCCTCGGGCTTGTGTGTCATAATAAATTTCAGCAGCGCAAGTCTTTCTTCAAAGCTCAGAAAGAAGATTTCACTGGACTGACAAATGGCAAAAATGCCGTCTACGCCGCGTTCCGTATACCACTGCAAAATCTGTTCAACACCGTTGAAATCGATCTTGTTATCAGCAGTATAAGGGGTGATCATGGTCGGATAAACGCCGCCGTTGATTTTCTTGCTCATATTATACAACTCCTTTAAAACGGAAAATTATTTTGCTTGCGGATGCGATCACAAAGAATTCTGACTTTGACTGCGGTTGCATGAAAATGTTCATATTGTTCTTTCATGTTTTCATCTGTTATGCAATCATAAAAGAATTTCGCTTCATGGCTCATGATTTCGGTTCGGTCTTCATCAGACGGAATAAGAATTTCAATATCGTTTTGTTTTGCCCTGCGTAATGTAATGCCGATCAGCTGTGAAATGGAGTCAATACCGATCGTTCCGTTATCGCCGATGATTTCAGATTGTGAAAAGCCTTGACCGATTTTTGAGCAGGTAAGTGTCAATTGAAAATCATCATATTTTAAAATTGCACTTGTTGTATGGTCAATATTTGTATGTAAAAATGATGAATCAGAAAGCACAGACCGGGGAATGCCGAATAATTCAGCAATGAGATATAAATTGTAAACCCCCAGATCCATCAGTGCGCCCGTGCAAAGCGAAGGATTGAATATATTCGGCACAGATCCTGCCAGAAGTTTCGGATATTTTGATGACAGCTGACAGAAATCAAAATGTGCTGATGAAATACGGCCGATCGTTTTGATTGCATCTTTTAAAACTGCAAGAGCAGGAACATGCATTGACATAATGGCTTCTGTGTAAATGAGTCCCATGCTGTCGGCAAGACCTTTCAACTCTTTGTATTCTTCGGTTGTGACGGTTGCCGGCTTTTCGCAAATCACATGCTTGCCTGCAAGAAGCATCTTTTTGCTTTGTTCATAATGCAAGGCATTTGGACTCGCAATGTAAACAGCCTGAATCTGTTGATCTGCAGCAAGAGTATTCAGATCCGAATAAATTTTTTTAACATTATTTTTCTCTGCAAATGCATTTGCAGTTTCTTCACAGCGTGAATAAACTGCCTCATGCTCCCATAAACCTGTAAAATTTGCAGCATGAACATAGCTTTGTGTAATCCATGAAGTACCGATTGTAGCATATTTCATTTTATCACCCGATTCATTGTAGCATATTTTTTGAAAAAAATACAGTATAAATATGGACTTTTTTCAAAAAGAATGCTATAGTAGATGCAAGGAGTTGATAAAATGATAACCATCAGACCTTTTGAGGAAAAAGACAGGGAAAAAGTGCAGGCACTTTGCATTGAAAACGCTAAAATTGATGTTAATGATGAAGAGCTCAAGCAATTTATTTTGTTGATGTATTGTAATTATTATATCGAGCAGGAGCCTGAAAACTGCTTTGTTGCTGTAGACGAAAATGACGAAGTTATCGGTTATACTTATTGTGCTGAAAATTGTGATGTTTACGAACAGAAGTTCACAGAAATTTATCTTCCGCAGGCTTTTGCACTTTCTTTGAAATATTACATCGATGCAAAGCTTGATATCATCACGCATACTATGTTCAGAAAGCAGTACCCGGCACATTTTCATATTGATATATATGATGCTTATCAGGGACAGGGGATTGGCTCTAAACTTCTTGAAACATTAAAACAGCATTTGATGGGAAAGGGCATTCGCTCTTTGATGCTTGTTTGCGGCAGTGATAATGACGGTGCCATTCGTTTTTATGAAAGAAACGGTTATGAGCAGCTTATTACAACCCATCTCGGTACGGCACTGGGAATCGTATTTTAAATGAAAAATTTACAACCCGGAACTTTCCATTACGGAAGAGTTCCGGGTTATTTTTATTTTACTTCGAAATATTTGAATAACAATTCATATTCATTTTCAAGTCCGACACTGATACGAAGCAGCAATCGCGCATCCGATGCAGTCAAAGCATCATCATAGTCCACATCCAGACGATGCAGGTATCTGTATGTTATATCTTCAAGTCCGACGGAACAACGAAGTGCCATTCTTGCATCGGCACTGTCACAGCCTGTAGCACCTACAGCATCATACATATAAAGAGAGCGAAGCTGTACATAATGACTTTCATCGCACACCGTGCAGGTATAAGTTGCGGAGCCTAAAGAGTAATCGGTCGGATATGTGTGCACGGTTCGTTCATAAATGTGGTCACCGAATGCAGCTATTTCAAAACGCATTAAAACGTTGCATACCTGACAATGAGTGGTATAATTGCCGTTCGTCTTGCAGGTGCCTGCAATTTTTTCTGCTGTTCCGCTGATATGTCCCAAGGCAGGAGCGGACGATTTATAAGCATTTGCACCGCAATTAACACAGGATGCAACCTGCATGCCGTCTGTATCGCAAGTCGGCTGAACGGTGATCAGAGTGTTTTTGTACACTTCCTTTTGCACAAGACTGCTGTAGTTCAGACTGATCCATCCGTAAACATTGTTATATTGCGCATATCCCCAATTGCCTAATCTGTAATATACCTGATAAGAATCGCCTGAAGAAACATAAATGGTTGTTCCGGATGCATTGGTAATGGAGGCAAAGGATGTAGCCGGTCCTGTTCGGATATTCATTGTGCTGTTGGCTTTATATACGGCAGGAGTCATATTGAATGAATGATTGCAGCCTGCGATATCTGAAAAATAACGGACAGACTGAATTCTGTTGCAATCAACACAATAGGTCAGCAGGGTTCCGCCTGTTGATTGAATTGCATTGAAGGCTGAAAGAGTTGAACTGTCTGTTGACAGATCGTAATATTGCGCAGTGCTGAGTGTGAATAAATCATTTTGCGTGAAATTTACTTCATTGTTCGGAACAAAGACCTGCTTCTCAGTGTGCGCGGTTTGTGCAAGGATTTCTGTTTTGATTATTTCATTGCATGTTGCACAGGAAATGCTTTGCAAGCCGTCAGCAATGCAAGTCGGATTCTGAACAACAACGGGGGATGAATACTGATGCACATGTCCGTCACTGCCTGTGGAGTTGTTGCCCTCAAATCCATTGAAGCCGTATTGCTTGATGAAGGTCGGATAATCTCTGTAACAATAATTCATATCCAGCGCTCCGGCAATAGAATAACCGTCAACGGTACCTGTGCTTGTATATTGCCACAGATCATATCTGCCCGTGTAGGAAACGCTTGAATTGTACTGTGCATACCAGAATGCTCTGTTGTTTAATACGGCGGGATCGACAACATTGGTGATAAAATTCAAATTGGTGTAAACACCAGCGTAGTAGCCTGCATTTTCTATTGTTGAACAGAATGCATTGACAAGCATGTTGTTCAATTCGCGTCCGCCGTTGAAATGAGGTTTACTGCTGTCACCGTCATAGTCTTCAAGATCGAAGAATATGGGCAGTTCGGCAACCAGATGATGATTCTTTATCATATCAAGACAGTATTGTGCTTCTTCAACGGCTCCTTCTCTTGTCATGGCATAACTGAAAAAGTAAAAACCGACATTCATTCCAACTGCTTTTGCCGCCTGATAATGCTGTAAAAAGTAATCATCCTCATAAATTTTTCCGGAACCGTCGGAAACGGCATAACGACCGGCAAGTCGAATAATAACTCCCGTAACACCGGCTGCCTTTATTTTTGTCCAATTAAAATTTGCAGGATTCTGAAATTGGCTTATATCAAGAACTGCACTTGTTGAATCACCGGGTGTTACAAAACCGCGGATATATTCACAATGCGACAAGGAAACCCAACCGTCAAAGCCCTGGTAGCAGGTCATGCCGTATCCGTTGCTGATTTGTGTAACAATAAGATGTGTTCCGATCGGAACCTGCACGGCTACCGTATTGGTTGAATCTGTATAGATAAGAGATGCTGACGATGACGCACTTGACCTGACATTTAACACACTGGTCGCCTTGTAATAGCCCGTTGTTGTGTTGGCGCTTGCACGCAATATAAAGCCATCCTGCATTGTCAGCGTGTATGAGCAACAGAAGGAAATAATGAGTATGTAAATAATCAGTTTATGTATCTTTTTCAAGTGATCACCTGTATGTTTTATAATTCTTTGATTTCTTTTAACAATTCTTCCAAAAGGGAATCCTCTGCAACCTTGCGAAGAATTTCTCCTTTTTTGAATATCAAACCGCAACCGTCGCCGCCTGCAATACCGATATCAGCCTCTCTGGCTTCTCCGGGGCCGTTTACAACACAGCCCATAACAGCCACGGTTATATTTTTCTCACAATCCTTGAGAGCCTCTTCTACCTGCTGTGCAAGCTGAATCAGATTGATTTTCGTTCTTCCGCATGTCGGGCAGGAAACGATTCTTACACCGTCTTTACCAAGCCCGACGGCTTTCAGAATGTCAAAGCCTGCTGAAATCTCTTCAATCGGATCAGCAGTAAGTGAAACACGGATCGTATCACCGATGCCGTCCATCAGAAGTGCGCCGATACCTGCCGCAGACTTGATCAACCCCATACGGCTTGTTCCTGCTTCCGTTACACCGACATGTAAGGGATAATTGCATTTTTCCGAAAGCAATCTGTAGGCATCCCGTGTTCTGACGACATCAGAGGATTTTATTGATATAACAATGTTATCAAAATCAAATTTTTCAAGAAGCGAAGCATGATATAATGCGCTTTCCACGAGAGCCTCCGCAGTCGGAGAACCGTATTTTTGCAGAATGTGCTTCTCCAAAGAACCGGAGTTGACACCGATTCTGATAGGAATATCTGCCATTCTGCAGGCATCGGCTACGGCCTTGACGCGATCATCCGAACCGATATTTCCGGGATTGATGCGAACCTTGTCTACACCTGCCGCTATACTTTCAAGAGCAAGGCGATAATCAAAATGAATATCTGCAACAACAGGTATTGAGAGATGCTGCTTTAATTCATAGACAGAGGCAACGGATTCTTGTGTCGGCACAGATATGCGTATGATCTGACAGCCTGCTTCCTGCAAAGCAAGGCCTTGCTTCAGACATGCCTGCTTATTTTCGGAATCGGTATTCAACATGGATTGTACAGCAATCGGATGATTGCCGCCAATGTAAATATTGCCGATTTTTGTTTCTTTTTTTATTATTCTCATAATCAGTTCACAACCAGATTTTTAATATCATTAAAGCATATCAATGCCATCAGTGCAAGTAACAAAATCATACCAATTGCATGAACCAATGCTTCAAATTTCTGCGGAATCGGTCT
Source organism: Acutalibacteraceae bacterium (assembly GCA_045587645.1). GTDB lineage: Bacteria > Bacillota > Clostridia > Oscillospirales > Acutalibacteraceae > RUG806. The sequence continues at coordinate 17,280 of JAZNCO010000105.1, read as the reverse complement.
GCGTATGATCATTTCGATGAGAACAAAGAATATTCTTCCTCCATCAAGTGCCGGCAGCGGCAACAGGTTTACAAGTCCGATATTGACTGTGATGAATGCAAGCAAGAACAGCATAGAAGAATAATCCTGCTCTGTGACTGCCTGCGACGCTGTTTCTGCAACTATATTAACCGTTCCGATGGGGCCTGAAAGATCATCAAGACCATATTGACCGCCGAGCATGTCAATCAGACTCAGATAAACAAGTTTCGCCATCGCGGCGGTTTCTTTTACTGCATAAGCACCGCAATTGAGCAATGTGACATCATTTTGCGTGACAGCAAAATATGTCGGTGCTTCCGTGTTCGTATCATCAAAAACAAAATTTTCAATGATAATTTTTTCTCCGTTGCGTTTTACGGTTAAATCTGCACCGTCTGAATCGCTTCTGTAGAACAGACAATAGGAGAGATCTCTTGTTGAGTATACTCTTGTTCCGTCAACCTTGATAATCTCATCGCCGGCTTGCAGACTGTTCGGTGCTACAGCAACTGCATCGGAAACATAACTGATTTTATTGGAAAGAACCGTTCCGTCAGAGAAAAGCATAACAGAAATTAAAACAAGACCGAGCACAATATTCAATGTCGCACCGGCAGCCAGAACAATCAACCTTTTCCACGGTTTTTTGCTGCAGAATGCGGCTTCATCGGTAGAATCGCCGTTTTCACCTTCCATTGCGCAAAATCCGCCTATCGGCAGCAAGCGAAGGGAATACTCTGTTTCTCCGACTCCCTCGGGCAGCTGTTCTGCATCCGGTTCCAGATCGTGCTCTTTTTTTTCTCTCTTTTTCTCTTTCATCAGAGTCGGCAAAAAGCGAATCTTCTGCCCTTTTCTTTTTTTGAATAAAGCAGGTCCCATACCGATTGCAAACTCATTGACCCTGACCTTGAAAAGCTTGGCAGTTATAAAATGTCCGAATTCGTGAAGGGCAATGATAATTCCGAAAAACAGAATCGCCAACAGAATTGGCCAAACCTTACTCCACAGAAGATTCATATTTATTGCTAACGGTAAAACTGACAATGTGTATCACCTCATATGCCGACACTTTGCAAAACCATTTGCCGTGCTTCGCGGTCGACATTTTCAATCATTTCTAATGTATATGTTTTTTGAGCACAATCAATGCTGAATGCTGTTCTGATGAGCTCACCGATTTGCAGGAAGGATATTTTTTCCTCCCGGAAAAGTCTGTTTGCTTCTTCGTTTGCTGCGTTGACTGCTGTCGGATACAAGCCGCCCTTGATAAATGCTTCGCGACAGATCGACAGACAATCGAATGTTTCCTCATCGGGTTCAAAGAATGTCAACTTTGCAAGCTTTGCAAAGTTAATGCTTTCACTCGGGGAAACAAATCTGTCCGGATAGGTAAGAGCGTATTGTATCGGTATCCTCATATCGGGCACACCCAATTGCGCAATCAGTGCGCCGTCCTTAAATTCGACAGCCGAATGCAGAATGCTTTCTCTGTGAACGATAATTTCAACTTGATCGGGTGTCACATCAAATAAATGGCAAGCCTCAATCAGCTCCAGCCCTTTGTTGAACATGCTTGCAGAGTCAACAGTGATTTTTGCCCCCATGCTCCAGTTCGGATGCTTCAGTGCATCACGGATTGTAACACTTTTCAGCTCCTCTTTTGTTTTGCCGAAAAACGGACCACCTGATGCGGTCAGTATGATTTTTTTTAAACCGCCGTTCGCGGGTGCTGCTGCAAGACATTGAAAAATAGCAGAATGCTCACTGTCCACAGGCAAAATGGTTACATTGTTTTTCTTTGCTGTATCTTTAACAAGATCTCCGCCTGCAACAAGTGATTCCTTGTTGGCTAACGCGAGTATTATGCCATTTTGCAATGCAGACAGCGTAGGACGAAGACCTGCCATACCGACGATTGCATTCAGACAAATGTCATTGTCTTCCAATGCCGCACATTCGCAAATTCCTTCGATTCCGCAGAGAACGGTTGTATTTGTATCTGCAACACGGATTCGCAGATCATCAGCAGCTTTTTCACTTGCCATGGCTGCAAATTGCGGCTTGCAACGACGAATCAGCGTTTCCATTTTTTTGCTGTCCGTATTGGCTGTGAGTGCAGTTGCTTTGTATCCTTGTTTTTCAATTACATCAATCGATTGAATTCCGATTGATCCGGTTGCACCGAGAATAGCAATTTTTTTCATAATACATCAATTAACTTAAGCGAAGATGAAATGGCCGAGATCATATTCAATCAAGGTGCTTACTGTGATATACAGCAGGGGAATTACAAACATTGAGCTGTCAAATCTGTCCATAACACCGCCGGTGCCGGGGAGCAGATTGCCGAAATCCTTGATTCCGCTTTGTCTTTTGATAACAGAAGCGGCAAGGTCACCGAATATGCTGATGACAGACAGGATCAATGCCATGATAAATGTGAAGGCATAACCGACTTCAAGGTGGAAGAAGTGTCTGAAAACTGCAAGCATCACTATGCAAAGCAAACCGTTGCATAAGACACCGCCGATCGCACCTTCGATGGTTTTGTTCGGACTGATTTTGGGGCACATCTTATGCTTGCCGAGCAAACTTCCTGCAAAGAATGCCATCGTATCGGTCATCCAGCAGCAGAAGAAAGAGAAGAGCAAGAAAAACATGCCGTAAGATTGCTTGCCGGTGAACATTTCATGTGTGGTATAAATATCACGAAGGTATACAACACATGAAAATCCGTAATGCAGACAAACACTCATCAGGATTCCCGTTGCAGTCGATTTGAAGTCCATATTTTCGTGCTTAATTACCATCATTGTCAGAATTGCAACAACATAAACAGTAATCAATGCTGCAGCTGGCAAATTCACATGATCAATGTAATTTGCAATGATGGGACCGGCTGCTGTGAAAAGAATTGTAATCGACATAAATCCCTTGTTTTTAACACCGAGCGCATGCTCAATTTCATAAACACCGATCGAAGCAATGATGCTGACACAAATTGCAAAAATCGGAATGGGAAGAAATGCACTGCACAACCAGAGCAATGCGAATACAAGAGCAATTAAAGCAGGAATGACTTTTTTGGACATGACTTATGTTCCTCCGAAAAATATTAAATAAACCACAAGAAGCGGACGCTGCATACGTCCGCTTGAATTATAATCATATACCACCGAATCTTCGGTGTCTTTTTTCAAAATCAGACAATGCCAGATTGAGATGTTCTTCAGTAAAATCAGGCCAGAGAACATCAGAAAACCAGAATTCCGAATAGGCGGATTGATAGGTTAAAAAGTTGGATAAACGCAACTCACCGCTGGGACGGATAATAAGATCGGGGTCAGGTTGACCGCTTGTGTATAAGGAATCAGAAATCATCTGTTCGGATATTTCATCGACAGAAATTTCTCCGTTTTTCACTTTTTGTGAAATTGACTGAACTGCCTGCAGAATTTCCTGGCGGCCGCCGTAATTGATTGCAAGATTCAGGTTGACTTTTGTACAATGGCAGGTTTTTTCTTCCACAAATTCCATCAGTGTACGAAGTTCATCTGCAATGCCGTTTTTATCACCCAAAAAGCGAAGCCGTATTCCTTTTTCTATGTTTTCATCCAATCTGTCGATCGCTTCCGTCAGAAATGAGTCAAACAAATGCATGATAGCATTTACTTCCTCTTGCGGACGATTCCAGTTTTCAGTCGAAAAAGCATAGAATGTGATATATTTTATGCCGAGATTGCCGGCATACTCACCAATTTTGCGGAATACCTCACTGCCTTGCTTGTGTCCTTCACTACGTGCAAGACCTCGTTGTTTAGCCCATCGTCCGTTACCATCCATGATGATTCCCAGATGTTGAGGCAAAACTGAAAATTGTTTGTCTGTCATCTTTAGATTTCCATGATTTCAGCTTCCTTATCGGAAGCAATCTTCTCAATCTGTTTGACGAAATCGTCGGTGATCTTCTGCACCTTGGTTTCACCGTTCTTCAGATCATCCTCGGTGATTTCGGAAGCTTTCTTCATAGCTTTCAGCTTTTCAATGGAATCTCTGCGGATCTGGCGACATGCAACCTTGCTTTCTTCTGCAGTTTTTTGCACATCTTTGCAAAGCTGCTTACGGCGATCTTCGGTGAGGGGCGGGAAGTTCAGACGAATCACTCTGCCGTCGTTCTGGGGATTGATGCCAAGATCGGAAGCCTGAATTGCCTTTGCGATTGCATTGAGAACGGAAGCATCCCACGGCTGAATTGTCAGTACACGGGCTTCGGTAGCCGAAACACTTGCCACCTGCTGAATGGGAGTGGCACTGCCGTAATAGTCAACGGTGATTTTGTCAAGTACGGCAGGATTTGCTCTGCCTGCGCGAATCGTTGCATACTCTGCAATAAGCGCGTTGATGGTTTTTGTCATTCTTTCTTTTGTGTTGGTAAATACTGCATCCATTATAATGTTCCTCCGAATATATTATTTTACAATTGTTCCTATATTTTCACCGTGAACGGCTCTGTAAATATTTTCAGGATCGTTCAGGTTGAAAACTAAAATGGGCAATTCGTTGTCGCTGCACATCGCTGCAGCAGTGCTGTCCATAACGCCGAGATGCATTTCAAGCACCTCATCCTGCGTGAGTGTATCAAATTTGACAGCATCCGCAAATTTACGCGGATCCTTATCATACACACCGTCAACATTGGTTGCCTTGAACAGAATGTCAGCATCAATTTCAATAGCACGCAGGGAAGCTGCTGTGTCTGTGCTGAAGAACGGACTGCCGGTTCCGCCGCCGAAAATAACAACTCTGCCTCGATTCAGATGATGTTCGGCTTTGTTTTTGCTGTAGGGCTCAGCAACACGCACCATATCAACGCTTGTCATAACGCAGGCTTCGCAACCGATCTGCCGCAGACCGTCACAAAGAGCAAGAGAGTTCATGACCGTTGCGAGCATGCCGATGCTGTCAGCTGTTACTCTGTCCATATCACCGCTGGTTCTGCCACGCCAGAAATTACCACCGCCGACAACAATGCCGATCTGCAATCCTTCATCTGCGCACTTTTTAATAACCGTGCAGACAGAACGGACTATATCATTGTCAATGCCCTTACCGGCAGCACCGGCAAGAACCTCGCCGCTTAATTTCAATAAAATTCTTTTATACTGTAATGCCATAATAGCCTCCTCATATTTTTCTTTAATATAATACTTCATTTGCGCGAAATTGTAAAGCATTTTTTTGTTACTTGACTAATTTTTTGCATTGTTGTATAATATCACTGCTTTACAGCAAATAATTGTCTTTTCAGAAAGGCGGTCAAGTCTTGATAACCAATCAATTTATCCATGAGATTAAGGAGCAATTTTTGATTCCCGGCACATTTGTTGCTTGCGATCCGATCCATACCGGACATATCAACAGTACATATAGATTCGTATGCAATATCGACGGAACCAATGTTTCATATCTTTTGCAAAAAATCAATCCTTCAGTTTTTAAAAATGCAGAGCAATTGATGACGAATATTGTCAGTGTCACTTCTTTTGTCAGAGATAAAATCATCGCTAAGGGCGGTGATCCTGATCGCGAAACACTTTATGTCAAGCCTACGGCAGAAGGAAAAAATTATTTTGTTGACTGTGACGGTGTAGCGTGGAGATTGTATAATTACATTGACAATGCATTTTCACCTGATTCGGTTGAATCTCCCGAGCTTTTCTTTGAAGCAGGTTATGCATTCGGTAATTTTCAGAATCTTCTTTGTGATTTTCCTGCAGAAAAATTATATGAAACCATTCCGATGTTTCACAATACTGCCAACCGATATAAAAACTTGTGTGCATCAATCGAAAAAGACTGCTGTGACCGTGTTGCACTCGTGCAGGATGAAATTGCTTTTGCTCATGCAAGAAAAGCGGATACAAATGTACTTGTCGATATGATTGAAGAAGGCAAGCTTCCTTTGCGTGTTACACATAATGACACAAAATTGAACAATATTATGTTTGACAATGTCACAAGAAAGCCGATCTGTATCGTTGATCTTGACACGGTTATGCCCGGCTTGTCCCTGTATGATTTTGGTGACAGCATCCGCTTCGGCTCCAATACCGCTTCGGAAGATGAATTGGATCTTTCAAAGGTTTCATGCGATCTTACCTTGTATGAGGCATTTACAAGAGGATATCTGACAAGCGCAGGGAACAGCCTGACCGCAACGGAAGTATCCTTGCTGCCTTTTGCCTCCAAGTTGATGACATTTGAATGCGGCATGCGCTTTTTGACCGACTATCTTGACGGTGATGTTTATTTTTCAATCGGTCATGAAGGTCATAATCTTGAGCGTTGCCATACCCAGTTTGCACTCGTTGCCGATATGGAAAAGAAATTCGATCAAATGCTTGCTATTACCGCAAAAGCATACAGTGAAATCTGCGGAAAAACATTTTAATCCGATAAAATTATATGCCGGACAGTCAGTCCGGCATAATTTTTATGCTCCGCAACAGCCGCAATGTGTCGGAAATGAATCCTCGTTGCAATCCGGACCATCTGCATCAGGCGGGAAAAATGCAGATACGGGAAAACGAATGCGTCTGAATGCATCGCACGGATCTTCCGTATTGCATGTACATTCTTTTTCAGGCACACAGAAGCTGTATGCAGGAATAAGCATCTGCACATCTCTTTCCAGTTGAATGATGGAAAACAGACCGATTGTAACGCGAACGGCTCTTGTGTTTCCGCTTTGTACAAACTGACCGCAGAAGCAACGGCGTACCGAGTAGGGCACACATCCCATATCTGAAATGTTGTTGCAGCAATCGCATGGATGACAAAGACGTGCATCCAGACAAATCGGCTCGGCAACCTGCACTTTTGCACGCGGATTTGTTCTCGTCGGCGGCAGCATTTTATCAATATCCTCACATACATATTCAGATGTGAATACCTTTACGCTGCCTTCGCTTCCGTAAAGAATGCATTTCTTTGTAAACATGCACAGACCGCATACAGTTTCTGCTTGCGCACAGTTCGCAGGAAGACAATCTACGGAAACACGGAAGTAATAAGTTATATCAACTGAATAAAATCCTTTGTTGAACGGGACCTTTTCTACTTCCGCAATTGCATTGATGATCTCGCAGCCTCTGCAGCGCACTGAAGCTGCCGCATCCACGATCTGTTGTGCTGCATCCGTGAAATATACACGCAGATCACTCAGACAATCCTTGTCAGCGCATGAATCATATACGCGGCTGGTATCAATGCATACCGCTTCATTGATCTGCCGTTTGCATTCTTCAAACGGTTTTTCATTGATGACTCTGTTATCAGACATGAAAAAACTCCTCCCGAATGAAAATTGAAATTGCATGAATTTCAATATCATTCTATGGAAGGAGTTGATTTTGTGTTCCTTAAAATTGCGAGAAGTCGAAGGTCTGCGGCATGCCGTTTTCAGCAACAGACTTGTCTGCAAGAAATACAGCAAGATGTCCTGCAACCGAATTTTCAATTGCCGTGCATTCTACCGATACTTTTCCGTCTCTTATATAATCGACAAAATCACGGATCAGACCAATGTCGCCGCCGCCATGTGTATCTTCGGAGAATGTTGCAAGCTCTACATCTTCATAAGCGAAGCCCGTTGGGCTGTCGGTCTTGATTGTCTGCAGGTGCAGAGATCCACCTTCAAAATCACCATACATTTCACCTTTAGTACCGACAACATGAATTGTTCTCGTTGAACGGGCTGTTCCACCGATCATGTTATGCGTAGCGGTTGCACCATTCTTGAAGTTAAAAAGAACGGATTGGTGGTCAACGACATTGTTGTCACTTTTGTAAATACATTTTCCGTAAGGGCTGTCTCCTTTTAGAAGGTTTGCTTTATCTTCTATGGTTGGTTCATGGTCAAGTCCTTCAAGTGCATCCCATACATACATTGCCCAACGACGCGGATGATCAAGATAAATGCGTTTGGCGGAAAAATCACAGGTATCAACAAGCGGACAATCAACCAGGCAACGCGTACCTGCATCAGCAGGAGCATTTTCGGGCTTGAACTGGAAAATACTGCCGAAGCTGGAAACACTTGCCGGTAATGTATCTCCCATAAGCCACATCAGTATGTCGATGTCATGACAGCATTTTGCAAGCAGCATGCTTGTTTTGCAGATGTCTGAATTGCCCCATTTGCCACGGATATAAGAAGTGGAGAGATGATGATAGCTGACCATTTCGGAGGTCTGGATGTTGATGATGTCACCAAGAACTCCGGTTCGGATTTTTTCTTTTATGGTTCTGTAAAACGGAGAATAGCGAAGCACATGGCAGATCATAACCTTATTATTGTACTTTTTCACCGTTTGCAACAGAAGCTTCATTTCTTCCATATTGACTGCAAAGGGCTTTTCGAGCAACATATCATAACCTGCCTCAAGCAGGGGCAGAGATGTTTCAATGTGCTGATGATCCATTGTTCCATTGATAACAGCATCTGCAAATTTCGGTACGGCTGCCATTTGCTGTGCCGTTTTAAAACAACGATCTTCACCGAAGCCAAACATTTTCATGGCTTTTTTTCTGCGATCGGGATTCGGATCGGCAATGCCGACGATCTGCAGGGCAGACGGGTCTTCAATGGCAAGCTGTGCGTAAGTGAATGATCTGTGTCCACCGCCGACAATAACGGCAGTAATCGGTTTTTTATTTTCCATAACAGTGAACCTCAAAAATATAACTCATTATAGTTATACTCAATTAAAGTACAAAAGTCAATCCGAAGTTTTAATTTTTTTTGTAATTCTGAATTCAGAGAACTGGAAGCCGATCATCGGCTCTGTCATTTCCAATTCAAGGCATCCGTTTATGAATACCTCTTTCGGCAGATCATAACAAACAGCAGCATATCCATCGGGCAGCAAATCCTTTTCAAATTCTTCATTTCTGTATCCGCCGAATTGCTTGCCCTCGTAAATTGTTATTCCGTTTGCAACGACTTTGTGATGTCTTGTCATCGTATTTGCCGGTTCCTTGAAGCTGAATTGCAAAACATAATCAGTGTCAGGACTGAAGCCTGCACATTTGCAGGAGAATGAGAAATGATCATACAGCTTGAACATGCAAACGGGAAGATTACCTGTGTTTATATGCGGACGGTCGCCCTGGAAATTCATATAAAAGTCCGGCTTCTGTTTAACACCGAGTGCGTGCAACTCATGTAATGCAAATGAGAAATAGAATTCATCATTTTCGACGCAGTTTCTGACAGCAAGTCTTTGCAGGAGTTTTGTTCGCTGTTCTTCGTCAATATTTTCTGTTTGTTGGAGCTTTTGCAGCCACCACACCCGGTCGGTAATCGGCAGGTCGATAGTATTAAGCACGGCACCGCGTTCGGGATTGTCTGCGCAATAATTTTCAACATCCAACTGTAATCCGATTTGTTCAAACAGTTTTTCTGCCAAGGAATCGATCGATCTGCGCAATGCAAAATAATTATCATCCATGGGCTGCTCGAGAATTTCCTTTGCACGAATGATATTTCCGCGAAGGATTTCGTCTGTTGCTTTTTTGATCTGCTTTGATTCCTGCATATAGCGTCTGCGAACGAACACATCGCAACAAGCACGGAACAGCAAGCAGTTATAGCGCCAATTATTGGAAAGCTCAGGATTGGAATTGCACAGACCGATAATCATTTGTAAGGTTGTTTCGATGTGCGGATTTTCTGCCGGATCGCCTTCCCAGTTCTTTTCCAAGGCAAGAATTGCATCAGCAACCGCATTTGTATCAGCGCCGACAAAAAACAGACGAGCATAGTCTTCAAGTATTTCGCGTACAGACAGGTCGGGATTCATATCCAGACTGCTCCATATAAACTTATTGACATCATCATTGATGCCTTCTGAATAACTGACGGAGCCGATTACATAACCTTGCGTAAGCTTATGCAGCAGGCTGTATTCCGTCGGACGGGGATTGATACACTCTCTGCTCAGACAGGAGGTAAGTGTATAATGCCAGTCATCGCGGTCAAAGTGCACAGGGTATTCACAACGCACATTGTGCGTAATATCGGGATAAAGACGAATCTTGTATTGTGACGGCAAACGCTTTCTGAGCACATCAAGATCAAAAGCTCTGTTCGGACCGGTGATAACACCGTCAATGGCATCATCATATTTCTTTAATGCCTCAAGGAATTCCTCACCCCACAAAGGCATACCGTGCGGCTGCTGTGCTGACGGCCACAACTGTGCATCGGGATGATGTTTTTTCAGGACCTGACGGAATGCCCGACAGCGTTCGATCAGCTCATCGGGCTCCAGTTCACCGGGATCACCGCCGGGCGGAAAAACAACATTCAGACGGGGGAGTCGGGCAAAGAGCTTTTCGCGGCGATCAACTGCAGTCTGCAAGTCGTCTTCGCAGTTCGGCATCCATAATGAAACATCAAGATCCCATTCATCAGCCATTCGTGATGCTTCAACAAGAAATTCCTCTTCATCATATTTCATAAGACGGTTGCGTTTTGAAACGGCTCTTTCATAGGGGATATGCTCAACCGTATTGCAGCCCATCAGAAGAAGATCACGATAATATCTGTCATATTGCTCGTATGACCAAGCATCGTATGTATTCGGTGTGGTTCTGTAACCGAGCTGATGACCGCGGATGCACTTGTGTGGGGCGTATACACCGTCAATATATTCTGTCAATTCTGCATAATTCTGCGAAAAAACAGCTTTTTTGAAAAACTGAGCACAAGCAAATAACAGACCACGCAGTCTGTTTGCAGTGAAAATCAGTGTATTGTCCGTGCAGGTAATTATGAAATCATCGGTATTGTTTTTGTCATCCTGAATGCAAAAACAAATACTGCTGTTTTTGTCACCGGACAGAGAGGGACGAAAGCCGCAACGCAGCTCCATTTCGTCAGCAAAAAATGACGCAGCTTTCTTTTCGGTGTCGCTTACTGCGGATAAATTGAAATCATTAAAATTGAATCGGATCATTTTTCTTCCCCCTTTTCTAAATAAGTATATCAATCTTTTATCTCATAAGCAAGCAAATTCTGCTAAAAATACAAGTTCTTTGAAAAAAAATGTGAAAAATATCTTGATTTTATTGAAATGATTTTGTATACTATAAATGTAAATTTATAAAAAACAGGAGGATTATTCTATGAACAGCAATGCAAATGTTAACACCGATAATGATGCTTCCAGAAATGAAGAAGGTCTGATCACTCCCGCAAACTGGACACAGTTCATTATGGCTCTTTTTGTTCGTTTGTTTGAAATCATTTCGGGCTTGTTAGGTTAAATTTCAAAAAATCAACTGATTTATGCGTAAGCAAAAACCGTCGAAATCAAATCGGCGGTTTTTTCCTTTGCTTTTTATAAAAAATGTTGACTTTTGTAAAATAATGCGTTATATTCATTTTATATAAGTATTGCCGCGTGGCGGAGAGGGGTTGCATAATTGGAAAACAACGTTATCATTGATCTCAAAAATATTTCAATCTCTTTTGATGGTGAACAAATCTTAAAAAATATCAATTTGTATATACGAGACGGCGAATTTATTACATTTCTCGGTCCTTCAGGTTGCGGTAAGACCACGACCTTGAGAATCATTGCAGGCTTTCTTGAGCCTGATGACGGAGATGTGATTTTCGACAACAAGAGAATCAATGGTGTGCCTCCTCACAAAAGAGAGGTTAACACCATTTTTCAGCGTTATGCTCTTTTTCCGCATCTCAATGTTGCAGAGAATATCGCTTTCGGTCTGAAACTGAAAAAGATGCACAAGAATGAAATTGATGCAAAAGTGTCCGAAATGCTTGCGCTTGTCAATCTTAAAGGTTTTGAGCACAGAAACATTAACTCCCTTTCAGGCGGTCAGCAGCAGCGTGTTGCGATTGCGCGCGCCCTTGCTGTGGATCCCAAGGTTCTTCTTCTTGATGAACCGCTTGGTGCACTTGACTTGAAACTGCGCAAGGATATGCAGAACGAGCTCAAGAAAATTCAGCAACGATTGGGTATTACCTTTATTTATGTTACCCATGATCAGGAAGAAGCACTCTCCATGTCTGATACCATTGTTGTTATGGATGGTGGTAAAATTCAGCAGATCGGCTCTCCGACTGATATTTATAATGAACCCAAGAATGCATTTGTTGCCGACTTTATCGGTGAAAGCAATATTGTTGACGGTATCATGAAACAAGACAAGGTTGTTGAATTTTCCGGTCATGTATTCGATTGCCTTGACGGCGGTTTTGCAAAGAATGAAGCCGTTGACGTTGTTGTACGTCCCGAAGATGTCGATGTAGTTTCTGTTGAACAGGGGATGCTTACCGGTAAAGTAACATCCGTTACATTTAAAGGTGTACACTATGAAATCATTGTTGACATCGGCGGCTTCCTGTGGATGATTCAATCTACTGACATACAGTATGAAGGATCTGAAATCGGTCTTGTTATCGAGCCTGATGCTATACATATAATGAAAAAATCCGAATATTCGGGAACCTTCGGTGATTTCTCCAGTTATTCTGACGAATTCGATGAATTGTCCGACGTAAATGCAGGAATTGATGCGGAGGACTCGGACGATGAGTAAGAATGTTACAATCGGAAACAAAAAAGCTACAGTAACGCCCTTTGCATCCTGGATGGTTGTCTTTGTGCTGGTTCCAATGGCACTTGTTGTGTATTATGCCTTCACCAATGCTGACGGAACCTTCACATTTGAAAATTTAAAGTGGATCTATACATACCGATCCACCATGATTCTCTCTGTTCGTCTTGCTTTTATAGCAACGGTGATATGCCTTTTGCTGGCCTATCCGATAGCATACAGTATGTCAAGAGCCAGTGAAAAAATTCAGCGCAATGCAACGCTAATCATTATGTTGCCCATGTGGATGAATTTTCTTGTAAGAACTTATTCATGGATGACAATTCTTGAGAATAACGGGCTTATCAACTCCGCACTTCGTGCAATTGCAGATACGGTCGGAGCAGAATTTGACGGATTTCAGCTTATAAACAACCGCGGTGCAATCGTTCTCGGTATGGTTTATAATTTTCTTCCGTATATGATTCTTCCTATCTATACTTCGCTCACCAAAATCGATAATTCATTACTCGAAGCTGCGAGAGATCTCGGTGCCAACGGACTGCATGTATTCAAGCGTGTTATCCTTCCGTTGAGTGTGCCCGGTATCATTTCGGGTATTACGATGGTTTTCATTCCGTCCATCAGTACATTCATTATTTCCAGAATTCTCGGAGGCGGCAAGGACTATCTGATCGGTGACCTCATCGAAGACTACTTCCTCGGCAATTCCGGTGTTGTGAATTACAATATCGGTGCAGCACTTTCCATGGTGCTTATGGTTCTTATTCTGGTTGCTACATTCTTTATGAACCGCTTTGATAAGGATGCAAAGACCTCGGGAGGTGGCAGAATATGAAAAAATTCCTTAAAGTATATAATGCCCTCATTCTCGCATTTTTGTATCTGCCGATCCTTGTTGTTGTTTTCTTTTCCTTTAATTCCGGTTCATCCAGAGCTAAATTCGAAGGCTTTTCACTGCAATGGTATATTGAACTGTTTCAGGACGAGCTCATTCTGCAATCCTTATATTATTCAATTATTATAGCCATCTTGTCGGCGCTGATAGCTACGCTCATAGGAACATTGGCAGCAGTCGGTATCAACTCGATGAGAGGATGGAAGAAATCTGCACTCCTGAGCATCAATAATATCCCGGTTGTAAATCCTGAAATTGTAACTGCAATTTCAATGATGATCCTGTTTGTTTTTGTGCTGTCTCACTTCAACGGCATGGAAATGGGCTTCGGAACGCTTTTGATTTCGCATATTACCTTCAACATTCCTTATGTTGTACTGTCAGTATTACCAAAACTCAAAGGCATGGATGAAAACATTTATTATGCTGCACTGGATCTCGGCTGTCCTCCCATAAAGTCATTTATTAAGGTTGTTATTCCGCAGATACTTCCCGGTATTATTTCGGGACTTATCATGGCATTCACGCTTTCGTTGGATGACTTTGTTATCAGCTACTTCAACTCCGGTGCAACATTCCAGACACTTCCCGTCACCATCTATTCCATGACCAAAAAGCCTTATTCATTGAAGTTGAATGCACTGTCAACACTGCTGTTTGCTGTTATTTTGGTTCTTATGGTGATCTCCAACATCAAAAAACCGGAAAACAACAAAAAGGTCAAGAAATAAGGAGGAACAGAATCAATGAAAAAAATTTTTTCTCTCCTTATTGTATTCATTTTGGTTATCACTTTGTGTGCATGCACAGACTCACAGGGGAATCAGCAGAGCAAGCAAAGCATCAATGTATATAATTGGGGCGAATATATCGATCAATCCGTCTTGGATGATTTTGAAGCACAGACCGGCATCAAGGTGAATTATACAACCTATGCCAGCAATGAGGAAATGTATTCCAAAATTGTCAGCGGTGCTGCTTCGTATGATGTCATTATTCCGTCTGAATATATGATTTCAAAAATGATCAATGAAGGCTTGTTGGCAGAACTTGATTTTTCAAATATACCCAATTATAAGTATATTGGTGAAGAATACCGCGGTCTTTCATATGATCCTGAAGAAAAGTATTCAGTTCCTTATACATGGGGCACCGTGGTGATTGTTTACAATACCAAGTATGTCGATGAAGAAGATGTTGCTGATGAAAGCATTAATCTTTTGTGGAATGAAAAATATGCAGGCAATATCCTGATGTTCGACAATCCCAGAGATACCTTTGCTTTGGCACATATCAGACTCGGTCATTCCATCAATACAACCAATACAGAGGATTGGCTGGAAGCGGCAGAAGAGCTCAAGAAGCAGAAACCGATCGTGCAGGCTTATGTTATGGATCAGATTTTTGATAAGATGATCAATGAAGAAGCTTATATTGCCGCATATTATGCAGGGGATGCCATGACCATGATGGAAGAAAATGAAGATCTTGCTGCCTATGTTCCCAGAGAAGGTGCAAATATGTTCTTCGATTCCATGTGTGTGCTGAAATCCTCGCAAAATAAGGAAGCAGCTGAAAAGTTTATAAACTTCATGTGCGAAACGGAAATTGCAGTCAGAAATGCACAAGAAGTATGGTATGCCATTCCGCACACAGCCGCTTACGAGCAACTGGATCCGGAACAGAGCGAAGACCCGCTTGTGTATCCTCCTCGTGAGGTTCTTGATAAGTGCGAGGTTTTTATAAATCTCAATCAGGAAACTCTTGTTTTGCAAAGTGAATTGTGGATCAATCTGAAAACACAGTATTGAATTTTTGCTCCCGGTGTATCATCGGGAGCATTCATTTTTACAACAAGTTTTAATTTGAACATTTTTGTTGCAACAAATTGTGCTAAGCTGTTGCAGCTGTGAATAAAATGAAAATATTATTAACAAATTATTAACAAATTGATTTGCTTGTTTAAGTATAATAAAGCAAGTTTTAAGGCAGACAGAAATAATTAAATATCATTGTAAGCAGGATTATCATGAGAACGATTCAAACAGTTGAACAATTGTTAAAATATGCGGTCGAACATTTTGCTGCAAAAGACTTTTGCAGATTTTTGCAAAATGATGAAATCAGATGTAAAACTTATCAGGATTTCTTTAATGATTGCACAGCTATGCGCAACTATATTCATGAAAAGAATGCAAAGCACAAGCATATTGCATTTGTCGGCAAAACCAATTATGAGTATATTGTATGCCTGACTGCCATTATTATAAGCGGCAATGTGGCAATACCGTTTGCACCGGATATTGCAACAGAAGAAGCGATACAACTTTTTGCGGATGCGGATGTTTCAATGCTCTTTTGTGAAGAAGATTTTCTTGATAAAGCAGCTGTTATAAAAAATGAATATACACAGCTTGGGGATATTCACTCCTTGGGCAACAGTGAATGGTATGCCGATGTTTTCAGTACTCATGCTGTTTCAGCAGAGGATGATTCTTGTGAAACGGCAAAACCTGATGATTGTGCGATGATTATATTTACATCAGGTACTACCGGTGATCGAAAGGGTGTTATGCTTTCCAATAAAAATCTGGCACATAATTCCACATACGATACATACCGAATGGAAGATGATGATGTCAGTTTTTCTATTCTTCCGATGCATCATGTATTTTGTTATGCCTGCGATGTTTTGAAAACGATGTATGACGGCGGCACATTATGCCTGAACGGTAATCTGGCAGATCTTTATAAAAATCTGCTTATTTTTGAGCCTACGATCATGCGCATTGTGCCTGCTGTTTGCAAATCCATGCTGACAAAAATCAAAATTATCGAAAAACGCAATCCGCGATTAAGCAAAAGGGAAGCTGCTGAACGGATTGTCGGCAAGAATTTCAGGAGAATGATTGCAGGCAGTGCTTTTCTGAGCGCCGCAATGATTGATGAATTTGAAAAATACGGCATTTGTGCAAGACAAGGCTATGGTATGAGTGAATGCAGTCCGCGTATTACAACATCAGACTTCAGTGATGTTTGCAAATACTCCAACGGAATTTTGTTAGGTATTGATGAGGTTCGTGTTGTAGATGGAGAAATTCAGGTCAGGGGCGATTCCGTCATGCTCGGCTATTACAACAAGCCGCAGGCTACAGCAGATGTACTCACTGCAGACGGATTTTTGCAGACAGGTGATCTTGGTTATATTGATGACGGACATATATATCTTGTCGGCAGAAAGAAAAATCTGATTATTTTGTCAAACGGAGAAAATATTTCACCTGAAGAAATAGAAAACCGTTTCGCCGATTACGCACTGATTCGTGAAATTCTTGTTTTTGCTGACGGCGACAGTATTATTGCGGAGGTTTTTCCGAATACAGAATTGTTTTCTGAACTTTCCGCAGAAGAAACAGAATTGAAAATCGGTAGCATCATAGATGAAGTCAACATCTCAATGCCGACTGACAGGCAGATTCAATCATTCCGTATCAGAAGCACACCGTTTGCCAGAACATCAACCGGCAAAATCAAACGTACATCTTTTTATTACACAGCAGAAAAATAATATAAAAAATCGTCTTCGACGAATCAACCCCCCGTCCCCCAATCTTGGGGGCGAAAAGGTGTTTTTGTTCAATAAGCTTGCGTCATTCAATGAGCCGCAGGCGAATTATATGCAAATTGCTCACAACGCGAGCAATTTCCTA
>JAZNCO010000104.1:0-28992 GCA_045587645.1 Acutalibacteraceae bacterium | reverse complement strand
AACCAAGTTTGCACAAATTTGGTCAATAAAGTCTGATGTAACCGCCTGAACCCCTCTGTCTGCGTTCCGCAGACATCTCCCCTTTCAGGGGCGACAAGTATTTGAGGGGTTCCGTCAGTAAGATAAACCATAATTTATCTGTTCTTGCATTACCGCAGAAAACCTTTTTTATCCTTGCAGATACAGATAGGCTTTGAGCAGTGCGGTCTGCGTTTTGCCGTCCTTGATTTCACCTGCCATGATGCGATCAATGAGCGTTTTCAGCGGCACCTTTTCAACACCGACAAACTCATCGTCATCCAAATTCTGCTCACCCTGTGTCAGCCCTGTTGCAAGATACATATGGATGGTTTCATCGGAATACGCACAGGTGGGATAATACTCCCCGAGGTAGATCATATTTTCAGCCGTATAGCCCGTTTCTTCCCTTAATTCACGCAAGGCAGCATCGAGGTGCGGCTCGAGCTTTGAATCGAGCTTACCTGCAGGAATTTCGGTCAGCACCGCGTTGAACGGATAGCGGAACTGGCGTTCGACAATCACATTCCCTTCCGTATCCACGGGCACCACACAGGCGGCACCGATATGCTTGATATACTCACGCGTAGCGGTATGTCCGTTTGGCAATTCAATGGTATCCAGGTATAAATCAAGAATTTTTCCTTTAAAAACACATTCGGTTGTCAGCTGTTTTTCAAAAAGATGATCCATTGTGTCTGCTCCTTTTTATTCTTTTATATATAGCGGTTGACAAATACTGACTGCTGTCATATAATTTAATATACTAAAAAAACAGTATTAAAACAACAGTTAATTTTAATGTTGTGCAAAATGCACAAGTTGACATAGCTTTTTTATGCATTTAAACAGGGAGGGGAACTTTTATGCCTGAAATTGATATCATGCGCAGGGCACAGGAGTACATACTGTCGCTTGCAAGGGGCTTTGATCCGTTGACGGGTGAAGAAATTACGGATGACAGCGTGATCAACAATGTACGCATGAGCCGTTGCTTTTTCTATGTTGCGGATGTGCTGGAAAAGGTTATTGAGAACGGCGGCGAGGTCAACAGACCCGTCCGTAAGGAAAGTGCAAAATACACTTTGCTGACGCAGGAAATCATCCAAGCATTTCCCTACAGTGATACCCCCATGGGCATCAACAACCTCATCAAAGCACTGCGTGAAATGCTCGGCGAAAACGAAAAACCGCTTGCTGCCGTGCAGATTACGGCATGGCTTGTGAGCGAAGGATATCTCATTGAAAACATTCGCGCAGACAAACGCGAAAAGGTAGCCACGGCGAAAGGCAATGCAATCGGAATCACGGTCAAAGAAGGAACCAATATGCAAACAGGTGTTTCGTACCGCATGAATTTATATGACAAAAAAGCGCAGCGATTTATTCTTGAAAACCACAACCGGATTCTTACGCAATTGCAAAATACGGAGGACAACACATGAAAGTAGCCATTGTAACGGGCGGCAGCAGCGGCATCGGCCTTGCCTGCTGTGAAAAATTCTTAAAAAACGGCTACAGGGTTTATGAGTTCAGCCGCAAAAACGGCAGGGAAAATAAAAATATCATCCACATACAGGCGGATGTAACGGACGAGCAGAGCGTGGAACAAGCCGTGCGCACCGTGTTTGAGGCAGAAAAGCGGATCGACATTCTTGTCAACAACGCAGGCTTCGGCATTGCAGGCAGCATTGAGGATACCGCCCTTGCCGATGCAAAAAAGCAGTTTGATGTCAACTTTTTCGGTGCGTTCGTGTGCGCCAAAAAGGTTCTGCCCTATATGCGAGAGCAGGGCTTTGGCAGAATTGTCAACATCAGCAGCATGGCAGCCCCTCTTGCCATTCCGTTTCAGGGGTTTTATTCGGCAAGCAAGGCAGCCGTCAACTCGCTGACACTCTCACTTGCAAATGAAGTAAAGCCCTTCGGCATTACCGTCTGTGCCGTGATGCCGGGCGATGTAAAAACCGGTTTCACCGCTGCCAGAGAAAAAACAACCGCCGATTCCGCATACAAGGCTTGTTTGCAGCGAAGCCTTGCGGTGATGGAGCATGACGAGCAAAACGGCATGCCGCCCGAGGCAATAGCCGATGCGGTGTTCAAAGCCGCCACCGCAAAGAATCCGAAACCGCTGTCCACAAAGGGAGCGCAATATCACCTGTTTGCAGGGTTGTCCAAGGTCTTGCCGACAGGGCTTGTCAACCGCATCGTCGGACAGATTTATGCAAAATAACAGGAGGAAAATGAAATGCTTTTAAGAGCGCCGAGCTATCCGCTGATTACCATAGACCCTTATTTTTCTGTCTGGAGTCCTGCCGACAAGCTGACCGATGCCGTCACCGTGCACTGGACGGGTAAGCCCAATACCATTGTCGGCACAGCAGACATTGACGGCACCGTTTACCGTTTTTTGGGCAAAGAATCCGATGAGGACAACACACCCATCATGAAGCAGGTCAAAAAGGACTGCAATGCACTGTCCACGACCTGTGTTTTTGAAGAAGCAGGTGTCCGCCTGACCGCTGTGTTCACAAGCGCTTTGCTGTTGGATGACCTGCAAATTGCATCCCGTCCCGTCAGCTACCTGAAAATCACCACCGAGCCGCTGGACGGACAGGCACACTGCATCAAGGTGAAAATTGCCGTCAGTGAGGAAATCTGCCTGAACTACCGAGGCAGTGAGGATGTGGAAGCCGAAACGCTGCAGTTTGACGGCATCTGTGCCGCTAAAATCGGCAGCACCACGCAGGATATTCTTTCCGTCTGCGGTGATGACCTGCGCATTGACTGGGGTTATTTTTACCTTTGCACGGATGCAGGCAATGTGTACACCGAAAAAAGAAAAGTGCCGTTCATGGATAAAATGCCCCATGCCGACAGCGAGGAAATGACCTTTGTGTGCGCCGAGGCGGTGTATTGCTCCGACTCCAAGGCGGAGGCCCTGTTTGCATTCGCTTATGATGACATAAAATCCATTCTCTTTTTTGAAGATCAACTCACTTCCCTGTGGAATGCTGACGGAAAAACCATTGAAGCCGCCATCACTGAAGCCTTCTCCGATTACGAATCCGTTTTTGAACGCTGCGAAGCATTTTCCGACAAAATGTTCCTCGATGCGGTCAGAGCAGGCGGTGAAAAATACGCAGAGCTTCTTGAAATTGCCTATCGTCAGGCCATCGCCGCCCACAAAATCTGTGTGGATACAAAGGGGGAAATTCTGTTTATTTCCAAGGAGTGTTTCTCCAACGGTTGTGCAGCCACGGTGGATGTCAGTTATCCGTCCGTTCCGCTGTTTTTGCTTTACAATCCCGAATTGGTTCGCGGTATGATGCGACCCGTTTTCAGATATGCAAGAAGCGATGCATGGCAGTTTGACTTTGCACCCCACGATGTGGGCTGCTATCCGCATGTAACGGGGCAGGTCTACGGACGCAACGAGCTGAAATATCAGATGCCCGTGGAGGAATGCGGCAATATGCTCGTGATGGCAACCGCCGTAACCCTTGCCGACGGCAATCTTGAGTTTATAAAAGAAAATCTTGACCTGTTGGAAGCTTGGGTCAGATATCTTGAGGACAACGGCAGAGATCCTGCCAATCAGCTTTGCACCGACGACTTTGCAGGCCACCTTGCCCACAACTGTAACCTTTCACTCAAAGCCATTATGGGCATTGCAGGCTTGGGGCTTCTCTACGGTCTGTTGGGTGAAGAAGCAAAGAAAAATGAAAAAATGAAGCTCGCCCGTGACATGGCCGCCGATTGGGCAAAGCGAGCCGCCAACGGCGACGGCAGCTACCGCCTTGCCTTTGACAGCCCCGACACATGGAGCATGAAATACAATATCGTCTGGGACAAGCTCTGGGGTACAAATATCATGGACAAAGCGGTGATTGCAAGCGAGTTTGCATCCTACGCAAAGCACATCAACCCCTACGGTATGCCGCTTGACAACCGTGAAACCTACACCAAGAGCGACTGGCTTGTGTGGACGGCAACCCTTGCCTCCGAAAGAGCCGATTTTGAAGCATTCATTGCTCCCTTATGGGAAGCTTACAACCGTTCGCTTTCCCGTGTGCCGCTGACAGACTGGTACTTCACCATTACCGCAAACATGCGCGGATTCCAACACCGTTCCGTGCAGGGCGGTCTGTTCATAAAATTACTTGAATACAAAGGACTGATAAAGATATGATCCGTCTTTGTGCATTTGCCGACGAAGCCGCCAAAGATTTTGACGGGCAGGTCAAAGCATTGCTTGCCAATGACATTTTTCTGCTTGAAATGCGAAAAATTGACGGGCAGAATGCCGCATTCATCAGCATTGATAAAGCCAAGGAATACAAAGAAAGACTGGCGGAATACGGCATTTCCGTTTGGTCTTTGGGCTCGCCGATCTGCAAGGTCAGACAGGGCTTTGACCGCAACGAATATGCAAAAAAAGTAGAACACGCCTGCCTTGTTGCCAATGCCCTCGGTGCAAAAAACATGCGTGTATTCAGTTTTTATCCGAAATTTTTTAAATTCGACAAAAAACAAATCGTCGAAGATCTGCGTTATTTCAACTCCATTGCAGAATCGCACGGCATCCGTTTTTGCTGTGAAAACGATACGGGACTTTTCAATGCCACGGCAGAACGCTGTGCGTGGTTAATGGAGCAGCTCCCTGAATTGGGATACATTTATGACCCTGCCAACTTCCGTGTCAGCGGGCAGACCTTTGAACAGACAAAAGCATTTCTTGCCAAAGCGGATTATTTCCACCTGAAAGATGCCGTCGGTAAAAAGGTGGTGCCCGCAGGCTTCGGTGAAGGTCATATTGCGGACATTATAAACAGCATTGACCGTGATGCCGTGTTCACCATTGAACCGCATCTGACATTTTTCAGAGGCAACAAGCAGTTCAACAATTCCGTTTTTGCAAATCAGTTTGATTTAAAAAACGCGAGGGACCGATTCGACTGTGCCGTTGCTGCCGCCAAAAAGGTGCTTCTTGATTGCGGTTACACAGAGCAAGACGGCATTTTCACCAAGGGAGGAAAATAAGATGGCTGACAAAAAAGCACGCATCGGAATTATCGGCTTCGGCGGTCAGGGCAGTGCCTATGTGCGCCTGCTCAAAGCAGGGCTTATCAAAAATGCAGTCCTCGGTGCCGTGTGTGATATTGACGAAAACAAACTCAACGCACAATGTGAAAAATTCAACATTACCGTGCCGAAATTCACCGATCATAACGAACTTTTAAAAAGCGGCACGGTGGATGCCGTTGTGGTGACAACCCCACATTATTTTCATCCGCCTGTTGTCATCGATGCATTGAGTGCAGGCATTCATGCCATGAGCGACAAACCTGCAGGGGTTTACACCAAACAGGTCAAAGAAATGATCGCCGTTGCAGAACAACACCCCGACCTGCTGTTCGGATTGATGCTTAACCAACGCACCAACAAGGTCTACAACAAAATGCGTGACATGATCAAAGAGGGAAAAATCGGCGACATCAAACGTGTCAACTGGCTGATTACAGACTGGTACCGTTCGCAGTCTTACTACGATTCTTCCCCCTGGAGAGCCACATGGAAAGGCGAAGGCGGCGGCGTGCTGTTCAATCAGGCACCGCATCAGATCGATTTATTGCAATGGATTGTCGGTATGATGCCCGCCAAAATTCATGCACATTGCTCGTTCGGCAAATGGCACGATATTGAAACCGAAGACGATGTGACTGTTTATATGGAATTCCCGAATGGAGCCACGGGTGTTTTCATCACTGCAACCGCAGACTTCCCCGGCACCAACCGACTTGAAATTCTCGGCACAAAGGGCAAACTCGTGTGCACCGACGGTATGAAACTCGAAATCACTCTTTCCAAGCAGGATGAAAGAGAGTTTAATCTTACTTACAAAAACGGGTTCGGCACACCGGGAAGCAAAAAGCAAATGCCCTACATCAACCCCGTGTCGGGGCAGCATGTGACCATTCTCAACAATTTCGCCAATGCCGTTCTGGGCAAGGAAAAACTTTTTGTACACGGCAGTGAAGGACTCAACGGTGTACAATTCATGGATGCCTGCCTACTGAGCGAATGGCTGCAAACGGAAGTCACACTTCCCATTGACGATGAACTGTATTATAATGAACTGAACAAACGAATAGCAACGAGCAAACTTCGCGAAAACGCAAGTAATGCCGTTCTGGATACAAAAGGAACATATTAAGAGAGGAAAAAAACTATGGCACAGCTTAAAATGTACAGATTCAAGAACACCCCTTACAAGGAAGCACCGCTTCCCGAGGGCTACACCATCAGCGCCTACGAAACAGAAGCCGACAAAATGGCATGGGTCGAATGCTGTAAAAAGGGTCTTGTGGGTGACGATGCCACCGAAGAAACCTTTGACGGCTGCATCAAAGACCATGACGACACCGTATTGGAGCGCGACTGCCTGTTTTTAAACCACAACGGTGAGCGTGTCGGTACACTGACCGCCACCTACCACCCCGAAACACAGACGGGTGACTTTCACATGGTCGGTATCCGTGCCGATTACAGAGGCAAGGGACTCGGCAAATACCTCAACGCTTATGCCGCAAAAAAAATGGACGATGCAGGCGCAAAGTGGTCTGTGCTGACCACGGACGAATGGCGCGTTGCCGCGGTCAAGAGCTATATTTCCGCAGGCTTCCGTCCCGTATTTTATGATGAAAACATGCCCGAGCGTTGGGAGATCATGCTCGATGTGCTGAATATTGACGAGCTCGAAATGTATAACGAGGACGGTTCTTTTAACCGTATGCTGCATCCCGTCAAGAAAATTAAAATCGGTGTGCTCGGTGCGCGCCGCGGCAAGAGCATGATCAACTACTGCAAGGATGCCGACAATGCCGTTCTCGTTGCCGTCTGCGACAGCTACAAGCCCGTACTTGAAGAGGTCAAGGCAGACCTGAACAACGATACCATCACCTATTACGATAGTTTTGAAGACTTTTTGAATCACGATATGGATGCCGTTGTGCTTGCCAACTACGCAAACGAGCATGCACCCTTTGCGATTCGCTGCATGGAAAAGGGACTGCATGTCATCAGCGAGGTTCTGCCCGTGCAGACCATGAAGCAAGCCGTTGAGCTGATTGAAACCGTTGAAAGAACGGGCAAGGTCTATGCCTATGCCGAAAATTACTGCTACATGCCCGCACCGCGCAAGATGCGTCAGCTGTTCCGTGACGGTGTGCTCGGTGAATTTGAATACGGTGAAGGTGAATATGTGCACAACTGCGAGCCCGGCTGGCCCGGCTATTCCTGCTGCGACCCGAACCATTGGAGAAACACCATGAGTGCGTTCTATTACTGCACCCATTCCTTAGGCCCCCTGCTTCACATCACAGGTCTTCGTCCCGTCAAGGTCACAGGCTTCGAACTGCCGTTCAACGCAAGAATGAATCGCATGGGCGCAAAAGCGGGAAGCATGGGTGTTGAAATGGTCACCCTCGAAAACGGTGCCGTGGTCAAGAGCGTGCACGGTGTCGGCCCGTCCAAAAACAGCATCTGGTACAGCATTTACGGCAGTAAGGGACGCATGGAAAGTGCCCGTGAGGATGCCGAAAACGGCGGCACACAGACCCTTTATGTCAACTGCGACAAGGAAGAGGGCGACAACGATTCCGCACCCGTCAACACCCCGACCGCAGACCGCAACGCTTCGCGTGCCAACAACGCAGGCCACGGCGGCAGCGACTACTACACCATGTTCAACTTCTGTGAAAAGCTGCGCAAGAGCCCCTTTGCAGACATCGTGGATGTGTATGAAGCCATGGATATGTTCCTGCCCGGCATGTTCGCATACCGTTCGGTTCTGAACGGCGGCATTCCGATGGATATTCCCAATCTCAGAAATGCGGACGAACGCGAAAAATGGCGCAATGACACCGCCTGCACCGACCCGAAGGTCGCCGGGAATATGCTCCAGCCGAGCTACTCCAAGGGCAATCCCGAAATCGGTCCCGAGGTGTATGAGGCTTTGAAAGAGAAGCTGAATAAATAACAGTAAATTATGGTTTAACGAACTGACGGCAAGCCCACAAATACTTGTCGCCCCTGAAAGGGGAGATGTCACGAAGTGACAGAGGGGTTAACCAAGTTTGCACAAATTCGGTCAAAAAAGTCTGATATAACCGCCTGAACCCCTCTGTCTGCGTTCCGCAGACATCTCCCCTTTCAGGGGCGACAAGGGGTGGTGGAGGGCGGTTCGCGTGTAACCGCAACACTCCGATAAACCATAATTTATACACAGCTTCCACAAAAAACTCAACAATCGAGGTGTTCACATGAACAACACATATAAATACGTCGCCCTGATCGGCATGGACGGCATGGGCAATTTCAACCAACATACCGCCACCCTGTGCATGAATAAAATCTTTGCAAACGGTGCCGTGACCTACGATGCACTCTCACTTGACCCCACCATCAGCGCACAGAACTGGGGTGCGATGCTTTTGGGTGCCATGCCCGCGGTGCACGGTCTTACCAACAGCATTGTCGGCACGCATCCTTACACCAATGAGGCACTTCCCTCTGTTTTCAAAAGACTGCGTGCGGCCTATCCCGATGCTTACCTTGCCGCCTGCAACAACTGGAATCCCATCAACATCGGCATTATTGAAGACGGCATCGGTGTGGACAAATACACCGCACCCAACGATGCCGAGCTGACACCGATCATTCTTGACTGCGTTGCCAAGAAGCCGAAATACCTGTTTGTGCAGTTCGATGACATTGACGGTGCAGGCCACGGCTGCGGCTACGGCAGTGAGGGACATCTCAACAAAATCACCGAAATCGATGCACTCGTCGGGCAGGTGTACGATGCCTACAAGGCAGCCGGCATTCTCGATGAAACGCTGTTCATGGTCATTGCCGACCACGGTGGTTGGGTGCGTGGCCACGGCGGCTACACCGACGGCGAAAAATACATTTTCTTCGGCGCTACCGGCAAGGGTGTGCAAAAAGGCACCGTCGGCTACACGACCACCAAGGACATGGCGGCAATCGTGCTGTATGCACTCGGACTTCCGATTCCGGAATACGATGCCAACGGCTTTTCCTCGCAGATTCCGGACAGCTTGTTCCCCGAATACACGAAGCCTTATTTCCGTCCCGAGGTCAGAAGCATTGAATACACCCCCTTCCCCACCCCTGCCATTGATGCAAAAGAGGGGTTGGGCGCTTACATCGACAAAAACCGTCTGAAGCTCGCTCTGTTTTTAGACAACGACCTGAACGATGCAACCGCACAATATGATGCAAAGGAAATCGGTCTTTGCAAATATTATTCGGGCGGCGTGTATGGCTCAAGGGGTGAATTCGGCGCCACGGGCTGTGCAGTGTATGAGGATTTCAGCTTCGGTGAAAATGACTTCACCATTGCCGCATGGCTTCGCATTGACCGTTCGCTGATTTTCGAGACCGACATTTGCGCCACCAAGGGCGGCTACGGCCCCAACCGCAAGGACAAGGGTCTTGTCATTGTTATGCGCAACAACGACACCTTTATCAACATCGGCATCGGTGACGATGATGACGATTTCATCACCGCCTTTCCCGAGGACATCGCAGACGGCTGGATTCACATGGCACTGTCCGTGGACCGCAAAAACGGTGAGATGAAGTGTTATTATAACTTTAAATTGGCCCACGCAGGCAGATTCAACAAAGACCTGCTCACAACCCCCGATGCACTGCCCTTCACCGTCGGCAACGATGCACTGCATAAGTTCAACAACGAGCACAACACCATTTTCAACATGGATGATTTTCTTGTGTTCGACGGCACCTTCTCAGATGAGGATGCCAAACAGCTTGCAAAATACTACAACTTCACAATCTGACGCACAAAGGAGCTGAAAAAATCAGCTCCTTGTTTGTTTATTTTATCATTCTTTTGTATGTTCCGTCTTTGAAAACACCGATCATTTCCCGTGTCAGCGAAACACCGTCATTTTCAAACTCAATTTCCCCGGGCGCGAACCACTGCGCCTCTTTCAGCTCATTGCTGTCTATCGTAAGCAATGCATCTCCGTCTGCCTCGCAGAAAAATCCGAACAGCAGGGATGAGGACCGTCCCCACGGCTGACTTTTGAAGTACCGCAGATTTTTGACTTTCAGTCCGACTTCTTCCATGACCTCACGGTGCACGGTCTGCTCTATCGTTTCGCCGATCTCCGTGTAGCCTGCCACCAATGCCCAATGCGCATAGCCACGGTTGTATTTGGTAAGACAAATTCTGCCGTCATGCACAATGCCGACGATCACCGCCGGGCAGATTTTCGGATACACCACATTGCCGCAGTCACACACCATGGCACGCTCGGTTGCACTGTGGTGCATTCTGCTGCCGCATCTGCCGCAGAAGCGGTTATCCTGATACCATGTCAGCAGATGTGCCCCCGTTACGGCCGAAAAGGCCTGTTCACGGTCGGGGTGGTTGGCAGCTGTGCGCACATTTATGTAAATATAATCGGCAAATTCGTCCGCTTCGCCTGCAAAATACTTTGTTTTGCCGACCGAAAACAGGTATGCTCCGACCGTTTGCACCTCTGCGACCGTCGGAAAGCACAGGTGCCCCTCACGCTCTGCGCACAGCACCGCATCGGGTTTGGCGCACAGCACAAGATCCGATTCCGTGGGCTTTTCGGGTTTGTATTGGTTGTAAAAAGTGGAATTGATTTCGTGTATCATATCAGTTTTGTAAACATATCGAGAATGCGTTTGACGCACAGCTCCAGCTCTGCTCGTGTCAGCTCGCCTGCTTCGTAGGCGGCTTTGAGTTCTTCGGGATAGCCGCAGTGCATCTTCATGTCGTTGCCTGCCTTGACCTCCACCACGGGGCGGTTCTTGACACCCCAGTCGGTCACGACCATGCCCTTGAAGCCCCATTCATCACGCAGAATGCCTGTCAGCAGCTCATAGCTTTCGCTCGTGTGAAGGCCGTTGATGAGGTTGTAAGAGGACATGAGTGTCCACGGGTCGGCTTCTTTGACGCAGATTTCAAAGGCTTTGAGATAAATCTCACGCAAAGCCCGTTCGGAAAGTCTCGAATCGCTTGCAAAGCGGTTGGCTTCCTTGTTGTTGCAGGCAAAATGCTTGATGGAAACGGCAGCCTTCTGCGACTGAATACCGCGCACGGAAGCAGCGGCACATTTGCCTGCAAGCAGCGGATCTTCGGAATAATATTCAAAGTTTCTGCCGCAAAGCGGGTCGCGGTGGATGTTGAGTGCAGGTGCAAGCCACACGCCGATGTTGTTTTCACGAAGCTCTGCACCGCCACCGGCGCCGACTTTTTCAATAAGATCGGTGTTCCATGTGCAGGCAAGCAAGGTAGCGCACGGCCATGCGGTGGTGGGAATGCCTGTTTTGATTTCAAGACGCAATCCGGCAGGTCCGTCTGCGGTGGGTACGGCAGGAATTGCAAGTCTTTCAAGACCGCCGAAGCAGCCTGTGTTGGCAACGCCTGTGGGCTGCTGACCGCCGACCAGGAAGCACAATTCGTCAATCGTCAGCTGTGATACGAATTCGTCCATCGTGCAGCTGTCATATACATTGTCAAAAACCTGCTTTTCGACAGGAACAGCCGCACCCGAGGGTTTGATTTCGCCGTAACGGTAGCTTTCTTCGCCCATGGGCAAGGCTTCAAAGCTGCCGTCTGCGAGCATTCTTTTGGCGAGTTTAAAAGGCTTACACCAATCGGTGCATTGCTCGGTGACGGTGTTTTCTGCAACCGTATACACAAAATCAGCTTGGGTTGTATCACGAACAGATGTGCCGACATGGAAGGTATAATCCCCCTTTTCGAGCACATAAGCGGACTTCTGAATTTTGCCGAGGTCATCAAATGAAGCCATCTGTGCAATGTCGAATGAGAGCATCAGCGTTTCGCTTTCACCCGGCGCGAGCAGCTTGGTTTTCCTGAAAGCGGCAAGCTGTTTGGAAGGCTTTCCGAGCAGTCCCTGCGGTGCGCTGAAATACACCTGCACAACCTCTTTGCCTGCGACTTTGCCCGTGTTTTTCACATTCACAACGGTGTGGATTTTACCGTTGTGTTCAAGCACAAGCAGGTCGGAAAGGGCAAAGTTGGTATATGACAGCCCGAAGCCGAAGGGATAACGCACCTGTTCCTTTGCACCCGGAATGGTTTCAAAATAACGGTAGCCGACATAAATATCGTCCGAATAATCCACATGGTCAAAGCATTCCCAGAAGTCCTCTTTGGTGGGGTAAACATCATAGGATTTTGCAATGGTGTCTGCCATTTTGCCCGAGGGAGTCACATCGCCGCAGAGCACATCGGCAAGGGCAGAACCGCCCTCCATGCCGCCCTGCCATGCAAACAGCACCGCACCGATTTTTGCGTTTTCGGCAAAATATTCGCAGTCAATGGTCGCACCCGAATTGATGACGATAATCACATTTTTGAACAGCTCGCAGCAGCGGTCAAGGAGTGCTTTTTCGAGGTCAGACAGATAATAGTCACCGCCCTGCGGTCTTCTGTCCACACCCTCTGCGGAAAAGCGGCTGAGTGTGATGATTGCCGTATCTGCATTTTCAGCGGATGCAACAATCAGTTCATCGGGCACTTCGGCTTCTTTGACATGCATGGCTGCAAAGGTGTCGTAGGTCATGTCGTCACGCTTCTGGCAGAATTCCATGTTGTTGACAATATCCCAACGGGCATCGATCTGCTCCTGCGTGAGCACATTGACACTCTCACGGCGCACATAATCCTTGTAAAATTCAACCAAGGGCTTATAAATATATACCTTGTTTTCGTTTTCCTTTTGGGCAAAGCCGTCTGCGATATTGCGGATATACGGGCAGTGTACATCACCGCTGCCGCCGCCACCCTTGATGTATTCAATGGTTGCCTTGCCGAACAGGGCAATTTTTTCGCCTTTTTTAAGCGGCAGGGTGTTGTTTTCGTTTTTCAGCAGCACAATACCCTCGGCGGCCGCCTGCCTTGAGAGGGCAATATGTTCTTTGGATGCGGTCACGCGTCTGCCATCGTGTCCTAAAGGCAGACAGGGCTGGTAACGAAATCGGTTGTATTTGTCGATCATAAAAAAACCGTCCTTTACTTTAATATTTCTATTTTAAAACTTATTCTCTGTTCCGTCAAGCAGAAAATCATCATCTTTTTTAGTAAGAAAGCGGAAATGCTGTCAAGTGCCTGACGGGGCTGTTTTTTTGAAATACGATAAAAAAAACGCACATACAAAAAAAAACAGCACCGTCCGGTGCTGTTCTTTTTTCATAAACAATTCTGATTATTCAGCCTTGCTCTTTGCAAAGCAATCGCTGCAGAGGACTGCTCTGTCGTCACGGGGCTTGAACGGAACTCTTGCAGGACCGCCGCATTCGCTGCAGATAGCATCAAAGAACTGTCTTTCAGTTCTGGGAGCCTGCTTGCGTGCTGCACGGCATTCCTTGCAACGCTGGGGTTCATTTTCGAAACCCTTTTCAGCATAGAATTCCTGTTCACCGGCGGTGAATACAAATTCGTTGCCGCATTCTTTGCAGATGAGTGTTTTGTCTTCGAACATTTTGGTTTACCTCGCTTAGTAAAAAATAGATTTACCCCTGACGCATAGACCTTTACCGGATTATGTGCTGTGGCATTTATCATACCGCTGTTCGTGCGGTTATGAACCTTCTTTCATACTGCTTCTGAGCTTTTTGCGGATACGTTGCAGCGCATTGTCCACTGCTTTTTCCGTAAGCTCCAATTCTTCGGCAACGGCACGGTAAGATTTACCGACCAGAACGGCACGCAACACCCTTGCTTCAAGGGGCGTGAGCTCTTTTGCCAGAAAGGACAGTATTTGTTCTGCCTGTTCGGATGCAACAACAAGATCTTCCGGATTGCCACCGGGGATCATGCTTGCGTCATCCAAAGGAACAGATGAGTTCAAAGGCGAATGCTTTAATCTTGTGTCTGCACGCACGGCAGACCGAATTCGGTTGGAGATACAGACCGAGGCGTAGGTGTAAAAGGAGGCCGCCTTTTCGGGTTCATAGGAATACACGGCTGCGAGTAGCCCGAGCATTCCCTCTTGCGCCAAATCGTCGGTTTCAAGCGAAGCGCCAAAGGAACAGGAGGCAACGGAATGAACCGTTGCTGTATAGCGTTCAAGCAGGGCATTCAGCGCTGCCTGATCGCCGTTTTGTGCAAGGAGGACAAGTTCATCGTCCGACATTGCGTGGTTATCTTTTTTATCGGGAGATGCCATATTACACTCCCCTTTGTGTACATAACAAATAGATAATAAACGAATTATTCACTTTTGTCAATATACGATTCACTGAATTTTTGCGTTCGTTTTTCAACAATTTGCACAAAAAATCAAGCAAACAGGCTTGGAATTCTTCGTTTTTCGGATTATTTCAACCGTGTAATTGCAAAAGGTGTCGTCGGAACAGCGGATGAAATGATTTCATCGATCTGCTCGCATTGCGCCTGACTGTCCCTGAACGAGCCCAGCTGCTCATAAATTTCATACGCAGCTTCCAAATTGCCCTCGGTTTGCAGCTTCTTTGCACGGTTGTAATCGGAAAGCGGCAAGATGAACTGCGTAAACAGCAGAATCAGACAAGTGCACAATCCGAGCAAGAAAAGAGTTCCTGCCGTTGTCAGCAGTCGTTCCTGCTTTTTCTTGCTTTCTCTTTTTTCTTTACGCTCTTTTTCAGCGAGTGTCTGCGTGTATTTTTTGTTTTCATGCAACAAGCGTGTTGTTTCTTTTTCACGCATGGCATTGAAGCGGTACTGCTCGGCTTTTCTTGCACAAGCCAGCGCACGGTCAGATGCATCGCGGTAATCCGCAAGCCGTCGGAATTCAGCCGCAAGCACCTCACAATCCTTCTGCGTTGCAAGACTTCTTTGCCTTGCGCAAAGTGAAGCAAACAAGGCAGCCTTCTGCTCCTGCTTTTCACGCAGCTGCATGGCAACATCAAACTGATGTGCCACAGCATCGGCAGCCAGAGTCTGCGCACGGGACTGTGCATCCTCATTCTGCGCGAGATTTCTTGCAGCTTCCATGGCAAGACGGACAAATGCCGCCACATTGCCGCCGTTTTTATAATAGCAATGCTTATAAGAGGAAAGAATTTCAGGTAATTCATCCTCAGCCATACGGTCATGCAGAATAATCAGCTGTCCACGGTTGGTATCGCATGAAATCTGCAGATACCGTGCCCAATCACGCTGCAGATCATGGTGTAGCAAAATCCGTGAGGTACCGCCAACAAGGAACATGACCTTTGCGGAATGCAGGGCTGAAAAAACAGATGCCTCATCCGTTTCACCGCACACACCGGGCAAATACACACGCAAGCCGTTTTTGTCAAGACGGTGATACAGCTGCACAGCCACCTTGCGATCCATTTGCGAAATAAAGTCATCCCCTGCAGGAAGGCAGGATATAAAAACATCAAACACCTGCGACTGCAAGGCTGCATGACGAAGTCGGTTCTGCTGTTCATCAATGTCTGCTGCCGTTTCTTCAAGAAAAGCGCTCAGCTCCGCATCCGCACTCGCCTGCGCCGCAACATAATGCAGGCACGAGCGCACGGGCAGAACATTCAGAAGTCCGCTTTCGGCACGGGGCGCAGAGGCATCCGCCATACGCACATACTCCACACCGTACTGCGCAAGCACCGCCAGCCAATGAGAGCAGGCACTTTCGGGGAAAACAGAGGTAATCTCTTCACACATTCGAAAAGCTGCAACCGTGTTGCCGTCACGCAGGCAATCGCATGCTTTTGTGTAAAGGGAAAGCATTTCGGGGTTGAGCAAAACGGGCGTTGCCTGCACAACACCGCAGTTGACACATTCGCAAACGGATGTGCCGGTTTCCGTATTCAAGGTACTGCCGCAGGACAGACAGGAAAACTGAAGCATAAAGATCAACCCCTTTAATATTATTACATCTTATAAATCAGAAATGAAAATATGCTTTGCATTTTTCGGCTGAAAAGCCTTTTTGGGCGGCTTTTTCTTTTTTGCAGCGGCAGACATGCTTATAATCCGTTTCCTCCACGCATTCCCTTGTCAGTGAGATTCCCGTTTCCTGCAAAATCTGCTTCATGGCAAGTGCAATGCGGTCATCGCGGTTGCAGGATGAAAAGCACATCACAAAACGGTCAGCAAAGGAGCCGGCGGAAATGGTAAGCGGCAAGCCGTAGCCGCTAGTGTCGCCGTTGACAAATTCTATGTAATCAATATACTGCGCAATGTCCTTCTCCATATCGATTTTGCCGAGATTGGTTATAATTGTGGTTTCATCCGAATGTGAGCGTGCCTGCAAAATGCGAAGCACCGGTGTTTTGATAACATTCGGAACAAGACGGACAACCGGATTCTTTGACAGTGAAATAAGCCCCTTGAGGGTTGCCTGCAATTCTTCTCTGTGCAAGTGAGCATGCAGCTGTCCGCGGATGACATCGGCAATCTCCTCAAGCGTGAGCTCCTGTCTGCCGTTGACGGGATAAAGCACGCTGACCTGATACACAAAATTCCTGAGTGTTTCGGAATCAAAGAACGCGCGCAGATTGACGGGAATATCCACACCGATACTGTTTTGAATCGGACGATCTGCCGTACGGATGACTGCAAGCATAAAAACAGCCGTCAGAAATTCCGTTACGGTCAGATGCAAAGCACGCGCTTCGGTGCGAAGCTGCTGTGCGGACATTTCAAAATAGGTCAGTCGCAGATAGTCCTTTTCATAGACAGCCGGCAAGCGGTATACATCATGCAGCGGTGACTTTGCTTTTTCAACATCCGCTTCACCGTAGCGACAAAAATCGTCCGATATTTCCTTTTCGGATGCGGCATCCTGCCAATACAGAATGCCTTTTCTCGGTTCGCACGAAAGATTTTGCGACAATTCAAGGTAACGCTGTGTCAGCGCAAGCAGGAATGTCAGCGTGCCGTAGCCGTCGGAAATATAATGTGCAATTTCAATTGCAATTCTGTTTTCGGTGTACACAATACGAAAATCAGGTCTGTCATCGTTGCGCAATACAATCGGCTCAGCCTGACAGCCGTTTTCGGGACGAATCTCGGGCAAGCCGTCCGTTTGCTCCAGATAATTCCAGAAGAATCCCTTTTTCAGTTTTGAATAAAAATGCGGAAATCTGCTTCGCAGATCCTCAATTGCCTTTTCCAAAATCCGTACATCAACGGTTTTCTCTTTCAGAACCACCGCAATGCGGAAGGTTCTCCCCCATTTTTTTGTTGAAAGACATGAAAACATGATCGCCGGTGTGTCGGTTTTCATCCATTTGTATGCACTCATATACTCTTTCTCTCTACTCAATTCATTCGGCAACAAATGCTGCCGTTTGTTTTTTATTGCCTTTTATTTATTATTGCAAGAATGCAGCCGGCGAAAACCGACTGCATTTCTTATGTTTTTAAGCGGCGCGGGTGTAGGTGACGGTGGTTGTGCCCTCTGTCAGGTTCAGCGTATCACCCTTGATTTCAAAGGTGTAGGTTTTGGTGGATTCAACACCGAAAATGTTGTAGGTAACGGTAAGCACATTTTCATTGATGGCATAGGTCATGTTGCCGGTCAGACCGAGAAGTCCCGACACAGAGCCGGTGCCGTCCTCATTGAAAACGACGGACGATTCGGTGACAACACCGAGGGTGGTCTGCTGCGAGGTCCATGTGCCGATGATTTTGTCCTGCGCCGAGCAGGCGGCAAAAGCAAGTGTGCAAACAAGGATCACAGCAACAAGAAGAACAGAAATTTTGGCTTTCATAAAAATACCTCCGAAAAAATATATATCCGAACAGGCAGGGCCTGTGGAATTCAATTTAAATCTGCACGCACTGTACAGCACCGTCCAGACTTCTGCCGAGGAACAATTCTGCGTTTTCGGTAAAGCCTGCAGCATCGTCGCTGACGAAATAACGGTGAACACCTGTAGCATCGGCATCGTTGAGCAAATCATGTTCGGCAAGCAGTGCACGCAGGGTATCGGTTGAGGCTTCTCCCGAGCAGATGATCTCCACATCGGGCAGGCACTGCATGACGGCATCCTTCAAAAGAGGATAGTGCGTACAGCCGAGCACAAGTGTATCAATGCCTTCACGGCGCAAGGGCTCCAGATATTCATCCAGAATGATCTGCACGACCTTGTCATTTTTTGCAAATCTGCCGTTTTCAACCAAGGGCACAAGCAAGGGACAAGCACGGGTAAACACCTGCACGGACGGGTCTGCTGTCTTCGCTGCAGCCTCGTATGCACCGCTTTTCACGGTTGCACGGGTACAGATGACACCGATCCTTTTATTTTTTGATACACGCACAGCCATTTGCGCGGCAGGACCGACCACACCGACAACAGGCAGTTGATAGCGCTGCTCAATGAGCTTTCGGGCCATGGCATCCGCCGTGTTGCAGGCAATGACCACCGCCTTGACATCGTATTGCAGCAGAAAATCAACATCCTGACACGCATAGGTCTGAATGGTTTCACAGCTTCTGCCGCCGTAGGGCACGCGTGCGGTATCACCGAAATAGATTATATCTTCATGCGGCATCTGTTCGATCAGGCTTTTGACGACCGTTAAGCCGCCGAGCCCCGAATCAAACACACCGATGGGTTGCTTCTTTTTCAATTTTTATACCTCTAATGCATTGACGAGCTTTACAAATACCTCGCCGCGTTCCTCGTAACAGGAAAACTGATCGAACGAGCTGGTGGTCGGAGAAAGCAGAACAACATCGCCCGGTTGTGCGATCGAATATGCCTGCAGCAGGGCTTCATCCATGGTTTCCACCACAATGCCGTCCTTGCCGACCAGCTCATTTACAAGTCTTACACCGCAGGCACCGAAGCCGATGACCTTTCTGACATTGCCGATGTATTTTTTCACTTCATCCATGGCAAGCCCCTTTTCGAAGCCGCCCACAAGCAACACAACGGGCTGTGTGAATGCCTTGAGTGCGGTGATGGTGGCATCGGGGTTGGTACCCTTGGAGTCATTGTAATAACGCACACCGTTCAATTCTCTCACAAATTCAATACGATGTTCAACACCCTTGAAGCCGGAAATAACATTGCGAATGGTTTCATCGGAAACACCTGCGGCTCTTGCGAGTGCGGCTGCAGCCATACAGTTCTGCACATTGTGCATACCGACGATTTTGATTTCCTCCAACGGCATGATTTCCGCATCGCCCGCCCACATTCTGCCGTCAGCAAGGTGATAGAAGGCATTTTCATCCGTCAGGCTCATATCGAGCGTTTTGCAGGGTACGGGATAGCTGCCGCAGTAATCCACCACATCCGCATCGTCCACATTGCGGATGAACAGTTCATCCTCTGTCATACGGCGATACACACGGGTTTTGGATTCATAATAATTCTGCAGCGATCCCATCACATCCACATGGTCGGGCGTGAGGTTGAGAATCACAGCCGCCTGCGGATGGAACTGCACAATATCCACAAGCTGGAAATTGGAAATTTCAAGAATAATATAATGCCCTTCGTTTTCGAGCAGATTGTAATCGAGCACGGTGCGGCACAGCGGAATGCCGATATTGCCCGTTACATGGGTCTTGTCGGGATAAGCCGCCTTGACGATTTCACCGAGCAGGGTTGCGGTGGTGGTCTTGCCGTTTGTGCCCGTTACAGCAAGATAATGTTGCGGCTTGGCAACCATAAACGCAAACTCAATTTCGGTGATAACCGGAATTCCGCGCGCACGCAGAGATTTTACAAAGGGCTTTGAGGACGGGATGCCCGGATTTTTAATGACAAGTTCAAAATTTTCTTCAAAAACATCGGGAGTCTGCCCGACAATGCGCACACCCTTGGCACGCAGATCTGCGGCCTCCTTGATTGCATCTTCCTCACGCATTTCAGACAGCGTGATATCGGCACCGAGCTTATGAAGCAGATCGATTGCAGCAAGGCCGCTTCTTGCAAGTCCGATTACAAGCACCCTGCGACCATGAAAATCATACATAACCTAGATTCTCCTCTTTCAGATGTATCAGGCGGCCTTATTCAGGGTCACCGACAGCATATTATACAAACCGAAAAATACGCTTTTGATAAAAGCAACTATTTTTTCAGCAAAATTCAGCACAACGGGCTCTTTTGCTTCTTCCTCGGGATTTACAAGGTCAGATACATCATATGTGCAAACAACAACCTTGATACCCGTATAATACTGCGAAACAAAACGGACACCGTCCTTTGTTGTGACAACGCACATACCCTCTGCCTCCGCCTCGTCACCGAGATTGCGATCAAACAGACGGGTCATCACGCCCGTGTCAAGGTCAACGGCAAAGAACGGCTGTTCGGTGCCGATATCACAGGAAGCATACAGCACATTGCCGTACACATCCGCACCCTGACAACGGTGCAGTGTCACCTTTTCACCGTTTTCATCGGTCAGCTCAATGAATCCGACAAACTCAAAGGTGTCAAGACTGAACACATTCAGGCGGTCGGCTTCGCTCCATTCCGCTGTGTAGAACACCCCGCGTGCATGGTCAACAGCGACCCACGGCACACCGTCCATGTGCATGCGGATATCTCCGTTTTCAAAATTGACATCGTCCTTTTCTTCAATCGGTTGACCGTCCGCAGTGACGGCGATCGGCAGGCGCTTGTAGGACAACAAGAAAAGTGTTTCGGCATCATACACGGCGATGTAGGGATTATAGTAGCCCGAATCCTCGATGGCAGCATAAATTTTTCCGTCATGGTAATCAATACCGCCGACATGGAAGCAGCCGTCCATCTTGGCTTCAAAGGGAATGGCATCAGGATTGATGTTGACCGCATCCCCTGCGAAGGTGGTTTTCAGAATATCACTGCACTGAAAAACAAATTCGTTGGAGCCGAAAAAGAGGTATTCTCCGTCGGAAGCAACGCCCTGCGCACGGTAGAGTGCACCCAGCAGCAGATATTCCTCTGCTGACAGCAGGCGGTCTTTTTCGGTTTGGGTGGCTGAAGCACCAAAACAGCAAGAGGTAAGCAGCAACAGACTCAACAACAGGGAAATTGCTTTTTTCATGGAGAACCCTCCCTTTTTGGATTTTATTCTTCTGTTATTTTTTCAAATACGGCTGTGTAAACAGCGGATGTATTGCCGACGGTAACGGTTCGCGTTGCATTGGTGTTGCCGTCGCTCCATTTTACGAATTTATAACCCGATTTGGGTGTTGCGGTGATGGTTGCGGTGGTGCCGGGCACATACAGTCCATCGCCTGTAACTGCGCCGCACTCCTCATCACCGAGAACGGTGATGCTGACATAAACACGGCAAACGGTGATGTAAACCGTGCTGCCCTTTGCGGCAACGGCATTTGCAGCAGGAGCCTGCGTCAGGCAGGTGCCGTTGGTGCCCGTTTCGCTGGTCACATAGGAAATTTCCACCTTGAAGCCTGCATTTTCGAGTGCGGTCTTCGCAGCAGCTTCTGTCTTACCGACAACATTGACAACCGTTGCATTCTGCACGGCAGCGGTAACGGTTACGGTGCAGCTTGCGGTCTTACCGCCTGCAGTGGCAGTGATCACAGCCGTACCTGCTGCCTTTGCAGTGACAGTGCCGCCCGAAACGGTGGCAACACTTGTGTTGGAGGAAGCCCATGTAACGGTCTTGTCGGTAGCGTTGGAGGGAGCAACTGTAGCACTCAATGCAACCGTGCCGCCGACAGTCAGGCTTGCAGTGGTCTTGGACATGGTAACACCGGTAACAGCAACAGTGGTAGAGGAAGCGGTGACAGATACCGTGCAATATGCTGTTTTGCCGCCGTCTGCAGTGGTTGCAATGATGGTTGCCGAGCCTGCCTTTTTACCCGTGATCGTACCGTTTGAAACAGTAGCAACACTTGTATCGGAGGAGGTCCAGTTGACGGTTTTGTTGGTAGCGTTGGAGGGAGAAACGGTTGCGGTAAGCGTTCTGGTTCCGCCGACAGCAAGAGATACGCTTGTCGGAGAAAGTGTGATACCCGTTACGGCAACGGTTGTACCCGTGTTCGGATTGGTAGTTGTGGAATCTGTTGAAGAAGCCTTACCGAGGCTGACATAAATTGTGATCTCATCGCCCGTCTTTGCCGTTGCACCGGCAACAAGGCTCTGGGAAATAACCGTCTTTTCGGGTACGGTGTCATGGTGCTGTTCAACAATTTTGACATTCAGCCCGAGCGAGGTGAGCGTATCCTTGGCAACGGTCTGATTCTGACCGACCATATTGGGAACGGATACATCCACGGCAGCAACAACGGCAACCGTACAGGATGCGGTTTTATTGCCGTCCACGGTGGTAGCGGTGATAATACAGGTACCTTCCGCGACACCGAGCACCGTACCGTCTGATGTGACGGTTGCGATGCCGGGCACCGAGGTGCTCCATGCAACGGTAGGATTCTTTGCATCAACGGGTGTGATGCGTGCGGTCAGTGTCAGCTTCTGTCCGACAGCAAGCGTGGCAACGGATTTATCGAGTGTGACTCCCGTGACCGAGCCCTCCTGCTGACCGAGGCTGACGGTGATGGTAACAACCGAGCCGCGCGGTGCCTGCGTATTGGCAACGGGCGTTTGACCTGCAACATAGCCTTCCGGCATTGTATCACCGGTCACATTGCGCTTCAGAACACGGAAGCCGAGCTCCTTGAGCAGAATTTCCGCATCATTTGCATTCATACCGACCAGAGAGGGAATGGTTTCTTCCGCATTTGTCGGTTCTTCACTCGCCTGCTCGGACGGTTCGGTATCACTCACATCGGATGCAGTATCGGACGGATCGGTCTGCGAGATCACCGGCTCATCATTCAAAAAGAATTTGACACCGAATGCCGACAGTGCAACCACTGCAAGCACGGCAATCACGGTAAGAATCGTGGTCAGACGGTCGCGTTTTTTCTTGACCTCCTTGACATTATCAACGGCAATTGCAGGCTCACCGGTCACCGGCTTATCGTAATTCGTTTCGGGCTCGTAAACATTTTCAGTTTCAGCAGGCTGTTGGGCAACAACAGCCTCTGCGTTATCAGCCGCGCCTTCCTCCGTCTGCGAATAGAGCACCGCATTGAGTGCGGCTTTCATTTCGGCAGCAGAAGCATAGCGGTCTTCAATTTCGGGAGAGCATGCCTTCAGAATAATGGCGGAAAGTGCCTCGCCTGCATTTTCGGGCGGTGTCAGCGGCTCACCGTGGAAGCGTTTTTCGTTTGCAAGCACGGTATCGGACAACGCAAGCTGCTGCGGATATGGCGGCATAAAGGGCAGGCGGTTGTTGTTGAGCAGGCCGTAAAGCAGAAGACCCAACGAATAAATATCCGAGGACGGCACGGGATCCTCACCGTAATATACCTCGGGTGCCATATAGCAGTTGGCATCGATGTCGGTCAGCGTAGACAGCAGATTGCCGTTGGGATCCTCAATGGCAAAATCACCGACCTTGAACACACCATCGGTAGATACAAAAATATTCTGCGGACAGATGTTTCGATGCACGATCTCATGCGGATGGCAGAACTCGAGCATGGCGCAGACATCACAGCCGAGAAGCACCGCATCACCGATGGTGAACGGATTGGAACGGATGTATTCGGGCACAGGTGTGACCATTTCCATGCGGATAACGATATCCCATCCGGGTTCATCCCCACGGGAAAGCACTTCATATTCCTCATACGCTGTCACATTGATGTGATCCTTGAGTGCCTGCATCATTTCGATTTCGGCAACATAGTCCACCTGCAGCTTTTCCGCATAATTCCCCTCCGGATCCAGACCGGGATCGGGCATGCGGATCACCTTCAGTGCCTTGCTTGGCTCCTCGGAATCCTTTTTGCGGATTTCATATATACCACCGATCTCATTTTCATAAATCGGTCGTTCAATGTACCATTCACCGAAAAACGGTTCATAGCTTTTTAAGTCTCTCATAATTAAACCCCTTTGCATTTAACAGGTATCATCAGGCGTAAAAACCTATTTTTAATAATAACATAAGAATAAAATAAAGTCAATGCGATTTTATTATTTTCAACTGCCAAAACATACCATATATCGCCTTGCTGTTATGACACTGAAAAAAAACAAAATCGCATCTTTGTATTTTTATTCTTTTATTATGTATTATTATTCATTCTCCATATACAATACCAACGCACGGATATCCTTCTGATCCTTTTCACGGTTGAGCCGTTTTTTAAGCGCAAGCACCGCCTGCGGTGTCTGAATACATACTCCGTCGCACACGGTAAAAACAATATCCTCCTGCGGTGTGACATACAGCTCAATATCGTCACCGATTGCGTAGTGACGGCGTTCTTCATCCAATAAAACAAGCTTCTGCGTAGCCTGCAGATGTGCAAAAGCCTGCTCATTGACATGCAGGTCGATGTCGCCTGTCTGCTCACGAAGTCCGTAAAAAAGCATGGCACCGCCTGCAAGCACACAGTAGGAGCCGTCTGCCATGGCAAGTGCCTTCACTTTGCTTATAAGTGTATTTTTATCCAAAG
Source organism: Acutalibacteraceae bacterium (assembly GCA_045587645.1). Classification (GTDB taxonomy): domain Bacteria; phylum Bacillota; class Clostridia; order Oscillospirales; family Acutalibacteraceae; genus RUG806. The sequence goes on along the minus strand of JAZNCO010000104.1, from coordinate 4,426 downwards.
AAAAACATCCTTTCCGCTTTTTTATGAATTTATTTTACTTATTTTTTCAAAAATAGCAAGAGGAGAACAAAAAGATATTGAATTTCCTGCGTAATTCGTATATAATAAATAAGTTATTCAGATATTTAACAAACTGATATAATTTTACATCATAAGGAGTCCTTTTTGTGAGAAAAATCCTCTGCGCCGTTGTTGTTCTTTTGCTGTGTTCTTGCGGTCTGACCGCCTGCACGGATACAAAAACCACCACCGAACAATACGATATTGTCACCACCGTGTTCCCTGCCTACGATTTTGCAAGAGCCGTTGCTGGTGACACATTGAAAATCAAGATGCTGATCACCCCCGGGGGTGAAGCACACGGCTTTTCTCCGACACTTGACGACCTTGCCGCCGTACAGAACTGTAAATTATTTATTTACACGGGCGGTCCGACCGATGCGTGGGCTGACGAGCAGTTCAGCAGCGGCAATCTGGACACAAGCCGTTTTACTGCATTTTCCATGATGGAGCATGCAGAGCTGCTTGCCGTTCCCGAAGCAATCGAAAAGCATGACCACACGCATGAAGAGCACGATCACGACAGTGAATATGACGAACATGTCTGGACCTCCCCTGCCAATGCGATCCGCTTGGTTGAGGACATCTGCGAAGCACTTTGCATCCTTTATCCTGATTTTTCAGACACATTCCGCACCAATGCGGCTGCTTACATTACCGACATCCGTGCAGAGGAAGCGCAAATGCAACAAATCGTTGACAACGCACAAAATAAAATGCTTGTTTTTGAGGACCGTTTTCCGTTTGTATATTTCTGTGAATATTTCGGTCTGTCCCACACCGCAGCCTTCGGCAGCTGTTCTGCCAACACCGAGGTTTCTGCCGCAACGCTGGATACCCTCATCAACACCATCAAAAATGAAAACATCCCTTGCGTACTGTATCTTGAATTTTCAAAAATGACCACCGCAGACCGCATTGTACAGCAGACGGGCTGTGCAAAATACGAATTCCATTCTTATCATAATGTTTCGCAGGAAGACTTCGACAACGGTGTGACTTATGTTGAGCTGATGCACCGCAATGCGCAGATTTTAAAGGAGGCGCTGTCTTAATGCCTTTACTTTCATGCAAAAATGTGTCGCTCGCCTATGACGGAGCGACCGTTGCAACCGATATCACCTTTGATGTAAACGAGGGTGATTATCTGTGCATTCTCGGGCGCAACGGCTCGGGCAAAAGCACACTCATCAAAGCCCTTGCAGGGCTCATCAAGCCTGCCGACGGGCAAATTCTTTACGGCGACAATCTGACCGCAAAGCAGGTCGGTTATCTGCCGCAGGCAACCGTGATTCAGAGGAACTTCCCGGCATCGGTGCGTGAGGTGGTTCTTTCGGGCACAAGAAGCCTGTTTTATTCCAAAAAAGACAAGCAGAAGGCTGACGCGGTCTTGCAGATGCTCGGTCTTACCGACATCCAAAAGCATGCCTGCTCCGAGCTTTCGGGCGGTCAGCTGCAAAGGGTTCTGCTTGCAAGAGCTCTGTGCGCATCCACAAAGCTGTTACTGCTCGATGAACCGACAGCAGGTCTGGACAAGCTTGTAACGGAAGAACTGTACGGCATTGTCAACAAGCTCAACCGTGAGCAGGGCATCACCGTCATTATCATTTCGCATGACATTGACACATCGCTGACCGATTCAACCCATATTCTGCACATGGATCACCGCGTGCTGTTTTACGGCACCTCGGATGAATACATCAACTCCGGCAAGGCAAAGCGTTTCTGGGGGGTGGGCGAATGATTGCAGATCTGATTTCTTCCATTGACTACAAGCCGCTGTCCTACTACCTGACAAGCGACTTCATGCTTCCCATCATCCTCAAGGCACTGGCCGTCGGCTTGCTTGTCTGCCTTTGCTGCTCACTGCTCGGTGTAACGCTTGTGCTCAAACGCTTCTCGATGATCGGTGACGGACTTTCCCACACGGGCTTCGGCGCACTTGCCATTGCAACGGTACTCGGTGCCACGGGTTCGGCTTATCACATCACACTGCCCATTGTTGTGATTGCGGCATTCTTCCTGCTGCGCACAGGTGAAAACAGCAAGATCCACGGTGACACCGCCATTGCGGTGCTGTCCACGGGTGCGGTTGCCTTCGGCAGCCTGCTGTATAATTTCTCAAATCAGCGCTATCAGGAGATCTGCACCTCCCTGTTCGGCTCGGCAGGCATTTTCACAATCAGCAACACAGACCTTTTGTTCAGCATTCTTGTTTCGGTTGCGGTGCTCGTTCTGTTTGTGGTTTTCTACAACCGCATTTTCGCCATCACCTTTGACGAAGCCTTTGCAGGCTCGGCAGGCATCAACACCTCTGTTTACAGATCACTGATTGCCGTTCTGACCGCCGTGACGGTGGTTGTGGGAATGAAAATGATGGGCTCGATTATGATTTCGGGTCTTATCATCTTCCCCGCTTTGGCTGCCATGCGCCTCTGCAAGAGCTTCAAAAGCGTGGTCATCTGCTCGGTTGCAACGGGTATTTTCTGCTTCCTTGCAGGCTTCTTCACCGCCGTGTGCATTGGTTTTCAGACCGGCCCGATGGTCATTCTTTTCAACATCATCATCTTTCTTCTGTTCACGGCAATCAACTTTCTGCAGAATCTCATCAAAAAACATAAAGGAAAGGAACTGCCCTTTTCCAAACAGGAAGTCAGCGGACTTGTTACCCTCGCCGCCGTGCTGACAGGCATCGTGGCATTGATTATTACCGTTGCTGTGCAATAAAATAAAAAGACACCTGCAAGCGGACAAAATGCAGCTTGCAGGTTTAATTTTATTGAACTAACGATCAAATGATATTTGCACTCCGTTGCAAAATGATTAGATTTTTCTAAAAATTAAACTATAAATATACAAAATCCACTGAGCAAATCTTTATGATCTTCCAGTGGCTTTATTCTTTTATTGAGGACAGTTCTTAGTACAACAATTCCTTTTGACTTTGCTTATTCAAAAAAATTCATTTTATCTTCTTCTGTAATTTTTCTTACAACTTTACACGGCACACCGCAAGCAAACACATTTGACGGAATATCTTTCGTGACAACACTGCCTGCACCTATAATCGTATTATCTCCTATTGTTACTCCGGGACAAACAACACTGTTTGATGCAATCCATACGCTATTACCAATACTGACAGGTGCAACAACTTCTATATTTCCTCGTTTTTGAGGTTCAAAACTATTTTCCATTATTTTTACATTTCTCTCTTCATGCCATTTAGGGTGCGATATACTTGTAATAATCACATTTGGAGCCAACATAACATTATCACCAATTGTAACCCTCGCTCTATCCAAGATTGCACAATTCCAATTAGCGAAGAAATTTTTACCTATGTGAATATTCTTGCCGTCACTAACATGAAAGGGCATTTGTATCTCATAAGCTTTCCCATCAATACTGCCTAACAATAATTTTATTAAAAAATTGCGCTTTGGTATATTCCAAACCGCAGTTTTGTTTAATTGTCTTTGAATAAATTCAGATTTCAACATGGACAAAAAATTGTTTTTGTCCGTAGGGTTAAAAATTTCCATTTCTTATATACCTCTCATGTTTTTATGCGACCGCAGAGGATGAATCCGTGTGTTTACACTTTTAGAATCATCCTCTGTGATGCAGGACTTTAGCTGTTAGCATCCGAAGTATTTTTTAAACCATGCCCACATACCTTTCACCACCTTTCTTAAAATACCACTGAATGACAGATAACTATTTTGATCTTTATATAATTATCACCATTCAAAATAATATCAATTTACAGTTTTATCATACAACAACCAATGGTTGTTGTCAAGTAATAACTGCTGTGTTTTTTACTAAACTACTGTTAGTTGTTATAATTATGAAAAGAGGGGTGATATTAATGGTGAAGAATCTCCGAAATTTAAGACTCCAAAAAGGTATAAGTCAGCAGCAACTCGCTGAGATTATCGGCGTTACTCAGCAGTCAATTTACAAATATGAAACTCAAAATGTGGAGCCTGATTTAATTATACTCACTGCCATTGCCGATTATTTTGCCACCTCGGTTGACTATCTTATAGGGCACAGCGAAATAAACCACAAAATCGAATCTGTTACTCCATTTGATTTAAACAACGACGAAGCCGATCTCATCAACTCTTACCGAACACTGACAAAAGAAGAAAAAGATAGTCTTCACCTCATAATCAAAAACTACAACACAAAAAAATAAGCTCCCTGCATCTGATACTTGCACTGCCCCAATTTGTGCGGACAGCACAAAAAGCCCCCTATGGCAGAAATATTTAATTAAACGACAAACTGACTTCGTTTTTCTAACGGGGTCAGTTTTGTTTTAAGTTGAATACGTTGGTTGTTGTAGAAATAGATG
>JAZNCO010000103.1:0-32962 GCA_045587645.1 Acutalibacteraceae bacterium | reverse complement strand
ATTATGGATCTCGTCGTAAATCATCCTTCCGATGAACACTATTGGTTTAAAGAAAGCCTTAAAGGCGAGGATAATCCGTACCATGACTATTATTTTTGGCGTAAGGGTCGGGGCGGAGATTCGAAAGGCGGAAAGAACCCGCCGAACAACTGGCTCTCAATTTTTGAGGGTGGCGCTTGGGAGTATAACAAGGATTTGGATAAATTCTATCTCCATGCTTTTGCAAAGAAACAACCTGACCTTAATATGGATAACCCGAAAGTGCGTGAAGAAGTTAAAGATATAATGCGTTTTTGGCTCGACATGGGCGTTGATGGTTTCCGTGAGGATGTTATCACATTCATTTCCAAGACCGAAGGTCTGCCCTCGAGTCCGTATTGGTTCCCCGTGGCTACCGGCATGGAACACTACATGGGCGGCCCGCATCTGGATGAATACCTGCAGGAATTCAAGGATGATGTTCTGAGCAAGTATGATTGCATGACCGTCGGCGAAGCACCGATGATGACCATCAAAAAGGCATTGCATCATATTACGGAAGGCCCGAAACAGCAGTTGAATATGATGTTCCATTTTGAACACATGGCAGCCGACTGTCTTTTCTACAGCTGGTTCAAAGCACCGTTCAGCCTGAAAAAACTGAAAAAAGTTTATACCCGTTGGCAGAAAGGTCTGTATGGCAGGGCATGGAATGCAAACTATATTGAAAACCATGATCAGCCCCGTATTGTCAACCGTTACGGAAGTCTGAAATACAGAGAAGCAAGTGCAAAAATGCTTGCTACCATGTATATCTGTCAGTCCGGTACCCCCTTTATTTATCAGGGACAGGAAATCGGTATGACCAATATCAGACTCAACTCCATTGACGATTATGTGGACGTTTCCACCATCAACAACTACGGTGTTGCAAAAGCCATCATGGGTAAAAAGAAGGCACTTGAACTTGCCAACTATGCTTCCCGTGACAACGCAAGAACCCCTGTTCAGTGGGACGACAGCAAGAACGCAGGTTTTACCACCGCTGAAAAGCCCTGGTTCTTTATTAACGAAAACTACAAAGAAATCAACGTTGCCGCACAAGAAAACGATGAAAATTCCATTCTGAATTATTATCGTAAACTCCTCAAATTCAGAAAAGAAAACGATATTGTCATCTACGGTGACTATGATGAACATTTCGCAGAAAGCGACAAGCTGTTCTGCTACTCCCGTTCGCTTGACGGCAAGAGAATGCTCGTTGCCTGCTCCTTCAGCGAAACACCGTTCCTGTTTGAAGCACCCAAGGGTTTTGACCTTTCAAAGGGCACACTGGCAATGACCAACTACGATATTGATGCACTTTACGGCAACGGCTTCTGCCTGCAGCCTTATGAGTGCCGTGTTTATATGTTTGACTAATTGAAATTGGAGGCCGTGTGATGGCTGTAATCAGAAAAGAAGCATATTATTCATCTGCCAACGGCAGAAATATGATCCGCACACTCATCTGGCAGGATGATGAAGTTGCCCCCGTTGCCGTGGTGCAGATTGCACACGGTGTGATGGAGCACATCGGCAGATATGACGAATTTGCAGGCTTCCTTGCAGGACTTGGCTTTGTCGTCTGCGGCAATGACCATATCGGTCACGGTAAGAGTGTTGCGGATGAAAGCGAACTCGGTTATATTGACGAGGATGACGGTTATGTGTATATCGTGCGTGATATGAACACGCTTTATAAAATCATGCACAAGCGTTATGCCGACCTGCCGTATTTTCTGTTCGGCCACAGCCTCGGCTCTTTCCTTGCAAAAATTTATGCCGCCAATTTCGGTCATGAGCTTTCAGGTCTGATACTTTGCGGAACGGGACTTCTGCCGCCCGTTGCATCCATGTTTGACGGTGCATTGGAAGACATTGTCAGCCGTCTCGGCGGCATGGGCACGCAGATGCAGTTTATTAACACGCTGACAGGTAAGGTGTCTGCAAAGGCTTACGGCGACGATGACGAATTTGCATGGCTTTCTCTGAACAAGGAAAACCGTGAGCAATACCGCAATGACCCGCTTTGTGGCTTTGCTCTCAAAAATGCAGGTACCAAGAATGTTGCCATGATCGGTATCAAGGGTTGCGATCCCAAATGGGCATCGCAGATTCCCGAGGAACTTCCGGTTATGCTGATTTCGGGCTCCAAGGATCCCATCAGCATGAACGGCAAGGGTGTGCTCGATTTGTCCGATCAGCTTGTTACGGCAGGGCATGACCCGGTTGTGATTCTCTATCCCGTCGGCAGACATGAAATTCTGCATGAGGATGACAGGGAACGAGTGTTTTCGGATGTTGCAACCTTCCTGAAAGCATCCCTGCAGGGTGTTTCGTTTTACGATTTATAATGACACTCAGAAAAAACAAAAATGAACGGTATCATCTGTTTGATACCGTTCGCGGTTTGTGCATAGCGGGCATGGTGCTTTACCATGCCCTTTTTGACTGTGTATATGTGTTCGGTCTGTTCAATATTTCCGAGGAAATATTGAAACCTGTTTTTTATGTCCGTGATTTCGGCTGCCTGCTTTTTGTGCTGCTTGCAGGCATGTGCGAACACTTCGGAAAACAAAAATACAAGCGAGCAGGACTGTTGCTTCTGCTTGGTGCAGTAATCAGTCTGATTTCTTATTTTTTTATCCCCCGACAGCCTGTTGTGTTCGGTGTGCTGACCTTTTTAGGCATCGCTTCCATCCTTTTGCAACCGTTAAAAAAGTTCATATTGAGATGTAATAATATCATCACACGATTGTTGTTGCTTGCCGTATTTTTGCTTTTATTTAATGCCGCATACGGTACATTCGGTGTATTCGGGTTGAATTTCGGCGCACTGCCCGAAGTTTTGTATGCCAATACATTGACTGCAATCTTAGGCTTTCCGCCGACAGACTTTGCATCCTCCGATTATTTTCCGATTATCCCGTGGATGTTTTTGTATCTGTTCGGATTTTGCCTGTATCCTGTTTTACAGAAAAACCGAATTTTTGAAAAGATTTCCGCAATCAATATACAACCGTTTTCCTTTATCGGGCGGTATTCGCTATGGTTTTATCTCGCCCACCAACCGATTATCATGGCTTTCTTATGGCTTATATCAAAGGTGATATACACATGATTTATAGATTGGATAATTTTACAGAAAACAATATAAATCCCGTAACCAATTGCGAATATGATGCATCTTGGATGGTGTTGATTCTTTCCGATGATATAGACACACCTATGATTGTCGGTGCAAACAACGGCTGTGCTTACACCATAAAAATCAACAAGCAGCTACACGATGATTGGCAAATGGCAGTCGGTGATTTCATTGACTACTGTGATGCAAATAATTTGAACGGTATTGTTGTAATTACAGAAGTTGAATATGATGATGTGCAAAGTTATTATGCCGGACACAGTTATAACGAGGCTATTCTGCGTGATTATGAGGCACCTGTTTTAGTGCACAGCACATCAGAGATAAATTGGATGCAGATTCAAAAAGACGGTATGCTTAAAAGTTGGAATCAACTTAATAACGATGAAAAAGAACCCATCGGAAAACATCTCGGTGATCCCGTTCATTTCAGTGATTATATTATGTTTGGCGGCGGCGTCAGTGGAGAAATTGTTGTACAATCCAAGCAAGCAGGCAGAATTGTTATGGATGTTGATGCCGAATATCAGACAGGTGCAAGACTTTATTTTAATGCTGAAAAAATAGCAAAAGATGGTTTGCTTGTTCGTGACGGTACCCATCTGAAAGTGAAAGATTACTTACCGCTTGAAACATATCTTATTTGGTCAGCCACATGGGATAAGGTCGGATTGCCAAATCAGATTTCCACACCGAGAATTTTTGCACAACTTGCGGATGAAGCTTTCGGAAATATTATTAAGGATTTGCAAAATGAATTTATTAGTAAAAGCTAAAATTAAACAGGAACTCAAAAAACTAAATGTATTTTGTGATAAATTTGATATCATTCAAAATAAAGACGGCATTATCGTTGCCAAGGTTCAGAGCGATAAAAAAGCATACATAATTAAATATTTTCAGAATGAAGATTTTAAGCGTGAAATCAAGAATTATCAACTTCTTAATGCCTTAAATATTCCAACTGTTAAGGTTTTCGGTTTTACTGATTCGGCTATTCTTATGGAAGATGTTTCGCAAAGTGATATTTTCAAACTTGCAACAAAAGAGGATTTGGATGATGTTGCTATTGCTTCAAAGATTGCAGAGTGGTATAAACTTTTGCATACACGCAGTAAAGATTATTATAAAGAAAATATTGCAGAACTTTATGACGAAACGGATTTTATAACAAAAGAAAACATTGAATATATCAAAGAAAAAACAGACACAAAAGACTTGCCTGTTTGGAAACTCATTGATGATAACTTTGATGTTATAGTTTCAAAAATCAAGAGTATACCGAGAGTTCTTACCTATAACGATTTTTATTATACAAATCTTATTGTAGCTAAGGATAAAACATCTGCATTTATGTTTGACTACAATCTGCTTGGTAAGGGATATGTATATTCAGACATTCGCAATGTGTGTTCATCTCTCGGAGAGGATGCTAAAAAAGCTTTTCTTACAACCTATGGAGAATTTGATAAGAAAGAAATTATAATTGATGATGTCGCATCGGTATTGGTTACTCTTTATCATGCCTATCAAAGAAAAACTTTCCCGGCTTGGGCTGATTTTGCATTAAATATAATTAAAACTGATTTTGAGAAAAAAGTACGAGAATTGCTGAATCAATAGGAGAAATATATGGCAAAAGTATATTTAATCTGCGGTAAGATCTGCTGTGGGAAAACAACTTATGCACAAAAGCTGTGTGATGAAAACAATGCCGTTTTGCTTTCCGTTGATGAAATAACACTTGCTCTTTTTGGTCAGCATTGCGGTGATAAGCACGATGAATATGTAGAACGAACAGAAAAATATCTGTTGCATAAATCCTTAGAGTTGCTCTCCAAAAATATAAATGTTGTATTGGATTGGGGATTCTGGACGAAAGCAGAACGGCAGTCCGTAAGGGAGTTTTACAAATCCCGTGGAATTGAAAGTGAAATGCATTTTGTGGAAATTAGTGACGAAACATGGAAAAACAGATTGAACAAAAGAAATATGGCCGTTCTTGCCGAAGAAACAAGCGCTTATTTTGTTGATGATGCGCTTGCCTTAAAATTTGCTTCCATTTTTGAAGTGCCGGGTAAAAATGAAATTGATATAGTTTATCACGGTGACCTGTAAAGAAAAAACCGCATCGTAGCTTAGCTATGGTGCGGTTTAAAAATATTAATTACTTTATTCAATTATATTTCCAACATTACCTTTTCAAAGGCTTCTAAAAATCTGTCATTGCGGTCATTGCCGCCCGTTGAACAGCAACCGTGCCAGGAAATGCCGACCCGTTTGGATTTTGAGTAGGCAACCATCTGTCCTCTTGCACCGGTTTTTACAAAGATATCCGTTTCTCTGAACGGTGTCCATGCGTAGTCATTCTGTGCAGAAAGCTCGATCCATTCTTTTGAAATGAGCTGCTTGCCGTTGCAGATGCCTTCATTGGCATACAGATATGCAAAGCGAGCCATGTCGTCGCTTCTTGCATACAAACCGCCGCCACCGATGGGATGTCCTTTCGGGCAGCAACCGAATGCACACTCATGAAAACCGACAGGATTCAACAGATTCTCAAGCAGGAATTTATCTGCCGTCTGTTCGCTGACAGCATGAATAATGCGGGAAAGAATATAGTATGCAGCATCGGAATACTGTCTGAATGTGCCCGGTTCATGCACAAGTTTTACGGAGAAGATGTGTTTTAAAAAGTCATCCCCGATATTATCTCTTGAATCAGGCTCATCAATTCCTTTTAATCCGCTGCCTTCGCCGAGTCCCATTTTATGCTGCAATGCATATTCGATCGTGACACAATTCCAACGCTCGTCGATCTGTTCGGGCAGGTCTTCATTTTTGAAAAAAGATAACACGCAATCATTCAAACTCAATTTGTTTTCATCACGCAGAATGCCGATGCCTGCGGCAATAATTGCCTTTGTTGCGGAATGGCTGTTATTGCACTCGTTTGAATCTTTATTGCGATGCCATTCCACACCGTCAGCCGAAGCAATGCCGACATCGAACAGGGGATGGTCGTCATTGGGAATGTAAGACAAAAATTTCTTCATTAACATAAACTCATACCTCTTGATGTGTTCTTAATTATACTATAAATTGTTATAATCGGAATGTCAATATTGTGTTGACTCATACTCTTGAAAGTGTTAAAATATAAACCAAAAGGAGGTAATTTCTATGAAAACAATTCTTTTTCAGGGCGATTCCATAACAGATGTCGGCCGTTCCAGAAGCAATGACAATGAAAGAGGACTTGGTTATCCGCATCTTGTTTCTGCAAGACTCGGTCTTGACAATCCCGAAGAATATAACTTCATCAACCGCGGCATCAGCGGCAATCGCATTGTGGATGTTTATGCCAGAATCAAATGCGACATTACCAATCTGCAACCCGATTTTTTGTCCATTCTCATTGGTATCAATGATGTCTGGCATGAACTCGGCTGCCGGAACGGTGTTCCTGCTGAGAAATTTGAAAAAATTTATTCCATGCTCATTGAAGAAATCAAGGATGCATGCCCCGATATTAAGATTATGCTGATGGAACCGTTTGTTCTGCCCGGCCCCGCAACAGTTGAAAATTGGGAATATTTTGAAAACGAAACAAAACTGCGTGCCGAAGCTGTTAAGCACATTGCAGAAAAATATGACCTCGCATTTTTGCCTTTGCAGAATTTGCTTGATGAAGCCTGTGAAAAAGCACCTGCCTGCTATTGGCTTTCTGACGGTGTGCATCCCACCGCATTCGGTCACGAGCTGATTGCACGTGAATGGTGCAAAAAATTCGCTGAAATGCAATAAAAGTAATGACCGCACAGAGTTTGTTGTAAGCTCTGTGCGGTATTGTTTTAATCGTTGATGACCTTGCTGAAAAAGCTGAGGTTTTCTTTGTCTGTCAGACAGAATTCTTTGAAATTCTGATTCTTGTCAAAGAACCATACTTCGCCGCCGTCGCTGCCTTGCATGGTGCTCCATTGTCCGTCTTCATAGATGAGTGCAGCACCGTTGTCGCAGGCTGTCGCCGACAATTCTTGCTCAGCAACACGGACGGAGAATTTGTGCCAGTTTTCGTTTTCGTAATGCGGACAGTGGCAACCGGGAAGAATACCGATGCAATCCACGAAAATAAAGGAATGATCTTCGGCACAATCGTCGTAACCGCGTTCAAACCAACACATTGCCCCAGAACTGTAACCAGATAAAACAATGCCCTTTTCAAAAGCCTGCTTGAGATAGATATCAGCTTTACTCTTTTTGAAGGTGTTCATCAGAAAAGCAAGATGACCGCCGCCTGCATAAATAAGGTCAGCACCAAGAATGGTCTCTTTTTTGTATTCATCAGTAAGGGATTCATCGGAAAGGCACAAGGTGGTCACCGAGCAGCCGACCTCCTTGAGCATGATGATTTCACCGTCATCTTCGCTCCAGTTGTCAAAGCTTGCCGTCGGCAGAAAAACCGCTTTCGGATTTTCTTTGCCGCTTAATTCCTTGATTTTTTCAAAAATGTTTTTGATTTCACCGTCGCCGTAATAGCCGCCGCCGATTGCTACAATTTTTCCCATTTTTTACTCCTCCGGATTGATGATTGTATCTGTAAAAAATTGTGCTTCGTCTTTATCGTGCGTAATCAGAAGCACCGTTTTGTTTTGTGTCATTTCTTTCACGGTCTGCATGGTCGCTTCTTTTGTCTGCTCGTCAAGCCCTTTGAACGGCTCGTCGAGCACAAGAAAATCATATTCCGCACACAAGGCTCTTGCCAATGCTACACGCCTTTTCATACCGCCGCTTAAAGACCGCACCTGTGTTTTCAGATCTTTTTCAAGACCTAACCTGCAAAGCAGGTTTTTTGCCTTTTCTTTGTCTGCTTTATTTTTGCATACTGCATGCACGTTTGTCAAGGCTGAATAATTTTCACTCAATCTGTCTTCCTGAAAAACCGCACTTTTGTGTTGGGGCAATCCTGTTATTGTGCCGCTGTCTGGCTGTTCGAGGGCGAGCAGAATGTTTGCAAGAGTCGTTTTTCCGATTCCAGAAGCACCCATCAGTGCCGTGGTTTTTTCCGCTTCAATGGTGGCATTGAAGTTTTGCAGAACCTGTTTTTCACCGTAAGATTTGCAAAGATCGGTAATTGTAATATTCATAATTTTTTCTCCAATCCTGCAAAAATGGCTTTGAGCAGCAGTAAAAACAGTTTTTCAATGCCGACACTAAATATAACAATGATGAGTGTCCATGCAAACAGATCTTTTGAATCAAAATACAGTTTTGCATAATACAACATTTCGCCGATGGACTCTTTCGGAATGCCGATAACTTCTGCGGCAATGCCTGCTTTCCAGGCAAGACCCATGCCCGTTGAACAAGCCGACAGTAAAAACGGCTTGACGGCAGGGAAACGTACAAGCAGAAAGCGTTTAAATGGCGAAAAATGAAACAGGTTTGCACATTGCAACATTTTCGGATCCGTGTTTTTGTAGCCTTGCAGAAGATTGTTGTACAAGATCGGCAAAGCCATCAGAAACGAAATAAAAACTGACAATGTGTTACCACTCAGCCAGATCAGACTGATCACAATAAACGAGGCAACGGGAACGGTTTTGACGGTCAGCAGAAAAGGGCGGAAGAAAATTTCAAGCACGGGTAGCTTTCCAGCGACAGCCGCAAGTACGACAGCGCAGCCGAATGCAAGGAAAAATCCGCCGATGATGTGAATTGTTGAACGAGAAACGGTTGTAAAAAAGGCTTCACTTTTCAATAATTCAAATACCCTTGCAAGCACCTGCAACGGGGATGCAATGAGTACATCCGCATCAATCCAAAGCGATGCCGCCTGCCACAGAAAAATGGCAAGCAGCACCGCTGAAATGTTCAGTATTATTTTTTTTACATCAATAGCAGAAGTCTTCACCGGGGAGATTTCCTCCGATCGAGGCAGGATTTTGATTATAAAGGATGGTAAGGTAAGAAGTCAGAGCTTCTTTCATTTCTTCACCGTCAAGGAAAACAATGTTGCACTGCGGAATGGCAATTTTTGCAACTGCGGCGGCGAAAATGTCGAATTTTTCAACAAGCACAGCGGCTTCTTCCACGTTGTTGTTAACGTAATCAACGCTCTGTTGGTATTCATCAAGGAATGCGGTAACGGCATCGGCATTATTTTCAATGAAGTCATTTCTTGCAACCACAACACCCGTTACAAGTTTGCTGCCGTTGTCAAGTTTGTTCCATTCATCATTCAGATTGATGGCGGTACGAAGTCCTTCCACTTTCTGCGAGGCAACCGTAACATAGGGCTGGGGAAGAAGGGCAATGCCGTCTTCGGCAGTTGCAAGTACGCTTACGATTTCCGTGGCTTCACTGCGGAATTCAATAGTTACATCGTTATCGGGGTCAATGCCGTTTTCGGTCAGCAGATAGCGAAGGCTGTATTCGGGCGTGGTACCCTTGCCGGTGGAGTAAATGGTTTTGCCCTTGAGGTCTTCAAGGCTGTTGATTGTTTCGCCTTTTTCCACAATGTAAAGCACACCGAGGGTGTTGACAGCAAGAACACTGACAGCACCGTTGGTCTTGTTGTAAAGCACGCTTGCAAGGTTTGCGGGCACTGCGGCAATATCAAGTTCACCTTTAATCAGTTTCGGTGCGATTTCATCGGCTGTACCTGCAATGGTGAATGCATATTTACCGCTTTCAGTGTTGTCTTCCATGATCTTTACCATGCCGATCGAGGTCGGGCCCTTCATGCCTGCAACACGGATGGCTGTCACGTCAGACGGTGTCACATTTTCAACTGCATCTGCAGGGGTGACAACATCGGAATCGGAAACTTTTTCCGTCGGATCATTGGTGGTTTGCGTGCAAGCGGCAAATGCCGTCAGCATCAGAATGAGGGAAAGAATGAGTGCCAAATACTTTTTCATGTTTGTTTTTCTCCTGTGTTAATATTTTTTTCATCTGTATTATAACAGGAGAAATTGTAAAAGTATGTTGCATTTGCAACAAAATTGAATTTTATTTTCTGATTAAAGTGATTTCATCTTTGTTAATTTTGATGATATTGTCGTTTTGCATTTTGTGCAATTCCCGTGACAGTGCACTTCGTTCCGTGCCTATGTACGAAGCAAGGGAAGCACGGTCAAGCGGCAGTGTGAAGGTATTGTTCTGTGTGCGGTTTGCACACTGGGAGAAATATGTAATCAGTTTTTCACGGATCGTGTATTTTGAAAGAATCTGAATGCGGTCATTCATGGTCAGAGCTCGCGAGGCCAGCAGGGCAGTGAATCTGTTGCGCAAATCGCAAGCCGATGCGCAACTGCAATCTTTTCGCAGATTGTCACAGTGAAGCCACAGAATTTCCGTGTTTTGACTTGCCGTAATGTAAACAGGCTCATTGCGTTGTAAAAAGCACAGAGATTCGCCGAAGGTTTCCGACTGCATCGCACTGCTCATGACCAGGCAATTGCCGTCAAAATCATCCATGAATACTGTGATTGTACCGCTTAATACAAGTCCGAATGCTTTTAATTGTGTATTTGTATTTTTAATGATTTCATTTTTTGTGAAGCTCTGTTTTTCTGCTTTGAAAAAGGACAGTGCTTCTTGTATTTCTGTATCTGTCATGTTTTGAAACAGTTTGCTGTTTCGCATGGCGTTCGTAATGATCATAAGCATCCCTCATGCTTATTATTTGTCATTTTCCTTGTTTTGTCAATATAAACTTGCTTTTTTGTTTTTGTTATGCTATATTGGCATTATCAAAAATCAGGAGGTTTGTATATGTTTTCCTTTTCCAAAAAACTCATTGTATTCTTTATGTGTCTTGTGCAGATGATCATTCCCTTTATCTACACATTGGGTTCAAACGCAGACACCAACTTTTCGGATTGGTTTGCCGATAGTGAATATTTGCTTGAAGACACCATCGTGCTTGAAAAAGAAGCCGGTGAAGATTTTGTCGTTCTGAATCTTACCGATATTCAGCTTGGTGAAGGTGAGGCACTTACTACAAACAGTGATTTCTCCTTCGATCTGATCGATGAACTCATCAAAAGAACCGAACCCGATCTGATTGCCGTTGCAGGTGACAACCTTCTCGGTTTTGTCGGCAGTTATTCTACAATTGAAAAACTCTCTTCTCTCGGCATTCCTTATGCAATCGTTATGGGCAACCATGACGGTCAGGATACCATCACGGAAGACTGGGCAGCATACCTTGCCGCCAATGCCGAAAACAGCCTGTTTGAATTTGGTCCGAAAGACATGGGGTACGGCAACTATATCATCAATATCAAGCAGGGTGATGAAATTGTTCATACCCTTTATATGATGGATACACACGATCATGCTGTTCATACAAAAGAGGACGGATCAACGGTTGAAGGCTATGATCATCTGTGGGATAATCAGCAGGAATGGTACAGATGGGCTGTTGAAGGTCTTGCTGCAATCGAAGGTAAAACCGTACAAAGCACTGCGATTTTCCATATTCCCGTTTATGAATACACGGAGGCTTATGAAACTGCATTTGATTTGAATGCCAATGCATATAAGCCCGAATATGCCGACACCTGCTTCGGTATCAGAGGTGAGGGTGTTTGTTCTGCTCCTGTCAACAACGGCTTCTTCTCGCTTATGAAAGAGCTTGGTTCCACCAAGGATGTCATTGTAGGGCATGACCACAAGAACAGCTTTTCTGTTGTTTTTGACGGCATCCGCCTGAGCTATTGTCTTAAAACCGGTTTCGGCAGTTATGCAGATGAAACCGGTAACACCAACGGCGGCTCCGTGCTTCGTATTCATGATGACGGCACCACCACCTTTGAACATATTTATATCACACCCGATGAACTCGGTTATGATGTAAGCAAGCTTCCGTAAATTTCAATGAGCCCGGTTTTGACAGCCGGGTTTTTCTTTTATACCTGTAAAGAAAAAACAGATTGCAAAATAATATTGCTTATGTTAATATGTTTTTCGGGAGGGATTTATATGATTATAAGAAACCTGACACATGATGACCTTGAACAGCATGAGTATGTAGCATCACTTTCGTTTATTTATCGTTATTCGCACGGTGATGAGCTTGAAATGACTGATGGTGTATTTATCGGTGCATTTCTTGATGACAACAAGACCCTGGCTGCAAATATGGAAGTTGAAGATTTTGAAGTGACCTTCAACGGACAAAAGCTCACCTGCGGCGGCATCGGTGCCGTTTGTACCCGTCCTGAATGCCGCAGAGGCGGTGCGGTCCGTCAGATCTTTGATAAATATTTTGAAGACGACATGCATGATGTTTCTGTTCTGTATCCGTTTTCAACCTATTTTTATCGCAAATTAGGATATGTGAATGCCGGTCATTATGTAAAGGCGGAAATGCCGTTTTCTCTGCTTTCTTTCATTCCTCGCGATTTTAATGTTGAATTGTATGACGGCTCACAATCCGAAGCACTGTATGCATTTCACAATACGATTGCATTAAAGGGAAATCTTACCTTTATCCGCAACAATGACCGCTATTTTAAGGAAAAGCCCTATGAGCAGCTTGCTTACACCTATATGGGGAAAAATAAGGACGGAGCTGTTGACGGATATGTTACCTTCCGTTGCGACAGACCTTCTTCCACTGTGTTTGTTTCAGAACTTGTGTATGAAAACAAGCAGTCACTTTATAATCTGCTTGCATTTATTAGAACCTATGACGGAAATTTCAAAACGATTTCTGTTGATCAGCTCACCGTATGGTCTCCGTTTTTTGATATTTTGCCGAATACCGCAAAGGAAATCGAGCGTGAAATGCGTGACATGGGCTCGGTCAGAATTCTGAGACTTGAAAAGCTTCTGAATATGGCGGACTATCCGTCCGAAAAAGGCAAGTTTTCATTTTATTCGGATGATCCGATTCCGCGAAATCACGGAATTTTTGATGTGGAATATGAAAACGGTGCCGCAAAGGTTACCAGAAGAGAAGATGGCAGTTATGATGTCAGGCTTGATGCAGCGGCAGTGAGTGAGCTTGTTTTGCTCGGTGTTGAGGGCGGCTATGAAGCACTTTCATACAAGCAGGGTGTTGAAATTGTCAACGAAAATCCCGATCTTCTGCGTGCATTTCCGAAAAAAAGAACTTATTTCGCAGATCATTTTTAATATTGACACTTGAACAATGTAATGCTATAATAAGTTAAATTATTAAACAGTTGGAGGTTATTTACTATGGCAGATAATGTTCTTGATCGTTTCAAAGAAGGCAGCATTGAAGAAGTTGTTATTGATACCGAAAAGAAAGTGAAAGTCGGTATCATCGGTACCGGTTGGATTGCCGAAGAGCATGTCAAAAAGTATCTTATGTGTCCCGATGTTGAAATTGTGGCAGCCGCTGATCTTGTCGAAGGCAAGGCAGAAAAATTCTGCAAGGCAAACGGCATCGACGGAATCCGACTTTACAGAAGTCATAAAGAGCTTCTTGATAACGAAGAGCTTGATGCTGTCAGCGTTTGTACATATAACCGCACCCATGCGGAATGCACCATTTATGCACTGCAGAAGGGTGTCAATGTTCTTCTCGAAAAGCCCATGTGTGTAACGCTTGAAGAAGCTGTTGCCATCTGCAAGGCTGAAAAGGAAAGCGGCAAGATCGTTTCTGTCGGCTTCCAGCCCCGTTTTGATGAAAACATGAAGATGGTCAAGGAAATCGTTCAATCCGGTGAGCTCGGTGATGTTTATTACATTCAGACCGGCGGTGGCAGACGCAGAGGTATTCCGACTCCCTATGGCACTTCCTTTATTGAGGACAAGACCGCAGGCATCGGTGCACTTGCAGATATCGGCTGCTATTCTCTCGATATGGTTCTCAATGCTGTCGGTTATCCGAAGCCCCTTACGGTTTCCGGTTATACCAATGACTGCTTCGGCAAGGATCCCGTGACATATCCCAGTCATCCCGAATATGCCGATCTTTTCAGCGTTGACGATTTCGCAGCTGCATTTGTCCGTCTTGAAGGCGGCATTATCCTTGACTTCCGTATTTCCTGGGCTATGAATATGGACACCCCCGGTGATACCATTATTCTCGGCACCAAGGCAGGTCTTCGTATTCCGTCCACTGAATGCTGGAACGGCTCCATCGGCGGTCCGCTTGTTATTTATCGTGATGTTGCAGGTACCCATGTTGAAACCAAGGTGCCCGAAAAGAGAAACAGCCACGATAATTTCTACAACAAGATCCGTTTCTTCATTGATGCTGTCAAGAACGGCACCGCTTCTCCCGTACCCACCAGTCAGATTATCTACAATCAGGCTATCATTGACGGTATTGCCCGTTCTGCAAAGGCAGGCAGAGAAGTCACTGTCGAAATTCCCGAAATCTAAAAGAATATATGCGGGACATTCGCTTGAGTGTCCCGCTTTTTTGAGGTTGTTATGATTAAAGAATATCTTGAATTGGGACAGATTGTCGGTACGCACGGTGTCCGAGGCGAACTGCGTTTCAATCCGTGGGCGGATTCACCTGCTTTTGCAGCCAAATTCAAAAGCCTTTATACGGATACATCAGGAGACAACTGTGTAAAGGTTATTTCCCGTGTGCACGGCAATGTTGTGCTTATGAAAATGGATGGTGTTGACACTGTTGAAAAGGCTGCTGCATTGAAAAATAAGGTTCTTTATATGAAAAGAAGCGATGCAAAACTTCCGGAGGGAACCTGGTTTGTGCAGGAACTCATAGGTTGCCATGTTTTTGATGCAGATAATAGCAATGAATATGGCATTCTGTCTGATGTTTCCGAAACTGGTGCAAACGATGTCTGGCATATCACCGGAAATGACGGAAAAGAGTACCTTTTGCCGGCCATTAAACAAGTGATTATTGAAACGGATGTTGCTGCAGACCGCATACGCATTCGTCCGATGAAAGGAATTTTTGACGATGCGGATTGATATTCTGACCTTGTTTCCCGAAATGTGCAGGGCTGTTTTCTGTGAAAGCATAACGGGTCGCGCTATCAAAAACGGAATCCTGCAGATCAATGCCATCAACATTCGTGATTACACACTTGATAAGCATAACCGCGTTGATGACACACCTTACGGCGGCGGCACGGGGATGCTCATGCAGGCACAGCCGATTTATGATTGTTATAAGGCATTGTGCGAAGAACTCGGAGAAAAGCCGCATCTTGTATACATGTCACCGCAGGGTGAGGTTCTGACACAGAAAAAAGCTGTTGAATTGTCAAAATTGCCGAATCTCTGCATTCTTTGCGGTCACTATGAGGGCGTTGATGAGCGCGTGCTTGAGGAAATTGTTGATGAAGAAATTTCCATCGGTGATTATGTGCTGACAGGCGGCGAATTGCCTGCTTTGGTGCTTGCCGACAGCATTGCCCGTATGATTGACGGTGTGCTTGCCAATGAGGATGCTTATACACTTGAGAGCCATTATAATTCCTTGCTTGAATATCCGCAGTATACAAAGCCTGCTGTATGGAACGGCAGGGAAGTACCCGCTGTGTTGCTTTCGGGGCATCATGCAAACATTGAAAAATGGCGCCGTGAGCAATCATTATTGCGTACATTTGAACGCAGACCTGATTTATTGCAGTCTGCAGAATTATCCGTAAAAGAGAAACAAATGCTTGATGCTTACGCATTGCAGGTCCAAAAAGCAGACAAAATTGATTGAAAAGTAAGAATTTGCTTGTCAAAATGCACAAATTAGGCTTGTAAAAATTGTCATACTTTAGCCTATCAAACGATTTTTTCAAAACACTGCGGTTTGTGATTGACGAGTGAAAGTTTTGTGTTATAATATGTAACAAGCAAAGAGTTTCTGATGCTTGTTTTGGCATTGCAGAAATCAAATTATTGCCGTGGGAGAGTCAAATATGGTCCATAAAGATATTACCGTTCAGAATCAGGTTGGCTTGCATGCACGTCCTGCAACCTTCTTCATTCAGAAAGCAAACGAATTCAGATCTTCTATCTGGGTTGAAAAAGAAGAACGCAGAGCAAACGCAAAGAGTCTTCTTGGTGTTCTTTCTCTCGGTATCACCGGTGGCACAGACATCCGCATCATTGCTGACGGCAATGATGAAAATGAAGCTTTGACAGCACTTGTTAAAATGGTCGAAGCCGGTTTTGCCGAATAAATTGCTGATTTCAGTAAAAAACCGTTCTGCATCGCAGGGCGGATTTTTTCATTTTAAAAAAAAGGAGGTCACAGAATGACGATTGCTGAATTGCGTAAAAAGGCGATGCGGCTGCCTTTGAGTCCGGGTGTTTATATTATGAAAAATAAATCGGGTGAAATTATCTATATTGGTAAGGCAAAGGCATTGCGAAACCGTGTCAGTCAGTATTTCGGCTCGCAGAGCAACCATACCGTCAAAGTTCGCAGAATGGTTGAAAATGTGCATGGCTTTGATTATATTCTTGTTGCCTCTGAATTTGAAGCTCTTGTTCTGGAATGTTCACTTATTAAACAGCATCATCCTAAATACAATATTTTGCTGAAGGATGACAAGGGGTACGGTTATATAAAAGTAACCAAAGACGGTTGGCCGACTATTTCAGCCGAAAAACAAAAGATTGAAGACGGAGCCGATTATTACGGTCCTTTTGCATCTACAGGTTATGTGTCAAAGGCAGTGCAGGATGCAAAGGCAATTTTTGGTCTGCCAACCTGCAACAAGCATTTTCCGAAGGACATCAACCGTCATTCCCGTCCTTGTCTGCATTATCACATAAAAACATGTGCGGCGCCCTGCTGTGGAAAAATGGTTGAGAAGGAATATATGGAATCTCATCGCAATGCGCTTGCGTTATTGTTGAACGGTGACAATGAAATTATGCGCAAGCTGAAAAAGGATATGCAGGAAGCTGCGGAGAATCTCGAATTTGAGCGTGCAGCCCGTCTGCGTGATCGTATTGCATCCATTCGGAAAACATGGCAGAAGCAGACTGTTGTTGCAGTTCGCAGCGGATTGCAGGATGTTTTTGCGGTGGTCGACGGAAATGAAAAATCATGTCTGACTGTTCTGCGTTACAGTGACGGAAAACTTTATGATTCCGAAAGCTTTATTTTTGAAAGATTGGAAAGCCATGAGGAAGATCGCAGCCGTTTGCTGTCACAGTTTTATACCATCCGTGAGGATATTCCCGGGCGTGTCAGCGTTGATATTGCGCCTGCGGATTCGCAATTGCTGGAAGAATGGCTGTCAGAGAAACGTGGCAAAAAGGTGCAGATTTTTGTTCCAAAGCAAGGGGAAGGCTTGAAGCTGATGCAGCTTGCCCGTGAAAATGCCTCAGAAAAGCTCTCGAAATATACAGGCAAGAATGAGAAACAGCAGCGTGTTCTCGAGGACCTCAGAAATACACTCGGTTTGACGAATGCGCCTTCTTACATTGAAGCGTATGACATTTCCCATACAGCAGGCAGTGAAACCGTAGGCGGTATGATTGTTTTCAAGGACGGCAAGCCTCATAAAAAGTCCTACCGTAAATTTGCTGTGCGTGGAATTGAGAATGATGACTGTGCAGCCATGGCGCAGGTGCTGTCGAGACGAATGGATGAATACCTGAAAGCCGCAGACAAGTCGGACGGCTTCGGCAGATTGCCGGATCTGATTCTGCTTGACGGTTCAAAAGGTGAAATCAATGCAGTACATGCAGTTCTGTGTGAAAAAGGCATATCAGTACCGTTGTTTGGTATGGTCAAGGACGGCAGACACAGGACAAGAGCCATTGCAACAAGCGGAGATGAAATCTCCATTCAGGAAAAGCGTGCTGTGTTTACCTTGATTGCCGATATTCAGGAAGAGGTACACCGTTTTGCAATTACCTACCACCGTCAGAAACGAAAAAAGAACACATTATCTTCCAATCTGACACAAATTGAAGGCATTGGTGAAAAACGAGCAAAAGCCTTGCTGAAGCATTTCGGTACATTGACTGCAATTCAGAATGCTGATCTTGCTTCACTTGAAGCGGTGAACGGAATCAGCAAGCCTGCCGCCGAAGCAGTATATCGGTATTTTCATAAAAAAGAGGATGATTGATATGATCAAAGCGGTAATTTTTGATCTGGACGGCACATTGACGGATACATTGGATGATCTTGCGGATGCCGTTAATTATGTTTTATCCCGTTATCATTATGTAAAAAGGACACGTGATGAAATCCGTTCCTTTGTCGGCAACGGTTTGTATATGCTTATGCGCAGATCACTGCCTGCAGATGTTTCTGATGAAATTGCGGCTGAGTGCACAGCGCTGCTGTCCTCTTATTACAAGGAGAATTCCCTTGTAAAAACAAAGCCGTACGACGGAATTGTTGCCTTGCTGGAAAAACTGAATATGGACGGTATTCTTTGTGCCGTCGCGACCAACAAAATGGAAGCTGCCGCACAGGAAGTCTGTGCACACTTTTTCGGTTCTCTTTTGTGCAGTGTCAAAGGGGATAACAGTGAACGACCCTTAAAGCCCGATCGTGCTGTAATTGACGATCTTTTGACAGAAATGAATGTGAATCCTGAAGAAACGCTGTATGTCGGTGATTCTGAAGCGGATGCATATACTGCGCAGAATGCAGGACTTACTGCGATTGGCGTCATATGGGGATTCAGAACAAGAAAACAATTAGAGTCAGTCGGAATATCATTATTTGCAGAAAAAAGCGATGATATATACAATATTGTAAAAAATTACGGTTGACAAAGTGTATTCTTTTGTGTAATAATAAAAAAGTAAATTATTATTTATGGACGGAGAGTTCAATTGCGAGTTATAACCGGTTCTGCGAGAGGACGAAAACTTGTTACACCCGAAGGAATGGAAGTCAGGCCGACTCTTGACAAGGTCAAAGAAGGTCTGTTCAGTGCCGTTCAGTTTGAGATTGAAGGCAGAGATGTTTTGGATCTGTTTGCAGGCTCAGGGCAGCTCGGCATTGAAGCTTTGAGCCGTGGTGCTGCATCCTGTGTTTTTGTGGACAGTGCAAGAAAATCGCAGCATGCCATTCAGACAAACATTGCCGCATGCGGTTTTCAGGCGCAGTCAAAGCTCATTGCAGGTGATGCGTTGAGTTATATAAAATCCTGTATGCAGAGCTTTGGTATTGTTTTTCTGGATCCTCCGTACGGACAAAAATGGATCGACAAGGTTTTGCCGTATGTTGCAGATCATGTGACACCGGGCGGAATCATCGTCTGTGAATCGGATCTGAAAGAGGAGTTACCCGAGCAGGCAGGAGATTTTACGATCGACCGCGTTCGTAATTATTCTCACACCAAGGTAACAATCTACAGATGCAAATCAGAATGAGAGGTCATTCTTATGCAGAAAATTGCTGTTTGTCCCGGTAGCTTTGATCCTATTACTTTGGGTCATGTGGATGTTATTACCCGTGCTTCCAAAGTGTTTGATAAGGTTGTTGTAACGGTTATGTACAACAGCAAAAAACGCAACACCGGTCTTTTTGCTCCCAATGAAAGGGTAGAGCTGATCAGGAAAAGTGTTGCGCATCTGCCGAATGTGGAGGTCGATTTCCACAGCGGTTTGTTGGCGGACTATGTGCAGAAAATCGGTGCTGTTGCAGTTGTCAAGGGACTGCGAGCCGTTTCTGATTATGAAGATGAATTCCAGCAGGCACTCACAAATAAGCGATTGGCACCGCAGGTCGATACCATGTTTTTTGTGACCAGTGCCGAATACATGTTCTTAAGCTCGTCTTTGGTGCGTGAAGTGTGCAGTTACGGTGGTGACATCAGCGCATTTGTACCCGAAGCGATAATAGAAGATATAAAAAAGAAAGCTATAATAACGGAAGGATGAATGAATTATGAGCGTAGAGGATTTGCTGAGCCAGATTGAGGATTTACTTGATGACGGTAAGCCGTCTTTAATGGGATCGGGAAAGGTGAAGGTTGACTCCGACTCTATCCGTCGCCTTCTTGAAGACATTCGTCTTGAAATGCCCGAAGAAGTCAAGCAGGCAAGAAAGATTGCGGCTGAACGTAAAATGATTCTTGATAAGGCACAGTCCAAGGCAGCTGCACAGATCAAGCAGGCTGAAGTGATTGCACAGCAGATGGTTGAAGAAACAAGCATCACAAAAATGGCACACGAGCATGCTTCACAGCTGACAGCTGCTGCTGAAGCAGAAGCTACACAAATCGTTGCCGATGCTCGTTCGCAGGCTTCTGACATCATTGAAAAAGCAAAGGAAAACTATTCCGAAATCGTTAACAATGCACAGAAGTGGTCTTCGGATCTTCGCAACGGTGCAAGCAATTTTGTGGATACCATCATTGGTGATACAAAGGGTATTCTTATTGAGGGTGTCAACAATTTCAACAACAGCCTCAACAAGATTCATATTGTTCAGCAGCAGCTTGAAAGTTCTGCAGCTAAGAGAGCAGCTGACGATATTTAATTGAACATAGTTTTCAATAACACCTCATATCATTATGATGTGAGGTGTTCAATTTATGTTTTGTTTTTCTTTGAAGTCAGCAAAATACAGATTTTTAATGTTTGTTTTTGCAGGTGCGCTGATTTTGCTGATCGTTCTGACCGTGAACGGTCTTACCCGTGATACCGCAGTGAACGGCTCGGTATATCCTCGCGGTGAAACGCAGGAAGAAAGAATTCAGTATCTTGCGCAATTCGGATGGATCGTGCAGGATGATCCCGTCTGCGTGCAGGAGGTTTTTATTCCTGCACAATTCGGTGATGTCTATAACAATTACAATGCAATTCAATTGGCGCAGGGCTTTGATCTTTTGCCGTATGCAGGCAGAAGCGTGAAAAAATGGGTTTATGCTGTCACCAATTATCCCGGCTATGCACAAAGTGAAGCCTATGTGCAGGCGACCTTGCTTGTGTGTCAGGGAATTATCATCGGCGGTGATATCTGCTCGGTTGAATTGGACGGTTTTATGCACGGCTTTGATTATCTTGCAAATTAACAGGGAAGTACAATATGGAATTGATTCGGATTGATAAATTGCTGTCGCAGACACTTTTGCTGTCGCGCAGCGATGCAAAAAAGAAATTGCGTGATTCGCAGGTGCTTGTCAACGGCAAGGTCTGTAAAAGTGCGGATACAAAAGTGAATCCGTCTGCTGATGTTGTAATCGTCAGCGGTCAGCAGGTTGTATATCAGAAATATGTCTATATTATGTTGCATAAGCCTGCCGGTGTTGTGTCCGCTTCTAAAGATCCGAATGAAAAGACGGTTGTGGATCTTGTTCCGGCTGATATCAGAAGAAAAGGCTTGTTCCCGGCAGGACGACTCGACAAGGATACAACGGGCTTTGTGCTCATTACGGATGACGGTGATTTTGCGCACCGCATATTGGCACCAGGTAAGCATGTTCCTAAAACCTATCATGTGACCCTTACAAGGGCTGTGACAGACTCGGAAATTGCGGAACTTGCGGACGGCCCCGTTTTGGATGATGAAAAACTGCTTCCTGTCACGGTGCAGTCAATCAATGAAAAGGAGAATATCTACTGTGTTGTGCTGATGGAGGGCAGGTATCATCAGATCAAGCGCATGTTTGCAAAACAGGGAAATCCCGTTCTTGCCCTGCATCGTACACAAATGGGAAAACTGCCGTTGGATCCGTCCTTACAACCGGGTGAATGTAAAGTGTTGACTGCAGATGAGCTTTCATTGATTACGGCAAAATAACTGTTTCTTCACGGAAATGTGGGGATTTTGTAACAGATAAATTATGGTTTAGCGGCAAAGCAGCCAATCACGGGGACGGCTTCTGTGATTGACTAATATAATATATCCAAAACAGTCAATCATAGAACCGTCCTCTGATTTGCGGAGATTTTTATGAAATTAAGTTTGTGCGAATCGTAAATCAGGGGACAGTACTGCGATTGCCCTTGAATAATTGTTCGGCAATCACAGTAGCCGTCCCCGTGATTGACTCCCCAACTCCCCACTAAACCATAATTTAAACATTGCTTTTAATTGCAATATTCGCCCTTTGTTTCCGTGAAGAACAATAACTTTAAACTGAAAACGGAACACCGCCTGATTGCGATGTTCCGTTTTTGATATTATTCTTTATTTTCGATTTCTTTGTATAAAAATCTGTTGCGTTTGAATTTTTCAGGGGGCTTGATCGGGTGCAGACACTTGTCATTGCCGATAAAATCAGATTTGTCAGGACCGACTTTTGCAACCCAGTTGACAGCATTTTTCAGAATCAGGCGCACATTCTCATTTTTGTAAATGGGGAATGTTTCATGACCGGGCTGGAAATAGAAGAATCTTCCGTTGTCCTTGTGGAAGCAACATCCTGAACGGAAGACTTCTCCGCCTTCAAACCAACCCGTAAACACAACACTGTCGGGTGTCGGAATGTAAAAATGTTCGCCGTACATTTCTTCGTGATCAAGGCGGAATCCCTGTTCAACACCCTGCGCAATCGGATGGAACGGATCGGTTGTCCAGACACGCTCTGCTTCATTGGCTTCGCGCCACCGCAGGGAACAGGGCGTACCGCAAAGTGTTGTGAACGGCTTGGAAAAATGTGCCGAATGCAGAAAAATAGCACCCATGCCCTCAGTGACTCGTTTGCAGACATATTCATTGATAGCATCGGGTACCTTGTCATGCGCAATGTGCCCCCACCAGATGAGTACATCCGTTTTGTCAAGCTCTTCCTTGCTCAATCCGGTTTCGATATCAGCAAGTGTTACGCAGGTAACATCATGCTCCTTCTCAAAAATGGATTTCAGTTCATTGTGCAAGCCGTTTGCATAAGCTTTTTTGTGTGCAGGGAGATTTTGCATTACATTTTCATTATAGATAATAATTTTCATGCTCTTGCACCCTTTCTTTGTTTATTTTCCGATGATTGCATCTGCGAATGCCTGCAGCATTTCCGTATCCGCAAGCTCAGCCATACCTGCATCACAGCCCTCTGCAAGCTTGGGATTGATGGGAGTTTGAACTGTTGCAGGGATGTTGAACTTTGCGGCAATTTCAGTCAATTTGCTTTCACCGTAAATATAGTGCTTCTTGTTGCAATCGGGACAGACAAAGTAAGAGAAATTTTCAACAATGCCCAACACGGGGATATTCATAAGTCCTGCCATGCGCACCGCCTTTTCAACGATCATGGAAACCAGATCCTGCGGACTTGTAACCACAACAATACCGTCCAGCGGAATGGACTGAAATACCGTCAGCGGTACATCGCCCGTTCCGGGAGGCATATCAATGAACAGATAATCAAGCTCATTCCAGACCACATCCGTCCAGAACTGCTTGACCGTGCCTGCAATAACGGGACCTCTCCAGACAACGGGAGCACCTGCATCCTCAAGAAGCAGATTGACGGACATAATTTCGATGCCTGTTTTTGTAAGCACCGGGAAGATTCCGAGATCGCTGCCGGTGGCGCGTTCGGTAATGCCGAAGCTTTTGGGGATGGACGGTCCCGTAATATCCGCATCGAGAATGCCGACCTTGAAGCCTCGTCTTTGTGCTTCAACGGCAAGCAGGGAAGTGACCATGGATTTGCCGACACCGCCCTTGCCGCTGACGATACCGATCACCTTTTTGATATTGGAATGTTCGTTCATCGGAGCCAAAAAGCTCGAAGCCTGCTCACGCGAGCTGCATTTAGCCGAGCAGTTGGAACAATCATGAGAGCATTCAGACATAGTAAAACACCTTCATTTTCTAATAATAATATCATTATTATTATACACCCGTTTTTTGTGAAGTCAAGTCACCTTTTTTGTTTGAATGTATTTTGTATTTCCCGTATTCTTCAATTTGCTTTTGTGCAAAATCAAAAAAAATTTTTCTTAAACTTTGGTGATTATTACATGTCTTGTAAAATGATGTTTTCTTGACATTTTTCTGTAAATCAGTATAATATAAGTATCTGTAATTCTATGGGATAAGTCTGCCATGGAATAGAAAAGGAGTGTTGTACAATGACAAACGCAAAAAGACTGACGAAGAAATTGCTTTCAGTGGTTCTTTGTCTTGCCATGGTTTTGCCTATGCTGCTTGCAGCAGGGGTCAGTCCTTGGCTTGCCATTTTTGACGACATCGTTCCCGATGCCGCCGCCGCTGCAAGTGATATCAAGATTATCGTTCCCGAAACGATTTATCTGACACCGAGCACGGGGTCAAGCACCACGGGACAATATTATGTCAACAACAATGCAGACGGTTCTGTCAAGGCTGCTACGACCTCACCGGATACTACTGCTTCCATTTCAATTAAGTATCCCGGTGCAAAACTGACATCCGTCAGTGCAAAAACATCGACCAATGTGACACTGCCTGCTTCCATTACAGGGCTTGTCGGAACGACGTTCGGATCATCTGCTACGACGGTTACAGGTGCCATCACTCTCGGTGCAGGAGTATCTGCAGGTAACACAGCTTTGATTGAGTGGACATTTGTATTTGATGTCAACGGCAAAACACAGACCCACTATGCTTACACCGTTGCTTATGCGCCCTGGTATCAGCCGGTCGGTGCAGCGGCAAGAGCTGTCGGTGCCTGGCATAATGTTTACACCAGTTCCATTCTTTGGGTACAAGGTGTTCACGGTTATACTGCAGGTTCTGCACCTAACGGTTATTATGTGCAGACTTCTAACTTCCTGCCGATGCTTGGTAATCTGAAGTCTCCTGCAAATAATGACCCGACCACGAACTGGATTCAGGAAGGTAGCAACGGTTTAAGTCCTACTATTTCCTATCAGTCCATATCCGAAAGCGGTACAAATTATCATGCTCGTGCAAACACGATCAGCCCCACCGCTTTGCTTTCTGTTGATACCAGCCGTTATTCCAACTTTAATCAGATTCCGAACTTCCGTGTCAGTTTTATGATTACGGACAAAGAAAATGCGACAACCAATGGCGACAACCACAACAGATGGTATGTTGCTGATTACGGATGGCGCAACGGTTCCAGTTACTACAACGGTACAGATCGCGGCAGTTCTCAGTATACCGGCGACTGGAATGACAGTGGTACAATTCTTTGGTCCGGCAATTCGGATACAAGCTGCGGTATCAAGGTGAATCAGCAAGTTTGGAATAAAGCGATCTCCGGTGTCGGTGCATTAAATTACCGTATCAAAGGCGCTGCTGAAGGTATGGTTGGCAAAACAATTACCGCAACATCATGGAACAATGACTTTGTTAACATTGAAGTTACAGGTCTCAATAAATCCGGTCTGCGTTCCGCTGTTCAGTTTGGCGCTACTATTGCAAAAGAAAATTATACGGCTGACACATGGAATACATTTTATGCAGCACTGAAAGCGGATGCCCTGAAGCTCGGCAATCCTGCTGCAACTAATGCAGAATATGATTCCGAATATGCAGCAATGGGTCTTGCTACCTATCTGTATCTGGATGCTGCAACCAACGGCGGCGTATGCAATGTTGCTTACGATGCAATCGTTGTCGGTATCGACAATTCCGGTCTTTATGATGTTTACACCAAGTACAAGGCAACCAGGGAAGGTTATGCATTCAAGGGTTGGAACACTGACCCCAATGCAACCACCGGTTCTCAGAACCTCACGGTAACCTATAATACCAAGGTTTACGCCATTTTTGAAAAGGCTGTCAAGGTTCAGTTTACTTATCTGACCACAGCCGGCTCTGCAACATCCTCCATTGAGAATATCTTCTTTTATAATAATGATACAACAAAGAGCGTAACCGTTCCCATGCTTGAAGATTTTAAAACGGTTACCAAAAAGGGCGAATTCACACTCCTCGGCTTCCGTGCAGACGATCAGCCTGCCGCTCCGACGATCTCCCTCGGCTCTACGCTTACTTATGATGCTGCTACCGTTCTTGCAACAAATCGTTACTATGCAGTTTACAGCCGTGACGATCTGACTGTCACCTTTGATAACAGTCATGAAGATGCATCCGGTGCACCTGCTGCAATGACTGCAAGTCAGTACATCTCTGCTGCAAACAAGAGGGAATCAAAAGACTTTGCAATCCCTGCAACCATTCCCACCCGTGAAGGCTATGAGTTCCTCGGTTGGGCTGATAAGAAGGGTGCGGATGCTGTTGTTCAGCCCGGCGGCACCTACACCACCAATGTGGATGCAACACTCTACGCTGTATGGGCTCCCACCTCTTACAAAGTTACCTATGATACAAACGGTGGTAACGAAATGACTGCATTG
Organism: Acutalibacteraceae bacterium; assembly: GCA_045587645.1. GTDB lineage: Bacteria > Bacillota > Clostridia > Oscillospirales > Acutalibacteraceae > RUG806. The sequence goes on along the minus strand of JAZNCO010000103.1, from coordinate 6,588 downwards.
CAGTATGATGCAGAAAACAAGAAAGCCAAGCTCGGTACTCCCTCCAGAGTCGGTTATGACTTTGTTGCGTGGGAAGTTGTTGAAACAGTCGGCACATGGGTTGCCGGAGACAAGTTTGAAGCCGGCACAAAGCTGCTTGGCAACAGCGGTAATGTTACCATGAAGGCACTGTGGGCAGCAAAGACCGATATCAGATATTCTGTTTATCAAATGCTGCAGAATGCGGATGCAACCGGATATGATCAGTATAAGTCCAAGATCGTCAGAGGCACTGCTGACGCCGAAATCGATATCACTGCTCTTGTTGAAGCCGACATCTATGGTTACGCATATAACCGCGCCGAAGCAAACGGCGAAGCTGTTCCAGCCAAAACAACCGTTCTTCCCGACGGCAGCCGTGTCATTATGCTTTATTATGACCGTGTTGACTATGCAGTCACACTTGAAACCTCTGATGGTGTCACTGCTGTGACCGGTGCAGGCGATTATCGTTATGAATCCGTTGCAACCGTAAAAGCAAGCTGTGCCCCCGGTTATGCATTTGTCGCATGGGTGGATGCAGGCGGTAATGTTGTTTCCACGGATGCTGAATACTCCTTTGCGGTAACTGCAGATGTTGCACTCAAGGCAACCGCACAGCACGAAAGCTACACCATCACTTATGAAGACGGCACTGTCCTCGAATATAATTACGGTGATGATTTCACATTCAAGACTGCTGAAAAAGCAGGTTATACCTTCGACGGTTGGAAAATTGAGGTTGTCGGTACAAGAGAAAACAACTGGCTTGAGAATTGTACGGACGGCGAAATCAATACAACGGATGCTATTATTACCAATACAATGTATGGTGATATCGCACTCACCGCAAAATGGATCGCCAACACCTACACCATTACCTATGTCAATGATGATGACTCTGTCATTTCTACCGGCACTTACACCGCTGAGGATACCCTTACTCTGCAAACTGCTTCCAAGGAAGGTGCAGTATTTGTCGGTTGGGATGTAAGTTCCCCGGACGGCAACTGGGCTGACACATATGCAGGTGAACAGGAAGTTTCCGGCATGTACGGTGATGTCACCCTGAAGGCTATGTACAGAGACAGCTACTTTACCCTTGTATTTGATGCCGACGGCGGCAACAAGGTCGAAACCATGATCTACGCTGTCAGCGGTAATGTAGCAAGACCCATCGGCGCAACAGCAGTACTTCCGACTGCTACCCGTCCCGGTTATGAATTTGACGGTTGGACCTGTGTTGCCAGCTCGGCAGGCGCTGATGACCCGGCTGCAAACGATTGGGTTGTTGATCAGAAATATGCAGCAGGCGATTCTCTTGTCGGCATGAGCGGCAATGCAGAATTTGTTGCTAATTGGAATGCAAAGGCATTTACTCTTACTGTCAACAAGCCTGCAACCGTAACATATGTCGGTGACGAATCTATTGAGACCGGCAAGAACTATACCGCAAATATTTCCGTTGATCCCGGTTATGAGCTTGGCTCCAAGGTTACCGTTCTCATCGACGGTGAACCGGCTTACAGAGCAAACTATGTTTATGCAACCAATGCAGACCGTTCAACCGCAACCCTTACCGTTTACGGTTCTGCAATTGTTGGTAACGTTGAAATCACCGTAACCGCAACTCCGATTGTATACACCATTTCTTATGCAAGTGTATATCCCAATCACGGTTTTGCAACAACCTATACAATTGAATCTGAAGATATTACAATCGGCGAACCTGAAATCAACGGCCATGTATTTGCAGGCTGGACCGGCACAGGTCTTGACAGCGCTGCAAAGACAATCGTGATCCCAAAGGGCAGCATGGGTGACAGAACCTATACTGCTACCTGGAACAGAGAATACAAGGTTGTCTTCGTAAACACCGGCGATTCGGTTATTGATTCCTTTACTTTCATGGAAGGTGAAGAAATTACCATTCCCGAACCCACCAAGGAATACAGCAAGTTCGTTCATTGGCAGGCAGAAGGCTGGGGTGTTGAAACACTTGATCCCGGTACTTACACTGCAAAGAACAACGACCTTCGTCTGACAGCTGTATTTGATGATTCCACAACCTATACCGTTGAAACTTACTACATGAACACCAACGGTGAATATGTAATGACTGATTCTGTTGACGTGCCCGGCAAGTTCCCCGGTGAAACTGCAACCATTACAGCGGAAGCTGTTGAAGGCTTCACATTGGATGCTGAAAACAGTGTTCTTGAAGGCGAAGTCGTTGTAGAAGGCGGTCTGACTCTCAAGAAGTACTATGCAAGAAATCAGTACACCATTACCGTTGAAAAGGATGCCAATATTGCATCTGTTTCCGGTGAAGGCACTTACTATTATGAAGAAAAAGTAACCCTGATTGCAGCAGCCAACGGCGGTTATTCAATCGTTGGTTGGACAAATGGTGAAAACACTGTTGCAGGTGATACCATTGAAGTTGAAATCGGTCTTGCTGATGTCAACCTCAGCGTAACCTCCAAGGCAAATGAATACACCATTACATTCAAGGCTGACGGTGCAGAAGACGAAGTCATTACTTATACTGCTGAATCGACCGTAAACTTCAAGACCCTTGCAGGTAAGGACGGTTATGATCTGTTCTGGGTACTGGATGCAGATGAAGGCAACTGGACCGCAGGCAACTACGAACCCGGTGAATACACCGGTAAGTATGGTAATATCATTGTTTCCGCAGAACTGATTGCAAGAGACGATACCGTTTATACCGTTAAGATCTACACACAGAATATAGAAAATGATGAATATACCCTCATCGACACCCAGAGCAAGACCGGTACTACCGCAACTCTTGTTGAAGGTCCCGAAGAAATCGAAGGATTTGAGTTTGTTCCTTCTGATGAGGTTAACAAAACCATTGCCGGTGACGGATCGACGGTTGTCGAATATAAGTATAACCGCAAGGTCTATACCGTAACCTTTATGGTTCTCGACAAGAAATATGTCGAAGCGTCCTACAAGTTCGGTGCTGCAATTGCAGAACCTGCAAAGCCCGTTGCGAATGGTTATATCTTCAGAAACTGGGGCGTGGATGCTGACAATGAGGCTCTTGAAATTGCCGATGTCATGGGTGCAGAAAACCTTGTTTACACTGCAACCATGGAGGCAAGACCTTACACTCTGACTTATAAGAATGTTGAAGGTGAAGGTTTTGCACCTGTAAAGTATTACATCTATGATGAGCTGACTCTTCCCGAGATTTCTAAGGTTGGCTACAATGTTTATTGGACAATGAAGGAAGCTGTTGACGGTTGGAATGCAGGAACTTTCGCTTCCGGTGCAAAACTTGAAGCAGATAAGTATTACGGTGATGTAACCCTGTATGCAACCTATGTTCCTAACCAGAATACTAAGTACATTGAAAATTCTTATTTCGAAAATGTAGATGGTACATTTGGTGAACCTACAGTCAAGGAGCTCGTTGGCGATACGGATGCTGTTGTTGAAGCACCTGTTGATGTTGAAAATTATGTCACCCCCGAGGCTTCCGTGTTGACCATTGCCGGTGACGGCACCACCGTTGTTGATTACTATTACTACCTTGCAAAATACACTGTTTCCTACAAGGTATTTGATGAAGTAACCACGGTTGACTATAAGGTTGGTCAGACAATCGAAAAGCCTGCTGATCCCGAAGTTACCGGTTATGTATTTACCGGTTGGACACCTGCAATTGACACTGTAATGCCCAATGCAGATCTCTCCTACAAAGCAGAATTTGAAGCCATTCCGTATACCATTACATTTGATGCCAACGGTGGCTCTACAGTTGAATCTGTCACTTATGACATTGAAGACACCCTGACTCTTCCCGAGTCTGAACTTGCTGACAATTACTTTGTTGGTTGGGAAGTCGTATCAGCTGAAGGCAACTGGGCTGTCGGTGATGTTATCAAGAGCGAAATCTCCGCAATGTATGGTAATGCTACACTGAAGGCAGTATGGAGTGCAACGCAGTCCACTTACACAGTTGAAACCTATTTCATGGATGAAAATGGTATCTACGGTGAAGCTTCTGTCTCTGAACCCATCACAGGTTATGTTGGTGAAACAGTAAAGTATACCGCAGTTGAAACCGCTGGTTATTCTCTTGACACTGCAAACAGTGTTGTTGAAGCAGTCATCGCTAACGATGGTTCCACCGTTCTGAAAGCTTATTATGCTCGTAATAAGTATAAGGTTACCGTAAAAATCGAAGGTAACGGTGCACAGGTTGTATCCGGTGAAGGTGAATATTACTTCGGCGCAACTGTTAATGCAGAAATCAGCATTGATGAGCATTATGAGCTCGCATCCTGGACCGGCGTTGAAGCTGACGGAACAACCGTTTCCTTCACCATGCCGATGGAAGATGTTGAAATCAAAGCAGTTGTCACTCCTGTTGTTTACACCTTTACAGTTGACATGAAGGATGGCAGTGAGGCACAGGTTATCGAATATACAATCGAAGATACTGTCAAAATTCCTGAAAATGCTGAAAGAGATGCATACACATTCAATGGTTGGAATCTCAATAGTGTTGTCGGTAACTGGACACAGGCTGATATCGTTTCCGCTACTGAATTGGATGGTAAGTACGGTAATGTGACAATCTCTGCAACATGGACAGCAAAGACCTACACCTTTGCATACGATGTAAACGGCGGCACAATGCCCGGTTCTTACTACTTCAATGAAGATACTTATACAGCTGAAACCCCGATCATTCTTCCGCAGCCCACAAAGGCAGGCTATATCTTTGCAGGCTGGACAGTTGCAGCAGAGGGTGACAATAACTGGCAGGATGCATACACCCGCAGCGAGCTTGAAATCGGCAAGGGAATGTACGGTAATGTTGTACTGACTGCCGCATGGACTGCTGTTGAAGTTAATGTTTATGTTGAACATTATCGTCAGGATACATGGAGCGATGAATATCTTCTGATCGCAAAGCAAAACATTTCGTATGCAGCTGACAGTACAATTGATATTAGTGCTGAGGTAGCTGATAAGAATAGTAATATTATCAAGCATGCCGAAGGTCAGTTCCATTTTGAAAAGGCTCTTGTAGATGGTGTTGAAGCAACCACAGCAGTTGTCGCTGCCGATGGTAGCACCACAATTCAGATTTATTATCTGCTTGATTCTCATAAGGTTACAATTGAATATGTAACTCCCGATGGTGTTGAAGCACCTGCTACATTTGAAGATTCCTATCGCTTCGGTCAGACTTATAATATCAAGTCTCCTGAAGTTATCGGTTACAATCCGTCTACTGTCACCGTAAGCGGCACAATGGGTACTGATGATGTTAAGGCAACTATCACATATTCTATTGCTTCTTACAAATTAACAGTCAACTACATTTATGCAAACCGTAAGGCTGCTGCTGAATCGGTCACACAAACCCTTCCTTATGGCACTGCTTACTCTATTGCAAGCCCTGATCTTGTAGACAAGTACGGCAATCCCGTTTACGGCTATACACCGAGTCAGGCTGTTGTAGAAGGCATTATGGGTAATGAAAATATTGAAATCGATGTTGTTTACGGTATCGATACCCATACATTGACCATTCACTATGAATATGCTGACGGCACGAAAGCTGCTGATGATTATGTTGCAAACCTTGAATACGGTTATGCTTACAATGTAAAATCTGCAGTTGTTGACGGTTACACCGCAAGCAGTCCTTATGTAAGCGGCACAATTACAGCAGATACCGAACTTACCGTAACATACGCAGTAAATACTTACACTGTTATCTTCCGTGATTATGACGGCAGAGAAATTGATGTTCAGTATGTTGTTTACGGCGGTGCTGCAACGGCTCCTGAAGCTCCTGTCAGAGCAGCTGATGATAAGTACAGCTATGAATTCAAGGGCTGGTCTGCAGACTTCAGCAATGTTTCCGGTGATATGATCATTGTTGCTGAATATGTTTCCACAAATCTTTCCACCGGTGAAACTGAAGGTAATGAACCTGTTGATGATTCCTTCTTCGGAAGACTGAAAGCATTCTTCCAGAGATTGATCAAGTTCTTTACTACTCTCTTCATCATTACCTGATGATTTGAATTCACAACCACATAACGCAAGCCCCCTGCATCAGCATGATGCAGGGGGCTTACTTTTTAGGTTCTTCACGGAAATGTGGGTATTTTTGAAACAGATGAATTATGTTTTAGTGAGGAGTAGCCAATCATGTGGAGGGGGCCGTGATTGACACAAAAATATTTCCAAAACAGTCAAGCATGGTTTCGTACATAGTGGCAATGGGATATATCAAGCGAAAGTAGTGATACATTAACGCTGATTCCCTTTATGGAAAGACTTGAAAGTAACCTCAGCAAAAAGTTTGAAAGAGTCATAGTCGATGTGTGGAAAAAGTTATCAAAAGTGTGAGTAAAAATCACAAATTAAGCATAGGGTGACGGGTATAATCCGAACCCGTTTTTTACAGGCAGATTTCCGCCGATACTTCGTTAAAATCCTCGAAAATCCACAAAGGATTTTCTGCGTTTTGTGCCTTGTCTCGTCAAAAATCCTCACTGTAAAAAATCTTCG
>JAZNCO010000102.1:0-1536 GCA_045587645.1 Acutalibacteraceae bacterium | reverse complement strand
TAAATCTTCTTGCCGTCACCGAAAGTAAGATTAGGTCTGAAAGACTTAAGAGCAACCTTGTTCTGCTCTCTGTAAGCAAGCTGCTGCTTGATTTCGTCGATTGTTGAGCTTCTTCTGTCGCTGAAGAAGGGTGAAAGCTTCTTTGCGCAATCCTTACACATATTGCCGTCTTCAAGCTTTCTGTTGCCGAGAAGTCCTATTTTTTCGCCGCAGATGTCACAAAATTTCTTATCAAAAAGTCCCATAATAATTTTCTCCTTTTAAAATAAATATTTATTACAATTTAATTATTTAGCATCGCTTTCGTTGAAGATGTCACCGCATTCGGGGCAGAACTTGGGAGGATTGTGGGGGTCTTCGGGTTTCCAGCCGCATTTGTCACATTGATAAAGAGGTGCGCCTTCAGGCTTCTTGCCGCCGCAGTTGGGGCAGAATTTGCCTTTGTTTACTGCACCGCAGGAACAGGTCCAGCCTTCTTCGGCAGGTTTCTTTGCTCCGCATTCTGTGCAGAAATTACCGCTTACCGTTGCTCCGCAAGCACATTTCCAGCCGTTTGCGGGTGCTGCGGGAGCTGCCTGTGCAGGTGCAGGTGTGTTTGCCTGAGCCTGCTGCTGTGCCATCTGCTGTTGCTGAACACCTGCATTATACAGTGCCATCGGATCAAAGTTTCCGCCTGCATTTGCTGCCATGTTCATACCCATAAAGCCCATCATTGCTCCGTTTTCGTTTGCTGCTGCAGCTTCCATTGCATTCGCTCTTGCATCAGCCATTCTGCCTGCCATCATAAACGGATTTGAGCCCATTGTTGCGGCATCTTCCATCTGATTAATCTTCTTCATATCCTCTTCGGTGAGGGTAATCGGATTAAGTGCGATGGATTCAACGGAAATACCTCTGCGCTGTGTCCATTCAACAGCAAGTGCCTTGTTGAGCGCATCCTTAAGCTCTGTTGTGTGTGCGGGAATCTGTGCAGGGCGGAGTTCAAGCTCTGTGAGCATTGCAAATGCGGGCTGAAGAGCCGAAATGAACTCTGTTTTGAGCTGATTGTCGATTTCTTCTCTTCTGTATTCATCGCCTACATTACCTGCAATCTTTGTGTAGAAAAGAAGAGGATCTGTAATTCTGTAGGAATAAATACCGTTGCATCTTACCTGAACGGAACGGTACATATTGAGTCTTTTGTTGGCGACCTCAAACATAAAGGGATTGGGTGTGCCGAATTTGTTATCAAGAATTTCCTTTGTGTTGAAATAATATACTCTCTGGTCCTTGCCTGTGTCGCCGCCGTATGTAAATCTTTTACCTACAAGCTTGAAGGTTTCCTTGATTGTATCGCCGAGCTTGAATGAGAAAATACTGGGCTCTGTTGAAGAATCGTAGGTGAATTCGCCGGGCTCTGCGCAAACCTCAACAACCTTACCCTGCTCAACGATAATCATGCACTGACCGTCTGCAACTGCAATACCTGAACCGTTGGAAATAACATTGTCGCTGCCCTTGGTGTTGGAGCTTCTGCCGCCGACTCTCTTTGAGCCT
>JAZNCO010000101.1:0-17959 GCA_045587645.1 Acutalibacteraceae bacterium | reverse complement strand
AAAAGAATGATGCTTCGGTTGCCGAATTCGGCAGACAGCTGTTCCTTATCAACACCGAGGTTTTCCGCAAAGCCATTCAGAATTACGCATTTGTATAACCAAATATTGAATGATATTTAACCGCCTGTTGCAGGCGGTTTTTTTGTTGACTGCAACTGCAAACTGTGTCATAATAAAAGCAGCTTTTACAAGGAGTGAGAATCATGAACAACAGAGAATGGTTCAAGGCGGCGCAATACGGCATGATGATGCACTGGGGGCTTTATTCCGTGCTCGGCGGTGAATACAAGGGTCGCCGCGTGCGCGATTATGCGGAATGGATTCAGAGCTGGCTTGCCATTCCCAATGCCGAATATGAAAGGCTGGCAGGGGTTTTCAATCCGATTTATTTTGATGCCGATGCCGTGATCCGTCTTGCCAAGGACTGCGGTATGCAGTATTTTGTGTTTACATCCAAGCATCATGACGGCTTTGCCATGTTCAAGTCGGATGCAGATGCTTACAATGTGGTCGATGCCACCCCGTTCGGCAGGGATGTCACCGCCGAATTTGCCGAAGCATGTTACAAGCACGGTCTTAAATTCGGACTTTATTATTCGCAGGAGCTTGACTGGCACCATCCCCACGGCGGCGGATATGATAACTTTGCAGGTTGCTCGGGTGTTTCGTGGGACAACAGCTGGGATTTTCCCGACCGTGCAAAAAAAGATTTTTCCGTTTGTTTCAATGAAAAAATCAAACCGCAGGTCAAGGAATTGCTCAAAAATTACGGTGAGCTGTGCCTTTTGTGGTTCGATGTGCCGCACACCATCACAAAGGAGCAAAGCCTGGAGTTGAATCATCTTGTTAAAGAGCATCAGCCCGATTGCCTGATCAACTCCCGCATCGGCAACGGTGCGTATGACTATGTTTCCTTGGGTGACAATGAATACCCGACCTCTTTTGCGGTGGATGAAAATGCCGACCCCAATTCTCTGGATGGTATGAAATATTCGCCATACGGCCTGTATGAAACCGCAGGCACGCTCAACTCCTCATGGGGGTATAAATATTATGATCAGAATTGGATCACCGCCGCCGAAATCGCACAACGCAGAAAAAAACTCAACGACATGGGCATCAATTACCTTTTGAATGTCGGCCCCGACGGGCTCGGACGCATTCCGTCCTTTTCGGAAGAAGCCTTGCGCGGTGCGGCGCAGCTGTTCTGCCCTTGACAAAATCTATAGGTATTATATAATGAAGAAAGAACAGGAGGGTGTGTTATGAAAAAGAAAATCGAGCTTGACACCGGAAAAAAGGTATTTCCGCTGATACTTATGTGTATCGGTATTGCACTTGCGCTTGCGCTGCTCATCGGCAGACTCAACATCATTGCGGTGGTCTGCGTTGCGTTCAACTGTATCATGGCGGCGGTGATTACACTGAGCCTTATCTTCAAGAAAAAAGTGTATGCTCCGATGGTGTTTGCGTATGCTGCGGCAAGCATCGGTGTGGTTGTCTATTACATTATATGGGGTGCTGATGCAGGCTTCGGTGCGTTTACATCGGGGCTGGCAGGCTTCGCCTCGGCTGACCATCCGCTTTTGACGGGCGAAGGCAATTTCTTTACCCGTCTGCTCGGTAACATTCTGCTTGTTTTGCCGACAGCAATTTCCCTGTGGGGACTGTTCTTTGTTGCAAAGAAGAGCTTCAACAAAAACGCTGTCAAAATGGCACTGGCAGGTGTTATGAGTGTTTTGCTGCTCGGCACAAGCGTGTGCTATGTGCTGTTTATGAATCTTCGTTCCAAGCCCAATACAACCCGTTTGTGGGACGGTCATGATGATTACCTCAACGGTGTGGACAAGAATGCAAATGCAGATTCACCCAATGTGCTGTTCATTATGATGGATGACCTCGGCTACGGGGATGTTTCTCTCAACGGGGCGATTTATGAAACACCCAACATCGACTCCATTGGTGAAAACGGACTGAATCTTACCAATTTTTATTCTGCTTATTCGGTTTGCTCACCTGCCCGTTTTGCGGCACTCACCGGCAGATATCCTTACAGAGGCTATGCTGATAATGTCATTTATCCGACCGTTGACACTCTTACACCCTTTGCGCAGACCCGCATTTTCAATTCCATTGAAATGGGCAACAATGCCGACGGTATGCTCGGTGACGAAATCACCATGGCTGAAACCTTCCAAGCCGCAGGCTATGCAACAGGCTGCTTCGGCAAGTGGCATCTGGGTGATTACGGCGAATATCTTCCCACCAATCAGGGCTTTGATTACTTCTACGGCAGCCACCATGTCAATGACATGACACCGTTCTACCATGTTAAAGAAGAAAACGGCGAATGGGAAATTGTGCACGGCACGGACGAACTCAAGGATCAGAGTCAGGCAACCGAGTGGATCCATGAAGAAATTTCCGCATGGATCACAGAACAGGCAGCAAGCGATACACCGTTCTTTGCGTATTATGCTTCCCCGTGGCCGCATGCTCCCGTGTATGCAGGTGATGATTTTGACGGTACCTCGGGCATGGGTACTTATGTTGACTGCGTGACGGAATTTGACCATTATCTCGGCATTCTCTTTGACGAAATGGAAAAAGCAGGTGTGCTTGAAAACACTATTATTGTGTTCACAAGCGACAACGGCCCTGCACTCGAGGGCTCGGTTGCGGACCTGCGTGGCGGCAAATATCTTGCCTATGAGGGCGGTCAGAAGGTACCGTTCATGATCCGTTGGGACAATGCAAACGGTGCACTGGGTGAAATCGGTACCGAGCGTAACAGCTCTGCGGTGCTTGTGGACCTGTATCCTACTCTTGTTGAGCTTTGCGGTATCACAGGCAACGGCGGCACAGCAAATTATCTGCCCGCCGACCGTGTGATTGACGGCATTTCCATGGCAGATCTGCTCAAAAATGACACCGTTCTGCATACGGAAGAACACCCCATTCTGCACATGAAGAGGGAAGTCATCAAGGCGATTCAGTACACCGTGCCGACGAGCGAAATCACCGCATTGTATCCCGATTATGACCATGCCGTGCTCAACAAAAACGAGTATCTCACATTCAAATATTTTGAAAAGATTCAGAATGACAATTCCGCATTCTGGGACAAAAACCGCAAAAACTGGCTGCATATTCTCACCGATGACTATGCCGAAAACTACAACCGCACCTCGGTTTATCCCGAAATTGCCGAGCAGTTCAAAGAAAAACTGCACGAAATTACCGACAATTTCAAGGAAAACCGCCGCGGAATTATTGAAGAATAAAAAAGCAAGCGGAACTCCTACGGGTTCCGCTTTTTACAAGGAGCTATTGCCATGCCCCCACTTTCATTGATGATCAAGCCTGCTTCCTCGCTGTGCAATTTGTCTTGCGAATACTGCTTTTACCGTGATGTGTCCGCACATCGCGAGCATTTGGGTTTTGGCAAAATGACGGAAGAAACGGCTGAAATACTCATCCGAAAAGCCCTTGATTATGCCAACGGTGAGAGCATTGCCTTTGCCTTTCAGGGCGGTGAGCCGACCCTGTCGGGGTTGGACTTTTTCCGTTTCTTTGTTGCCACGGTTAACCGCCTGAATGTACGAAAAAGCACGATCTTTTATTCCATGCAAACCAACGGCACAATGCTCGACAAGGAGTGGGCTGTTTTTCTGCGTGAAAACCGTTTTTTGGTTGGGCTGTCACTCGATGGGGACTTTGACGGCAACAAATTCCGCAAAAGACCCAACGGACAGAATGCGTTTTATAAAATCCTCACCACCGCCGAACTGCTGAAAAAACACAAGGTGGAATTCAATATTCTTACGGTGCTGACGGGCTTTTGTGCCGACAACGGCGAGCAGATCTATAAATATTTCCGTTCCAAGGGCTTCCGCTATCTGCAGTTCATTCCGTGTCTGCGTCCGTTTGACTCAACAGAAAAAAGTGAATTGTATATGACCGCCGAGCAGTATGCGGATTTTCTCATAAAAGTGTTCAATCTCTATGTCAAGGACTATGTGCGGCATGATTACATGAGTATCCGTCAGTTTGACAACTGGGTGCGGCTGTATTTAGGCCATCCGACCGAGCAGTGCGGCATCAAGGGGCATTGTTCGCATCAGTTTGTAGCCGAAGCCAACGGCAATATCTATCCTTGCGACTTCTATTGCACGGATGAATATTTTTTAGGCAATATAAAAGAAACCGACTTTTTGACAATGGAAAAATCGGACACTGCCAGACTTTTCTTAAGAGAAAGTCTGAAAGTGCCCGATCGGTGTAAAAACTGCAATGTGTACCCCATGTGCAGGGCAGGCGGTTGCAAACGCACACAGCAAAGCGAGGACTATTGCAAGGCCTATAAACGCTTTTTCAATGCATGTCTGCCGCTGTTCAGGGTGTTTGTCAATGAACAGCAACCAAGGTGACATACATAAATTAAATACTTTATTGAAGCATGGTCAGGAACATCGGCCATGCTTCTTGTGCATAATAGCGGTGTCCGCCGTTGCCGATGCAGTGCTGCACATTTTGTTCTGCCCCTGCGGATTTGTATAAATCCTTTGCAAGTGCAACACATTGCTTTGCGCCGTCCAAGGGGAAGATCTTGTCTTCACTGCCGTTCACAACAAGAAGCGGGCGCGGTGCGCAGAGACCGCACAGGTCTCCCATGTCAAACCACTGCGCAATCTGCGGAATGTAGTTGCACGAGCAGTGATACATCGCAAGAATGGAAGCGGAATACGTGCAGACCGCACACGACGGAATGGCGGCTTTGATGCGTTCTTCAAGAACGGTCGCATACAGCGTTGCCGTGCCGCCGCCGGAATTTCCCATGCAATAAAAGCGGTTTTTGTCAATAAAGGGGAATTGTTCTTCCACCGTGTCCAGCAGACGGCTGACATCCCACACCCGTTCCCCGATAAGCGTTCTGCCGTTGCAGATGGCAACCATGGCAGTGGCATAACAATCGGGATTCGGTGTGCCGCCGCATTCGCCGAAACAGCGCTGTTCAAGGGCAACAGCCGCAAAACCGCGCTTGACCGCCTGCACGCAGAAATCCCGCACATTCGGGCCGATGCTTTCTTCATCACCCTCATATTTGGGTCTGCCAAGGGAGTTGTGCATGCCTGTGGAATGCCCTTGCAGACAGACCATCAGGGGCAGCGGTTCTTTTGCATCGGCAGGATACACAAGATGACAAGGGACAAAATAGCCCTCCTCACTCTGAAATGTAAAGCGGATTTCCTTTACTCCGTTTTCTTCCGTTTCGTATTCCTTGTCAAACAGCAGGTCGCATTTTTCAAAATTGGGCAGACCGAGCAGATCTGCTAATTTTTCCTTGCCCTGCATTTGCCAGGCTTCAAAATCTGATTTGCCGTCATACCGCAGTTTCGGTTGCATTGCGGCGGCTTTTTGTTGCTCAATCAAAAGCGGATGAACGATTTTCATATTTTTCACCTTTAAAATTCAATTTCAGCAACCACGGGATAGTGGTCGGATGGATAGAGGTTACCGTCGTAAAGGTCGCGGATGACCTTGTAGCTCTTGACTTCAATATTACCTTTTACAAAGCAGTAGTCAATGATGCAGTGATGCTGTGCGCGGGTGCCTTCTTCAAATACATCTGCATGGAAGGTAGGTCCGTTGTCTGTGACGGGCGCGAACAGTCTGGAATCTTTGAATCCGTTTGCAATGACTGTTGCATAAGGAGCGCTTTCGGGGGTAACATTGAAGTCGCCCGTGAAAAATGCAGGTGCATCGGGGCAGATTTCAGCAGCTTTTTTTGTCACAAGCTCGGCACCTTTCTGCATGGCAACGAGGCCGACATGGTCAAGATGTGTATTGAAATGCACAAACACTTTTCCGTTTTCTTTGTTCTCAAGTTTTGCCCACGAGCAGACACGCACGCAGGCGGCATCCCATCCCTTGCCGGGCTTGTCGGGTGTTTCGCTGAGCCAGAATGTGCCGCTGTCAAGCAGGTTGTAGGCATCTTTTTTGTAAAAGACTGCACTGAATTCACCTTGCTTGTCACCGTCATCCCTGCCCACACCGACAAAGTTGTATTCGGGTAATGCGGACGAAATTGCCTGCATCCAATTATAATGTGCCTCCTGCACACCGAATGAATCGGGCATTTCCTTGCGGATGGTATCGGTTACCATGTCGGTTCTTTTTTGCCATGCACGCAGATCGTCACTGCCGCCGCAGAGAATATTAAAACTCATCACTTTCATAAAAAGACACCTCAATTCCTGTAGTTTTAAAAATAGTTTAGCATATGCAACATGATTTTGCAATAATCATTGACATTTTTATGCAAAGTAATTAAAATAAGGGTGATTGAGAGAAAGAGGGGATTTTTTATGCTATATTTGTTTTTTGCATGCATTGTAATCGGAATGGTGTTGCTCGGTGTGTTCCTGAAACTTCGTGTCAGCGGCGACCGTAAAAAGGCAGTTTTTGTGAAATCCATTGTCAGTGTTTTCTTTTTGCTGACACTGATGACGGCAACGCTTGCCGCAGGTGACAATGCCGATTGGAAATATACTGCCTTGCTTGCAGGCGGTCTTATTTTGGGTCTGTTGGGTGACATCTGGCTTGACTTTAAATATATTTACACGCAGGACAGCGACTTCTGGACCTTCTCGGGCTTTTTTGTGTTTATGTTCGGTCACTTTTTCTATTTCGCAGCCGTCCTATACAAACACGGCATTGTGCATCCGTTGGCCGCGGTTTTTGCTGCTGTTTCGGCAGTTGCAACGGTTATTGTTCTGCTTGTGCTCGAAAAACCGACCAAGATGCATTACGGCAAATTCAAGGCCATCACCTTTGTTTACGGTGCGATTCTTGTTTCCATGTTTGCCCTTTGCCTGAATACGGCACTGATGGACGGACACGGCAATGCTGGCATTCTGCTGATGACCATCGGCGGCGGCTTGTTCATTGTTTCCGACCTGATTCTGTCGGGCACTTATTTCGGAACGGGCAAAAACAGACCCGTGGATGTCATAACAAATCATACAACTTATTACCTTGCACAGTATTGTATTGCCGCTTCGGCACTGCTTGTGAATGTTGAATTTTAAGGGAGAAATAAAAAATGAGAAGAGAACAGAGTCTTGATTTTTCGGGCATTACCACCTATTCTGCACAAAACAGAATCAACCTTGTTACCATCGAAAAACTGATGATTCCCGGCGTGACCGAGCATGAGGAATACACGGCAGAGGGCTTCGATGAGCTCATTGACCGTATTGTCACTGCCCGTAAAAATGACCGTCCTGTGATCTGGAGCATGGGTGCGCATGTGGTCAAGAACCACCTGAGCCGCTACATTATTGAGCTGATGAAAATGGGTGTCATTACCCATATTGCAGCCAACGGTGCAACAAGCATTCACGATTTTGAGCTGGCTTACCTCGGCGGCACTTCTGAAGATGTACCCACCGCCATCGAGGACGGCTCTTTCGGTATGTGGGAAGAAACGGGCGCATGGATGAATGAAGCAATTCAGTACGGTGCCGCACACGGCATGGGCTATGGTGAAGCACTCGGCTACTATATTGACATCCATCCCGAAAAATTTCCCAACCGTGAGGATTGCATTCTGTGGAATGCCTATAAGCTCGACATTCCTGCCACCTATGCCATTGCTCTCGGCACGGATATTATTCATCAGCATCCCACCTGCGACATGGCAGCCATCGGTGCGTGCAGCGGTGTGGACTTCAAGCGCATGGCATATTCCGTCGCCCAGCTTGACGGTGGCGTGTTCCTGAATTTCGGTTCGTCTGTCATCGGCCCCGAAGTGTTCCTAAAGACCCTTTCTATTGCAAGAAACCTCGGCTATCCGACCTTCCGCATCACCACCGCAAACTTCGACCTTGTAAATTTAGGCAACTTCCGCTGCAAGATCGGCTACGAGGATCCGAATTATTACTATCGTCCCCGTAAGAACATCGTCAACCGTCCCACCTGCAAGGGCGGCATGGGCTGGCACTTTGTGGGGGATCATCTTGTCACCATCCCGACCCTGTATGACCGTGTGAAAGAAGGTCTGCAGAAATGAACAAAGAACAGTTTTGTGCCATACTCGAAAACATAGGCAATGCCAAAATCGGTTTGCTCGGCGACTTCTGTGTGGATATTTATTGGCATGCAGACATGACCAGAAGCGAGCTGTCCCGTGAAACACCGCATTATCCGCTGCCGGTTGTCAGAGAGCGTGTGTATCCCGGTGCCGGCGGCAATGCCGCCAACAATATTGCGGCTTTGAAGCCTGCAAAGCTCTATGCTGTCGGACTGTACGGTGATGATTGGCGCGGTATGCTGCTGCGTGATGTGTTGCAGAAATGCGGCATTGACGACCGTTGGTTTGTGCTGACGCCCGACCGCTTTACCAATGCCTATTGCAAGCCGATGCGCAAGGGCATTTCGGCTGTGGAATATGAAGATCCCCGTCTTGACTTTGCCGCAGACAAGCCGATTGATACGCAGACGGAAGACATTGTTCTGAATAATCTCGAAGCCATGGCAAAGGAAATTGATGTGCTTTGCGTGTCCGATCAGTTTTTATATGGTATTGTCACCGACCGTGTGCGTGAAAAGGTGATCGAGCTTGCCAAAAACGGTCTGCAGGTTGTTGTAGACAGCCGTTATAACATTGCAAAATACACCGATTGTATTCTCAAGCCCAATGAGGTCGAATGCTGGAGAGCCGTTTACGGCAACGAGGGTTATCTGACCGCACAAAGGGAAGATTTTGAAAAAGCCGCCAAGGAGCTGGCAGTCAAAAACAATGCCCGGGTGCTGTGCACACTCGGTGCGCAGGGAAGTCTGTTCACCGACGGCGAAAGCCTTGCGCGCATTCCTGCCGTGCAGCTTGACTGCCCCGTGGATATCTGCGGCGCAGGCGACACCTTTCTGTCGGCATTTTCATCCTGCCTTGCAGGCGGTGCTGAACCTGCCGATGCGGCATTTGTTGCCGCCCATGCCAGTGCCGTCACGGTGCAGAAAATCG
Organism: Acutalibacteraceae bacterium; assembly: GCA_045587645.1. Taxonomy (GTDB): domain Bacteria; phylum Bacillota; class Clostridia; order Oscillospirales; family Acutalibacteraceae; genus RUG806. Next base: position 8,934 of record JAZNCO010000101.1, on the reverse strand, counting down.
GCATCACCGGCACCGCAACAAGGGAAGAGATCTTCAATCAATTTTCATAAACAGAGAACCCCTGACCGTGCTTTGTAAAGCGCAATCAGGGGTTTTTAAATGCATTTTGCATTTTGCATTTACATTTACATTTTATTCCTGCGGAATATATGTATTTCCGTATGCATCCGTGTTTGTAATAACGGTGCTGTACAGTGAGCCGTCCTGTGCAAAAATGCGTTTTGTGCTGCGTGTACAGCCGCCGCCAAGGTCCTCATATTCTGTGCTTGTGTATTCGGTAACGGTGCCGTCAACCTGTGTTGTACGGGAGGAAACCTCACGGCCCTGTGCATCGTATTCATACGAAACGGTGTAATGCACACCCGTGCCGTCCTCGGATTGTGTCAAAACATTGCCCTTTGAGTCAAAGGTCTGTATTACAACATTTTTCTGCTCGTAGGCTGTGTCGGGGTAACGGGTGGTCGTTTCGGTTTTTTGTGTCAGCACATTGCCGCTGTATACATATTCCGTTTCGGTCTTGCTTGTGAATTCCCCGTCCTCGGTAACGGTACGGAGAATCTCTCTGCCGTAATCATCGTATGTGTAGCCGTATACGGTCTGCTGCTTGGCCGAGCCGTCTGTGTTCAGATAGGAAATGGATTTTGTAACAGCCTTGCCGTCGGTGTTGTTGACGATTTCGGTCAGACCCCATGTATACAGATTGCCCTGCATGTCAGGCAGGCGTTCTTCCGTGCGTGTCAGGTGACCTCTGCCGTCATAGGAATAATCCGTGGTGGAGATCAGGGAATCTCCGCTGTCATTCCTGCTCCATTTTTCAATGGTGGTCAGGGTGCTGCCGTTGTAAACATAACGGCTGTAAACACCCGAATACACTGCGTTTTCACCGCTGCCGAGGACTTCATAAATCACGCTCGGCAAACCGCCTGCAGTATACTCGTTGCGGTATTTTTCTTCAGCAGCAGGACCTGCTTGCGTGGTGGCTTCTTCGGTTGTCGGTGCTTGCGTAGGCTGTGTGGTATCGGTCAGCTCACTGTCCTGCGCCGACGGTAATGTGCTGTCATTGTTTGTCGGTATTGCGCTCAGATCGGGCTGCAGTGTGACCTGCATATCGTTATAAACGGGCTGTGTGGTCTGTGTGTCCTGCTTGCAGGCAGTGCAGCCGAGAATAATAAAGCAGAGAATCAGGGGCAGAAGGTATGATTTTTTCATATTTTCCTCCGGAAGTTTTTTCATATCTTATCTAATAATATTTGATTTTACCTGAAAAATCAAGTCTATTTACAGAGTTGACAAATATTATGAAAAAGTGATATAATGATTCACAATAAAAAATAATACACTTTAACGGAGGTTTTTCCATGAAAAAATTTGTTTCTGTTCTGCTTTGCGTGTTGCTCACGGTTGCCCTGTTCGGCTTTGCTGCCTGCGGCGAGAAAGAACCGGTTCTGACCGATGAACAGCTCAGCCAGATGGATGTAAAGGTGGATTACAGCAGTCTTGTCAATTTCAGCGAAGCCGTTTCCAATCTGAAAACCAAAACCGCACTCAATAACTATTCTTCCTGCATCGGTTATCTCGATGAACTGCTGCTTGAAGGTCAGGCCATGAAACAGCTCATTGAAAAAGACAAGGTTAAGGATATTGACGGACTGGAAGCTTTTGAGGATTCCTATCAGCAGGTTGTTGCTCTGTGGGATGCTGCCGAAAAAGCCGCTGCCAAGTATGTCAAGGGCTTCTACAAGGTGAACGGCAAAAAGGATGTGACCGCTGTTTACTGCTATATGAGTGTGGATCCCGATGCGCAGAACGGCAACTCCTATGTTTTTGCACTGACCTATAATGAAGGCGAAACTCCCGTTACCGTATACATGGATGCAACCACGACCAGCGATATTGTTGAGGTTTCCGTTTATGAGAAAAACCCCGAAAAGTTCTATAACGAAAAATGCAACAACAAGATGATGAACACCCCTGTATACAACAACATCACACTTGATCTGGATGCGGTTCTTTCTGCCGCAAAGTGAGGATAGATTATGATTCCGAATATTATTGCGCACCGCGGTGCCAAGGCATGTGCGCCGCAGAATACCATTCCTTCCTTTGAGAGAGCTGTTGCCGACAGGGCAGACGGCTTTGAAACCGATGTGCATCTGACAAAGGACGGCATTCCCGTTATTTGCCATAACTACGATATTGACGAAACCTCGGACGGCACGGGCTTTATTGAAAAAATGACCCTTGAAGAGCTGCGCCGCTTTGACTTCGGTTCGTGGTATGGGGAGGAATTCAAGGGAACGACCATTCCCACGCTTGACGAATTTCTTGCCGTCGCAAAAAAAGCAGATATCAAAGTGCTTAATATCGAGCTCAAGCGACCGCCCTCAAGGCTGAAGGAGCTGGTTGAAAAAACACTGGCAGCCGTTGAGGAATACGGTCTGACCGATAAGCTGATCATCTCCAGCTTCAGCGTGCAGATCCTGCGTTATGTCAAGAAGGTTGCGCCCTCTGTGCCGACAGGCTTTCTGTATCCGTCCAACAATCCGCAGGCCTGCTATCCCGTTGTGTGGCCCTTCGCCATGGTGCCTTACACAAAATGCGATGCCATTCACCCCATTCATAATCTTGTGTGGGAGCCGCTTGTGAAATGGGCACATAAAAAGGGTATGGCTGTCAATGTATGGACGGTGAATGAGGAAGAGGACATCAAGCGACTGCTGTTGCTTGGTGTGGACGGGATCATTACCGACAATCCTGCTTTTGTGCGTGAGGTTATCGGCTCGTGTGTACCGAATGTCCGTTGAGGTTGATGAAGGACAAGTTTTTTCGCGAAAAATATGTTGACTTTCGTTGAATAATGTGCTAAAATCATGACTCGTGAATGTTATCTCGACGGCAGAAAAATCCGGATTCGTTGCCCGGTTTACCAGTTTTTTTTGCCGATAAGGATACATGCGATGTAATGTTGGAAAATAAATTAAGGTGGTAAAGAAAATGGATGGTTTGACTCCGATCATCAAGAAGAACATCAAAACCAAGTACAAGAGCGTCCGTCGCTTCTCCGAGGAACTCGGTATTCCGCAGTCCACGGTTGTCAGCGCACTCAAGAAGGGTGTCAGCGGTACCGCTTTTGAAACCGTCTGCAAAATGTGCAGCCTGCTTGATATCAAGCTTGTCGACGGTCTGTATCCCGTTTCCTTCAATGAGGAAGCAAAGGATATCATTGAAAAGATGGCTTATCTGGACGATGCAGGCAAGCATGCCGTGCATACGGTTCTGTTGATGGAATATGCCCGTTCCACAAAGGGCAAGGTCGAAATCGACTACAGTAAATAAGTTTTTTTTCAGGGGGCTGCGCTAAATGCAACAGCCCCTTGTTTTTTTTGTTTTATATGATAAATTACCTGAAAAGGTGTTGACAAAATTAAATACGGCTGATATAATATTTCAAAAGGTAGAGGTGCGTTATGTCATCAGTAACCCGTATGCCAAGGAAGTGACGATTCCGTTGTACGGGCAAAAGGGGCACGGCGCCGAAGGGAGCATTGTCAAGGCTCACCTGGGTGTATGCAATAAGATGTATATGACTGTCGCGGCTGCGGAGTGCTACTGAACATGCTTTCCTTGCGGAAGTGTTTTGTTTCAGCTTGTATTATGCTGCCGACTTGCCTGTCGGCGGCATTTTTTCAGCGTGTAACCTTTAAATTTAATTCGGAGGAATATAAAAATGGAAAAGAAAACACTCTTTAAGGGCGTTGCAACTGCCCTGATCACCCCCTTTAACGAAACAGGCATTGATTACGATGCCCTCGGAAAAATTATCGACTGGCAGATCGACTGCGGTATTGACGGTCTTGTAATCGCAGGCACATCCGGTGAAGCATCCACCCTGTCCGATGACGAGCACCGTGAGATTTTTGTATATTCCGCAAAGCGCATTGCAGGCAGAGTGCCTATGATTGCAGGTGTCGGCAGCAACGATACCGCTTATGCACTCGACCTTGTTGAACATGCCTGCAAAGCAGGTGCCGACGGCGTTCTGTCCGTTACACCTTACTATAACAAGGCTACCCAGAAGGGGCTTATCAGCATGTATACGGAAATTGCGGATGCATCTTCCGTTCCCGTGATTCTTTACAATGTTCCCACCAGAACCGGTGTCAATATTGAACCGTCCACCTATGCTGCTCTTGCAGATCATCCGAATATCGTCGGTATCAAGGAAGCCAACGGCAACATCTCCAAGATCGTTGAAACCATGAGCAAGGTGCACGGCAAGCTCGATCTGTATTCGGGCAATGACGATCAGATCGTTCCGCTGATGTCCCTGGGCGGTGTCGGCTGTATCTCCGTGCTTTCCAACATTCTTCCCAAGGAAACCATGGAAATCTGCAACCGCTTCTTCTCGGGTGATGTATGGGGTGCTGCCAATATGCAGTATCGCTTCCATGCACTCATTGATGCACTGTTCTGCGAGGTCAATCCCATCCCCGTCAAGGCTGCTATGGCTGCCATGGGCTTCTGTGAGGACAGACTGCGTCTGCCGCTGACCCCCATGGAGGATGCACACAAGCAGAATATGCTTGCTCTCATGCGTGAGCAGGGGCTGAATGTCTGAGGAAAAAGAAATGAAAGTAATTCTGAACGGTGCCGCAGGCCGTATGGGTACGGTGCTGCGCCGCATGATCCATGAGGGTGTGAAGGATTCCACCCTTGCCGCAGCCGTCGATTTCACGGGCGGTGAGTTTCTTGCTTCCGTGAATGATTATTACGGTGAAGCGGATGTCATTATTGATTTCTCAAACCATGTTGCTGCGCCGACCGTTGCCGCTTATGCGGTCAGCCGCAATCTGCCGCTTGTGCTCTGCACAACGGGGCTGACAGAGGACGAACGGGCCGCTGTCGTCAAGGCAAGCGAAAGCGTGCCCGTGTTTATGAGTGCGAATATGTCTTTGGGTGTTGCTCTGCTTGTGGAGCTTGCCAAGAAAGCCGCAAGCTGCTTCCCCGAAGCCAATATTGAAATTGTGGAATGCCACCACAACCGCAAGCTTGATGCTCCCTCCGGCACGGCCGTGATGCTGTTTGATGCTATCAAGGAGGTGCGTCCCGAGGCTGTTCGTCAGGACGGCAGAAGCGGTATGTGTCCGCGTACAGCCGATGAAATCGGTATGCATGCACTGCGCATGGGCAACGAAACGGGTATGCATGAGGTGTGGGTTGCCACCGGCAATGAAACCATCACCCTGCGCCACAAGGCTGAAAGCCGCGACATTTTTGCAGAAGGTGCACTTGCCGCCGCGCAGTTCCTTTGCGGTAAGCAGCCCGGTCTTTATTCCATGCGTGATCTGATATAAAAAGGATGATAAATAATGCAGGATTTTCTGATCCATCCAAATCTGAATGTAAATGAAAAAGGACATCTGACCGTCAGCGGTCAGGACTGTACCGACCTGGCAACACAGTACGGCACACCGCTGTATCTGCTTGATGAGCAGCTTGTTCGCGCAAACTGCCGTGCTTATGTTGAAACGGTCAAGGAATGCTTCCCCGAGGGCTCCATGCCGCTGCTTGCAAGCAAGGCGCTGAGCTTTACGGGTATCTATAAAATTGCAGCAAGCGAAGGAATGGGCACCGACCTTGTTTCCTCGGGTGAGCTGTTCACCGCCAAAAAAGCAGGCTTTCCGCTTGAAAAAGCCTTCTTCCACGGCAACAACAAGACCGATTCTGACATTGCCTTTGCAATGGATTGCGGTGTCGGTTATTTCATTGTTGATAATATGCATGAGCTGCATGCCGTCAATAAGGAAGCCGAAAGCAGGGGCATGAAGCAGAAAATCCTGCTTCGTCTGACCCCGGGTATTGATCCGCACACCCATAAGGCGATCACAACCGGTACGGTGGATTCCAAGTTCGGCTCCGTCATTGAAAACGGACAGGCAGAGGTCATTGCATTGCAGGCACTTTCCATGAACGGCATTGATTTGCGCGGCTTTCATTGCCATGTCGGCTCGCAGGTGTTTGAAATCGATCCCTTTGTGCAGGCAGGCGAAATCATGTTGCGTTTTATTAAGGAAATGCAGACAAAGCACGGCTATGTTACGGAATTCTGCAACCTTGGCGGCGGCTTCGGCGCAAGGTATCTGCCTTGCCATCCCACCCCCGATTATGCCGCTTACATCCGTGCCATGGCAGCTGAAATCAAAAAAATCTGTGATGCTCTGCTGATGCCCTGCCCCAAAATTCTGCTGGAACCCGGCAGAAGCATTGTTGCAGCCGCCGGCACGACCCTTTACACGGCAGGCTCGGTCAAGCACACGCCCAACGGCAAGACCTATGTTTCCGTGGACGGCGGTATGCCCGATAATCCCCGTTATGCACTGTATGAAGCACCCTACACGGTGGTCAATGCATCCCGTGCTGCAGCCGATACCGATTCCCTTTGCTCTGTGGTCGGCAGATGCTGTGAAAGTGGTGATATTCTGCAGGAAAACCTGCGTATGGCTACGGCTGAACGCGGTGATATCATTGCCGTGCTGACTACGGGTGCCTACAATTACTCCATGGCATCCAACTATAATCGTCTGCCCCGTCCGGCGCTTGTCATTCTGGACGGTGACAGCAATCGCATCGGTGTGCGCAGAGAAACCTTTGAGGATCTCGTGGCACTTGATGCAGAATAAGAAAAAACCTTAAAATAACCTTTAGCAGAATACACAAACACAAGAGGATGTCTTTGCACAATGTGTACAAAGATATCTTTTTGTGTTTATTTTTTATTGACAATGCACAAAGCAGGGTTTATACTGTTTCTGTCTTGGTCTATATAATGTATAGGCATAGAAAAAAATTATTGAAAGGTCTGTTTTTAATGAAAAAGTTCCTTTGCATCCTTCTTTCTGTTGTTATGATGCTGTCCGGTCTGTCCGTGCTTGCATTTGCTGCGGAAGACGAGGAAGCCCCCCTTGTTGTCGATGAGCTCATCCTTGAATCCGTTCTCAAGGAAGAAGCTTACTATCACATCGACTATACCCGTTCCAACGGCTATTTCGATTCCACCATTGCCCTGTATTCTGCTCTGAATCTGTATGAGGACGGTATTTACAACGGCATCACCGGCTCCAACGACTACAAGGTTGCCAAGGCAACCCTGCTCGGTCTTGTTGAACGCGTGGACATTCCTTATGAAAACGAACTGATCTACAAGATTCTCGACATTCTGGATACCACCCGTTCCGTTGCCGATGTTATTGACACCATCAGTGAATACATCAGTGCTTTTGAAGTTGTAACCGAATCTTCCGAATGGAACACCACCATGCAGGTCATCACTGAGTTCCAGAGATATCTCTCTTACGGTAACGATCTGTACGAAGAATACATTGACGCTGTTGCTGAAATCGTGACCGTCAAGTCCGCAGGTCTGTACTTTGAAGAACTGCTCAATCAGGTAGCTGACACTGCCCGTGATCAGGTTGTCCGCAATGCTGCAAGAGATCTTGCCAACAACATTGATGCTGAAATCGAAAAGGCATTCGGTGCCGTGGCTCTGAAGGTTACGGAAGACCTCGCAAAGGAAGCAATCAACATTGCTATTGACGAGCTGTCCTCTCTGAACACCGTTACCGCCATCCTCAGCAAAATCTACAGCGCAATCGGCGATATCGCTCAGTTCCTCTTCAATACCCAGGATCAGTATGAATACATGACTGCTCTTTCCACCATCGTTACCATCGAAGACGTTCTGCCTGCTTATGTCCGCGACAAGGTTGTCAACACCAAGGCAGAATCCGGTGAATTTGCACTCAACGCACTCATCACCCTTCGTACCGAAGGCGAACGCATGCTTCTTAACCTTGAAAGAGTCAAGAGAGATGCCATCGCAGGCTCCATCTTCAACGGCTATCATGTTCCCGAAATCATCGAAAGAACCGCTGTTCAGGTTGCCAAGCTTGAAGCACTCAAGGCTGTATTTGACAAGGGTGCCGAATTCAAGACCGTTGCAATCTTCGTAACTGCTGCTCCCACCGCAGTCACGGTTTACAATGAAGTCGGCGATGTAATGGCCACCATCAGCAACACCGAAGCCAAGTCTGTCTACAGCGAAAAGGGTTACTTTGCATCTGTTTATGATGATATCTACGGCGGCTACATCAAGGTTGCATTTGTGTTTGATACCGCTTGCAAAACTGCTTTGTTCCGTACCGCAGAACCCTGCGACATGAACCTTGCTTATGAAGGTTTTGTTCTCAACGAAAAGACCAATAAGTCCTATTTCGATGTTTTCTACTTCCAGGGTAAGTACCTCAATGCAGTTCGTTTCATCAGACTCGATCTTGCAGGCTGGACCACTGCTCCGACCTACACCATCGTTGACAGCGAAAACGGCAACTTTGCAAGAGTAATGGTAACTGACTATGACTCCGAAAACGAAGGTCTTATCTATGAAAACGATGTCGATACCGGCGATGTTGAAAAAGAAGAACCCAAGGATGAAGGTGTTGTAAACGCCGACGGTCTGTGGGCAGTTATCGCAAACTTTTTCAAGGATCTCTTCCAGAAGATCTCTGATTTCTTCAACAATCTGTTCGGCTGAAAAGATTGACACACAGCGGCAGCTTCGGCTGCCGCTTTTTTATTATATAGGAAATTGCTCGCGTTGTGAGCAATTTGCATATAACAAAAACACCTTTTCGCCCCCAAGATTGGGGGACGGGGGGTTGATTCGTCGAAGACGATTTTTTATTATTCATCAGCAAAAAAGGGGATTGCTGCGCAGGTAAATTATGGTTTATCTGCACTTGTCAACAAAAATTGGACACATAAATCAAAATATTAGACCTGAAAAATGAGAGAATGCACAAGTCCGTCCGTCACCCTTGACATCGCTCCGAGAAATGCCGGACAAAGCATATCGATGGCGATGAACTCATGAGC
>JAZNCO010000100.1:0-92160 GCA_045587645.1 Acutalibacteraceae bacterium | reverse complement strand
CTCAATCAATCAAGGTCAAGCCGCCTTCGGCGGTGGCTACTTTGAGCAAATTCTATCCTTTTTTTGTCTCAGGCTCAGGAAACAATTTTCAACATCATATTTTTTTGAGAAAAGTGTCACCTATCATTGACGACTCTACATATAATTTATTTTAAAATACAAAAAAAGTCTTGCCTTTTATTTGTTTATAATATATAATCAATGAATGAGCTTTTCTTTTTTATGGAGGATTATTTTGGAATCGCGAAAACTGACTGCAATGTCACCGGCTGAGGTCGAAAAACAAAAAGAATATATAAACCTTGCACGCACGGTTCTTTCTGTCCGTTTTCCCGACAGAGCGCCGAAAGCATTTGTGCATACCTATGGCTGTCAGGGGAATGTGTCCGATTCCGAACGGATGAAAGGCTTGTTGCAGGCTTGCGGTTATGTTTTTTGTGAGTCGGCAGAGGAAGCGGATTTTGTGTTGTTTAATACCTGTGCCGTTCGTGAGCATGCTGAGGATCGTGTGTTCGGTAATTGCGGCGCACTCAAGCCGATTAAAGAAAAGAATCCCGATATGATCATTGCACTGTGCGGCTGTATGATGCAGCAACAGCATATTTCGGAGCGTATCAAAAAAAGCTATCCCTTTGTCAATCTCGTGTTCGGCACCTTTGCTTTTCACAGATTGCCCGAGCTGCTCTATAAAGTCCTGACCGGTCGCAAGCGTGTTTTTGCAACGGATGAAACCGACGGTGCAATTGCGGAGGGCTTGCCGGTATTTCGTGACAGGGATGTAAAAGCTTGGCTGCCGGTCATGTACGGCTGTGATAATTTCTGTAGCTATTGCATTGTGCCTTATGTCAGAGGCAGAGAACGAAGCCGTAAAAGTGAAGCCATTCTTGCTGAAGCAAAGGAATTGATCGCAGGCGGTGCCAAGGAAATCACCCTGCTCGGACAGAATGTCAATTCTTACGGAAAAGGTCTTGCAGAGGATATTGATTTTCCCCGGTTGCTTCGTAAACTCAATGCACTTGACGGTGACTTCATAATCCGTTTTATGACCTCGCATCCGAAGGATTGCACAAAGGAATTGCTGGATGCCATGGCTGAATGTGAAAAATGCGCCCGTCATCTGCATCTGCCCGTGCAATCGGGAAACAACAGAATCCTGAAGGAAATGAACCGCAGATACACAAGAGAGCATTATATTTCTCTCATAGAATATGCACGATCGATTATTCCGGATTTGTCACTGACAACCGACATCATCACCGGCTTCCCCGGGGAAACATACGAGGAATTCTGCGATACCGTATCCTTGGTACGGGAGATAAATTACACCTCCATGTTTACGTTTATATATTCTCCGCGAAAGGGAACCAAGGCGGCTGAAATGCCAGATCCCGTCCCGTATGCGGAAAAATCAAAATGGATGCGTGAACTGCTTGCCGTGCAGGAGGAAATTGCCGCCAGGCGTACGGCAGCGATGGTCGGACAAACTTACCGTGTTCTTGTTGAAGATGAAACACGCGAAAAGGACGGTTATCTGACCGGGCGCACACAAGGTAATGTCAATATTGATTTTGCAGGGGATCGTTCCCTTGTCGGCACATTCTGTGATGTAAAGGTCACCTCTGCCGGCAATTGGGTCGTCCACGGCGAATTGGTACAATAAATTTTAATTTCAGAAAGCGAGAAAACAAAAATGGATGTTATTGAACTGACCAGACAACTCGGTGCTGCTATTCAGCAGGATGCCCGTTACCTTGATTATGTCAGGGCAAAGACCGCTAACGAAGAAGATCAGAACCTCAACGATCTCATCGGCAAGCTGAATCTTCTCCAGTTGTCCTATCAGACAGAAGCACAGAAGGAAGATGCAGACGAAGCAAAGCTTGCAGCATTTGATGAGGATTTCCGCAAGCTCTACGGCGAAGTCATGCTCAATGAAAATATGCGCAATTATGAAAATGCTCGTCAGACCGTAGATGATATGATGAACTATATCATTCAGATTCTTTCTCTTTGTGTCAACGGTGAAGATCCGGCTACCTGCGAGCCTGCTCCCGAAGGCGGTTCCTGCACCGGCTCCTGCTCTACCTGCGGCGGTTGCGGCTGAAAACACGAATGAATCAATGAAAGGAGGCGGTATCATTGGCTGAATTTACACCTATGATGCGACAGTATTTCAAAATCAAAGAGCAGCATAAGGATGAGATCCTTTTTTACCGCCTCGGCGATTTTTATGAAATGTTCTTTGATGATGCAATCACAGCATCACGGGAGCTTGACCTTGTCCTGACGGGTCGTGACTGCGGGCAGCCCGAACGTGCCCCCATGTGCGGTGTTCCGTTCCATGCCGCAGAAACATATATCGGCAAGCTCATTTCCAAGGGCTATAAGGTTGCCATCTGCGAGCAAACGCAGGATCCGTCACAGGCAAAAGGTTTGGTAGAGCGTGATATCGTCCGCATTGTAACACCCGGTACGGTTACCGAAAGTGCCATGCTGGATGAATCCAGAAATAACTACCTTGCCTGTGTTTATAAATTAAATGATGCTGTCGGGCTTTGTTTCTGCGATGTTTCCACCGGTGCGGTTTATGTTTGTGAGCTGCAGGGAGAACGCCTGTCCGAGCGCATTATCAACGAACTTGCCAAGTATCTTCCGACTGAAATTCTGCTCAATGAAAACGCAGCAGCCGATAAGAAACTGACCGAATACATAAGCAGAAAAATGAATGCGGCATCGTCCGTGATCAATGAGAATGCATTCACATTACAGGAGTTTACAGTCAGCACTGAACGGCATTTCAAGCAAAGTCTTTCCGAGCTTGATCTCGCCGACAAGCCTTGTGCCGTGTGTGCTCTCGGTGAGTCAATGACATATCTTCGTAATGCACAGAGAAACGATCTTTCGGGCATTGTTTCCGTTAATGTGTATACGCAGGATAAATTCATGAAGCTGGATGCAGCCGCAAGGCGCAATCTTGAGTTAACCGAAAATGAGCGTCGCAGAGAGAAAAAGGGTTCATTGCTGTGGGTTCTTGATAAAACAAAAACAGCAATGGGTAAGCGTATGATGCATGCATGGCTCGAACAACCGCTTGTCAGTGTCGGTCCTATCACGCAACGGCAGAATGCGATCGAGGAGCTGTATCACAATACGGCTGTACGGCAATCTCTTATTGAGATGCTTGCAGATATCAACGATCTGGAGCGTATCGTGACACGCATTCTGTACGGCAGTGCAAATGCAAAGGAGCTGCGGTCACTTTCGCTGACCCTGGCAGCACTTCCTGCATTTAAAAACTATCTCGCAGGAGCACAAAGCAATCTCTTGCGTGATCTTGCTGCTAAAATTGATCCCTTGCATGACTTGCAGGCATTGATTGAAGCTGCAATCTGTGATGATCCTCCGTTTTCCGTTCGCGAAGGCGGTATGATCCGCGATGGTTACAATGCTGAACTTGACGAGTTACGCAAGATTGAAAACGGCGGCAAGTCTTATCTTGAAGAAATCGAAAATCGTGAACGTGAACGCACCGGAATTAAAAAGCTCAAGGTCGGTTATAACCGTGTATTCGGTTATTATATCGAAGTCAGTAATCTGTATAAGGAAAATGTTCCCGAAGATTATATCCGCAAGCAGACACTTGTGAACGGAGAACGCTTTATTACAAGTGAACTGAAGGATCTTGAAGCCAAGGTGCTCGGTGCACGCGAACGCATCTGCAGACTTGAATTTGAATTGTTCAGCTTTGTCCGTCAGCAGGCTGCAGATGTACAGCTGACGATCCGTGCAACAGCAGCTGCACTGGCACAGATTGATGTGCTTTGCTCACTTGCAGAGGTTGCCGTGCGCAACGGTTATACAAGACCCATTGTGGATCTGTCCGATAACTGTATTATCAAAGAGGGCAGACACCCTGTCGTTGAAAAATACCTGACAGATACTCCCTTTGTGCCGAATGACACACTGCTTGATTGCAATGAAAACCGTTGTGCCCTGATTACAGGCCCGAACATGGCAGGTAAATCGACCTATATGCGTCAGATTGCACTGATCGTCATAATGGCGCAGATCGGCTCCTTTGTTCCTGCATCATCTGCTGAAATCGGCATTGTGGATGCTGTGTTCACAAGAGTCGGTGCATCGGATGACCTTGCAGCAGGTCAGTCCACATTTATGACAGAAATGAGCGAGGTTGCTTCCATTTTGTCCACCGCTACCTCAAAAAGTCTTGTGATTCTTGATGAAATCGGCAGAGGAACTTCCACATTTGACGGCATGAGTATTGCAAGAGCTGTGCTTGAATATACAAATGACCGTAAAAAGATCGGTTGTAAGACCTTGTTTGCAACACACTACCATGAATTAACAGAAATGGAAAATGAGTTGCAGGGAATTAAGAATTACAACACCTGTGTCAAAAAACGCGGTGATGAAATTACCTTCCTGCGCCGTATCGTCAGAGGAACGGCAGACGGTAGCTACGGTATCGAGGTTGCACTGCTTGCAGGTATTCCGAAGTCGGTAGTGTCGCGAGCAAAGGTGATTCTGAAGCAACTGGAAGAAAATGACGGTGCCAAAATGCCTGTTAAGATAACAACAGAAGCAGCGACAGAAGAGCCGCAGCTGCAGATGTCTTTTACAGACAGCAGAAATGATGCTTTGATTGATGAAATCCGTGCCTTGGATATCAACACGCTGACTCCCATCGAAGCATTGACAAAACTTTACGAATTAAAGAAGAAAATTGATTGATTAGGGTGACGGGTGTAATCTGAACCCGCCCGAAAACGGCTATTTTTAAGTCTTTTCGGCGTTTTACCCTTGAAAGGCGACAGCCTTCCTGCGGTCTCAACCCCAAAAATCCAATAAAAATATCTCGTTTTCGGGTCGAAGATTTTTTACAGTGCGGATTTTTGGTGAGACAAGACACAAAACGCAGAAAATCCTCGACGGATTTTCGAGTATTTTAACGAAGTATCGGCGGAAATCCGCCTGTAAAAAACGGGCTCGGATTATACCCGTCACCCTAACTGACAAAGGAGGATGTGAATATGCCGAAGATCAATGTCTTGCCCAAAGAGATATATTCTCTGATTGCGGCAGGTGAAGTGGTTGAACGTCCGTCCTCCGTTGTCAAGGAAATGCTTGAAAACAGCATTGATGCAGGTGCAAAGCGTGTGACGGTTGAAATCCGTTCGGGCGGTGTTGCATTCCTGCGTGTGACAGATGACGGTTGCGGCATTGCACCCGAGGATGTTGAAAATGCTTTTGTCAGCCATGCAACAAGCAAAATCAGCAAGCAGGCTGACCTGGATGCAATTGCCACTCTCGGCTTCCGTGGAGAAGCGCTTGCCTCCGTTGCAGCGGTGGCTCGTATTGAAATGCTCACAAGAATGCATGATGCTGATTTCGGCACTCGTTATGTCATTGAATGCGGAGAAGAGAAAGTAAAAGAAGAAAGCGGTTGTCCCGTCGGGACAACTATCATAGTGCGTGATTTGTTCTGCAATACACCTGCCCGAATGAAATTTCTGAAAAAGGACACCACGGAAGGGAATTATGTTGCAGATGTTGTCACCAAAACCGCACTTTCGCATCCTGAGATTTCATTCCGCCTGATTCGCGACGGAAAAGAAACCGTGCAAACACCCGGTAACGGAAAATTGTACGATGCAATTTATGCTTTATTCGGCAGAGATTTTGCCGAAGGATTGGCTGCTTGTGATTATGAGCTTGACGGAATCCGTATCAGCGGATTTGTTACAAAGCCCTTGTTCGGCAGACCCAACCGCAATATGCAATACTATTATGTTAATCAGCGCTATGTCCGCATGCCGACCGCGGCAGCCGCGTTGGATGAAGCATTCAAAAATAATATCATGGTCGGAAAATTCCCGGGTGCTGTTCTGAATATTGAAATTGCTCCCGGCAGCGTGGATGTCAATGTGCATCCCGCGAAAACCGAAATTCGATTTTCCAATGACCGTCGGGTCTTTGAAGCGGTTTATTATGCTGCAAAATCCGCACTTGCCAAAGGCGATACCCGACCCTCATTTTCAGTCAATAAACAAACACCTCGGCCTGCAGTCGCGCAGACACAGGGGAGTCAGCTTTCGTTTGCGCAACAAACGGAAGCTGCATGGGGAAATAAACCGTCTGCAATAAGTAACGATATAACTGTTAAACAACCGGTTGAACAACAAAAGCCGAGCATTACACAGCCCGTAATGCAAGAGCTTGCAGTATCTGCAATGGAGGCTGTGGAGGATAATATTATTTCTGTACCGAAAACAGAATCCACACAACCGACTGCAACAGGCTTTGCCGCCAATGTTTCAAGAAAACCATTGACAGAGGTGCTGCAAGGACAGGCACCGACCGTGTATTTGCATGACAGTGCCCCTACTTTTGTTGAAACAGCAAAAAAGGTGCTTGATGAGCAGGCAAATGTTAAAACAATTGAGCATGTTGAATGTGAAGATAAAAATAACGAACCACAAAAAGTAAAAACGGAGTCCGAATTTCCGTTACGCATTGTCGGTGAATTATTCAAAACATACATTCTTGCCGAATACGGTGATAAATTCATTATCTGCGATAAGCATGCCGCTCACGAAAGAATCTTGTTTGAAAAAATCAAAAAGAATGCGCAGACGGGTAATACACAGATGCTGCTTATGCCGGTGCGTGTTGCTTTGAACGGCAGTGATTATGATGCCGTACTCGAAAATCTGCTTTTGTTTGAAAAGGCAGGATATCTGATTGAGGATTTCGGTGTCGGCTGTGTCATTGTCCGCGGCGCACCGCTTGAACTTGCGAATGCAGATATCTCCTCGCTTGTCTGTGAGCTGGCAGGCGAACTGAAAAAAGGAAAGCTTTCCATGATGCCCGAACGGCTTGATTGGCTGTATCATAACACCGCCTGCCGCGCAGCCATCAAAGCAGGAGATTCTACTAACCCCATCGAACAGGCTGAACTCATCAGAATGGTTCTGTCGGATGATAATATCCGCTATTGCCCGCACGGCAGACCTGTGCTTACTGAAATTACCCGTTACGAGCTTGAAAAACAGTTCGGACGACTCGGATAAAAAAATGAACGGAGGAAGTATGGAAAAAATACCTGTGATTGCCGTTGTCGGTCCTACTGCCTCCGGTAAAACAAGCCTTGCCGTTGAGATTGCCAAACGATATAACGGTGAAGTCATCTCTGCTGATTCCATGCAGATTTATAAAGGTATGGACATTGCAACCGCAAAGCCGTCTGTTGAAGAAATGCAGGGAATCCGCCATCATCTCATTGATTTTGTTTCACCTTATGAAAAATACAGTGTTGCCCGTTATATTGAGGATGCAACGAAAGTGATTGAGGCCATATGCAGTCGCGGTAAACTGCCTGTTCTTTGCGGTGGCACCGGGCTTTATGCAGAATCGTTTTTAAACAACATCCGATTTGAGGAAGAACCTGACAATGCACAAATGCGTATGCAGCTGACTGCTCGTCTTGAAAAAGAAGGGGCTGAAAAGCTACTGAATGAATTAAAGGAAATTGATCCCGAAGCGGCGGAAGGATTGCATCCGAATAATGCCGGTCGTATTGTCCGGGCGTTGGAGGTCTATTACCTGACCGGTGAAACGGCAACGCAACGGCGCTTGCGATCTGTTTCCGAGCCGAGTCGGTATGATACATTCTGGATCGCACTTGCTTTTCCGGAGCGTGAATATCTTTATGATCGCATCAATCAGCGTGTGGATATCATGCTTGAAAACGGTCTGGAAGAAGAAGCGAGAGAATTTTTGAAAAATGAAAAGGCAGATACCGCAGCACAAGCCATCGGCTACAAAGAACTTCGCGGATGGCTTGAAGGCAGAATCAGCC
This sequence comes from Acutalibacteraceae bacterium, assembly GCA_045587645.1. Lineage (GTDB taxonomy): Bacteria > Bacillota > Clostridia > Oscillospirales > Acutalibacteraceae > RUG806. The sequence continues at coordinate 84,281 of JAZNCO010000100.1, read as the reverse complement.
GTGAGGAAGCCGTGGAAAATCTGAAGCGTGAAACACGGCGGTATGCAAAAAGACAGATAACATGGTTTAAAAGAAATAATAATATCCATTATATAGAACGAAATCCGTCTGATACAGCACAGCAGGTTGCTGAAAAAGCATATTGCCTGATCGAGAAGAACGGTTTTCTGAAAGGAGTTTAGGTGTGGCTGAAAAAAAAGGCAAAAAGAATAGAAACGGACCGCATATTTCCACAAATATCGATTTCAGGATCACATCACAGAAGGTAAAAGTCGCCTTGTTGATTATCGGACTTCTGTTGGCGACCTCTTTGGGTGGTTATCATGTGTTTCGGATTACAGATGATCCTCTCATTGAGATCGAAACCGTATCTGCAAAAAAAATTACCTTTGTAAAGAGTATAGAAGCGGATGCCTTTGTTCTTCGTGATGAGTCTTATATTCAGGGGATCGGAAAAGACGGATATGTTGTACCGCTTGTTGACGACGGAACAAAGGTTTCCGGTAATGACAGTGTGGTCAATATTTTCAGGAATGAATCCGATGCACAGATTTATTACGATCTTCTGGATATAGAAGCGGATATTGCTTACTATGAAAATATCAGCAATACAACGGCAGTCAGTACTTTGTCCGATATTACCGCTTATGATGAAAAAGTAAAAGACAGTATTTTTACTTTGATTGGTGAAATTGAGGATCGTGATGTCCGTGATCTGAAGATATATACAGATGCACTTCGTTCTTCGGTTACCAAAAGAAATATTGCAGTCGGTAATACGGTCGATGTTTCTGCTGATCTGACTGCACTGTATGCAGAACGCACGCAGCTGCTCAATAAGCAAACGCAATATACAAGCATTCCTGCTGTTGTTGCCGGATATTTTGTGAATGCTACAGACGGATATGAGTCGGTATGCGGTGCATATTCAGGTCTTGCTTTTGCTGAAGATATTCAGAAAATTACAAAAAATGTTAAGCAGATTGATGTCGGTACCATTGATTCTCTGTTGGATCTGCAGCCTGTGTCGGTCAGCGCACCGTACGGAAAACTTATTACAGGTTTTACATGGTATATAGTCTGTAATGTGCCGACGGAAACGGTTGCTGAATTTTATATCGGTCAGCGCTTACAAGTGGATTTTCCGGATGAGCAGGCAAGCAGTGTTGTATGTAAGGTTGCGGCGATGAATGCAGACGGTGCAGGCACGACCGCATTGATTCTCAGTGCAACAGCGATGGATGCTCATTATGCAAATCTTCGTAAAACAAAGATCGTCATTGCACTTGACTCCTATACAGGTATCCGTGTTGATCAGAAAGCCTTGCGTGTTGTTGATGATCAACCTGGGGTATATGTGCTGCTGGGTAATGTTATTCGTTTTCGCAAGGTAGAGCTCATTTATTCTGAAGAAACATTTTCCATCGTGGATGCCGGCGGCAAAACAGGTTACATTATGCCGTTTGATGAAATTATTGTAGGAGGTACGGATCTTTATGACGGAAAACTTGTCCAATGAAGCGGTTTTCAGAGAGATTGAAGAGAACTATAGTATTATTCAGCAAAATCTCGCAGAAGCAACGCAGCAAGCCGGTGTCAGCCGAGAATCCGTTCGTTTTATGGCTGTCACCAAAACCGTCCCACCGATTTTTGTGAACCATGCATTGCAGCTTGGAATTGATCTTGTCGGAGAAAATAAGGTACAGGAGCTGCTTGAAAAAAAAGAATACCTCAACGGATGTTATGAAGCACATCTGATCGGACATCTGCAAACCAACAAAGTGAAGAAAATCATACAAGAAGTGACAATGATCCAATCAGTTGACAGCGTGAAGCTTGCTTGTGAAATTTCAAAGCAGGCAAAAAATGCAGGGCTCGTAATGCCTGTCCTGTTGGAGCTGAATATAGGTGAGGAAGAGTCAAAAACCGGATTTTTACCACAGCAATTCGCAGATTCTGCTCTTGAAATTGCTGAGATGGATGCTGTTCGTGTTTGCGGTGTGATGTCTGTGCCTCCCATCTGTGATACGCAGGCAGAAATCCGATCTTGGTTTGAAAAAGTGCGAAGGCAATATGAAAAACTCAAGGATAATGCAAAGCTTAAGGATATGAGCATACTTTCCATGGGTATGTCCTCCGATTATACAGAGGCAGTGCTTGAAGGCGCAAATCTTGTGCGTGTCGGCAGTGCATTGTTTGGACACAGAAGATATTGATCGTTAAATATTGAATAAATGAAAGGATTGTTAGATATGGCATTTGGTGATAAAGTAAGAAAGATATTGAATATCGATGAAAGTGAATATTTTGATGATGTGGATACCGAGGATGTTGAGGTAGAGGAAAATGATCCCGAGCCGGAGCCCCGTTTTACAAAGGTTCCTCCTGCACGCAGATCTGAAAGAAGGGCTGCGGCTTCTTCCTCCGGCTTTTCTTCCGGTGGCAGGGTTGTGGATATTCACACAACTGCAAAATTGCAGGTCGTGCTCAAAAAGCCTGAACGCTTTGATGATGCAACCGCTATTGCTGATGAGCTTCTGGATAAGAGAACAGTTCTCATCAATATGGAGGATACTGCAAAAGAAGAAATCAATAAGATTTTGTGGTTTTTGAGTGGTGTTGCGTATGCAAACGGCGGTAATCTCAAAAAAATTGCCAAGCGTACATACATGATTACTCCTTATAATGTTGATGTTTTGGGGGATCTTCTGGATGAACTTGAAAACAACGGCATGTTCTTTGTGTAAAAAAATCTTGATATAAATTAAGGGAGATTTAATAATGCTGAATCCGACTCAATTAAAACTTCACAATTTCCAGCTTCTTGAAAACGGTTGCTATTCTCCTCGCGAAGTTGATAATTTCTTCCGTACCGTAACGGAGGATTACAGCTCTATGTTTTCCGAAAACGGTGAGCTTGTCAGAAAACTCGGCATTCTTGCCGCGAAGCTTGAAGAATATCGCAAGGACGAGTCTGTTCTTCGCGATGTTCTGATGAATGCACAGAAAAATGCAGAGCTTCTGATTGCATCTGCACAGCAGCGTGCAAATGAAATGATCGAAGATGCGAACGCACAGGTGCAGCGCATCATGAAAGACGGAGAAACGATTATTGATTCTGCAAATGACAAAGCACATAAAATCTCCATTGCAGCAGAAGCGGAATATGAAAGCCTGATTGCATCAGCACGTGTTCTTGCAGAAAGCTATATTGTGACTGCTAATGATAAATGTGCTGAAATTCAAGCTCAAACGCAGAACGCTGTTGAAAAAATGTTGTTGGATGCGGAAAACCAGGCTATGAGTGTGCTTGAGCAGGCTTCGACTGATGCGCAGTCTATCAAAGATGAGGCTGCACTTTCCATTGAGGAATATGTCAGCGAGCTTCGCGATAATGCGCGTGCAGAAATCGAAGAAAGAGCCGAAGCCGCACGCATTTTGTTTGAAAAATCACAGGCTGAAGCGGATCGCATTACTATTGAGGCTGCACAGCAGGCAGATGAACTTCTGCTTTCTGTGAAAGAACAGACCGAAAGTCTGCTTGATATAGCATTGGCACAAAAGGAAGCTATTGAAATCAGTTCTGCTACACAAGCACAGGAGTTGCTTGAAGAAAGCCGCAAGCAGGCAGATCTTCTTATTGCAGACAGTCAGCAGCAGGCGGATGCAATTCTGGCAGACAGCAAGCTGCAGGCTGAAGAATTGGTTGAAAACAGCCGTATTGCATCCGAAAGTCTTGTCAACGAAGCACAGCGTCTTGCTGACGATGCTGCAAATCAGTATGCACTTCAGATGCAGGAGGCTGCACAGCAGGCACAGATGCTTCTGGATGATGGCAGAAATAAGGCTGTTGAAATGCTTACAGAAGCAAAAACAGTATCGCAGGATGCAAAACAGCGTTCCGAGCTCAGCAGCCAACAGATTCTTGCCCGTATCAAAGAGCAGGCTCTGAAAATGCTGACCGATGCAAAATCGTATTCCGATGAGGTTTGTGAAAAGGTTCTTACACAGGCTGAACAGGTTATTGCATCTGCCAAAATTGAAGCAGATCATATCCTCAGCGAAGCCAAAGAATATGCAGAAAAAACAAAGAAAGAAATTACAGAATTGTCTGATGCCAGAATGTCACAGGCTATGGATATGTCCGGCAATCTGATTTCTTCTGCGCAGGCAGATGCGCAAAAGATCATTGCAACTGCACAGACCCGTGTTTCTGTTGCGTTTGATGATGTGGAAGGCAGAGTAGAGCAAACTCTGCAGGCTGCAGAACGTAAACGTGTTGAAATGCTTGAGGCTGCAAAGGCTGAAGCAGAGCAGACCACAAGATCAGCTGATGAAAACGCACAGCGCATGATGGATGAAGCCATTGAAAAGGCTGCCGATATGCTTCTTAATGCCAAGCAGGAAAATGAGCGTCTGGTTGCCTTGAGTGCCGATGTGAAGCAGCAGCTTGCCGATTCTATTGCATTTGCGCAGGCTGAATATGATGCATTGCGTGAAAAGGCTATGGAGCTGCGCAAGAAGATGCTTGCTCAGCTGTTGACCGATGATGAACAGAAAGAGGAAACTGCAAAGCGTCCGATTCGTGATATACCTGAATTTGATCCGCAGACGATGCTTCGTGAAGGTATGAAGCGTGCAAAGGAATCTGCCGCAGAAATTGTGAATGATTCCAAAGAAATTCTGAAAGAAAACGGATTGCTTGAGGAGCGTACCGAGCATCCCGAACCGATTGCTGATATTGAAGAAAACAGCATTTCGGAAATTGTTGAGGATGTTCAGCACCGAATTGATATTGATAATGAATTTGACAGTTTGGTCAGTGAATCCGAAGCATTGCCGCCCTTGCCTGAACTGAAAGTCGATTCCGCGATTGAAGACCGTATTATCAGCAATGCTGCTATGGATGTGACTGCTGTTGTGGATTCAATCGTTGGTGATGAAGGCTTTGTCACCGTTGACGATTCCTTCCTTGAAGAGGATGCAAAGGCTGATGCAATTGAGTTTGCTGAGCTTCCTGATTTTGATTCTATGATTTCAGCCTACAGGGCAGTACGCTTGAATAACGATGAATGTGAAGATACTGCAGCTGCAGAGGGCTCTGCTGTAATCGAAGATGTAGCAAACGACGAGCAGATGGAAGCTGTTGTTGAGTTGGTCGATGATGTGGTAACGGAACTTGAAGAGCAGGTTGATGATGAAGAAGTTTTCGTCGAAGAAGAAATTGTTGCTGCGGAAGAACAAGAAGATCTCTTCGAGGATGACTTCGAAACATTGGATGACGAGTTTGCTGTCGATGCGGATATTGCACAGCAGGACGAGCTTGCGGATGTCCAGGTTGAAGAGGATGACGAAGATGTTGCTTATGATGATGCAACCGTTCCGACAGCAGAAGAAGCCGAGGATTATGCTTTTGATGATGATGGCGAATGGGCGGATTTCGGTGATTTTGAAGAAATCGGCGATTTTGGTTTTGATGAAATTGACGAGGTAAATGAAGAAGAAATTACTGAGGATGAGCAAGAAGAAATTTCCGAGTCTGTGCAGCAAGATGAACCTGCCGAAGAATACATAGCACCTATTCATGAGGACTATGTGCGGGAGGATGACGTATTCACGGATTATGATGATTCCTTGCGCATGTTTGAAGATATTTCCGATGCTCCCGAAGAAGTGCAGGATTCTGTTGAAACAGATGATTTTGATTCGGGCTTTGAAATTGATTTCAGTGTTTTTGAGGATTCTCCCAAGGTCAGAACCGCAGAACCTGCAGTGGAAAACAAAGCTGAAAAAGGTGGATTTTTTCGCCGTATTAAAAAGAAATAAGGTATAATTATCGTGAAATTATCTCGCAAAGTGATCCTTACTGTACAGCTGCTGTCTGTTGTGTTGCTTGCGGCAATTGATCAACTGATTAAGTATGCCGTTCTTGAAAATCTGAAGCCGCTCGGCAGTGTGAAAGTCATTGACGGCTTTCTTGCATGGACTTATGCCGAAAACACAGGTGCAGCTTTCAGTATTTTTACGGACAATACACAGTTCTTATCAGTTTTTACAGCAGTAGCCTTACTGGTAGGCCTTGGTTGGCTTGTGTTTTCAAAAGCACATCATATTATCTATGATATCTGCATACCGTTGTTGATTGCAGGCGGATTGGGTAATCTCATAGACCGCATTGCCCTCGGCTTTGTTGTGGATTATATCCAGGTTTTGTTTATCGATTTTCCCGTTTTTAATTTCGCAGATTGTCTTGTGACCTGTTCTGCAATTGCTTTGATTGTTTATCTGATTTATGATCTGATTGCCGATATGAAGCGTGAAAAGGGTGCAAAGCCAGAAGGCAAGGACGATTGATATGGATGAACGTATTTTTTCGGTTACACCCGATGAGGAAGGGCAAAGGCTGGATAAGCTTATCTGTCTGCGTTTTTCGGACCTGACCCGTTCTGCGGTGCAGAAGCACATTGAAAACAGCAGTGTGTTTGTAAATGATCGCCCGCTTGCCAAAAGCTACAAGCCCAAAGCAGGGGACAGTATTTGCCTTGAACTGCCCGATCCGCAGAATCTTGATGTTGTTGCACAGAACATTCCATTGGATATTGTTTATGAAGACAGTGATCTTTTGGTCGTCAATAAGCCGAAGGGGATGGTTGTGCATCCTGCGGCGGGCAATTATGACGGAACACTTGTGAATGCCTTGCTTTATCATTGCGGTGATTCCTTGTCCGGTATCAACGGTGTTATTCGTCCGGGCATTGTGCATCGTATTGATAAAGACACAAGCGGCTTGCTGATCGTTGCAAAAAATGATGTTGCACATCAACACCTTGCGCAGCAGATTCAGGTTCATTCATTCAAACGCGAATATCGCGCAATTGTTGTCGGCAGAATGCCGCAGCAAAAAGGCACGGTCGAGCTGCCATTGGGCAGAAGCCCCGTTGACCGTAAGAAGCAGGCAGTGAACGGACTTAATCCCCGACAAGCGGTTACGCATTATGAAGTGCTCGAAGAATACAAAGGCTTTTCATTTTGTAAATTTACACTTGAAACAGGAAGAACACATCAGATCCGTGTGCATTGTGCTTCTCTAGGACATCCGGTCGCAGGGGATGCCGTATATGGCAATCCGAAGCAGACGTACGGTCTTGTCGGACAATGCTTACATGCCGCTGTGATTGGATTTGTGCATCCGACAAGCGGAGAATATCTTGAATTTTCTGCAGATCTGCCTGATTACTTTAAGGCATTTTTGCAAAAAATAAATAATTAAATTAAAATATTATAAAAGGAGTGACCCTCAGTATGGACACAGCAGAAAGAAAACAGTTGAAACTGATTGCCTGCAACGTCAGAAAAGGCATCATCGAAGGTACTTTTAATGCAAAGTCGGGACATCCCGGCGGATCGCTTTCGATTACGGAATTGCTTACATATCTTTATTTTAAAGAAATGAAAATCGATCCCGAAAATCCGAAATGCGGGAAACGCGACCGTTTTGTACTCTCCAAAGGTCATGCTGCTCCCGCACTGTATGCCGTTCTTGCAGAACGCGGCTATTTCCCGGTGGAGGATCTCAAGACTCTCCGTAAATCTGATTCCTATCTGCAGGGACATCCGAATATGAATTATGTTCCCGGTGTAGACATGAGCACAGGCTCTCTCGGTCAGGGTGTATCCACTGCTGTCGGTATGGCACTTGCTGCAAAGAGAGAGAATGATGCTTTCCGTGTTTATACCATTCTCGGTGACGGTGAAATTCAGGAAGGTCAGGTTTGGGAAGCTGCTATGTTTGCTTCCGCAAAGAATCTTTCCAACCTTTGCGTTATTGTCGATAACAATAATCTGCAGATTGACGGCACGGTTGAAGAGGTCAATTCTCCCTATCCCATCCCTGAAAAGTTTGCCGCATTCGGCTTCAATGTCATTGAAATCAACGGCAATTGCTATTGTGATATTGAAAAGGCTTTTGAAGCATTCAATGCCTGCAACGACAAGCCCACCGCAATCATTGCAAAGACTGTCAAAGGCAAGGGCGTTTCGTTTATGGAAAATCAGGTTTCCTGGCACGGTTCAGCACCCAATGCAGAACAATATGCACAGGCTATGGCAGAACTCGACGCAGCCAAAGCTGAAATCGAAAACGCATAAGGAAAGGGGAGTATTACAATGGCTGATATTATTAAAACCGCTACAAGAGACGCTTACGGTAAAGCACTCGTTGAGCTTGGTGATAAAATGGAAAAACTCGTTGTTTTTGATGCTGACCTTGCAGCCGCAACAAAAACAGGTATGTTCAAAAAGGCACATCCCGATAAATTTATCGACTGCGGTATCGCAGAGGGCAATATGATGGGTGTTGCTGCCGGTATGGCAAGTGCTGGCTACACTGTTTTTGCAAGCTCCTTTGCCATGTTTGCAGCAGGCAGAGCCTTTGAACAGGTTCGTAATACGATCTGCTATCCGCATCTGAATGTTAAAATCGGTGCTACCCATGCAGGTATCTCCGTCGGTGAAGACGGTGCAAGCCATCAGTGCTGTGAGGATATTGCACTTATGCGCTCCATTCCCGGCATGACCATTCTCAATCCTGCTGACGATGTTGAAGCTCGTCTTGCTGTTCTTGCAGCAGCCGAAATGGACGGGCCCGTTTACATGCGCTTCGGCAGACTCGCCGTGCCGAGAATTTTTGACGAAAACTATAAGTTTGAAATCGGTAAGGGTGTTTATCTCACCGAAGGCACTGATGTTACCATTGTTGCTACAGGTCTTATGGTTGAACGTGCACTTGCGGCTGCTGAACAGCTCAAGGCAGAAGGCATCAGTGCCGCTGTTATCAATATGGCAACCATCAAGCCGCTTGATAAAGAAATTCTTCTTGATGCCGCCAATAAAACCGGTTGTATCGTAACTGCTGAAGAACACAACGTCATCGGTGGTCTCGGTTCTGCTGTTGCTGAAGCACTTGCTGAAGTCAAGCCCGTTCCCGTTCTGCGTGTCGGTGTGGAAGATGTATTCGGCAAATCCGGTCCTGCTCTTGAACTGCTTGATATCTATGGGCTGAATGCTGCAAATATTGTCGCAAAGGCAAAGGCTGCCATTGCTCTGAAATAAGGAGAAAACTATGTCTGCTGAAAGATATAATTATGCAAAAGAATTGTATGCAAAGCTTGGTGTCGATGTGGATGCCGCACTCGAAAAGCTTTCCAATGTTCATATCTCCATGCAGTGCTGGCAGGGTGACGATGTACATGGATTTGATTCTGATGATGCGCTGACCGGCGGTATTCAGGCAACCGGTAATTACCCGGGACGAGCAAGAACACCCGAGGAGCTTATGCAGGATGTGGATGTTGCTTTTTCGCTCATTCCCGGTAAGCATCGCCTGAATCTGCATGCATCCTATGCTGTTTTTGACGGCGATAAGGTCGATCGTGATAAGCTTGAGCCCGAACATTTTGCTGCATGGGTCAAATTTGCAAAGGAAAGAGGCATCGGTCTTGATATCAATCCCACTCTTTTCTCGCATCCCAATGCTGCTGACAGCCTGACGCTTTCGCATCCCGACGATAAAATCCGTCGTTTCTGGGTTGATCATTGCAAGGCTATGCGTAAGGTCGGTGCTTACTTTGGCAAAGAACTCGGCACGCCGGCACTGAATAATATCTGGATTCCCGACGGTTATAAGCAGACACCTGCTGACAGAGTAGGTCCCCGTGTCAGACTCAAGGAATCTCTTGATGAAATTCTTGCTGTTAAATATGATGACAACGAAATTCTCGACAGCCTTGAATCCAAGCTGTTTGGTATCGGACTTGAATCCTACACCGTCGGTTCTGCTGAATTCTACATGAATTACTGTGCAAAAAATGGTGTTATGTGCTTGCTGGATGCAGGTCATTTCCATCCCACGGAAGTTATCTCCGATAAAATTGCGGCACTTCTTGTATTCTCCGATAAGGTCGCGCTGCATGTTTCCCGTGGCGTTCGTTGGGACTCTGACCATGTTGTTAACTTTGATGATGAGCTCAAGGAGATTGCAAAGGAAATCGTCCGCAATGATGCACTTGACCGTGTTATCATTGGTCTTGACTATTTTGATGCAAGCATCAACCGCATTGCCGCATGGGTCATCGGTATGCGCAATATGATGAAGGCATTGCTGTTTGCGTTGCTGACACCGAATGCCGAATTCAAAAAACTGCAGGATGAAGGCAGATTCACTGAACTTCTGGCGCTTACCGAAGAACTCAAATCCTATCCCTTTGCTGATGTTTGGGATGCTTTCTGTGAACAGCAAGGTGTTCCTGTGCGCGAAGAATGGCTCTCTGTTGTCAAAAAGTATGAAGAAGAGGTTCTTTCTGCTCGCTGAATCTTCTGAATTTATATAATATGCACAAAACCGTGTTCCGCTTTTTTATTAGTTGTACAAAAAAGCGAATACCTCTTGTAATCAAATGTCGTTTGTGCTATTATATTAGAAGTATTATAGTGTAAGGATTGGTGATTTTTATGGCTGCTTATTGTCCTAAATGTAATTATAAGCTGAAAATTACGGATTGGCGCCCCGAGTGTCCGAAATGTGGTGTTAATGTTGTTTATTACGGCATAGAAGACAGACTGAATGCAGAGGCTGATAAGGCTGAATATGAACACGCAATGTTCCAGCCCAAGGTTGACAGAATCAAGTCCTCCTTTATCGGCGATAAATACGCAAAAATCCGTATCGTTCTTTGTGTGCTTCCGTTGTTGTCATCCTTGCTTTCCATGGGTTCTATCACAATGAATGTTCCTTTCAAGGATACCGTAAACATTGGTTGGACCTCTATTATCAATGTTGTAACTTTGTTCACAGATTACGGCTTTGATATCAATGCAATTCTTGCTGCTATCAAGTTTGAACCGACCCGCATGGCATTCATTTGGTTTGCAGTTGCTCTTGTCGGTCTTGCACTTGCAGTTGTCACATGGCTTGTCGGCCTTATTCTGTTGACACTGTCCTGCTCCCCCAAGGGTATTCAGAGAAATATTACCCTTGCAGGTATGGGTATTGGCTTTGCTACTGTTTCTTTCATCGGTTCCGTTCTTATGAGTGGTGCTATGGCTGATGTTTTCCCCGGCATCTTCTCTGCAAGTGCTTCTCCGCTTGCTCTTATCGGTTTCATTGTTACCTGGGGTGCTGTTATAGCCATTAACGTAATCAATAAGAAAAAGGGTATCACGATCAACTATAAGGATGTTTCTGAATATCTTATTCCTTACGAAGAAAGACAGGCTCGTAAAAAGGAGCAGGAAGAAGCTGCTGCAAAAGCTGAAGCTTAAATGTAATATTGAACAGCCGTCTGCTAATGCAGGCGGCTGTTTTAGTGGTAAAAATGAAAGCCCACAGGCGCGCTCAAAAAGAAACCTGTGGGCTATGTGAACAATCTTTTAATCTGCAATTGCCGCAAGAAGTGCATCCACCTTGTCTGTCTTTTCCCAGGTCAGATCAAGATCGATTCTGCCGAGATGACCGTATGCAGCCAGCTGACGGTAGATTGGTCTGCGAAGCTGCAATGTTTCAATGATTGCGGCAGGACGAAGATCGAAAACCTTGTTGACAGCATCGGAAATGACAGCATCAGCATATTTCCCTGTGCCCTGTGTATCAACAAGAACAGAAACGGGCTTTGCTACACCGATGGCATAAGCAAGCTCAACCTGGCATTTGTCAGCAAGTCCTGCTGCCACGATGTTCTTTGCAACATAACGAGCTGCATAAGCTGCGGAACGGTCAACCTTTGTCGGGTCTTTTCCTGAGAATGCACCGCCGCCGTGAGCAGCATATCCGCCGTATGTATCAACAATAATTTTTCTGCCGGTAAGACCGGAGTCTCCAACCGGACCACCGATTACAAAGCGTCCCGTGGGATTGACATAATACTTTGTGTTTTCATCAAGAAGATTGTCGTCAATAACGGGCTTAATGACATAAGCAAGGATATCTCTGCGGATCTGATCGAGTGTTGCACTTGCAAGATGCTGAGTGGACACAACAACCGTATCCACACGCACGGGCTTATTGTTTTCGTATTCAACGGTAACCTGCGTTTTTCCGTCAGGAAGAAGGTAGGGGAGCGTGCCGTCCTTGCGTACTGCAGTCAATTTGAGAGCAAGCTTGTGTGCAAGCGAAATCGGCAGCGGCATCAGTTCTTCAGTTTCGTTGCAGGCAAAGCCGAACATCATACCCTGGTCACCGGCACCAAACTGATTGTAAACATCTTCTTCGCCGTCCTTCAGTTCAAGGGATGCATCAACACCCATTGCGATGTCAGGGGATTGCTTGTCAAGTGTTGTAAAAACAGCACAACTGTGGCCGTCAAAGCCTGCTTCTGGACGATCAAAGCCGATGTCGCAAATGACTTTTCTTGCAATGGCAGGAATATCAACCTGTGCCTTTGTAGTGATTTCACCCATCAGCATTGTCATGCCGGTTGTGCAAACAGTTTCACATGCAACACGGGACATTGGATCCTGTTCAAGCATTGCATCAAGCACTGCATCGGAAATCTGATCACAGATTTTATCGGGATGTCCTTCGGTAACGGATTCTGATGTAAAAAAGTGTTTAGCCATATTTCTTTCCTCCATAAAAAAAGCTCACGGTAACCGTGAGCTTTTACTACTTATCTCTCGGTTAAACCGTCGGATTTGGCACCTTGCAAATGCAGGTTGCCGGACTTCACAGGGCCGTTCCCTCCGCCACTCTTTATAAGTTATTCACTTTGCATAAAACATCTTACAACAATTTATGCAATTTGTCAATATGAAATTTTTATTTTTTGCGACAATTTACGGTAATAATTTTGCATTTTTCAGAATTTTCTGCAAAGGAACGAAAATAAGTCCCGCAACAGCAGAATTGATAACCGCTTTGAAGAGATTGAACGGAATAATGGCAGGAATCAGCATGTCAATAACAACCTGGCGCGGTGATCCGAGGAAATGCACCGTAAAGATAAGATTCAGCGGAATCATAATCAGCGTCATCAGAATGCTGCCGACAAAGAGTGCCAATAAAAGACCTTTCACCGATCTGAATTTTTTATAAATCAAACCTGCTGACAATAAAAATACACCCGAGGAACAGACATGCATGACAAATCCGACCCAACCGCTTGCGGCGCTGACGCTGATTGCCTGAATGAGAGATTCAACAACTAATACGGCAAATCCTGCAATCGGTCCGAACAGGAAAGTAGAAATCAAAACGGGTACATCACCCATATCGTATTCTAAAAATGATGCCGTGGGAATCAGCGGAAAACGCACAAGAAGCATCAATACAATAGAAAGCGCAGCCAACATTGCAAGCTCAACAGTTTTTAAAATTTTTGCGTGTTTGTTGTTCATAAAAGCCTCCGAAAATTAAAAAAAGTCCCACTTACGGGACGGCAAACAACGCTCTTCTTCCATCCGGACTGTAACCGTCGGTCAGGGAATTGCACCCTGTCAACCCAATATTGAACGGGCTCGCGGACTTTCACCGCCGGTGGGGAATTGCACCCCGCCCCGAAGATACTAATATTATACTCATGTGTAATATATTTGTCAATATTTTCAAAAATATATTTACTTTTTTTGCAAAATCTATTACAATAGTTAAGATAAAAACTATATCATTTCTTAATGAATTTTTACGGAGGATGAAAATGGAATATATCAAAACTAAATTTTATGATGATGTTGACAAAAAATGCCCGTTGAATGAATATCCTCGTCCGCAGATGACGAGAGCTAACTGGCAGAATCTGAATGGTGAGTTTTTGTATGCAATCGGAAATTCTCTCGATGTTGCACCGACTGCATTCAATGATACAATTCTTGTACCCTTTGCCTTTGAATCGCAGCTTTCCGGTGTTTGCAAGCAACTCAAACCGGATGAAATTCTTTGGTACAGCAAAAAGTTCACAATTGATGAAAACATCAAAAATGACCGCATTCTGCTTCATTTCGGCGCAGTAGACTGGAAATGCAAGGTATATGTAAACGGAACACTTGTTGGTGAGCATGTCGGTGGTTATGTGCCGTTTGCACTTGACATTACGGATGCGCTCAATGATACTGAAAATGAACTGCGTGTTGCAGTTTATGATCCTACGGATGAAGGCTGGCAGCAGAGAGGTAAGCAGACGCTTGAATCGCACGGCTTCTGGTATACTGCAACTTCGGGTATCTGGCAGACCGTCTGGATGGAGGGTGTTGCAGCCTCTTATATCAAGCATGTAAAGCTGCTTCCCGATATTGATAATGATACTCTGAAAGTGGATGTGGATCTTGTCGGCTCTGCTGATAAGCTTGTTGCCGAAATTCTGGACGGTGAAAAGGTTGTTCTCACGCAGGAAATACAGGCAAGTGATGTTATTAAGCTGACTGATTATGAATGCTGGAGTCCTGAGAATCCCAAGCTGTATGATCTTCGTATTACTTTGTCAAATGACGGTAAAGAGGTTGATACAGTTACAGCATATTTCGGTATGCGTAAATATTCCATCCGTAAGGTAAACGGTATTCCTCGTCTTTGTCTGAATAACGAACCTTATTTCCACAACGGTCTGCTTGATCAGGGCTATTGGTGTGACGGCGGAATGACACCGCCCACAGATGAGGCAATGATCTATGACATCGCAAAGATGAAGGAGCTCGGCTTCAACATGCTCAGAAAGCATATCAAGGTCGAACCTGCCCGTTGGTATTATCATTGCGACAGGCTCGGCATGCTTGTATGGCAGGATATGGTATCCGGCGGTAAGCCCGTCAGTCAGTGGATTGCAGGTGTTCTGCCGAATCTGAGCATTGATATCAAGGATAATAAATACAAGGCATTCAGCCGTGAAAAGCCCGAATGGAGAGAGGATTTCCGCCGTGAACTGTTTGAGGTGATCGATTCACTTTATAATACAGTATCCATTTGCTGTTGGGTTCCGTTCAATGAGGGCTGGGGACAGTTTGATGCCTATGAAATCGGTCATTCCGTTAAAAAGTATGATCCGTCGCGTCATGTGGACCACGCAAGCGGATGGCATGATCAGCACGGTCCTGAATTCAGAAGCATTCACAGATATATTGTGCCCGTTACAATGCCCGGTCGAAAAGAAGGCAGACCCTTTGTGCTGAGTGAATTCGGCGGTTATTCGCGCATCATTGACGGTCATGTATGGAATAAGAAAAAATCCTTTGGTTATGTTATGTTTACTTCCGAAAAGGCACTTTCCAAAGCATATAAGATTCTGTTTAAAACACAGATCATTCCGCTTATCAAGAAGGGGCTTTGTGCAACGGTTTATACGCAGGTCAGCGACGTGGAGTTTGAAGTCAACGGTATCCTGACTTATGACAGAAAACTAGTAAAGCTTGATGAAGCAATGCTCAAAGAAATCAACGCACAGATGCGTTATTAAGAAAGTGAGTGACTCACATGGCAGGCAATGCCAATGCAAAAATGAAGCTGCTGGTGCTTGCTGATATCTTCAGACGGCACTCTGATGAGGATCACATTCTGAATTCGGCAGATATTATTGATTATCTGCAGGAATCAGGTATTGATGCGGAACGCAAATCTCTGTACAGCGACATCGCCATTCTTCGCGAATACGGAATGGATATCATCAGCACAACATCACCGAAAAAAGGTTATTTTCTCGGTAGCCGTGATTTTGAATTGGCTGAAGTCCGATTGCTGTCGGATGCCGTGCAGGCTGCTGATTTTATTTCGCCGTCCAAGACCCGCGCTTTGGTTGCGAAAATAGGCGGCTTTGCCAGTGAGCATCAGGAAAAAAAGTTAAAAGAACAGATTTATATTGATGCCCGACAAAAATGCAGCAATGAAGAAATCTATTATTCTATTGATGCTTTGGATACTGCTATAAAAGCAGGAAAGCGTGTTCGGCTGCAGTATGCAAGACGGGTGATGGGAGAAAAGTTCACAGCCCGAAAGGAATCAAGAGCCTTTGAATTGAGTCCTTATGCATTGATTTGGTCCAATGATCGTTATTATCTGATTGCCAACAACGCAAAATATGATAATCTTTCCCATTGGAGAATTGACAGAATTCATTCTGTTGAGGTTTTACAGGAAAATATACGACCGATTCATGAGGTCAGTGAATACAGAGCAATGTTCAATACAGCCGATTATGTCGGTAAAAAGTTCAATATGTTTACGGGTACAACTGATGTTGTTGAACTGGATTGTGATGCCGATATTCTTGAACAGATTCTCGATCGTTTTGGTGAAAATGTGAATCTGCGCAAGGGGGGCACCCCCGAAAGATTCAGTGTGCGCTTCACGGCGACTGTTTCGGACGGATTGGTATCTTATATTATGCAGTTCGGTGAGCATGCACGGGTTGTGTTCCCGGATACCCTGCGCGATATGGTGAAAGAAAAGGCAAGACGAATATGTGAAGTGTATTCGTCGGCGGAAAACGGAGAATAAATTTAGATATGGTCTGCAAGAGTATAAAACTGAGTGCTGTTTCAGCAGAAATGTATAAAGAAACATTTGATATCCTTTCGCCGAGCCGTCAGGAACGGATCCTTGCAATGAAAACCGATACGGAAAAGCGAAATGCTGTTGCTTTTGAAATGCTTGCAAGAAAATGTCTGTCAGCTTTGACGGATGCACCCGAATTTGCATTCAATATTCTGACAGGGATCAACAAGCTGTGTCTTGTGAGTAATTTTTCTGCGTATTTCAGCTTGAGTATGGCGGATGATTTTGTGTGCTGTGTGGCGGATAAAGCACCTGTCGGCATAGACTGTAAGCGTGTTGTACCGTTTCGTTTTTCCGACGCACAGAAGGATTTTTCGGATGTTGAACTGCGACAGATCTTTGCAACAACCGTGCGCTCGCTTGCAGATATTGTGCGTTTTGATGTATGCGATGTCAATGATGAAATGCTGCAATATTGGAAGCTTTATACAATGAAAGAAGCATATTTTACAGCTCGTGGCAGAACATTCAGAAATCTGCGTGATGTCAACTTTGAATTTACAAACGGAGAAGTCAGGTGTTCTGATGAAAAATTCGTGTATGATTCATCACATAAAAGCCCTGACGGTCAGTATGTATTTTCTATTGTAAAAAAAGTAGTATAAAAAAATACAGCGGAGCTCATGTTGAGTTCCGCTGTTTGCTTGCAGATTAAATTCAGATCAGCCTTCCAACTCCATAATCTGATCAACACGTCTTTGATGTCTGCCGCCTTCAAATTCAGTGTTCAGAAATACATCAACAAGCTCAAGTGCTGCACCAACGCCGATGACTCTTGCGCCGAGGCAAAGAACATTTGCATCATTGTGCATGCGGGTGTATTTTGCGCTGAAATAATCGGAGCAGCAAGCTGCACGGATGCCCTTGACTTTGTTTGCAGCCATGGAAATACCGATGCCTGTTCCGCAGCAAAGAATTGCTTTTTCGCATTCACCGCTGACAACGCAGTCACAGCCCTTCTTGGCTTGTGCAGGATAGTCGATTGAATCTGCGGAATAAGCACCGCAATCCTTGTATTCGATACCTTTTTCTTCAAAATATGCACGGATTTCCTCCTTGAGAGGATAGCCTGCATGGTCGCTGCTTAATGCAATCATTGTTTTATACTCCTTTTTCTTTATTTTGACGTTCCCGTTCTGCCTGTGAAAGCCGCAGATAGCAGGGAACAAGTTTTTCAGATTCAATCGGCGCAACGCCGTTTTGATATCGTACCCAGGCTGCAAGGGCTGTTCCGCTTGCATGCTGTTGACGAATTGCGGCACTTGCCAATGTTACACATAAGCCTTTTTCTGATAAGCTGTTGTAATATTTTTCGGCACCGTCACCAATCAACAAAACCGGTCTGTCCTGCTTGTGTAACAGGTCAGAAAGTTCATCGATTTTAAGTGCATCGTCATTGCTTACTCGTTCAATGGAGTGATTATTGTCTGCAAACAAGGCTGTATAGACCTGCATGCAGCGAGCATCCATGATCGGACAAATCAGTGTATTCACTCCCGATGCAGTCCATGCCATTGCTTCCAGTGTTGAAATGCCGTAGCATGGCTTGTTTTCTGCCAATGCCATACCTTTTGCTGCTGCAACTCCTATACGGATGCCGGTAAATGAACCGGGGCCGGAGGAAACCGCGAAAATGTCGACATCGCTGATATTTAAATTTGCGGCAGACAGGGCATTTTGTGCAAGCGGTAGCAAGGTCTGTGAATGCGTCAGACCGATATTCAAAAAGGCTTCGCTGATGATTTGTCCGTCCTTGCAGACAGCGGCGCTTGCTGCAACCGCAGATGATTCTAAAGCAAGAATGATCATGCATTTTCCTCCGTTCTGACTGTGATAAGACGTTGACTTTCGTGTGCACCTTTTTCAATTGTTACAAAAATCGTATTATCCGGCAGGCATTCGGTGATATTTTCACTCCACTCTATAAAAAGAATGGCATTATCTGTCAGATAGTCGAAATAACCTGTCGAATACAGATCATCTGTATCATACACGCGGTACATATCAAAATGATATACGTTCGGTGTGCCGCCATAGTCATTGACCAATGCAAATGTCGGACTTGAAACACGCGAAGGGTTGTCTAAACCATGTAAGGCACCGCGTACAAAGGCGGTTTTTCCCATCCCCATGCCACCTGTAAAGGCAACCACACTGCCGCCTTTTAGTTTTTTTGCAAACTGTGCGGCAAATTCAAATGTATCATTTTCGTTGTTTGAAATAAAAGTTTGCATAATAACTCCGTAAACTTGATATTGCAAAATGTGTAAAAAACAATTATAATACTTGTAAAATAAAAAGCAAAGGATTTAGATAAGATGCAACGCATCCTGAATACATTGAAAATCGCATATCGAGAAACCGACAAAATATTGCTCCTTTTGTCCGCTGCTGCCTCTGCACTGGGCATTCTTATGGTTGCAAGCGTTACTCTTGTAATGAAAGAAGAGGACAGCTTGTTGTCACGAGATGCATCAACCATGCTGTTTGCTGTTCTGCTCGGTATGTTCTGTGCAATGGTGATTTCTTTTATTGATTATAATTTGATTTTTAAATTGGTTCCGCTGATCGGCGGCGCATGTCTTTTATTGATGTTTGCCACGCTGATTTTTGGTGTCGGTCCCGAATCGCGCCCCGATGCCAAAACATGGCTGATGCTTGGTTCCAGCGGTTTGTATTTTCAGCCGTCTGAACTGCTGAAGATCGGTTTTATCATCACATTCGGAATTCATATAGAGCTTGTGCAGGACAGACTGTCACAATTCAAGCACATTTTGTTTCTCGGCATTCATGCATTGATTCCTATCGGATTGGTTGCTGTGTCGGGCGATATGGGAAGTGCGCTTGTTTTTGTTGTCATATTTGTTGTAATGATGCTTTTTGCAGGTGTTGGCATCCGCTATTTCCTGATCGGCATTGCTGCTGTCTGTGCTTTGCTGCCGTTTGCATGGAAATATGTTCTTGACGATATACAGAGGAATCGCTTTCTGGGATTGTTTTATCCTGAACTGTATGAGGATATCATGTATCAACAGCAAGTCGGCATGGCTGCAATGAAAAACGGCGGTCTGACAGGACAGGGGCTGTTTAACGGAGCATACACCCAAGCCGGTGTTGTACCTGAGAGCCGAAATGATATGATTTTCTCCGCATTCGGTGAAGAGCTCGGTTTTATAGGCTGTTTTATCGTTCTTGCAATTTTGGTCGGCATTACGGTTCGCCTGATACAGAACGGACGAAAATCAAGGAATAATGCAGCTGCTCTGATGTGTTACGGCATGGCTGCTATGATTGCAGGGCAGACTGTAATCAATATCGGCATGTGCCTGATGCTGTTACCGGTTATCGGCATCACCTTGCCGTTCTACAGTGCAGGCGGTTCTTCTAACCTTTGTCTTTATATCGGTATCGGTCTGATGCTGAGTATTTACAGGTTCGATAAGGAGCAGGAAATTACAAATTTCCGTTACTCCCATCTCACCACGCCCTTCGGCAATTAAATTCTTTCGAGCTTTGCGGCCTTTGCCATCAGCTTTTTGGTGCCGCAGGAATCGAATGCAACCTCCAGAAGCTGATCGTTCCCCAATGCGGTTGCGGTCAGAATAAATCCGTCACCGAACTTCTTATGTCTTACAGCATCACCTGCCTTGAAATCCGGGGCAGGTGTATTATTTTGTGCAGATGCAGTGCCGGTTCCGGAAAAACCGTAATTGACACTCTTTTTTGCAGCATGGGGATATTGGTCCGATCGGTCTATAATATATTCTTCTGCAGAAGCTTTTGTTTTTTCTCTTCTGCCATATAGTGTTGAATAATGAGTGGACTGCGAACCGACTCCGCCATAGAATGAAAAATCAGTGGAAAATCTTCTTTTTTCAGTTCGATCCTCAATGAGATTTGTGGGGATTTCCTTCAGGAACTGCGACGGAGGATTGGATGTGGTCTTGCCGTACAGCATGCGGTTTGCGGCATTCAGAAGATATAATCTGTCTTTTGCTCTTGTGATTCCGACATAAGCAAGTCGGCGTTCTTCTTCCATATCTGCTTCATTGATCATCGATTGCATCCCCGGGAAGATACCGTTTTCCATGCCCACAATATATACACATGGGAATTCAAGACCTTTTGCTGCATGCATTGTCATCAATGTGACGGTATCGAGATCGGCATTGTAATTATCAATATCAGTTAAAAGCGCAACTTCCTCAAGAAATCCTTCCAAGGTCGCATTTTCACCGTTTTCTTCTTCATAGCGAACCATGTTGGCGAACAATTCATCCAGGTTGGCACAGCGTTCCTCCATGGTTGCCGGATCTGCAGCAAGAGATTGAATATATCCCGTTTCATTCATGACAGTTTTGAAGATCTGTGAAGCAGGCAGGGTAGAACGCAATTCACGAAATGCATCGATCATGTTGCAAAACTCATTCAGCTTCTTTGCGCTTCTTGCAAGATCTGCAAATTCATCAGCTGTACGCATGACTTCAAACACGGAAATACCTAAACGGCTTGAAAAATCAATGGCTCTTGTGACGGTGGTTTCACCGATGCCTCGTTTGGGCTCATTGATGATGCGACGAAGTCGCACCGTGTCAGCAGGGTTGGAAATAACAGCAAGATAAGCAAGTGCATCCTTGATTTCTTTACGGTCATAGAATCGATGACCGCCGATGATGCGGTAGGGAATGCCTGCTTTTACAAGAGCACGTTCAATGTTATTGGATTGCGCATTCATACGATACAACACTGCCTGATCCGAGAATGAATATCCGTCTGTTGAATTGTTGACGATTGTATCTGCAACAAAAATTCCTTCCAGTATATCCGAATCGCAGGTTTTCAGGATGATTTTGTCTTTATCAGGTCTGCTTGTCCACAGATTTTTTCCTTTTCTCTCCGTATTATTCTGAATAACAGCATTTGCAGCTGCAAGAATACTCGGAGTTGAACGGTAATTCTGTTCAAGACGAATAACGGTTGTGTCAGCGAATTGCTCCTCAAATGAAAGAATGTTTTCAATGGTGGCACCGCGGAAGCGATAAATGCTCTGGTCATCATCGCCCACCACACACAAATTATGATGCCCGCCGGCCAGGAGGCTTACAAGTCTGTACTGTGCATGGTTTGTATCCTGATATTCGTCCACGAGGATATATTTAAAACGGTTTCTGTAATAATCAAGCGTATCGGGATTGCGTTCCAGCAAGCGAACAGTGTTGACGATAATATCATCAAAATCCATTGCATCGGCTGCCTGTAGCTGTTGCTGATATCTTGCATATACCTTTGCAACCTGCTGTGCACGCACATCACCGCCTGCATTTTTGGCAAATTCATCGGGATCGATCAGTGAATCCTTTGCACGGCTGATCATATTCAGAATTGCTTTGACGGGAAGATGCTTGTCATCAATGCCGAAATGCTGTTGGCAATCCTTAATGACTCGTTTTGAATCATCAGTATCATAAATGGTATAATGTGATGTAAAGCCTATCTTGTCGCATTCTCTTCTCAGGATTCTCACGCATGCGGAATGGAAGGTGCTTGCCCATATATCATTTCCGGCATCATCACCAAGCATTTTCTGCAAGCGTTCTTTTAATTCTCCTGCTGCTTTATTTGTGAATGTGATGGCTAAAATCTGCCACGGCTTCGGTGCATCCACAGCCAGAAGATGCGAGATACTTTCATATTCGGAATTATCTCCCTCAAGATATCTCTGCATGGCATCTATATCCTGTTCCGTTGCCCACTCATCTGCATAGTTGCTGTTGTATGCATTGCCGTAACGCAGCATGCAAGCAATTCGGTTTACGATAACGGTCGTTTTTCCGCTGCCGGCACCTGCAAGAATCAACAGCGGTCCGTTGATGGTTGTAATTGCTTTGAACTGTTCCTTGTTGACTCTTGAAAAGTCCTTTTCTATTATTTTTTTTCTTAATTCGATTATCTTATTTTGCGTCATTATGTTTCCTGTCTGTCAAATATATTTTCACCGTTCGGAAGAATTGCTGCAATCAGCGGCATGTTTTCGACGGTCAGTTTTTTTATGCTTTCGCATCCAAGTTCATGAAATGCAATTTCCTCGCAGCTTCGGATGCTCTTACTTATAAGGGCACCAAGACCACCCGATGCACAGAAATAAGCGGCATTGTTTTGATTGATGGCATTGCACACAGATTCACTGCGTGTACCCTTGCCGATCATAAGCGCCAAGCCGTTTTCAAGCAAAGTTGGCGCAAATGCATCCATTCTGGAGGATGTGGTCGGGCCGATTGATCCGATCTGACCATCGTCCTTTATCGGTGTCGGGCCGGCATAGTAAATTACTGCATCGCGCAGTTCAAACGGCAAGGGCATCTTCTCACGAATCAAGGCGCACAGCTTTTTATGTGCAGCATCTCTTGCTGTATAGATTGTGCCGCTGAGTAAAACGGATTCCCCGGCATGCAGATTCAGCAAGTCATTTCTGACTGTATCTGTATGAATGGTATACGGTTGAGTATGGTTCATTGATTTTCACCTGCTGTCATAGCAGCGAAATCGGTTGTGTAATTGAATTTTTCACCTTTTTTTTCAAGGTCCGTGCGGAAGTCCATGAAAGAAAGTATGATCGTTGTCAATTCATCCTGCAGGGAATCCAGTGTGGTCGCAAAGCTTTCTTTTGCGGATTTGAGAGCCTCGGAAAGTCCGTTTGCAGTGTAGGTTGCATCCGTAATATCTTCCAATGCGGAGTTGAGCACCTGTGCTGACTTGTCGTTTGCTTCTTTTAGAATAAGCTCCGAAAAACGCTTGGCATCCATCATGGCTGCCCCAAGCTGTGCTTGTGCAACTTTAGCAGCATCGCACTCAGCACACATATCCTTGTTTTGATGCTCATCTTTAGCACGGGCAAGAGAAGCCTGGCATTCGCAAAGCTGTTCTTCCATTTCCTTAATTTTCTTCTTCTGATCAGCGTTTTCCTTCAACAGTGATTCAATACAGGTCATTACATCGGCTTTGTTGAAACCGTTGACTGCATTTCTGAATTTCATATCCTCTCGCATTGTACTTCCTCCGCAAAGCATATTTTTTGTCATTATACCAATTTTTTAAGATAAAAACAAGAATATATATAAAATAAATGTGCAAAAAAAGTGAAAAATTTTTAAATAATTTGCTTGCATTATTGTTCATTTTATAGTACAATTCTTACATCTATATACATTCCGGAGGAATTCGCGTTTATGCCCCTGAAACTTAATTGCAAATATCTTAACTCTTTTATTTCAAGCAAGGATTTTGCAGACATCCGGCCTGAAGTTGAGAAGGCAAATGCTTTTCTTTATGAAAACAAAGAAAATGCAGCCGGTAAGGATTTTCACGGTTGGTTGTCATTGCCTGCAGATTATGATAAAGAAGAGTTTGCCCGAATTAAAGAAGCTGCCGCAAAAATCCGAAAGGATTCGCAGGCGCTTGTTGTGATCGGTATCGGCGGAAGCTATCTCGGTGCCAGAGCCGCTATTGAGTTCTGTCGTTCCAAGAATTATAATATTGTTTGTGAAGATTCGCCGAAAATCTTTTTCTGCGGCAATTCCATCAGCCCGACTGAAATCAATGAAGTTCTGGCTTATTGTGAAAAGCATGATTTTTCTGTTAATGTTATCTCAAAGTCAGGTACAACAACAGAGCCGGCGATTGCTTTCAGACTGTTCAAAGGTCTGCTTGAGAAAAAATACGGAAAAGAAGAAGCAGTCGGTCGTATTTATGTTACAACAGATAAAGTCAAAGGTACACTTAAGTCACTTGCAGACAGGGAAGGTTATGCTGAATTTGTTGTCCCCGATGATGTCGGAGGCAGATATTCCGTTCTGACGGCAGTCGGTTTGCTCCCCATTGCTGCTGCCGGTGTTGATATCGATGCTATGATGCAGGGTGCTGCTGATGCAATGCAAAGATATTGCGATACCGACATTGAAAAAAACGATTGCTATAAATATGCCGCAATCCGCAATATTCTTTACAGAAAAGGCAAAACCACGGAAATGATGGTCTGTTATGAGCCTGATTATACATTGATGAACGAATGGTTCAAACAGCTGTTCGGAGAGAGTGAAGGCAAGGAGAATAAGGGGATATTCCCGTCCTCCGCCATTTATTCAACCGATCTTCATTCGCTCGGTCAATATGTGCAGGAAGGACTGCGCAATCTGTTTGAAACGGTTGTAACGTTCGATAAGTCCAAATCGGATATCGTAATTGAAGAAGACGAAGAAAATGCAGACGGGCTGAATTTCCTTGCAGGAAAGACGTTGTCCTATGTCAATCGCAAGGCATTTGAAGGTACCGTGCTTGCGCACACGGACGGCGGTGTTCCCAATATCGTTCTTGAGGCTGATGAAATGTCTGCTTATACACTCGGCGAAATGATTTATTTCTTTGAAAAGGCTTGTGCTATTTCAGGCTATATTCTCGGAGTAAATCCGTTTGATCAGCCCGGTGTTGAAAGCTATAAAAAGAATATGTTCGCACTGCTCGGTAAAAAAGGATATGAAGAGTTGGCAGCCGAATTGGCAGCCAGACTCGGTTAATATATTAAGCAAAAGAAAGGAATTGATTTATTATGGTTAAGTTACTCGTCGGAGGAAAAGGAAGCGGCAAAACAAAGAGATTGATTGATTGTGTCAACAAGGCTCTTGCTACATCTAAAGGTAATGTTATTTGCATTGAAAAGGAAGATCTTCTTCGTTTCCAGCTCAGTTATAAAGTTCGTCTTGTTGCAACAGATGCTTACGGTATCTGCGGTTATGATGCTTTTTACGGTATGCTGTGCGGTATCTGCGCAGGTGACCATGATATTACCGATATTCTTGTAGATGCTACTCTTAAAATCGGCGGCAAGGATTACGAAGCTCTTTCCGTATTCTTTGAAAAAGTTGCAAGACTCAGTGCTGTAAGCGACACCAATTTTGTGTTCACTGTTTCCACAGATGTTGAAAATCTTCCGCAGAAGATTCTTGATTCCTGTGAAATTATTTGATTATTGCTGCTTGACTTGTCAATTTTTGAAAAATAATGGTTGACAAAAGCGATTGAAACATATATAATACTTGTTGCTTTTGCTTTCTGTTGTGTTATTGTTCACGACTGAATACAATATAAGAGGTGAAAATCATTGTTTGCTGAACTTGAATCCATTTTTAATAATGACGGTTCTGTTCTGCCGATTGATTATTCTTATACTGTTGTGGATGATGCCATGGCAACACCCATTCATGTTGTCGGTGAAATCTTCAACAAAACCGGTATTGTTACATTGAAAGCCAAAGCAAAGTTTGACTATGCAACACAGTGTGCACTTTGTTGCAAGCCTTTGGTTCGTCATGCCACCATTCCGATTCATCACATACTTCTGACCGAAATGCAGGATGAGGATTTTGATGATCTTTATGTGCAGGTCGAAAACATGCGCCTGTTTGTTGATGAATTGGTTACGGAGGATATCTGGCTTGCCATCCCTTCACGTTTTTTGTGCAAGGAAGATTGCAAGGGCTTGTGTTCACAGTGTGGTGCAGATCTCAACGAGGCCGAATGCGGCTGTAAAAGAGAAATTGATCCGCGACTTGCCGCATTACAGCAGTTGTTGGGTGAATAAAGTTGTAATACAATTTGGAGGTTTATAAATTATGGCAGTTCCTGCAAGAAGAGTTTCCAAGGCTAGAAGAGATTCCAGACGTTCCAACGTATGGAGAATGAGCGCTCCCCAGCTTGATAAATGCCCGAAGTGCGGCGAATTCAAGAGAGCTCACAGACTTTGCCCTGCTTGCGGTTACTACAACGGCAGACAGGTCGTTGTTGTTGACGAAGACTAATTTTTAGTCTGCATTCCGCTATTTTGGTGTGAATCGGTGGAGAAGTCTCACTTCCCCACCTTTTTGCTGTGCAATGAGGTGATTATCCGTGGCAGTTAAAATTGCAAAAGTTGAAAAGAAATCTGCCTGTTTTCGCAAAGGTATGCGGGACGGGGATACACTTGTTGCAATCAACGGCAATCCGATTAATGATGTGTTGGATTATCGTTTTTATGCAACGGATGATATATTGAATATCACATATTGTAACGCAAAAGGAAAAGAAAAAAACAGAAAAATCCGCAGTAACGGTGATGTGGATTCCATTGGCCTGTGTTTTGAAACATATCTTATGGACCGTCACCATTCCTGCAAAAATAAATGTATTTTTTGTTTTATAGATCAAATGCCAAAGGGAATGCGAAACAGCTTATATTTCAAAGATGATGACTCCCGGTTGTCATTTTTGTTTGGCAATTATATTACTTTGACTGGGCTTGCTGAATCTGAGGTTGAGCGCATCATAAAAATGCATATCAGTCCTATCAATGTGTCTGTGCATACAATGAACCCCGAACTTCGTGTGCAGATGATGAAAAATCCGCATGCCGGTACATCCTTGCAGCTGTTAAAGCGTTTTGTAGATGCCGGTATTCGCCTGAATACGCAGCTTGTGCTCTGTCCGGGAATCAACGACGGAGAAGAGCTTACATTCAGTCTGCAGGCGTTGGCTGATTTAGGTGAAAATGTGCAAAGCATTGCCGCGGTTCCTGTCGGACTTACAAAGCACCGTGAAGGCTTGTATAATCTTACATCTTATACAAAAGACACTGCTACGGATGTGTTGCGCAGAATTGATGCATTCAATCAATCCTTGATGCAAAGCGGTAGACATCGGCTTGCTTTTGCTGCAGATGAATTTTTTATTGCGGCAGAGCTTGCATTGCCTGATTCTTCGTATTACGGGGATTTTTGTCAATTGGATAACGGAGTCGGTATGTTAACTTTGTTGGAATCTGATTTTTCGGATGCACTTTCGCAAGCAGCAGAAATTACGGGGGAGGCAAGCGTTATCGGTTTGGCAACCGGTGTTGCTGCATATCCGTATATATGCAAGCTTGCTTGTATGTTTATGCAAAAGTATCCGCATATTGAAATCCGGGTCCATAAAATTGTAAATCACTTTTTCGGTGAATCTGTAACAGTAGCAGGTTTGATTACCGGTAAGGATCTGATCGAGGGATTGCAATCGCAGATTTCGGATGAAAGCTGTATTTTAATTCCCGATGTGATGCTGCGAAGCAAGGATGAGCCTGTTTTTCTGGATGATCTTACTGCAGAAGATGTTTCCGTTGCTGTCGGAAAGCAGATTATTCCCGTAGGATGCGGCGGTACGGAATTGTTTGATGCACTTTATTCTATGATTGGAGGTTGATGAGGGGATGGCAAAACCGATTGTTGCTGTTGTCTGCAGACCTAATGTCGGTAAATCAACTTTATTTAATAAATTATGCGGTCAGCGACTTTCAATTGTGCATGACACCCCCGGTGTCACTCGTGACCGTATTTATGCAGACTGTGAATGGCTCGGAAAAACATTCATGATTGTTGATACTGGTGGTATAGAGCCGTATTCGGATGATATTATCCTTTCGCAAATGCGCCGTCAGGCACAAATGGCAATTGACAGCGCGGATTGTATTATTCTTGTAACTGACATGCGTACGGGTGTTGTGGCAACTGACGAAGAAGTTGCTACCATGCTTCAGAAAAGCGGTAAGCCCATTGTGCTGTGTGTCAATAAGTGTGACAGAGTCGGCGATCCGCCACCTGAATTTTATGAATTTTATAACCTGGGTCTTGGAGATCCGATTGCTGTTTCTGCAGTGCACGGACATGGTACGGGTGATCTGCTTGATGAAGTGCTTAAATATCTTCCCGATTGCGATACTAATGATTCGGATGATGACCTTATCAAGGTTGCCATCATTGGTAAACCCAATGTCGGGAAATCATCTCTTGTTAACTCTGTTTGTGGTGAAGAGAGGGTGCTTGTTTCCAATATTGCAGGCACAACACGCGATGCCACGGATACTTATGTTGAAAATAAGCATGGCAGATTTATGCTGATCGATACTGCCGGACTTCGCAGAAAATCCAAGGTTGAGGATAATATAGAGCATTACAGTGTTCTGCGTGCCGTAACGGCTGTTGAGCGTGCGCAGATCTGTGTGATCATGATTGACGCTACGGAGGGCTTCACCGAACAGGACTCTAAGGTTGCCGGTATCGCGCATGAGCAGGGTAAGGCCTGTATTATTGCGGTCAACAAATGGGATGCGATTGAAAAAGACGGGACAACCATGGACACTTACAGGAAAAAGCTGATGAATGATTTTTCATTCATGTCTTACGCTCCGATTATTTTCATCTCCGCTAAAACGGGACAAAGAATTGACCGTTTGTTTGAGCTTATCAAGTTTGTTGATACGCAGAATGCAATGCGCATCACGACGGGTAAACTCAATGAAATTCTTGCTGCAGCGCAGGCAAGAGTGCAGCCGCCTACAGACAAGGGCAAGCGACTGAAAATCTATTACATGACACAGCCCTCCACAAGACCGCCGACCTTTGTCTGCTTTGTCAATAAAAAAGATCTGTTCCATTACAGTTATCAGCGTTACATTGAAAACCAGATCCGCGAGGTTTTCGGATTGGAAGGTACTCCGATTCGTATGGTTATCAGAGAACGCGGTGAATAATAGTTGCAAATCGTCTGTTTTATTGAAATGAACAGGCGATTTTTTTAAGTTTTTTTAATTTTAATATTGTAAATTTGTAATTCACATGTTATAATATTTTTTAATATTTTAATAGGAGTATTAGGTTCTTGATTTGAAAGACTTGTTATGTGTCTGACAGGTATTTCAATTATACGCGAAGTGCTTCCGTTTTCTCGCACGACCGACAGTACAGTTTTTTAATTCAGTATAAAAATTAAGATTTAGGTGATATAATTATGAAAAAACTCAGCGAATACACTCCCGAAGAACTCGATGTTTTTGAGTATGAAAACAAAATTAAATTCAACGCATTTGTGGATGCAGGACTGAATATCAACATGGCTCGCGGAAAGCCTGCAAGAGAACAGCTTGATCTTTCTGAAGCATTCCTCAACTCTGTTACACATCACACCGGTACATTCAGCAACAGCGGTGAGGATTGCCGAAACTACGGCCTTCTGTTCGGTATTGAAGAATGCCGCCGTCTGTTTGGTGAAATTCTGGATGTGGACTATAATAATGTCATCGCTTGCGGTAACTCCAGTCTTGTTCTGATGTATGACTATATCTCGCAATGCATGACACACGGTGCCGGCGGTTATGAGCCATGGAGCAAGCAGCCCGGTGCAAAGTTCATTGCTGTTGTTCCCGGTTATGACCGTCATTTCGCGATTGCAGAATATTTTGGTCTTGAAATGATCGATGTCGAAATGACAAGAAACGGTCCGGATATGGATAAGGTCGAAGAGCTTATCAAGGATCCGCTTGTCAAGGGCATGTTCTGTGTGCCGAAGTATTCAAATCCTGACGGGGTGACCTATTCAGATGATACTGTTGATCGCCTTGCAAAGATGACACCGGCGGCTCCGGATTTCCGCGTTATCTGGGATAATGCCTATGTTGTGCATGATTTCTATGATGAACATGCTAAACTCAAAAATATCATGAAGGCTGCCGCAAAGTATGGTCATGAGGATTATTTTGTAGAGTTTGCATCTACCTCCAAAATCACGTTCCCGGGTTCGGGTGTAGCCTGTATTGCTGCATCCAACCGTAATATCAATGAAATTGCAGCTCGTTTGTCTATGCAGATTATCAGCTATGACAAGCTCAATCAGCTTCGTCATTGCCATGTTTTCAAAAATCTTGAGGATGTTCAGAATCACATGAAGCTGCATGCTGCCATTCTTCGTCCGAAGTTCCTGGCAGTTGAGGAAGTTCTTGACAGAGAACTGACCGATCTCGGCATTGCCGACTGGACCCATCCCAAAGGCGGTTATTTTATCAGCCTGAATGTTAATATCGGTTCAGCTAAATATGTCGGTGAGCTTTGCAAGCAGGCAGGTCTTACAATTACAAAGGTCGGTGCAACCTTCCCGTACGGAAAGGATCCTACCGACAGCAATATTCGTCTTGCCCCGACATGTCCGTCTGTTGAAGAATTGAAGATTGCAACAAAAGTAATCTGCACTGCCGCTAAACTTGCTGCGGCAAGAGCATTGCGCCATGAAATGGCTGAAGGCTGAGGAGTGAAATATAGTGCGTATCGGTCACGGTTACGATGTACATCGCTTTGCTGAAAACAGAAAACTGATTCTCGGCGGTGTTGAAATTGAATATATGCTCGGTCTGCTGGGACATTCGGATGCTGATGTGCTGACACATGCCGTTTGTGATGCCCTGCTGGGTGCTGCCGCATTGGGTGATATCGGGAAGCATTTTCCCGATACCGATGCACGCTATAAAGGTGCTGACAGTATCGAGCTTTTGAAATGTGTAGTTGCAAAATTGAATGAATGCGGCTATGCAGTACACAACATCGATGCAACCGTGATTGCGCAAAAACCGAAACTGGCATTGCACATTCCTTCTATGTGTGCAAACATTGCAGTTGCGTGCAATACCGATGTTGCAAATGTGAATGTAAAAGCAACCACCGAGGAGGGGCTCGGATTTACAGGAGAATTGCTCGGCATTTCCGCCCATGCGGTTGCTTTGATAACAGAGAGGGGAGAACACTGAATGATAGACAGAATACTAGAGTCCGTCCGGACCTTCGCAACGCAATTCCGCGATTTGCTTTCAAATATTGATCCGATTACAGATATTCTGGATATCCTTTTGGTTGCATTTCTTGTTTACTGCATTCTGATTCAGTTGCGTAAGTCACAATCCATTCAGGTTATCAAAGGGTTCTTTCTGCTTGCTGTTCTTTACATTATTTCGTCAGTAATCGGACTGAAAACAACCTCCTATATTTTTTCAAGTATGTTCGGAAATTTCATTTTGTTCTTGTTTATAATCTTTAACTATGAAATCCGACAAACCCTTGAAAATGCAGGTAAACGCGGTTTTTCTGCCAAATTGTTATTTTCGTCAAACAATGATAATGAGATCACTGACTGTATCAATGCAGTTTGTCGTGCCTGCTCGACTATGAGTGCATCTAAAACCGGTTCATTGATCATCTTTGAGCGAGATTCTCTTCTTGGTGATCTGCAAAAGCAGAGTGTGCCCATTGATTCTGTTACCACATATGAAATGATTTGCGGTATTTTTTACCCGAATACACCGTTGCATGACGGTGCAATTGTTATCAAGGATGGCAGAATTGTAGCTGCACGGTGTATTGTTCCGCTGAAAAATGATTATGAAATCAACGCACATGTCGGCACCCGTCACAGAGCAGCATTGAATGTCAGCATCAATTTTGATGCGGTTGCTGTTGTAACAAGTGAAGAAACGGGCATGATTTCGGTTGCTGTTGACGGGCAGATGCGCAGAGGTCTTTCTGACGGTGAACTTCGTGAGTTGCTGACATCACTGTTGTTGAAGCAGAACAATTCACAGAAGCGTTTCTTTGATATTTTTAAACGGGGGGACAAAAATGGCTGATAAAGAGCTGATCGCCGGTGGCAAAAAAGAAAAGAATGATATTTTCAGCAGCAAGCCCGTTATTTTTCTGATTTCTCTGTTTTTTTCTCTTGCGATCTGGTGTGTTGTTTCTATGTATGAAACCCCTGAAACCAATCGCGTTTTTCAGGATGTCAAGGTACAGATGAATCTTTCTGATACTGTACCGGGGCTTCTTGATTTAACTGTTTTCGGTACAAATGAATTTTATTGTGATGTAACCGTAAACGGTAAGAGCTACCTTGTGAATGATACTTCTTTCACATCTGATAAAATCATTGTTAAGCCGAAGCTGGAAGACATCCGTACACCCGGTGTGTATGAGGTGGAGTTGACTGCACAGCTGAGCAACAGTTCTGCTGATTTATCGGTTGTGACAATTGAGCCGAAATACATTACTGTTTATTTCGATACTGCGATAGAAAAGGAATTCAATCTGATTCTTGTTGGTGCAGATGACTATACCGTTGCTGATAATTGTGTAATTGACAGCATGACACTGCGTCCGTCAACCGTTCTTGCGATCGGACCTTCGCTTGAAATGAACTATATCCGTGAAATCAAGGCGAATGTTTCGTTTGGTGAACCGATTTCTGTAACTACACAGCAGCCTGTTTCTCTTGAATTTGTTGCTGACGGAAAAAACATTACCTATACCACGATCCGTGAGATGGAAAGCATTTATCTTGATGTGCAGGTTTCGATGGAAAAGACCTATCAGGCAAAAATTGATTTTGTGAATGCACCAACGGGACTTGATCTGGATAGCATCCTTTCTTATTCACTGAATGGCATCGGTAATACACTTACCTTGTGGGTACCGACAGAAAGCGAGGCTTTGATGTCCTCTGACAGTATTACAGTTGGAAGAATCGATATGTCTGCCGTTACGCTTACAGCATCACAGTCACTGACAGCGGAGCGTTATAACAGAAGCATTTTTTATGATGTGTTGCCTGAATCGGTTGATGTTTCAATTGAGATGAATACGAATGCATTGACAGTACTGACTGTCAATGTACCTGTGCTTTACAATGGTGACAATGCCCAGCTGTATGACTTCGGCGATAGTATTGAAAATGTCACTATCATCTGCGATGCTGAAAAGGCTAATTTGCTTGATGTTACAAAAATATATGCCGAACCGAATACTTTGCAGCTGAACAAGCTTACTGCAGGTGAACAAACAGTTGGTGTTACAATTGTTTTGCCGGATTCTTGTGACTATGCATGGGTTTCGGGGAAATATACGACCGTTGTTACGGTCAGTGAGTAAAACGGTGAACTGATGATACCAAAAATAAAACAATTGACGGCTGTCTTGATATTGTTTTTGCTTCTGCTTACCGGCAATGGCTGCAGTTTTGATTTTGTGTCTGTTGAGAGCCTGATGCGTGCGCCGAAGCTGACAGGTGAGTCTGCTGAAATTGAACAGGCATTCGAGGCAGCAGTCGGTTCATCTGTTGCTTTGCTGTCACCGCGTGCCGGTGAATACAGAACAGCTTTTGTTCTGTATGACTATGATGCAGACGGCAGTGAGGAAGCAATTGCTTTTTATTCTGATAATGCAACCGCCCATATTCATTTTCTTGACCGTATCAACGGTGAATGGGTTTCATGCGATGACGAGATTGGCAATGAAAATGAAATCTATGAATTGATGTTCAGAGATCTCAATCATGATGGTATTGTAGAAATTATTGTCAATTTTAATTCAAAGCACAGTAACCGGACGATGTCGGTATATTCCGTCACACCGACTTCATCGGATGGCCTTTTACAAGTGCAGCTTATGTCTGCGGTACAGTATTCTTCTTATGTTTGTCTGGATATGGATATGGATGGATCTTTGGAGATTCTGTATACTGTTCTTGAGGTTTCTGTTGATTCAGGAAACAGCAATGCGTTTGTTCGTGTGCTGAAGTATATCAGTGATTCGCAGGAGAGCCGAATGGATGTTGTGGCATCTTTACCGTTGCACAACGGCATTACGGCCATTGCTGCACTTGCAGCCGACTCTGCTTCGGATCAGGTTCGTGTTTACATTGATTGCTTATATCATGATGCACAGACCATGATCACCGAGGTTGTTTCATGGACTGCTGACAGCGGATACATATTGTTGCTTCACAAGCAAGAGGCGGCATTTCTGCTGAAAACAACAAGATCCTCGTATTTGTATACATCAGACCTTGATTCGGACGGCTTAATGGAGATTCCGGGTGAATATGAAATGCCGGCGTCTGTTTTTAATAATGTTGCTGAAGGCTTGATGCCGGTTGCAATCGGCAGAAATCAATATCACTGTCAGAATGATGGTCTTTTGTCGCTTTTTAAAGCCGGATTTTTGGATCCCTCGGGCCGTTATGTAATAGATTTACTGCAGCTCGGCTATTATGGCAGATTAAGTATAACATATGATTTTGTTTCGGAGGAAACAGAGTATTATCTTTACGATTCAGTGCAAGCGGCACGCGGTGATTGTTTATTTTCGATCACGGTGAAGGAAATCAACGGTGAATCAGAGGTTGTTTGTGATATTTCAGAAGCAGGCAGCGCACTTGGTTTGACATCTGATTTTATTCGCAGTGCCATAACAATGATCGAAACGGAAGTGAATTGATTGAAACGAGTTCTGATTGCTGAAGACGAGCGTTCAATCCGTGAATTTGTTGTCATCAATCTCAAGCGAAGCGGTTTTGAGGTTGTTGAAGCAGAAAACGGTGAGCAGGCAATATCTTTGTATAATAAATATAACGGTGATTTTGATATTGCTTTGCTTGATATTATGATGCCGTTGGTTGACGGATTAGATGTCTGTAAATATCTGCGCAGTAAAAGCAGTACACTCGGAATTGTTATTCTGACTGCAAAGACACAGGAAATGGATAAGGTTACGGGGTTGTTGGTTGGTGCGGATGATTATATTACGAAGCCTTTTTCACCATCTGAGCTGATGGCAAGAATTGATGCCATTTATCGCCGTGTAACGATCAATAAACAGCTTACACGTCAAAGCAAAGAGCATTCCGATTTGCTGACCTCCGGTGTTTTTGTATTGAATCTTCGCAGTCGTACGCTGACAAAAAACAGTATTCCGGTTGAATTGACACAGGTTGAATTTCAGCTGATGGAATATTTTTTCAGCAATCCCGATGTTGCCTTGCATCGCAATGATATTTTGAAATATGTATGGGGAAACTCCTACTACGGAGATGACAAGGTTGTCGATGTTAATATCCGACGTCTGCGTATGAAAATAGAAGATACACCCTCCAAACCGGAGCATTTGACTACAATCTGGGGAATCGGTTATAAATGGATTCCTTAATATACTGGAGATGATGATTTGTTCGGAATGTCAATCACGAAACGATGGTTGTATTCTACAATTGTTGTCATTACACTCATCCTGCTCTGCGTTGCAGTTATGGTTTCATTTGTATTTAAGGATTACTACCATGATTATGCAAAGGACAGAATTTATTCCATCAGCCAAAGCACATCAATTGCCAATTATTTCAGCGCATATCTGAATGCTGATAAGGAATCGTTTGCCAACTGTGCAAGGTCCTATGTTGAAGATTTTGATTATTCCAATCTCTGTGAGGTCTGGGTACTCGACCGCGAAGGTGAGGTTATCGTTACTTCGACCGGTTTTATGCCGAAGGAAACGCAGTGCCGGGATTACGATGCTGCTTTACTTTCTTCAAGCGGAAAGGGCGAATGGACAGGCGAATTTGCATCTGGTGAAACCGTATTTGCTCTGACGGTGCTTTTGCCGAAAACAGACGGCATCAACAACGGTGCGGTGCGTTTTATCACTTCACTGGATGATATCGACCGACAGTGGCACAGTATGAATATTCTGATTTCTGCTGTCTGTGTTTTTGCCTTGCTGCTTGTGTTCTTTTCGGGTTGGTTTTTTATCCGTTCTATTGTGAAGCCCGTTAACCTTTTGAATGATGTTACAAAGCGTATTGCAGCGGGCGATTTTGCAGTCAGAACACTTTCATCAGACAGAGATGACGAAATTGGTGAGCTTTGTCGCTCTATTGATTTTATGACGGAAGAGCTTGCAAGGACTGACAAGCTTAAGAATGATTTTATTTCAACTGTTTCTCATGAACTGCGTACACCTTTAACAGCCATTAAAGGCTGGACGGAAACGCTGCGTGATGTACCTGCCGACGATACACAGATATTCACAAGCGGACTTCGGGTTATTGCGGATGAAACAGAGCGTTTGTATTCGCTTGTTGAGGATTTATTGGATTTCTCAAAAATTGAAAGCGGCAGAATGACCTTGCGCCTGACCTTGATTGATGCACTTGCCGAATTGGATATGGCTGTTTATGTTTTCAAGGACAGAGCAGAACGTGAAGGTATCACCATTGAATATGAATCACCTGAATTTGCGGCACCCATGATGGGGGATGCAGATCGACTCAAGCAAGTGTTTGTCAATGTTCTTGACAATGCAGTGAAATATACCTCTGTCGGCGGAGTAATCCGCGTTTCAGCGATGGTTGAAAATGAACAACTGATTGTTTGTGTGCAGGATAACGGCTGCGGTATCTCCGCAGAGGCATTACCGCACGTTAAAGAAAAATTCTACAAGTCCAATCTTTCTGCAAAAGGCTCGGGAATCGGGCTGGCTGTGTCGGATGAAATTGTTACCCGACACGGCGGGTCTATTGAAATCAGCAGCCGACAGAATGTCGGTACCTTGGTTGCTATCCGTTTGCCTTTGGCAGCTGAAAAAGAACAGGACGGAAAGGATAGTTAAGATGAGTAAAAAACAGCATTTTACCAGTGTCGGCGGTCAGGCTCTCATTGAAGGTATAATGATGAACGGACCGAAGGGCGCAGCCATGGCTGTTCGCAAGCCTGATGGTGAAATTCAAGTCGAAATGAAGGATTTTAAGCATATAAAAGACAAGATTCCGTTTCTCGGATTGCCGATTATCAGAGGTGTAGTTAATTTTGTCGAAAGCATGTTGATCGGTTATAAGTGCTTAATGGCATCTGCCGAAATCTCGGGTCAGCTTGAAGAGGAAGAAAAGCCCGAGAACATGGGAAAAATTGACCGTTGGTTATCGGAACATCTGAATGAAAAGGTATTTTCTGCTCTTATGGTTATTGCAACCGTGCTTGCATTTGCCATTTGCTTTTTACTTTTTATGTATGCGCCGACAAAGCTGTTTGAACTTCTCAACGGATTGCTTATCAGCAAGGCAAATATTGATTTGATATCCTTGCAGCCGTTATTTGAAGGTATTATAAAGATGATTCTTCTTGTTCTTTATATGTTTTTTGTTTCAAGAACGAAGGATATCAAGCGTGTGTTTATGTATCACGGAGCCGAACATAAGGCAATTTTCTGTTATGAAGCAGGAGAAGAGCTGACGGTTGAAAATGTCAAAAAACAAAAGCGTTTTCATCCTCGTTGCGGTACAAGCTTTATCTTTGTTGTTCTGATCATCAGTGTTTTTGTAACCACTGTTTTGCGTTTGATCGTTCCGGAAACCATAACCGGCATTGTTTGGGTTGCAATGAAGCTTTTGATCCTGCCTTTGATTATGGGCATTGGCTATGAATGCATCAAAATTGCAGGAAAGCACAATAACATTTTTACAAGAATTCTGACAGCACCCGGTATGTGGATGCAGCGAATCACAACCAATGAACCTACTGATGATATTATTGAAGTCGGAATCATTGCTTTGAAAGCCGTTATTACAGATAATCCTGAGGATGATGCTGTTTGAAAAATATCAGTGAACTCATAAAGTATTGTGAGCAGATTATGATGCACAACGGCATCGAATGCGCTTACACTGATGCAAAAGAGATTGTGTTGTTTGCTTGTCATATTGATAGAGATGCCTTCTTCTTTCATTTGACAGATATTGTATCGCAGGAAGCGGAAGAGAAAGCACTGTCAATGCTGCATGAACGTGTGCAGGGAACCCCTTTGCAATATATTCTCGGTGAATGGGATTTTTTCGGCAATCCGTTTTTTGTTTTCCCGGGTGTTTTGATCCCACGCCCTGAAACGGAAGAATTAACAGATATGGCAATCCGATATATAAATGAAAACGATTGTCGAATTGTTTATGATGTCTGCTCGGGAACGGGTTGCATAGGCTTGTCAATTGCGATTGCTTGTCCGCATGTTCAGGTGTATTTATTTGAGCTGCATGAAAAGCCGCTGCAATGTATGAAGCAAAATATGGACAGACATCAGTTGCATAATGTACATATTATCCCATGTGATGTTTTGCATCCGCGACTTGATGAGCTTCCGTTGGCGGATGTGCTTGTTTCCAATCCTCCCTATATTCCCGCAAAAGAATTAGTCGACTTGCAACGGGAGGTGCAGCAGGAGCCTATGACAGCACTTGACGGGGGAGATGACGGTCTTGTATTTTATCGTGCTCTGTCATTTTTTTGGTTTGAAAAGCTGAATGCAGGCGGTAAAATGTTTTTTGAATGTGCCGAACGACAGCCGTTGCAGATTGTTGATTTGTTTGTTGATGACCACAAGGATGTGAAAAAAGCGTTTGGCTTGCATGATTTTTACGGCAATGAACGCTTTGTTGTTATAGAAAAATTTTGATTGAAAGGATGTAATGCAAATGGTATTATCTTTATTGTCGTTGTTAATGTCCGGCGATGTTTCGCGTGCTGAAGTTATCAATTTGATGATTATTTTTGCTGCACTGTTGTTTTGCACATTTATCAGCCTGCCGGTGCATGAATCTGCACACGCTTATGCTGCATACAGGCTCGGAGATGAAACCGGTCGGCTGAGTGGCAGAATTTCTTTGAATCCGTTTGCACATCTGGATTTCAAAGGCACGATGCTGATGCTGTTTATCGGGGTCGGTTTTGCAAAGCCGGTGCCTGTCAATATCCGAAATTTTAAAAACAGAAAGCTTGGATTTGCAATCACTGCTGCAGCAGGGCCTCTTTCCAATATTCTGATGTCCGTGCTCGCTGTGTTGATTGCCGCACTGATTGCTGCGTTTGCACCACAGTCCAATGTGACTGTTTTGCTGAATCTGTTTTTCTTTTATGTTGCGGTTTATAATTTTGCACTTGCTCTGTTTAATCTGATTCCGATTCCGCCGCTTGACGGTTCAAGATTGGTAACATTATTTTTACCGGACAAGTATTATTATAAATTATTGCAATATGAGCGTTATTTTATCTATGTTATTCTTGGATTATCATTCCTGAATAACAGAATCGGTCTGTTGCCGTCATGGAGCGATGCGGCTTATATTGTTGTATCATGGTTAGAAACATTTCTTATCAATATTTTTCATTAAAAAAGGATTTTAAATGGATATTATTCAGTATAAATTGGATGTTTTTGAAGGTCCTCTTGACCTGCTTTTGCATCTGATCACAAAACACAAACTGAATATTAACGACATTTCCATCTTTACTCTTGTTGAGCAATATACCGCATTTATTGCAAATGTTGCCGAAGAGGACCTTGAACAGGCGAGCGAATTTCTGGAGATGGCGGCAAGATTGGTGCATATTAAAACGGTTTCACTGTTACCTGTTTATGAAGAGTCGCAGAATCTCAAGAAAGAACTTGAAAGGGAACTGATTGAATATCGCGATTGTAAAATTCTCGCAAATGAACTGTCGAAACAGACGGATGGTTTTTCTTCGTTTGTGCGTACCGCTGAGCCGATTCCTGCAGATATGACTTACCGCCGTGTACATGATGCAACTGAGCTAACGAGAGCGTATCTGAACGCTGTCGGTAAGCGCCTGCGCAGACTGCCGCCGCCGTTTGATTCTTTCAAAGGCATTGTCGCAAAAAAGATTGTTTCTGTTTCCGTGACAATCCGAAGTGTTGTCAGACGAATTGCAGCTAAAGGAAAGCACAGCTTTCATACTATTTTCGAGCAAGCAGAGAGCAGAAGCGAATTGGTTGCTACCTTTCTGGCGGTCCTTGAACTGACGAAAAGAAAAAACATTCTGCTTGAGGACGATGAGGACGGTATGCTTTGTGTCACCTTATTGAGTGAGCCGGAGGGAGATATTGATTTTGAATGATGAAATGAAAAGATTGCAGAATGCAGTTGAAGCTGTTGTGTTTGCATCCGGAGAACCGGTCGAAGTTCAGAAAATTGCACAGGCATTTGCAATGAATGAAAATGATATTCGTGATATTCTGGATCAGTTGGTTGTTATATACGAAGAAAGAAATTGCGGAATTGTTCTGAAAAAACTCGGTGAGGCCTATCAGTTCTTATCGCGTCCCGAATATGTGGAGGATATCCGCAAGGTGCTGGATGTTCGCAGAAATCAGCCTTTGAGTCAGGCTGCATTTGAAGTGCTTGCTATTATTGCATATAATCAACCCGTCACGAAATCCTTTATTGAACAGGTCAGAGGGGTCGATTGCAGCGGTGTTGTGGGAACTTTATGTCAAAGAGATTTAATAGAAGAGTGCGGAAGGCTTGACTTACCGGGTCGACCTTTGCTATACTGTACTACAACCAATTTTTTAAGATGTTTTTGTTTGTCTTCTCTGGAAGAGCTTCCGGAGCTTCCCGAAGACAATGAAGGTCTTGTGGCATTGGAAGGTCTTTCCAATACTGATGGTGTGATAAGCGGACAGATTTCTATTTTATAAGGAGGTGCTTTTTTTGGGTGTCGTTCTTTTGATATTGAAAATCATTGGCTGGACGATTCTTGCTATCCTTGCTATCGTAATTGCAGCACTGTTTGTGAAAATACGAATTATTGCAGATTACGGTGAAGAAAAGAGTGTTCTGATTCGTTGGTTGTTTTTGAAAATCCCTGTATATCCCATGAAGAAGAGAAATAAAAAGCCGAAAAAGGCTGAAGATTCTCCGACAGATGAAGCACCTGCCGATTCGCAATCTGCAGAGACAACACCAGCAGATACAGCTCCGGTTGAGGTGGCTCCTGCAACAGAGCAACCTGCTTCGCAAGACGATGCTGCACCTGCCGAACTGAAGGAAAAAACGGAAAAATCGCAGGGCAAGCCGAATATCCTGAATATCTTCATGGAATCCAACGGCGGTGTTGAAGGATTAATTCTTTTAATTAAAGAAGTATTTTCTTATATCGGTTCATTCTTCGGCGGTATTTTCCGTGCATTTGTGATAGATGAACTGATGGTCGATATGACAGTGACCAAGAGCGATGCTGCACAAACAGCAATCTATTACGGACAGTTGTGTTCCACAATTTTCCCTATGCTCGGAACGTTTGTTACCAAATATAAGGTCAAGAAGTATGACTTTAATATTACTCCTGATTTCCTTGCAAGAAAGAGTACTGCGGCAATGCACATTGCATTCGGCTTCAGACCTGCAAGACTTATTGGTGTTGTTTTGCTGTTGGTCGGACGACTGGTATTCAAATTCGGATTTAAGGTAGCGTTCAGAATGCTCAAACCCGTGTTACAATCACGGAAAAAAGCTGAAAATAAAGTAAATAATAATACAGAAGAAAGTGGTGTTTCTAATGAGTGAAAAGAAAGCAGCAGGCATCCTTGCAACAACCATTGAAAAAGTACGTCAACTGGTTGATGTCAGCACGATTATCGGCGAACCCATGATGGTTGCAGATGGTCTTACCGTTATTCCCGTATCCAAGGTTACTTACGGCTTTGCATCGGGCGGTTCTGATTTCCCCTCCAAGAATAATGTTGAATTGTTCGGCGGTGGCGGCGGTGCCGGTGTCACCATTACTCCCGTTGCATTCCTTGTTGTTAAAAACGGTGAGGTTTCCGTCAAGTACATTGCTGCAGATGACAATGCTGCTGAGCGTATTGTTAACCTTGTTCCTGAAATGTTTGACAAGGTAACCGGTGTTATCGACAAGCATAAGGCAAACACAGCGGAATAAGTTTTTAAGACTGTCCATACATATGTATGGGTGGTTTGATGAAAAGTAAGCTTTTCTGTATTTGCATTATTTTTATTGCATTCAATATTATCTATTCGGCTGATGCGGCATCTTTGCAGGTATCAGCCAATAGTGCTGTTCTGATTTGTGCAGATACCGGTCAGATTCTCTATGAGGAAAACGCTCATGAAAAGCTGTCTATGGCAAGCACAACCAAAATTATGACTGCACTGCTTGCTCTTGAGAGCTTATCTCCTGAAGAGGAGATCACGGTCGGAAATGAGGTTCTGCATGTGGATGGTACATCTCTCGGATTGAAACCGGGGGATCGGATTCGTGTGCATGATCTTCTTGTCGGATTGCTGTTGGCTTCAGGCAATGATGCGGCAAATGCTGTCGCTGTGGCTGTCAGCGGATCTATGGATTCATTTGAGGAACGAATGAACCGCCGTGCTGCGCAGATCGGTATGAAAAATTCATCATTTGTAACACCTTCGGGGCTGGATGATGAAAAGCATTATTCGACAGCTTATGATATGGCTCTTTTGACGAGAGAGGCTTTGCAGAATGAAGTTTTTGCAGAAATCGTCAGCAAATATACTGCAACCATTCATATAGGGGCCAAAAAAATATGGCTCAAAAATCATAATCGTTTGTTGCAGTCTTATGACGGCTTGATCGGTGTAAAAACGGGCTTTACAAAAAAAAGCGGCAGATGCCTTGTCACGGCAGCGCAACGCAACGGTATATGTCTGATTGCAGTTACCTTGAATGCT
This sequence comes from Acutalibacteraceae bacterium, assembly GCA_045587645.1. GTDB lineage: Bacteria > Bacillota > Clostridia > Oscillospirales > Acutalibacteraceae > RUG806. Next base: position 41,539 of record JAZNCO010000100.1, on the reverse strand, counting down.
CCCGATGATTGGAATGATCATCGAACCCTTTTGGACTATGGTTTTTCTGTAGTTAAGCAGTTTGCTGTGTGCGACAGCACTCCGCAATACTATGTAGATGTTGTCGGAGGAAAAGCGGACACGGTTACTTGCATACCTGCAATTGAGATGCAGTACAGTGCCGTACAACCGTTATCGGATATTCAACTGCAAATCATCACAGCTCCGTTTTTATATGCACCTGTCCGTCAGGGTGATATTATCGGCAGTATTTCGTGCATATACAACGGTATGCAGATTGCAGAGGTTCCCTTGTGTGCTTCGGAAGATGTTGAATTTAATGCGGTTAAGCAACAAGAAAAATCAAAAATGCAACACTTGTTTCAATTATTAAGCGGATGGTTTTCCTATGGATGATTTAATAAGATTACAAAAATATATGGCAGATTGCGGCATTGCTTCACGCCGAAAATGTGAAGAGCTGATTGCTGCAGGGCTTGTAAAGGTAAATGGTGAAACTGCGCAGATCGGTGATAAAATATCGCCGAAAAAGGATGTTGTTTCCGTTAATGGCAGAAAAGTAACACAGGAAAAGGATTATGTCTATGTTATGCTCAACAAGCCCAGAGGCTTCGTTACGACAATGAGCGATGAGATGGACAGAAAATGTGTTGCTCAGTTAGTTGCAGATGTCGGCAAGCGTATTTATCCCATCGGCAGATTGGATCGCGATTCCGAAGGTCTTTTGTTGTTTACAAATGACGGCGAATTTGCAAACGCACTCACACATCCCTCGAAGCATATTGCAAAAAATTATCGTGTTACTGTAAAGCCGAAAATCACACAGGAGCAGTTGAATATTCTGACTTCTTCAATTATGATCGACGGCAGAGAAACACTGCCTGCCACGGTTAATGTTCTTGCGGATGATCCGGACAGAACGGTACTTGAAATTATTCTGTATGAAGGCAGAAACCGTCAGATCAGAAGGCTTTGCGAAGAAGCCGGACTGCTGACAGCAAGATTGAAAAGGCAATCCATCGGCGGTGTAAAGCTCGGTATGCTGCAGCCCGGTGAATGGCGTTATCTCACAAAAGAGGAAATTACATCCCTGAAAAGACAGAGCAGTAACAGAAAGTAAGAGGAAATAGTATGACAAAAAGCATGACAGGCTTCGGCAGAGCCGGTGAACTTGTCGGAAATCTCAACATTACGGCAGAAATTAAAAGTGTCAATGCTCGTTATCTTGAATTTTATCCGAAAATTACAAAAGCATATTCGTTTATAGAAGAAAAACTGCGTTCTTATGTGCAGGAAACCATTTCACGCGGCAAGGTCGAAATGACGGTCATCATTGATTCAATGGATGAAGCTGACGTAATCGTTGAAATCAACCAATCCCTTGCTGCAGGATATTATAATGCTGTTACTGCACTTGCTGAAAAGTTCGGACTGCAGGCAGGCGACAGTGTTTCGATGCTGACCTCACACAGTGATATTTTTACCGTTCGCAAAGCACCTGCGGATGAAGAAGCCGTATGGGCTGCCGTAAAAATCGTTGTTGAAAAGGCTGTTGCAAACTTTATAGCCATGCGTGAAACCGAAGGTGCAAAGCTCAGAGAGGATATTCTCAACCGTGGTGCAAAAATCATTGAGCATGTCAGCTTTGTTGAAGAGCGATCTCCGCAGACCGTGCGTGAATATAATGAGAAAATGCTTACCCGCATGCGAGAATTGCTGCAGGATGCAAAGGTGGACGAACAGCGTCTGCTGACAGAAGCGGCTATTTTTGCCGATAAAGTTGCGGTTGATGAGGAAACCGTAAGGCTGCGCAGTCATATTGCTCAGCTGGGTGAAATTTTTAAGAGCGAGGAGCCTGTCGGCAGAAAGCTTGACTTCCTTGTGCAGGAAATCAATCGTGAAGCTAACACCATCGGTTCCAAGGCGCAGGATGTGGAAATTGCAAAACGTGTTATAGAAATAAAGGCTGAAGTGGAAAAAATCCGCGAACAGATTCAGAATATTGAGTAACCAAGGGGATCAAGATGAAGCTTATCAATGTGGGGTTTGACAATGCCGTGAATGCGGATCGCATTGTTGCCGTTGTTGCACCTGACAGTGCTCCGATCAAACGCCTGATACAGGCTGCAAAGGAACAGGGCAGACTTCTGGATGCAACGCAGGGCAGAAAAACGGCATCGGTCATAATTACGGATTGTGATTATGTGATCTTATCCTACCTGACTGCTGACAGAATTGTCGGAGAGGATTAAACTAGAGCAGGAGAATATGGATGAAGAATGAAAAGACAGGCCGCTTGTTGATTATTTCCGGTCCGTCCGGCTGCGGTAAAAATACGGTTTATGATGCTTTGGCACTCCGCGATAATGAAATCGGACAAACCGTATCCGCAACAACAAGAAAACCACGCGACGGCGAGCGTGACGGTGTAGATTATTATTTTATCACCGAAGAAGATTTTCTGAATAAAATCAATAACAATGAATTTGTAGAGTATGTTCATTATGCAACCAGCTATTACGGCACGCTGCGTTCGGAAATTGACCGTGTGCTCAAGCTGTATAAGAAAGTTGCCATGGTAATCGAAGTAAACGGTGCATTGAATATCAAAAAAATGTACCCGGAAGCGGTTTCCGTCTTTCTGATGCCTCCGAGTATGGAAGCACTTGTGGATCGTATCAATTGTCGCGGTACGATGGATGCTGACGAACTTACACGTCGCATGCAGACGGCAGAGGAAGAAATGCAGCAAAGAGATAAATATGACTATGTTGTAGTCAATGATGTGCTTGAAAAAGCAGTTGAAGAAGTATATAATATTTTAAATTTATAAAAGGATGAATGTATTATGATTAACGTTGACCTGAACACCTTGCTGAAGGACGGCATCAGCCGTTATTCTCTTGTTGTTGCAACTGCAAAGCGTGCAAGAGATATCACAGATCAGGCTATTGCCGAAAAGGAAAGTCTGATCGAAAAGCCTGTCACTTTGGCTGTCAGTGATTTCCAGAGTGAAAAATTTGCGATCGTTGAATCCAAAGACGCAGAATTCTGATTTGCAGTTTGAAAAATTTTCGTATTGCTAAGGTGGCTGTTGAGAACAGTGCCTACAGTTTTGACAAACTGTTTTCTTATCGGATCCCTGACGCTCTGTCAGAAAATGTTCTGCCGGGGTGTCGGGTTTTTGTGCCTTTCGGTAGGGGTAATACGAAAAGACAGGGCTTGGTTTTTTCAGTTGATAATGCAGTGCAGAATGAGAATCCGGAAAAATTAAAGGATATCTGTTCTGTATTGGATGATGCCCCGATTCTTAATGAGGAACTCATTGAGCTTGCTGGTTTTATTGCAGAACGAACATTCTGCACATATTTTGAAGCCGTCCGTGCATTGTTACCCAAAGGGCTTTCCATGAAAACCGTACGCAGTTACCGTGCTGCCGTTTCGGCAGATGCGAGTGTCATGGATGCTCTTTCCGACGATGAGAAGCTTGTTCTGCAAGCAGCGCTGAAACAGGGAGATTTTGTACCCGAACAGACTTTGCTGAAGGTATTGCAATTAAAAGACGATAACGGTGTTCTTCGGGATTTACAAAAAAAAGGATTGCTTGAAGCCAACCGCAGTGTTTTGCAGTCGGGCGGTGAAAAGAATATTTCACTTGTTCGATTGACAGATCCTTCTATTGATGCAACTGATTATGAGCTGACACCACGGCAAACCACTGTATATAATTTATTATCGGATGTTTCAGCAGCTTCTGTGAAGGAGCTTTGTTATTATTGCGGATGCACATCTTCTGTTGTTGCCGCGCTTATCACAAAGGGCGCAGCGGAATTTTTTGAAGTGAAAGTTGATCGAAGTCCGGGAAAGACATTTTCTGTCGGTGAATGTACGATTGATCAGTTGAAGCTGAATACATCACAGAATGCTGCGTTTCAGAGTTTATATGAAGCGTATCGGTCAATGCAGCGCCGAACAGCATTGTTGTTCGGTGTTACGGGCAGTGGTAAAACCAGCGTTTATCTGAAGTTGATTGATGCTGTGATAAAAGAAGGAAAAAACTGTATTGTTCTTGTACCTGAGATTTCTCTTACACCGCAGACTGTGTCCGTTTTTTCTTCTTATTTCGGATCGGCTGTTGCTGTGTTGCACAGCAGCCTGTCTGTCGGTGAACGCTATGATGAATGGCAGAGAATCAAAAACGGAGAAGTTCGTATCGTTGTCGGTACAAGAAGTGCCGTGTTTGCACCGCTTGAAAATATCGGATTGATCGTTATTGACGAAGAGCAGGAGCATACATATAAATCGGAAATGACACCGCGGTATCATGCGCGTGATGTTGCCGAATTCCGTTGTAAAAAACACAACGCGTTTTTGGTTCTTGCATCGGCAACACCCTCTGTAGAGTCGTATGCCTACGCCTTGAACGGGCGATATTTACTTTGTGAGCTGGCAGGTCGCTATGGAACTGCTGTTCTGCCTACTGTCAGTACGGTGGATATGAGCGACAAGGCATTGCGTGATCCATATTTTTCAATTTCAAAGCCGTTGGCTGCAGAAATTGAAAAAAATCTCGAGAACAAACAACAGACAATGCTGTTGATGAATCGCAGAGGATATAATACCTTTGTTGTCTGCAGCTCGTGTAAAAAGGTTATGAGCTGTCCGTCCTGCAGCATTTCCCTGACTTATCATGCAGCAAATAACAGATTGATGTGCCATTACTGCGGCTATTCAACACCGTTTGCTGAAGAGTGTCCGTCGTGCGGAGAGCGTAATATCCGCTATTCCGGTGTCGGTACGCAGCGTCTTGAGGAAGAACTGCAGCACCGCTTCCGTGAAGCACGAATCCTGCGCATGGATGCCGATACTGTCGGTGTGCGTCATGCTCATTCGGATGCTTTATCTTCCTTTGAACGCGGTGAATATGATATTCTGCTCGGCACACAGATGATTGCAAAGGGACTTGATTTTCCGAATGTAACACTTGTCGGGGTTATCAATATGGATCAGCAGATTTATAATGATGACTATCGTTCTGCTGAAAATTCATTTGATCTTCTCACGCAGGTTGTCGGTCGGGCAGGTCGCTCCAAGTTGCCCGGTCGTGCCATTATTCAGACAATGGTGCCTGAAAACGGTGTGCTTGCATTGGCAGCCCGTCAGGATTATAAAAAGTTTTTTGCAGATGAAATAAAAATCCGTAAATCTATGATATATCCGCCTTATTGTGATATTTGTCTGCTTGGCTTTACAGGGGAAGATCAGTACAAGGTAACAAGCGCAGCGCGGTTGTTTCTTGAAACGCTGATTGCCGAGAATAATAGGATTCCGAATCCGCATAAAATGATCGTTTTAGGACCGCAACCGCCGCGTATTGCAAAAATCAGCAATAAATTCAGACAGCGGTTGTTGATTAAATGTAAAAACACTGCCGCATTCAGAGTATTTCTGAGTAGATTGCTCAAGCAATTTGACGGCAATAAAGAATTTAAAGATATAGCAATTTTTGCGGATATGAATCCGCTTACATCTTTATAAAGAAAGGAAATGTGCAACTTTGCACAAGGAAAAAAGTATGGCTTTGCGTACTATCAGAACGGATGATGATCCTATTCTTCGTAAAAAAAGCAGACCGGTTGAAAATTTTGACGAACGTCTTTTTGAATTGTTGGATGATATGAAGGATACGCTTATTAAGGCGGAAGGCCTCGGCCTTGCTGCCGTGCAGGTCGGTGTGCTTCGTCGTGTTGTCATTATCAATATGGACGGTAAATTTGTGGAGCTTATCAATCCCGAAATCGTCAAGCAGGAAGGGGAACAGAAGGAAGCAGAAGGCTGCCTTTCGCTGCCGCGCCGTGCCGGTGTTACCAAAAGACCGTATTCTGTCCGCATTCATGCATTTGACCGTTTCGGAAAAAAGCACGCTTATAACGGTACGGAGTTGATGGCACGTTGCTTCTGTCATGAAATTGATCATCTGGACGGAATTCTGTATTCCGATCGTCTTGCTCCCGGTGAAACCTTATATCCGACGGAGGGATAAAAATGCGTATTGTATTTATGGGAACCCCCGATTTTGCGGTTCCTTGTCTAAAAGCATTATATGAAAACGAGCATGAAATCACACTTGTGGTGACACAGCCCGACAAGCCGCAGGGCAGAAAGCAGATTCTGACACCGTCACCGGTCAAAGAATTTGCAACCGTACATGAGATTCCGGTTTATCAGCCCACATCCATGAAAACGCAGGAGGCCTTTGATCGCATTGCTGCCGAACAACCGGATTATATTGTTGTTATTGCATTCGGCAAAATTCTGCCGCAGACAATTCTTGATATTCCCAAATATGCTTGCATCAATGTTCACGGCTCATTGTTGCCTCGTTACAGAGGTGCTGCCCCCATCCAGTGGTCTGTGCTCAATGGTGATGCTTTTTCCGGTGTGACGACCATGCTCATGGATGCAGGTATTGATACCGGTGACATCCTTCTGCAAAAGGAAACACCGATTGATCCTTTTGAAACAGCAGGTGAATTGTTTGACCGTCTTGCTGCATTGTCGGCACCCGTCTTGCTTGAAACGCTTGATTTGTTTGCAAAGGGTGAAATCAAACCCATCAGGCAGGATAATGCTAATGCTGATTATGTGACGATACTTAAAAAAGAAAATGCCCTGATCGATTGGTCAAAAGATGCAAAAGCCTTGCATAATCATGTCAGAGGTATGAATCCGTGGCCTGTTGCATTCACAAAACTCGGCGGAAAAACTTTGAAAATATTTGAAACACGTGTCAGTGACCGTGTTTTTGGACATGATAACGGTGAGGTAACGGCTTGTGACGGTAAATTGTTTGTGCGTTGCGGAGCCGATTCCTGCCTGCAGATTTTGTCACTGCAGTTGGAAGGCTCGAAAAGATTGGATGCAGATGTTTTTCTGCGTGGCAGAGCTTTTAGCGAAAAAACAATTTTAGGTTTAGAATAAAGGAAGTGAGATAAGTGTATTTTGATCCTTATTATCTGATGTTTGTTGTACCTGCCTTTATTTTTGCATTGGTGGCACAGATTCTTGTAAAAAGCACCTATAAGAAAATGTCAAAGGAAATGAATGCACGCGGTATTACAGGTGCTGCAGCCGCTATGGCGGTGCTTCGGCATTACGGCATTACCGATGTGCGAATTGAGGCAACAAAAGGAAAACTGACGGATCACTATGACCCGAAAAACAAGGTCATCCGTTTATCGGAAGGTGTTTATAACAATGCATCTGTTGCAGCGGTGGGAATCGCGGCACACGAAGCCGGTCATGCCGCACAGCACGCAGAAAGCTATGCTCCTATCCGCATCAGAAATGCAATTGTACCTGTTTGCAATATTGCTTCTTATGCAGGCATTCCGTTGGCTATGATCGGTTACTTTCTTGGTTTTGAGCCCTTGATCATTGTTGGTCTTGCTCTTTATTCTGCGATTGCTGTTTTTCAGCTTGTCACCCTGCCTGTGGAATTCAATGCAAGCGGCAGAGCATTGGCTGTGATCAATGAAACGGGGCTGCTCGGTGATGAAGAAAAATCTAAGGCTGCAAAGGTTCTTCGTGCCGCAGCAATGACTTATGTGGCATCCCTTGCCGTAACTCTTGCAAACTTACTTCGTTTTGTTATGATATTCCTCGGCGGAAAACGCCGCAGATAGGAGATTTTTAATATGGCAACTGCGCGCGATTGCGCTTTTGATGTTTTGCAGAAAATGGAACGCGACGGTGCGTATTCTACTGTCGCACTGCGTTCTTATTTCAACCGTACGGAAATGACCGCTCAGGATATACAGCTTGCAACTGCTTTGGTCTTTGGTGTGACGGAGCGAAAATTAACGCTTGACTATTTTCTTGCAAAGCAACTGAGCCAACCGATCAAAAAACTCAAGCCGCAGGTGTTGACCGTACTGCGCATCGGAGCATATCAATTGCTGTTCTTGGATAAAGTTCCTGCAAGTGCTGCCGTGAATGAAGCCGTTAAATCAGTTAAAAAGAACGGTTGCGCTTATGCATCAGGACTGGTCAATGCCGTCTTACGCAAGGTGGCGTCGGCAGGAGTTACATATCCGCAGACAGAAAATCCTGTTTATGATTTCAGTATCCGCTATTCCTGCCCGGAATGGCTTGTTTCTCATTTTATAAATGCCTACGGAAAAGAAAATACGGAACAGATTTTATCCGTTTCACAGGGTGAAAATCATCTGTATATCCGTGTTAACACACTGAAAACCACTGTCGATGAATTGCGTGTGATTTTGCAGAATGACGGCATTGAAACTGCTTGTGTGAATGATTTGCCGCAAGCGCTGATTCTGAAAAATGTAGGTGATATCACCCGTCTGCAGGCGTTTACAGATGGTTTGTTTTATGTGCAGGATTATTCATCGCAGCTTTGTTGTGAAATTCTGGATGCACAGGAAGGAGATTTTTTGGTTGACTGCTGTGCTGCCCCCGGAGGAAAAAGCTTTACCTCCTGCTGCAAGATGAATAACAATGGTAAGGTTTTGTCCTGTGATTTGCATCCGTTTAAGGCGGATATGATTTCAGAAAACGCAAAGCGTTTAGGTATATCATGCCTGCAAACTGTATGCTCTGATGCTGTTTATCTGAAAAATACTATTTGCAATGCAGATCGTGTATTGTGTGATGTACCTTGTTCCGGTCTTGGTGTAATCGGCAGAAAGCCCGAAATCAGATATAAAGATAAGGCTGAAATTGATCTTCTGCCGTCATTGCAATTGAAAATATTGTCATCTTGTTCTGAAATGGTAAAAGACGGTGGCACTCTTGTGTATTCCACCTGTACATTGAATCCTGCTGAAAATGAAGTGGTTTGTCTTGAATTTCTGAAAAATAATGCCGCTTTTGAATTGGTCGGTGACTTTTTGACCATTATCCCGGACGGAACAAAGGATGGTTTTTTTATAGCCAAAATGAGAAAAAAAGCGGAGGAAGCTTCATGTTGACGGATATTCGCTCGTTATTGCCTGATGAATTAACTGCCGTTTGCAAGGAAATGGGACTTCCTGCGTTTCGAGCCAAACAGATTTTTCGATGGTTGCATGTGGATTGTGTTGAAACTTTTGATGTAATGACGAATCTTCCGCTGAAATTGCGTGAAGAATTAAAAACAAGATTTGAAATTTTTAATTGTGCTATTGAAAATAAACAAGTTTCGATGTATGATAGTACTGTTAAATATCTTTTTCGACTGCATGACGGGGAGTTTGTTGAATCCGTATTGATGAAATATAAATACGGTTATTCTCTTTGTGTTTCTTCACAGGTCGGATGTCGGATGGGTTGTACTTTTTGTGCATCCACCCTCGGTGGTGTGGTGCGCAGTCTGACCGCTTCTGAAATTCTCGCGCAGATCATTGCTGCGCAAAAGGATATGCAGGTACGTGTTTCCCATGTTGTTATGATGGGAATGGGCGAGCCGCTTGATAATTATGATAATACATTGCGCTTTTTGCAGCTTGTAAGCCATGCAGAAGGTCTGAATCTCAGCATGCGCAATATTTCTCTTTCCACTTGCGGCATAGTTCCGAATATCTATCGATTGGCAGAAGAAAAACTGCAATTGACACTTTCCGTGTCATTGCATGCACCGAATGATGCACTGCGATCTTCCATGATGCCTGTCAATAAAAAATGGAATGTTGACTGCTTGCTGACGGCTTGCAGTGATTATATCAATAAAACCTCAAGACGCATATCCTTTGAATATTCAATGGTGCGTGGTGTAAATGACAGTGATGACTGCGCACGCGAGCTTGCAAAAAAACTCAAGGGAATGCTGTGTCATGTAAATCTGATTCCGGTCAATGCCGTAGATGAAACGGGCTGTGTAGGCAGTACACCGCAACGGGTGCAGCAGTTCGCTGCCATTCTGGAATCATTCGGGTTGACTGTTACCGTCCGCAGAACACTGGGCGCAGATATTGATGCCGCCTGCGGACAATTGAGAAAAAAGAAAATTAAAGGGGAGTGATGCTTTTTGCAGTATGCAATGAAAACGGATATTGGCCGTGTGCGTGAACAGAATGAGGATGCCTGTTCCTGCGGTTCTGTTTCCGATTCCTTTGGCTGGGCTGTTGTTTGTGACGGCATGGGCGGTGCATTAGCAGGAGAGGTTGCTTCCGGAACAGCTGTTGATTTTATATCTGAACGAATCCGACGTGCATACAGACGGGATATGTCTGAAGTGTCGGCAGGGCATTTGCTCACGACAGCAATTATCGCATCCGGTATTCTTATTTGTGACGACAGCAAAAAAAACAGAGCACACGAAGGCATGGGAACGACCGTAGTTGCGTGCATTGCTCTGAAAAACACCTTGGTTTGTGCAAATGTCGGTGACAGCCGCGGCTATCTTTATAATAAAAACGGATTGAGCCGCATCACCCGTGACCATTCCCTTGTGCAGGAATTGATTGATGCAGGCAGACTGTCGGCGGAAGAAGCTGAGGTATATCCGCATAGAAATGTTATAACAAGGGTATTGGGAACGGAAGAACTGATTGATGTTGATATTTTCACCGTTCCTTTTGCTGCGAATGATCGTTTCCTTCTGTGTACGGATGGATTAACCAATATGGTCAGTGAGCAGTGTATAGCGGAAATTTTGAAGCGTACTGCTCCTGATGAAGCGGTTGCGACATTGATCAACGAAGCGAATAAAAACGGCGGCACGGATAACATAACAGTCGCTGTTATTCAAAAATAAAAAGGAGTGACATCCGTTTTGATGAACTATCTGAATAAGGTAATCGGCGGAAGATACGAAATAAATGAAATAATCGGTGTCGGCGGTATGGCGATTGTGTATAAGGCTTTTGACCGCACTGAAAACCGTTATGTTGCCGTAAAGATTCTGCAGGAGCAGTACCTTGAGGACGAAGAACTGCGCCAGCGTTTTAAAAATGAATCCAAAGCCGTTGCTGTGATGTCGCATCCGAACATCGTTAAGGTGTTTGATGTGAATTTCGGTGAGGATTTGCTGTATATCGTCATGGAGCATATTGAAGGTATCAATCTGAAAGAATACATACAGCATAAGAACGGACTGGATATCAAGGAAACGCTGCATATTGTTATGCAGATACTGCGTGCTTTGCAGCATGCGCATGATAAGGGAATCATCCACCGAGATATTAAGCCGCAGAATATTCTTCTGTTACCCAACGGAACGATTAAAGTGACTGATTTCGGCATTGCAAGATTCAATCGCGGTGATGTGAAAACACCCGAAGATACATCTGCCATCGGGTCTGTCCGCTATGTCAGTCCCGAACAGGTTCGCGGCGAATATACGGATGCCAGAAGCGATGTCTATTCAATGGGGGTTGTTCTTTATGAGATGATCACCGGTCAGGTGCCTTTTGATGCCAAAGAGCCGGATGATATTGCTGTCATGCATTTGCAGAAGGAACCGATCCGTCCGTCTGTATTCAATGAAAATACACCGGTCGGTCTTGAACAGATTACTATGCGTGCCATGCAGAAGAATCCGCAGGACCGTTATCAGAGTGCTGCAGAAATGCTGATGGATCTTGATGCGTTCAAAAAGGATCCGCTTATTAAATTTGACTATTCTTACATCGTCGATAAGGATCCGACAAAATATCTGCATGTTGCTTCACAACCCTTGCCTGTTGCAGCAACAGATGAATTGAATGTGCAGAATTCTCCGATGCAAGAACACGGAAAACATAACAAAAAAGCAAAAAAGGATGCCGAACCGGCAGAGAGTGATATGAAATTAGATGATTATGATGATTATGAATTCAGAGGCAGAAACCTGACAGTGCCCGTATTGGCAACCTTGTCAATTGCATTGGTTGCCGTTGTCAGTTTTGTTATGCTGATGATTTTCTATGATCCGCTGTCCGGCTATTTTACGGACAACGAAAACAGTAAGATTGGCAAAGTTTTCACTTATTTGTCCGAAATTATGGGCGACGAAGAAATGGAAGTGCCGAATTTCATCAATATGACCTTTGATGAGGTTAAGGCAAAATATCCTAAAATTAAATTTGAAGATCCGGTCTATGTTCTGAACAGTGAGTTTGAGGCAGGTCGTGTCTGCGCACAATCACCTGAAGCTTCCACGGTTATGACCAAGGATACGGTTGTCAAATTGACAATCGCACGCTCTGCGACATCACAGATTGCTGTTCCCGATGTTGTCGGTAAGAATTATATGACTGCAAAAAGTGAATTAAGTGCGTATGGTTTCACCGTGGTACTGATGCCTGTTTTTGCAGAAAATGAAACCATCGGTAATGTTATCCGTACGGATCCTGTGGCAGGTACCATGCTTGAAACACTCAAGAAGGTAACTGTGTATTATGCTTCTTCCATCAATACGGAGGTTGTTGAAGTGCCTGATGTTGTCGGTATGCTGCAATCTCTGGCAGAGGAAAAAATCCGTGCGGCAGGTCTTGTGGTTGGCGGTATTTCTCTTGAACCGAGTTCACCGTCACTCAAGGGCTATGTTATTTCGCAGTCACCTGTTGCGGACTCTGAATATCAGGTTGCTGCCGGCTCCGCTGTTTATCTGGTTGTTGGAACGGGTGAAGCCAGTTCTTCTTCTGTTTCACTATCCGTAACTCTGCCCAATACCGGAAAGGAAGGTACGCTTTATGTGTATCTGAACGATACCTTCTATGACTCAACTACCGAAAAATTTGACGGCAGTAAAAAGGGCTTGAGTATTGTCGGTACAGGCAAAAACAATACATTTGAAATTTATGCCGACCGTGATTTGATTTATTCGGGTACAATAGACTTTACAACCGATCCTGCAACGGTCAATGTTACCTATCGTGCAGAAACTTCAGACGACAAGGTGCTGATTCCGAATGTGATCGGCAAGACAAAAGCAGCTGCCGAATCTGCTTTGACGAGTGCAGGATTTACCAATGTTACATTTAAAGAAATTGACAGTACCGAGGCTGCCGGTATAGTTGTCAGTCAGAACCCTGTTTCAAGTTCGTCAACAAAGTATGCAAAAGACACTGCCATTACGGTTTATGTCAGTAAGGGCTCAAGCGGTGAGTCTCCTTCAGATGTGCAGGGTGAACCTTCAACATCGCCTGAACCGCCTGTAACACAACCGCCTGTAACGCAGCCGCCTGCAACGGAACCTCCGACTGAACAACCTGTAACGCCGCCTGCTTTTGATCCCGATGAACCGACGGGCGGTGGAGATATCACAATTTTTTGATAGTTTACGATGAGAGTAATTGAAGGTAGAATCATCAGATCTCTCAGCGGCTTCTACGATGTGGAAGCCGCTGATGGTGTTTACACTTGTAAGTGCAAGGGCAGCTTTCGCAAGCGTAGTCTTTCACCGATTGTCGGAGATATGGTTGAGGCATCTGTTGATGGCGAAAACGTCGGTGCGATAAGTAAAATTCATGAACGGCGCAATGAGTTGTTGCGTCCGCCTGTTGCCAATGCCGATCGGCTCGTGATCGTAGCAGCTGCAACGGAGCCGAAACCGAATCTGTTTGTGATTGATAAAATGTCAGCCATTGCCGTTCACAGAAAACTTGAACCGGTTGTTGTTTTTACAAAAAGCGATCTCTGTGATTGCTCCGATCTTGTTGCCTTGTATATGAAAGCCGGAATCCGTACACTTCTTTGTTCTGTGGTAACCGGTGAAGGCATTGATTCGGTCAGGGGATTGCTGACCGAAGGATTCAGTGTTTTGACCGGCAATTCAGGTGTAGGTAAATCATCGCTGATCAACGCATTGTGTCCGGATTTGTGTCTTGAAACCAATGAGATCAGCAAAAAACTCGGTCGAGGTCGTCATACAACCCGATGTGTTACCGTATACCGCATCGGTAACGGTATGGTAGCAGATACACCCGGTTTTTCTTCTATGGAAAAAGATGAACGATATGATTTTATCCGCAAAGAAGAATTGGAGGATTGTTTCCCGGAATTTGAATCATATCTCGGTTGTTGCCGTTTTACAGGTTGTGCTCATCTTAAAGACAAGGGCTGTGCTGTTCTTGCTGCTGTCGAAAACGGTGAAATTGCTGCATCCCGTCATGAAAGCTATTCTGCCATGTATTCGGAAGTAAAGGATTTTAAAGAGTGGGATAAAAAATAATCATCAAAAGAAACATTCATAAACCTTCCGCGTATAATATATTATACGGACGGGAGGTTTTTTATGTTCAGATATCGATATGCGGGATTTATCATTTGTGCATTCGGAATCGGCTTACTGTTGGGGTGCTGTTTCCCTGAAAAGCTGATAATACTTGCCGTTTCTGCCCTCCTGGTCTGTGCCGGATTTTTTGTTTCAAGGTGTTGATGGGAGGGAACATGATTGAAGATTGTTGTACTCAACAGCCCCGGCTGCTTGAAAGGAATCTTGAAAACTGTTTTTTTAATCAAATAAGGTTTTCACTGCAAGGACTTGCTCTTTGCAGTGATTTTTTTTTGGACAAAGGTGGTATAGCCGTTCATTGTACGGAATATGTATTATTGAAATCAGTACAAGGAGAGTTAACAAATGCAAAATGAAGAATTGATACACTACAAAACATGCATTTTTCACGATGTCAAGGAGCACATGACGGATATGCAATTGAATTTACCGGACTATTATCCTGATGTGTGCAGAATTCTGACCTGCCGTGCCAATGCTTATATTGAAAACTGTAAAAATGAGGGCGATCGCATTTCGATCGAAGGAATCGTTGTTTACAGGCTTTTTTATTGCTCAGACAACAAAAGCGTTCATTTGTATGAAGCGGAGCAGAGATTTAATAAAGTATTTGAATGCACTGCGCTGACTCCTGCTGCAATCGTTGATTGCAGTTTGAAAAATGTGACTGTCAATTTCCGTGCAATCGGACCGCGTCGGGTGGATGTAAAATCTACATTTTCCGTTAATACGGAAGTGTTTGAATTAAAGGAAATTGCTGCAGTCGGTGAATTTTCAGACGGTGTGGAGTGCCTTCGTTGTGAATATGAATTGTTTGATATTCATGCAGGATTTGCCGGTCTTTTTACGGTGGATGAAATATTTACAGTACAGGATGAGCGTATTGCGGAAAGCCGTTTACTTTTTGAGAGCTGTAAAATCAATATCACTGAGATCAAAACCGTAAAGGATAAGATTCTGATTAAAGGAATTGCTGAATTGAATTGCACATTTCTGTATGATAAGGATATTTCTCTCATTAAATATTCTGAAAATGTTCCGTTTACACAGATCATTGATCTTTACGGTGTGTCTGAGACGGATCGGTGTCATGTTGTTGCAAAGCCGCAACGCTTGTTTTTATCAGTAAAAGATACGGGTGAATGCAGTATGCAGCTGATGGTGCATGTTGTTATATATTCCGGAGAACAAAAAACGGTTACGGTTGTGTCTGATTTATTTGCTCCGGGGTTTGCGTATGAATCGCAACGGTTTGACGGCAGAATGCAAAACTGCCTGAAGAGTATTTCCGATACATTTCAGTGCAGTGCAAAATCTGAAGGCGGAGATTTTGCAGATGCTAAAATTCAAACTGTTCAGGCAACGGATCTGTCATATTCTGCAAAGCTTACGCAGGGACAAATAAATATTACAGGTCAGATCACGCTCGGTATTTTATTGCAGATTGATGATGAACTGCAGTTTTGCACAAGACATCTGCCGTTTGAATACAACCGTGAGATTGGTGATATGGCTGACGGTGAGTTCGTCTGTGTTGTTAATTGCATAAATCCGTCCTGCAGCTGTACTGCGCAAGGACTATTGTTGAAGGCAGAAGCAGAAATTAGCGGTTTTTGCATTTCGGAGGAAGCGGTGTCATTTGCAAAAAACTGTACGCTTTGTGATTCCGGTTGTGCGGATAAGGAGTTTGAAACAATAACCTTGTATTTTGCACATAGCGGAGAAAGTGTTTGGGACATCGGCAAGAAGAATAATGTATCTTTGCAGGAGTTTAAAAGCGTTAATGCAATTACAGCTGATGTGATTACAGATGAACAAGTGCTTATTCTGATCGGAACGGAGGAATAAAAATGAAAGCTGAAAATCTTTATAAAAATATTGCAGCACGAACAGGCGGAGATATATATATCGGAGTTGTCGGTCCTGTCAGAACAGGGAAATCAACATTCATTAAAAGAACCTTTGAAAAATTGATCATTCCCGATATGGTGCAAGGTGCTGATCTTGAGCGCATGATTGATGAGCTGCCACAGTCATCAGCAGGTCGTACCATTATGACAACCGAGCCTAAATTTGTTCCCGAAAAGGCGGTTCAACTCGATCTTGATCAGAAATTGAATGTTCGTATCAGAATGGTGGATTGCGTCGGATATATTGTACCTTCTTCATTGGGATATTTTGAAGATGAAGCACCGCGCATGGTTAAAACCCCCTGGTTCAATGATGAGATTCCTTTTAATATGGCAGCAGAGATCGGAACGCGGAAGGTTATAACAGATCACTCAACCATCGGAATTGTTGTTACCAGTGACGGCAGCATCAATGATATTCCGCGTGAAGAATATGAAGAAGCGGAAGAACGTGTTATCGATGAGCTCAAACAACTGAAAAAGCCGTTTGTTGTACTTTTGAACTGTGTATATCCCGAAAGTGCTGCAGCAAAGAGTATGAGTGAAGAGCTTTCATTGAAATATAAGGTGCCCGTTCTTGCAATCAATTGTCTGGAGCTGGATGAAGAGGAAATCAAAACGATTTTGTCAACCGTTTTATATGAATTCCCGATCAGTCGCATCGATGTGCAATGCCCATCCTGGTTTTCCGGATTGTCCGCCGAATGTGGTTACAAAGCGGAATTGGCGGCATATCTGAAAAAAAGTGCACAGGATATTTTCTGTTTGCGACATGTGGAAAGTTTTGCAGCTTCAATCGGAGAATTTCAGAATGTTACGCAGGTCAGTATACTTGACCTGAACCCGTCATGCGGCAGCGCAACAGTTTCTTTGAAATTATCTGCATCACTCTTTTATGAACAGGTATCAGAAGTGACGGGAATGGAAATAAAGACTGATTCAGGACTGATCAGCACCCTGCGTGAGCTTGCGTTGCTGAAAAAGAAATATGAAAAATTTGAAACTGCATTGAAGGAAGTTGACAACACAGGGTATGGTATTGTCATGCCGGGCATTGATGAACTGACATTGGAAGAGCCTGAGATTATGAAACAGGGTGGAAAATACGGTGTACGGCTGAAAGCCTCCGCACCTTCCATTCACATGATGAAGGCAGATATAACAACCGAAGTCGCACCGATTGTCGGAAGTGAAAAACAATCTGAGGATCTTATTCTGTATCTGTTGAAGGAATTTGAAGAATCACCTGCAAAAATCTGGGAATCCAATATTTTCGGCACATCCCTGAATGAGCTTGTTAATGAGGGCCTGCGCAGCAAACTGACGCACATGCCGCATGAAGCACGCATGAAACTGCAGCAAACACTTGAACGGATTATAAACGAGGGCTGCAGCGGCTTGATTTGTATTATCATCTGAGTCTGATCAATAAAAAGAACCTCACGGATTCGTGGGGTTCTTTACATAAATATTCATGTCTGATTTTTGAATTGCATATATTGCTCAACGGCAATCTTGTCGCAGCGTTCATTGTAAGGGTGCCCGTCATGTCCCTTGATCCATTCAAAGCTTACATTGTGAATCTGAAGAAGCTGTAAAAGAGCTTTCCACAGTTCAGGATTCAGAACAGGGTCCTTGTTGCTTTTTCGCCAATTGTTTTTTTGCCAGGAATCTAACCAATGCTGATTGATGGCATCGCAAACATATTTTGAATCGGATACAACCGTTACCTCACACGCACGGTTCAAAGCACGAAGTCCTTCTATAACGGCTTTTAACTCCATGCGGTTATTTGTTGTGTGTTCTTCGGCACCGCAGATGACCTTTTCGTATTTGCCGTATGTCAGGATTGCACAATATCCGCCGGGGCCGGGATTGACGGAGCATGCACCATCAGTATATAAAATTACTTTACTCAATTTGATTTTGCAGACAGCAACAGCAGGTCTGCCGATCCTTTCATCATTTTACAATTATTATATCACAAGAGATACATGATTGCAATGATTTACCTTATTTTGGGTCTAAATTCTGTGTGAATGTCAATAATAATATAAAAGAAAGGGGACTAAATTATGATTGCAGTTATTATGTGCGGCGGAATGGGCACAAGAATGCGTCCGATCACGGAATTGATTCCAAAGCCATTGTTAAGAGTCGGCGGTCGCGCGGTATTGGATATTCTGATCTGCAAACTGGCTGATGCGGGTGTTGAGCATGTGTATCTGACTTTGGGATATAAGGCAGAAATGATCGTCGATTTTGTTGAAAAAATGAATTATCCGTTGCAGATCACGCTTGTAAATGAAGATACGCCACTCGGTACTGCCGGCGGTCTGAAGAATGCAGTCGGGGATACCATGGAGGATGTTATTGTGCTGAGTGGTGATAATATTTTCAGTTTTGATCTGAAAAAAATATATTGCTGCCATGTGAATTCAGGTGCTGATGTCAGTATTGTCGGCACTTACAGAGAAGATCCGCGTGATTACGGAACCTTGGAGATTGACACGGACGGACGAATTCTTTCATTTGTTGAGAAGCCCTCATGGGCACAAGCAGAATCCAATATCATTAACACCGGAATCTACATCTTGAGAGGGACCGTTGTATCTGTGATCCCGAGAGGAATTATGTATGATTTTGCAAAAGACCTCTTTCCGAGATTGATGATGGATGAATTTGATCTTCGCTGCGTTTTTGGCATCGGAGAGTGGGGCGATCTCGGTGATATGGCTTCTTATCTGCAAGCAAATCATGATGTGCTGCGTGGCACATTCGGAGAATTGCTCAATGAAGATCATGCAATCAAAGAAGATAAAATTCTGGAAAACGGAACGATCATTAAAGCACCGTGTTATATCGGGAAGAATACCAGTTTTGGAGAAAACTGCAAAATCGGTCCTTATTGCACAATCGGTAATGATTGTAATATCGGAGCAAATGCAATTATTGAAAATACAATTATTTCCGACGGCTGTGACATTGACAGGCATTTTTACTGCTACGGTGCTTTTGTCGGAGAGCATTGCAGGATTGCCGCGTGTGTTACGGTTGAAGAGAATGCCGTTCTCGCAGGGTATGATGCAATCGGATGTTATATTTCCGTTTCGGGTGATTGTAAAATGGATCCGGGATGTCGGATTGATGACGATTCGCAAGCCTTGAACGGTAATATAAAAAAAAGAAGCACACACCCGTCCTTGACGGCTGCCGGAATAAAGTCTGAAGATTTGTCGGATTTCTTATTGACTGATGCATTTTCTGTGGGCGCAGCCATAGCATGTTGCAAAAATATCAAAAGAATCGGAATCAGCTGCAGTGAAGGATATATTTCTGATTTATATAAAAGGATAATTCTGATCGGAATGCAGGCATCCGGCGCAACGGTGTACGATTTTGATGTTTCCTTGCGTTGTCAAAGAGTATTTTATTCCGATTATTGTAATCTTGATTTTTATGTTTATGTCGAACAGACGGAAAATGGTATTTCTCTTTTATTCTGCGGAAAAAGCGGATGTCCCGTCTGCAGGGAAACTGAACGTAACTTGATTGCAAATTTCAGATATAATCCCATGCCGAGCTTAAAGAATATACAAGCTATGGATGTATTCTTTATGAATCCGCTTTCATCCCTTTATAATTCTCTTTTTATTCATCAGATACCGAATGCGGTGAATGATTGCAAGATAGCAGTAGCCTGCGATGATCGTATGATCTATGAACTGTTCTGTAAGGCGCTCCGTGAAAAGGGATATAATTATAATTATGGCGGACTTTTATTCATCATTGATAAGTACGGTGAAAAGTTTTATGTTGTTGAAAATGAGCATGCTTATTCGTATGATCGAATATTGTCGATTTGCTGTAAGAATGCATTTGAGAAAGGAAAGAATGTTGCCGTCGGAGAAACTGCACCCGGAATTCTTGAACAGCTTGCTGATGAATACAATTGTAAATTGTTTCGTTTGTATGAGGCTGAACAAGAGATAACCGATGAAGAAATGACGGCATTATCCGAAAATCCTTGGGTGTTTGATGGTTTATTCTGTATAGCGCAGCTTTTGCATATTTTGCAAAATACCAATAAAAGTATACGACAGTTGTCCGATGCGTTACCTGAATGCTTTATAAAGAACTTTTCAGTTCCGTATGAGGGGCAACCGAAAACATTCAGGCAAAATCTTTGCAATAGTGGTGCTTTTCGTTCTCAGAATCGGTCAGGATACTATGAATGGGAAGATGAACGCGGTACGATATGGGTCAAATCTGATGCTGCATGTAAAAATATCAGGGTGCTCATAGAGGCGGACAGTATTGAGCTTTCGCGAGAATTGTCAGCAGATGCTGCTGAGAAAATTAAGAACTGCGCTATTGACAAATTCTGCTAATCATAGTAAAATATAACATTACGAAAGAGATATTCGTAATGTTTTACATATATATAAAATTTTATAAGGAGTTATAATGCCTAAAAAAAATAAAACTGAAGATATTGTCAAGCAAGGAGAAAAGAAAAACTCCAAGCAGAATAACAAAAATGATAAGTCAAAAAAAAGCAATAATAAAGCAAAGGCTGTTGAGAATACAAAAAATCAGAAGAAAAACAAGTCTGATGTTAAATCAAAAGGAAAAGGCAGAGCAGATGCTTCCGATAAAAGGAACATCGGCAAAAAAGCAGATTCTGCGGTAAATGCCGAACCCGTTAGAGTTAAGCCTGCTGAAAAACTCAGCATTGCTTTCCTGGGCGGTATGAATGAGATCGGCAAAAATCTGACCATGATCAAATATGGCAATGACAGCATTCTGATCGATTGC
Organism: Acutalibacteraceae bacterium; assembly: GCA_045587645.1. Classification (GTDB taxonomy): domain Bacteria; phylum Bacillota; class Clostridia; order Oscillospirales; family Acutalibacteraceae; genus RUG806. The sequence continues at coordinate 20,593 of JAZNCO010000100.1, read as the reverse complement.
GGTATTGCTTTCCCTGATGCTGAAATGTTTGGTGTCGATCTTGTTATTCCCGATTTTTCATACATTGAAAGAAATAAAGAAAATATTCTCGGTATATTCATTACGCACGGACATGAGGATCACATCGGCGGCTTGCCGTATCTGCTTCGCAATGTCAATATTCCCATCTATGCTACATGTCTGACATGCGGATTGATAGAAGGAAAACTCAGTGAGCATCATTTGCTGAATGCCGTGAGTATGCACGTGATCAGTCCCGGTGATGTGATCAGCCTGGGAGATTTTGCTGTAGAAGCAATTCATGTGAATCACTCAATTCCTGATGCTTTGGGATTTGCCATCAAAACACCTGTCGGTACAATTGTGCACACCGGTGACTTTAAAATAGATACGACTCCGATCGACGGCGGCATGATTGATGTTGCCCGTTTGGCTCAGCTTGGCAATGAAGGTGTTTTGTGTCTTTTGTCTGATTCAACCAATGCCGAACGCCCCGGCTTTACTGCAAGTGAAAGAACCGTCGGTGAATCATTGGAAATGCTTTTCAGAAAAGCAGGAAAAAAGCGTATTATCGTAGCATCCTTTGCTTCCAATATTCATAGAATTCAGCAGATCATGGACTGTGCCGTAAAGCTTGGCAGAAAGGTTGCACTTTCCGGTCGAAGCCTTGAAAATGTTGTGCGAATCAGCACGGATCTCGGTTATCTGAATATTCCCGAAACGCTCATTGTGCCGATTGAACGGCTGAAGAATTACACGGATGAGCAGATTATTATTATCACAACCGGCAGTCAGGGGGAACCCATGTCTGCACTTTCTCGTATGGCGATGTCGGATCACCGCCGTGTGACCATCGGTGCAAATGACTGTGTTGTTATATCAGCAACACCCATTCCGGGAAATGAAAAAACGGTGGGTAATATCATCAATGAATTGATGAAGCTTGGTGCGGATGTGTTCTATGAACGCAATCTTGAGATTCATGTTTCGGGTCATGCAAGTCAGGAAGAACTGAAAATGATGATGTGTATGCTTCGTCCGAAATATTTCATTCCCGTTCATGGTGAGCAGAAGCATTTGCAGAAGCATGCAAGGCTTGCGGAATCCATCGGTATGCCGAAGGAGAATATTCTTGTTGCCGATCTTGGTATGCTTGTTGAATTGTCAGATGAGCGCATTGCCGTGACAGGCAATGTACCTGCCGGTCGATTGTTTGTGGACGGTTCGGGGATCGGTGATGTCGGTAATACGGTTTTGCGTGACAGAAAACGCCTTTCGCAGGATGGTATTGTAGTTGTAACTGCTGTGTTGGATGCCTATTCGGGTGAAGTGATTGCTCCGATCGATGTGCAAACCAAAGGCTTTGTATATGTGAAGGAATCCTCAGAAATCATGGACGGCATTGCTGACATTGCTCTTGCAGCTGCAGATTCATTTGCTGATGCCTATTCCATGGATGTCAACGCATTGAAAGCAAAAATGCGTGATTATGTATCAAAAGCCATTTATGAAAAAACAAAAAGGAACCCCGTCATCATTCCTGTTGTGTTGATGGTGTAAGGTGATCAGATTGCTGATTAAAGGACTTCTGAAATCTTATATAGTAACAGGATCTGCCATGCTTGCTGCGCTTGTTACAGCCGGAATCACACTGTATTACAATACGGTGTTGGGTATTATTGAACTGGCCCTTGTTCTCATCCTGCTTATTTGCGGATATTTGCGTAATTTCAGAGGTTTTCGTGAGTTGTCACATCAGGTGTCAGCGCTGAATGAAACATTAAAGCTGGAGGATTACGGAGATGAACAACAAAAATCATTTCCTTTTCCGCTTGCATTGTGCAATCAACAGGGAAATGTTGTATGGTATAATGCACTTTATGAAAAAGTTATCGTAGAGCAGTGCGGCTTTGAACAGCCCGATATCGGCGATTGTCTCCAATTTGAGCTTCTGACGGAAGGGGAACTGCCTGTTTCGCTTGATGCGGATATCCGAGGTAATTTCTTTACCGTATTTCCGATTCGCACGCAAGACGGTATGTTTGCCTTGTACTTTGTTGATGATTCGGTTCTCAAGAATTTCAGAATGGCTTACCTGCGAACAAGACCGGTTGCCATTATGATCAATATCGATTCGCTTGATAATACAGAAGATACCTATTCTCATATAGACTTCTCGACTATTCATGCTGAAATCGACCGTATCATCTCTGCATGGCTGGCTGCGAACAATTGTGTTTACAGACGTTATTCCGACGGCAGATACTTTGCATTGACGGAATATGATAATTTTCAGAAAATTTCTGAAAAAAGGTTTGAATTGCTTGATACCGTGCGTGCTTATCGGTTTGACGGGCAGGATTCCGGTATTACCTTGTCCATCGGTGTCGGCATGGAGCCCACATTCCGCGAAAGTGAAAACAGTGCAAGACAAGCGCTTGATATGGCCCGCGGTCGCGGCGGTGACCAGGTTGCAATAAAAAACGATGATTCCTTTGAATTTATCGGCGGAATCTCTGCAAAAAAGGACAAGCGCGGTAAAATCCGTTCCCGCAGTATTGCTTCGGCTTTGTGTGAACTGATTGAAAAAGCAGATAATGTGCTGCTGATGGGGCATTCCTTTTCGGATTTTGATGCTGTCGGTTCCTGTATCGGTCTGTCAGCATTGTGCTCGACTCTCGGTGTTAAGTCATATATTGTCATCAATGATGAAACAACACTTGCGCAACCATTGATTGATCTTTGTGAGCAAAACGGCATGAAGGGCTTGTTTATTGATGAGGAGATCGGTGTTGCACTCATCAATGAAAACACCCTGCTGATTGTGGTTGATATTCTCAGACCCAATAATGTTGAAAGCCGGGTTATTCTTGATAATGTAAAAAATATAGCCGTGATTGATCATCACAGAATGGCTGTTGATAAGATTGAATCACCTGTATTGCTGTTTCATGATCCTTATGCATCATCCTGTGCTGAAATGGTTACAGAGCTGATTCAATATTCTCCGCCAAAGCCGAAGCTAACACCTGTCCAGGCAGAAGCTCTGATGGCAGGAATCATTCTTGACACCAAGAACTTTACTTTCCGTGTCGGTGTACGGACTTTTGAAGCGGCAGCATTTTTGCGTGATCGTAAAACCGATACGGTGCGTGTGAAAAAGTTATTTGCACTGTCGGAGGAAGAGAAGCTGATCGTCAATAAAATTGCTTTATCAGCTAAAATTACGGAAAACTATGCAGTTGCTTTTACTGATATACGGGCAGCAGACATACGCAAGCTGTCATCACAGGCTGCTGACGATCTGCTTGAAATTAAAGGTGTTGAAGCATCTTTTGTTGTGTATACGCAGGCAAACGGAATCGCCGTATCTGCCCGATCCTTGGGCAGCATCAATGTGCAGCTGATTATGGAAAAGCTTGGCGGCGGCGGTCATCAGAGTATGGCAGGTGCACAATTGCGCAATGCGACAGCGCAACAAGCAATGGAGCAGCTTGCGCAGGCAATTAAACAATATTTTCATTCGGATGTGTAATAAACAAACAGGAGGGTATAAAGATGAAAGTTGTACTTATGCAGGATATTAAAGATTTGGGTAAAAAAGGCGAGCTTGTCAATGTTGCCGATGGTTACGGTAAAAACTATCTGATTCCCAGAAAGCTTGCTGTTCTTGCTGACAATACTGCAATGAATGAACTGAAGAACCGCGAAACCGCCAAGCAGTATCATATTGCAATGGAAAAGAAAAAGGCTACAGAGGATGCTGCGACACTCGAAGGCAAAACCATTAAGATTTCTGCATCTGCCGGTCAGAACGGTAAATTGTTCGGCTCTGTAACAACCAAGGAAATTGCCGAAAAAATCAAGCAGGAATTCAACATTGAAGTGGATAAAAAGAAGATCTCTTGTGATGATATCCGTTCCTACGGTCAATATGGCTGTGTTGTAAAGCTTTATCAGGGGATCACTGCCAACGTCTATATTGTAGTTGGCGAATAATCAGGTGATTTGTTTTGGAAAAAAGAGATATTTTTTCCAGCACCGAGAAGACTTTACCGTACAGTCTTGAAGCAGAGCAAGCCGTGCTCGGATGCATTCTGATTGATCCGTCTGTGCTTGGCAAGGTATCCTTGACACTGAAGCCGGATTACTTCTACTTGCCGCAGCATAAAGCAATTTTCCTTGCGATGCTTGAGCTTGATGCGGCAGGCAGCGGTAAGCTGGATGCATTGCTGGTGTTGGAGCTTCTTAAAAATCAAAAAGTGTTTACGGATGAAGACGGAAAGGAATACCTTGTCCGTCTTGCCGAATTTGTACCCACTGCTGAAAACCTTGAGTTATATTGTCAGATCATTAAAAATAAGTTCTATATCCGCACGCTTATCAATGTGTCGGGTGAGATTATTGATATGGCTTATGACAATCAGGATGAAGCGGAAAAGGTGCTTGATACTGCTGAACAGCGTATCTATGACATCCGTCAGGGCAAGGCGGTTGCCGGACCGGCTTCGATCGGTGATGTTATTACTGATGTTTATGATCATCTCTATAAATTGAATTCCGCTGACAAGGAACAATATCAGGGTTTGCCGACAGGCTTTCCTGATTTTGATAAAATGGTCACAGGTCTGAACCGTTCGGACCTTGTGTTGATCGGTGCTCGTCCTGCTATGGGTAAAACAAGCTTTGCGCTCAATCTTGCCCGTAATGTGGCAGTGAAGTCCAGAAAAAAAGTATTGTTCTTTTCCCTGGAAATGTCCAAGGAGCAGTTGGCACAGCGTGTCATTTCAACCGAAGCGCGGATTCCCAGTCAGAAGATGCGAACCGGCGATCTGACACCTGCCGAATGGGAGCAGTTGTCCGGTGCCTGCTTGTTCCTTGCGGATGTTCCGCTTTATTTTGATGATACTGCGAATATCACCGTGCCGGAAATGAAAGCACGAATCAGACAGTTAAAGAATGTTGAAGCTGTTTTTATTGACTATCTGCAGTTGATGCAAGGCTCTAAAAAGACAGAAAACCGTGTACAGGAGGTTTCGGAAATTACACGAAGCCTGAAACTGATGGCAAAAGACCTGAACATTCCTGTTGTTGTCTGTGCACAGCTGTCGCGTGGTACGGAAGGCAGAGGTGCTTCCCATAAGCCGCAGTTGGCTGACCTTCGTGAATCCGGTTCTATCGAGCAGGATGCTGATATCGTTGTCATGCTCTACAGAGAAGATTACTATAAAACCGAAAAGGATGAAGAGCAGCTGGATGTGAATTCCGCTGAGCTGCTTGTGCAAAAAAACAGACACGGTCCGACCGGTGTTGTCAAGATGGCATGGAATCGCATGTTTACGCTTTATACCTGTCTGGAGAAGCAACGCGATGAAGAATAAATGTTTGCGGGCTATTAGACATTATAATATGCTCAGAACCGGAGATCATGTCATAGTGGCATTATCCGGTGGCGCTGATTCAGTTGCTTTACTTCATTTTTTGCACACGCATGCTGATGAACTTGGTATTTTTGTCAGTGCTGCACATTTCAACCACGGGATACGCGGCGCAGAAGCCGATGCAGATGCGCTGTTTTGTGAAGATTTCTGCAAACATCTTGGTGTGGATTTGACGGTCAGAAAGGCTGATGTTCCGGCAGAAGCCGCAGCCCGACATATCAGCACAGAGGAATGCGCAAGAATTCTCCGTTATGAATTTCTTCAGTCTGTTGATGAGTATGCAAAAATTGCAACCGCGCATACCAACAGTGATTCCTGTGAAAGTTTTCTTTTTAATCTTACCAGAGGAACCGGCATACAAGGACTTTGCGGCATTCCTGCGGTCAGAGGAAATATCATACGCCCCTTTATAACCTGTTCGGCAGCGCAGACACGGCAATATTGTCGTGAAAATAATTTAGTATGGCGTGAGGACAGTACCAATTTGCAAACGGATTATGCGCGCAATCGCATTCGTCATGAGGTCATTCCTCCGTTGAAAATGGTGAATTCTTCATTTGAAGAAAATGCATTGCGCTGCATGCGAATTCTGCAGGCTGATAATGATTTTTTACAGCAAGCAATGCTGGATGCATATACAGGTTGCAAGAAAAATGACAAGTCGCTGTATTTTGAACCGCTGTATAAAATGCATGCTGCCGTTTCCACGAGGGTGTTGATTCATTTTTTGCAACAAAACGGTTGTGAAAATGTAACTATGCGACAGATTTCTTTGTTGTTTAATGCAAAAGACGGTGAGGTTATTACTCTTTCCGGTGCAAAGCAATTCAGAAAAGAAAAGGGCATTCTGTTTGCCGTTGAGCAGGAAGCGGCTATTGAACCTTTGTGCATATCTGTAACATGTAATGAAGAATATATTTCTTTTTATGATTCTTATGTTTGTTTTAAACATTTGGATTATAATGAAGAAAATGCCAAAGATGCTCAATATTTGCTTGATGCGGATAAAACGGGTACTGTTGTGTTGCGCACACGAATGCCCGGTGATAAATTACGCTTGTCAAATCGTAATTGCACAAAAACACTCAAGCAATTATTTACAGAAGAAAAGACTCCCTTGCGACAGCGTTCGATGCTTCCGATTTTAGCGGATGAAAAAGGTGTGATATGGGTTGCAGGCTTCGGCATTGACGAGTCAAGGCTACCCGATAAACATACAAAAAAAATCATAAGGATTGAATGGAGAAAGACATTATGATGCAGGATATTAAAGCAGTATTCTATTCTGAACAGCAATTGCATGATAAGATCACGGAGATCGGCAGACAGATCAGTGAAGATTACAAAGATAAGAATCTTATGCTGGTTAGCGTTCTGAAGGGATCTGTTGTCTTTATGGCAGACCTTATGCGTGCAATTACCATACCGTGTGAGATTGATTTTATGTCTGTTTCCAGTTATGGCAATAAGACCGATTCCAGCGGTACTGTCCGTATTCTCAAGGACCTGGACAGAGATATTGCAGGATACGATCTTCTGATTGTTGAAGATATTCTGGACAGCGGTATGACGCTCAGCTATATCAAAGAAATTCTGCTTGCAAGAAAGCCCCATTCCATCCGCGTTTGTACATTGCTTGACAAGCCCGAAAGAAGAAAAGCTGATATTTATGCGGATTATTCGGGATTTGAGGTTCCCAATGAATTTGTTGTCGGCTATGGTCTTGATTTTGCACAGAAATACAGAAACCTTCCTTTTATCGGTGTTCTGAAAGAGGAAGTATATCAATAAATTTGATTCGGAGTGAAAACAGATTTGAAGAATAATAAAATTTTGCAGTTCCTTCCCATTGTGATGGTTGCAGTTGTGTTGGTTGGTGCGCTCTTCTTTATGAGTTCGGATGAAACTGACAGAAAAAAGGTAACCTATTATGATATTGTTGAGATGTTCAGGAACAATGAAATTGTTTCCTATAAACTCAATTACAGCAACGGGAAGCTTGAATATGCAACTACGGAAGATCCCGAAAAGGTGCGCACATATTCAGTTCCGAATGTATCCTTGTTTGTAAACGATGTGCATGAATATGTAGTACAATATAACGACAACAACGGTGAAGAAACGGATATTGTATATGATTATCTGTCCGGTTCATCAAGTGAATGGCTGGTCAGTCTTTTGCCTTTGGTGTTCAGCATTGTCATTGTTGTCGGTGTCATGTTCTTCATGACAAAGAAAATGAATCAGACATTTTCAGCAGAAGCAAACCGAACGATGTCGTTCGGCAAGGCACGCATTAAAAAACTTACTGATGACAAGAAGAAAACCACATTTGATGATGTTGCCGGTGTAGACGAGGAAAAAGAAGAGCTTGCGGAAATCGTTGACTTCTTAAAGGATCCTACCAAATATAATGACATCGGTGCCCGAATTCCGAAAGGTGTGCTTCTTGTCGGCCCTCCGGGTACGGGTAAAACTTTGCTTGCACGTGCTGTTGCAGGCGAAGCCAATGTTCCGTTTTTATCCATTTCAGGCTCCGATTTTCTTGAAATGTATGTCGGTGTCGGTGCATCCAGAGTGCGTGATCTGTTTGATCAGGCAAAAAAGAATGCTCCTTCCATCATTTTTATTGATGAAATTGATGCTGTCGGCAGGCACAGAGGTGCTGGTATGGGCGGTGGTCACGATGAACGTGAGCAGACACTTAATCAGATGCTTGTTGAAATGGATGGCTTTGTCACCAATTCCGGTGTTATCGTGATTGCTGCAACAAACCGTCCTGATATTCTGGATCCTGCGCTTCTGCGTCCCGGTCGCTTTGACAGACAGATTACTGTCGGTTATCCCGATCAGAAGGGACGACTTGAAATTCTGAAGGTGCATGCACGAAATAAGTCCATTGCACCTGATGTGGTGCTTAAGGATATTGCCCGTTCCACTGTCGGTTTTACCGGTGCTGACCTTGAAAATCTTCTCAATGAAGCTGCATTGCTTGCAGCCAGACGCAATCAAAAAGCAATCACTATGGCTGAAATTGATGAAGCTACTTTGAAGGTAATAGTGGGTACGGAAAAGAAATCGCATAAGATTTCTGAAGAAGAGAAAAAGCTGACGGCCTTCCATGAAGCAGGTCATGCTGTATCGCAATTCTTCCTTGGTGGTCAGGACCCTGTGCAGCAGGTTTCTATTATTCCGCGTGGTATGGCCGGCGGCTTTACCATTTCAAGACCTGTTGAGGACAAATCTTATAATTCAAAGAAGAAAATGGAACAGCATATCGTCACCTTGCTTGGCGGCAGAGTTGCTGAAGCCATTGTGCTGAATGATATTTCAACCGGTGCATCCAATGACATTGAGCGAGCAAGTGAAATTGCCCGTAAAATGGTTACAAAGTACGGTATGAGTGAAAAGCTCGGACCGATTGCTTTTGGCACCGGACACGATGAAGTGTTCCTCGGTAAGGATTACGGAACTGTTCGCAATTATTCTGAAAATGTTGCAGCAGTTATTGATGAAGAGGTCAATCGCATTGTTACGCAGGCGTATGATACGTGCAGCAATATTCTCACAGCCAACAGAGCATTGCTCGATAAGCTTGCAGATTACCTGATGCAGTATGAAAAAATTGATGGCGAAAACTTTGAAAAGATGATGCGCGGTGAGGAATATGCAATCCCGCAGTTGCAGCAGGAAACAGAAGTTGTTGCTTTGCCTGACGCTGAAGATGCCTGTGAACCTGCTGATATAAATGAAAATACGGAGGGCTGAAAGATGAAAATGAAATCAATTATTGCTGTTTTGCTTACGGTTGTTATTTGTTTGTTCACGGCTTGCGGCACTTCCGATGCAAATAATTCTGAAAATTCAAATGGAGATGATACCATGACTGATCTTTCTAAATACGCTGAAACCGGTCATTCGATCGCTGTTATTGAAATGCAGGATGGCGGTAAAATTATTGTTGAATTATATGATGACATTGCTCCCAATACCGTCAAGAATTTTATTTCTCTTGCTAATAAAGGATTTTATGACGGTCTTATTTTCCATCGTGTCATTCAGGGCTTTATGATTCAGGGTGGTGACCCCAAGGGCGACGGCACCGGCGGTCCCGGTTATTGTATCCCCGGCGAATTCAGCAACAATGGCTTTAACAATACAATCTCCCATACACGCGGAACTATTTCCATGGGCAGACGAGGAGATCGGTATACTGATTATCTGTTTTATGATACAGCCGGCTGTCAGTTCTTTATTTGTGATGCAGACTCCACTTCTCTGGATGGCAATTATGCTTCTTTCGGCAGAGTGCTTGAAGGTATGGATGTTGTTGACCGTATTGCTGCAACCGCAAAAAATTCTTCCGACAAGCCTCTTGAGGATCAGATTATGAAGTCAGTTTATGTTGAAACCTTCGGAAAAACATATGAAGAGCCTGTAACTCTTGCAGAATCTTAAAAAAAACTTGATTTTTTTGTAAATATATTATATAATATATTCAAATTTAAAATTTCAGGAGGAAAAAATTATGGGTGCTCTGCTTTGGGTTGGCAAAATGTTTGCAAAACTTGCTATTTTGTTTGCTAAATTCGATTCTATGGGACTTTTTGACGCACTGGCAATGCTGTTTGGTGCTCTTAATGAAGAGGAAGATGCAGGAAATTCTTCTGAAGTCAACGAATAATCTGTCTTAATGGAACGACAAATCGGCCGCTGCGTTAAACTTTAACTAGCGGCCTTTTTTCTTGTTTGGAGTTGTTATGTGTAATAACGATTGGTATTTACAACGAGCATACGACATCTTGTCTGATTATACTCCGTTGCAGGATGATTGCGGTCTGCTTTGTAACGGTAAATGCTGTCACGGCACAAAAACAGACGGAATGCTGTTGTTTCCCGGAGAAGAAAAGTATTTTGATAATGATGCTTCTTTTGTAATAAAGGATACGCAGTTCGGAAAAACTTTGATATGTAACGGTACTTGCGACAGATCAAAAAGACCGATTGCCTGCAGAATTTTTCCCTTGTTTCCGTATGTTACTAAAAAAGACAACGGTTATATGATCAATGTTCTGAAGGATATCCGTGCGTTGCAGTTTTGTCCCCTGGCGTCCGGAGATATTCAGCAGGGATTCTATCGTGCCGTTCGTTTGGCTGCAAGAAATTTGTTAAGAGATAATCAGTCGGCCGAGTTTCTTTTGCGCATGACAGAAGAAATGACTGATGTAGGAAATTTATAAGAGTCAGGAGTTTAGTTGATATGATTTACGATATTGCCATTATTGGCGCAGGTGTATCAGGTTGTATGATAGCACGTGCTCTTTCAAAATATAAATTAAACATTGCTTTACTTGAACGCAGCAATGATGTTGCCATGGGTGCAAGTAAGGCTAATTCAGGTATTGTACATGCCGGATTTGATGCAAAACCCGGCACATTAAAGGCAAAGATGAATCTGCGCGGTAATGAATTGATGGAGGATGTCTGCCGTCAATTGAATGTACCGTATGTGCGGAACGGTTCACTTGTTCTTGCTTTTTCCGATGAAGAAATGGATACCTTGCGCGAGCTTTATGACAGAGGTGTCGCTAACGGTGTAAAGGATATGTCGGTTCTTAACAGGGAAGAATTGCTTGCAATTGAACCCAATATCGGTGATGAAGCTGTTGGTGCTTTGCGTGCTGAAACTGCCGGCATTGTATGTCCGTATTCCCTGACAATAGCGGCTGCTGAAAATGCTGTTACCAACGGTGTTGAGTTTTTCAGAAATTTTGAGGTAACAAAAATTGATTTTTTGAATGATACTTTCACCCTTTCTTCTTCCGAAAATAAGATTGAAGCAAAATATGTTATCAATGCAGCAGGTTTGTTTGCAGATGAAATTGCAGCCATGATTGGTGATAACAGCCTGCATATTACTGCTCGTCGCGGTGAATACTATATTCTTGATAAATCTGTCGGTAATCTTGTATCTCACACCATTTTCCAGTGTCCGTCTAAAATGGGTAAAGGTATTCTTGTTGCGCCCACAACACACGGCAATCTGCTGATCGGCCCGAGTGCAATTGATATTGATGATAAAAATGATGTTTCTACAACGGCTGACGGACTTAAGGAAGTCAGCGCTCTTGCTTTGAAGAGTGTCCCCGGTGCCACAACCCGTTTTGCAATTACATCTTTCTCGGGTAACCGCGCACACGAAGATAAGAATGACTTTACCATTGAACCTTCATCCGTGAACGGTCATTTTATCAATGTTGCAGGTATTGAATCCCCCGGACTTACCGGATCACCTGCTGTTGCTGAATATGTTGAAAATATCATGCGCAATCTGATTGATTTGCAGCCCAAGGATAATTATGTTGCTACACGCGAAAAGCCATTCCGTTATCATCTTGCAACAGATGAGGAAAGATGTGCTGCTATTTCTGAAAATCCTTCCTACGGTCGTATCATTTGTCGCTGTGAGAGCATTACAGAAGGAGAAATTCTTGATGCGATTCATGCGCCTGCCGGTGCTCGCGATGTGGACGGTGTCAAACGCAGAACGAGAGCAGGTATGGGCCGTTGTCAGGGAGGCTTCTGTGGTTCAAAGGTTGTTGAACTGCTTGCTCGTGAACTGAATGTCAATACAAACGAAATCACAAAATTCGGTAAAAAATCCGAAATACTTTACGAAAGAACCAAATAAGGAGGGGAGCAGTGATGTTGTATTATGATCTTGTTGTAGTCGGCGGTGGTCCTGCCGGCATGGCTGCTGCTCTTCGCGCAAGAGATTGCGGCATTGAAAATATTATCATTCTTGAGAGAGCAGAAACGCTCGGCGGTATTCTTGAACAGTGTATTCATACAGGTTTTGGACTTCATTATTTTGGAGAAGAGCTTTCAGGACCCGAATATGCAGCCCGTTTTATTGAACTTGTTGAAGAACAGAAAATTGAATATAAAACGGATACGATGGTTACCGATATTTCGGAGGACAAGATCGTTACCGCTGTCAATAAAGCAGATGGTCTGCTCAAAATTCAGGCAAAAGCTGTCATTCTCGCAATGGGATGCCGTGAACGTCCGCGTGGTGCGTTGTCTATTGCAGGCACAAGAGGCTCAGGTATTATGACCGCAGGTACTGCGCAGAAATATGTCAATATGGATGGCTACATGCCCGGTAAAAAGATCGTTATTCTCGGCAGTGGTGATATCGGTCTGATAATGGCAAGGCGCATGACACTGGAAGGTGCTGAGGTTAAGATGGTTTGCGAGCTGATGCCGTATTCCGGTGGTCTTACAAGAAACATTGTGCAGTGTCTTGATGATTTCGGAATTCCGCTTCATTTGAGCACAACCGTTGTTGCAACCCACGGTGCAAACCGCCTTGAAGGTGTAACCATTGCGCAGGTTGATGACAAGCTGCAGCCCATTCCCGGTACCGAAAAATATGTTGAATGTGACACCTTGATGCTGTCTGTCGGATTGATTCCCGAAAATGAACTCACCAAGAATATCGGCGTAAAAATGGACAGAATCACAAACGGTGCTGTTGTCAATGAAATGCGACAGACTGATCATGAGGGTGTTTTTGCCTGCGGTAATGTGCTTCATGTTCATGACCTTGTTGACTATGTTACCATTGAAGCGCAAACAGCAGGTGAGGGTGCTGCAAAATATATCCTTGGTCAACTTGCAAAGGATCCTGCTTATATCAATGTTGCCACGGGCAATGGTGTACGGTATACCGTGCCGCAGATGGTCAACATAAAATCATCGGACGATATTAAAATCTATTTCCGTGTCGGACAAATTTATAAGAATGCAAAGGTTGTTCTCACTTGCGGCGGAAAGGTTGTATCTTCAAAGAAGAAAATTAAGCTTGCACCCGGTGAAATGGAAAATGTTATTATTCCGAGTGATGTTCTTGCAACATTGACACAATCGGATGAAATCAGAGTGGAGGTAGCTGAAGGATGATTGAGAAGAATATGACTTGTGTTGCCTGCCCCTTGGGTTGTCAGCTTACAGTTGTACTTGAAAATGACGAAGTGGTTTCTGTGTCGGGAAATACCTGCAAGCGTGGCGATGCGTATGCTCGTACCGAGATTACTTGTCCTACTCGTTCATTGACAACAACAGTTAAATGTGAGGGCGGTATGCATCCCGTTGTACCTGTAAAATCTTCCGTGCCCGTTCCCAAGGACAAATTGCTTGCCTGCATGGATGCCATCAATTCTGTAACCGTTCAGGCACCCGTAAAGGTCGGACAAGTTATTATCCGTAACATTCTCGGAACAGATGCACACATAGTTGCAACCAATTATAATTAAAAGTCAGGAAAATTATTACATGAAACCTTATGAAAAAGCGGCACTTGTCAAGCCGACAGAAAGACAGTTGAATTGGCAGAAAATGGAGTTTTATGCACTCATCAGTTATGGTATGCCGCCTTTTACGGGCAAGCAATACGGTGACGGATTTACACCTGCTACTGTTTTCTGGCCGGAAGATCTGAATGTTGAAGAATGGGTTCTTGCTGCTAAAAGTGCCGGCATGAAAGGTCTTGTGCTGACCTGCAAGCATTATGATGGATTTTGCCTTTGGCCGACAGCATACACCGATTACAGCCTGAAATATTCCAACTGGAAAGACGGTGAAGGGGATATTGTCAAGGAAGTTTCCGAGTGCTGTAAAAAGCATGGATTGAAGTTCGGTGTTTACATAGCTCCGTGGGACAGACATGAGCCGTCCTATGGTAAGGGCAAGGAGTATGATGATTTCTTTATGAATCTGCTTCGTGAATTGCTGACCAATTACGGTGATATCTTTTGCGTTTGGCTCGATGCCGTCTGCGGCAGCAATGAACAGCATGTGCAGGATTATGATTGGGCAGCTTATTATGCGCTCATCCGTGAACTGCAGCCTGATGCGGCAATCTGCTTCCGCGGCCCTGACGTTCGTTGGATCGGTAATGAACGCGGTGTCACCCGTGAATCTGAATGGAGTGTCGTTCCTGCTCACATGGGTGTGCGTGAAGACGGAACCAGTCCTGCTGCAAAAAGCAAAAAAAGCAAGGGGTTTATGGATCTCGATATCGGTAGTCGCAAAGCGATAAAAAATGAAGATGAATTCATCTGGTATCCTGCTGAATGCTCTGTCCCCATCCGCGATCATTGGTTCCATGTTGCAGACGACAAATACGGCATTAAAACGAAGGATAAACTTCTCAAGCTTTATTACAATACTGTAGGTGGTAATGCAAACCTGATGCTCGGTTTGGCACCCGATAAGAGGGGCCACCTCGATGAAACTGACCTACAGGTGTTATCAGCGCTTGGTCATGATCTGAAGCTCTATTTTGGTTACAATCTTGCGCAGCGTGACGGTACGGTTTCCGCTTCGAGCGAATACAGCAAGGAATTTAAGGCTGAAAATTGTATTTCTGATGATGAATTCCTTTTCTGGAAGCCTGCGGACTACGACAAAAAGCCGTTTGTTGAAATTGAACTCAATGAAGCGGATCTCTTTGACAAGGTTGTTATTATGGAAAACATCCGCAACGGACAGCACATCGAAGAGTTTGAAGTTTCCTATCTCAATGAAAAAGGCAAGTGGAAAAAGTGTGCTGAGGGTACCGTTGTCGGATATAAGAAGATCTGTTGTCTGAAGCCCACCAAGGCAAAAAAGGTGCGCATTACATTTATCGAATACCGTGCACCCGTTGAAATTCTGCAGATTTCACTCAATTGATTAGCGGTTGTTGATGTTCTCAAAAATATTTGCATAAATTTCAATTCAGGTATTGACATTTAGAAAAAGAATGATATAATAATATCGTTCTTTGGGGGTGTAGCTCACTTGGGAGCCCAAGGCACTCAGAAACACACCCCACAAAAAACTTAATAAATAAATTACTCAGTGTGCCCTTTTATGGGGGCGTAGCTCAGCTGGGAGAGCGCTTGAATGGCATTCAAGAGGTCAAGAGTTCGATCCTCTCCGTCTCCACCACAGCACACTGAGTAATTATTTTTTTGCCCGCTTTTAAGTGGGCTTTTATTTTTTTTCGCCACCTTATCAATCCCCACCATAAACTGCTCAAAGTTAATACTAGACTCAATGTCTAATTTGTATCCTCTGCAAAATTTAGTCCTCCTAAGAAGACATTAAAGAAGTCAAGAGTTTGAACATCTCAGCTTCTACCAAAATATGTCTTTTGAACTAAAGACGAAAGAGTCGATACCTCTTTATGATATAGAGTTTATCGACTTTTGGTTTGTTTTTTATTGGATTGCTGTTTGTTATGTGTAATTATAATATTAAAATAAAAAGTGTATGTCAGAGGCAAGTAAAAACTATAAGCTCCCTCACTTAGTTGTAGTCCATGTAAAATTAAAGAGTAAAACCAAGAAAATATACAGAATTTCTGCAAAATCAATTAAATTTCCTTAAAGAAAAAGTTATTTTTTTGTCGTAGAATCTACATTTTTGTAGAAAAATGATGCATTTTTGTAAAAAACATTGTTTTTGCATTTTAAACTTTATATTATTATCAAAAAGGTATTAGCTGTTTTAGTTGATAAGTTCAGTTTTTACTTACATAATATGTATCAATTGTATACAAATAAATGCGAAGGATGTGTTTTATGATTACACTTAATGAAAATAGCAGGCATAATAAGTTTAGACGAGGTATAGCAAAAAAAAGAAGAAAAGGATCGAGTGAGAGTCTGATTTCAAGCCATATTATACTGGATAATATTGATTTACTTTCAAAGAAAAGAGATGTTTCAGTTTTAAGGAAAGAAAAATACATATTGATAAAAAATAATAGGAGTAGTTTATGAAAAATACTGCATTAAGCAAAGCTAACGAATTCATAAAAAAGCATTGGATATTTTCAACTTTTGTTGCACGTTTTTCAGGTTTGTGGTATTCATTGATTTTGACTTACTGGGGGGAGTTCTTAGGATTAGTTAAGATTTCAGAGACTTCAGGAAAGAGTTTATCATGGATTGGTATTGCTTGTACTGGACTAGTTTTTGTGTTAACTGTTTCTGTTGTGTTGATCCAAAAATTAGACGAAGATTCTTCGGGAGTAGCTAATTCAGAGATCATTAATGAATGCGAAAAATATAAAACAGTTTTGGGATTACTTAATTTAATACTGGTTCATATGGGAAGAATCTATGATAAGAAATCGAATACACAACTTGAAGAGATTTATAAGATAAAAAAAGGAGAGGCTAATCCTGAAAATGTTTTTACAGCGCCCTGCGAACAGTTAAAGAAAATACTTGAATCAATGAGCGATGTTCTTTCATCCACATTAACAGAAAATGAGCATTCTTTTCGTTCGAATGATTTTTATTTGAGTTTAGCTTACAATTTCCCTTTTGAAAACCCCAATTCATGGCATTGGGCTGATAACAATATTCAACTTGGTGCAAGTTTGCGGGATTTACTTAGTTCGAATGATAGTACATTATCTCGTTTAATAAATTCAAAAGACAGTGTTATATTTTTTAATAGCAAGCAGGAAGCATTCGAGAAAAAGTCGTACATTCCAGATGATTATGACCGTCGAGATGGTAATGGAAACTTGCTAGGATCGGTTGCATGTTACAAGATTTATTTGCAAAACAATAACCAAACATGGATAAGAGCCGTTTTGAGTATTGCTACATACAATAAGCCTTTTTCAAAATCTAATGATAAAGATTCAATAGATAATGTCTATTACAATATGGACAATACTATAGTAAAAGCTTTTGAAAAAGTCATCCGAGTTGAACTCTGCAATTTTTATATGCAATTTTTATACAATAACACTGTCATTGATACCAAAAACGAAGAGTTGGATTTTTTAGAAATATAATTAATTCGTGGTTATAACTTGTTATGCTGGTTTTTCTTTTTATAACATCTTATTCACATAATAATATATAATGTCAAAAAATTGTAAATAAAGTGTTCTTAGGTCAAATTATAGTTTACTCTAAAGAATATATTGAAATTATCACTTCAGAGTTACCAAATAAAATTAATGAATTTTATGAAAAATAGATATCATATTAAAAGATTCTATTAATATAGTGAAATACTCCCCGTAGCATATAAACTACGGGGAGTATTTCTATATATTACGCCTCCATATCAATCCCCTCCATAAACTGCTCAAAGTCAATGTTAAACTCAACTTTCAGCTTATACCCTCTGCTGATCTCAACTCGTTTTATCAGACAGTTCACAATCATTTTCTTCTTTTCAAAGCTCGCTTCTTCATAAAGCTCTGCCCAAGAAATCAATTCATCAAAGCTGTCTGATAAGTTCTTGAGCACACTTTCACCGTCAGCAACATCCTTTTCGGCATCGGAAACCAAAGATAAAAGTCTGCTGCACTCTTTTTCTGATTCTGTAATCAGTTCCGAAAGAGTATCAGCCGAAAATGAGCTTTCGCCCTTGATTGCTTTGATAACCTCTGCTTTCAGAACAGTAAGATTTTCAAATTCTTTACTGTAATCAGCTTTCACCATATTGAGCCTTGCTTTTCTCACATCGAGCTCATCTGCATATCGGAGCTTGATTACATCAGACTTTGAAACACCTTTCATCTTTCTGAAAATATCACGGACAATTTCATCAATCAAATCATCAAGAATATGCAGAGTGTAACCCGACTGACCGTCACACTCCGTCTGCTTTCTGCTTTTTCCATAGCAGGCATATCTGATTCGCTTCGTTGTATCAACAGTTCCGTCTTTTCTTTTACGGTATCTTCCGCTTGTTGTAAGATTCAGCCTTGAGCCGCAATGCCCACAGTAAACCTTCCCGGAGATAAGGGATTTCCCTTTAGTGTTAAGCGGTACTGTGGGATTTTCTTTCTTCCTGTCTGAACGTTCTTTCATAATCATCTTTGCTCTTTCAAACTGTTCAGGCGGAATTATCTGCAGTTCGGGTATAACATCTGAACGGGAATCACCGCTACGAAGAACACCTGTATAGGTGAGATTACAGAGAATACCTCTGATTGTAGCCTCGTGCCACATTTTACCAGTTCTTGCTCGGTAACCGTTATTGTTCAGCCACGTTGTAATTCTGTGAGCACCGTAACCCTCTTGCGTGTACTTGTCAAAGATAACCTTCACAACAATAGCTTCATCAGGATTCACTTTCAAATCATAAAGCTCATGTTTTCTTTTATTGAATCTGCCACTTTTAACAAGGTCATATCCAAAGGCGGCAACACCGCCCTTGAAATGACCTGCCTCAACCAACTGACCAAGACTTGTTTTTGTTCGTACTGATGTTTTCTCACTTTCACCGTCAGCCTGCCAAAAACGGATATAGTTCAGGAGCTTATCAATGTGATTATCAAAGCGCTGTTCGCCCTCTTGTGTACTCCATACCTCAATTCCATTTTTTACAAACCACTCAACAACAAAAGGTGTTTCGTCTGCGATTCTGCCTATACGGTCAAACATAAACACAAGCAGAATATCAAACTTTTTCTTTCTTGCAAGGTCTTTTATGATTTGAATTTTATCACGATTTTCAGCTCGCACCTTATGACCGGAAACACCATCTTCCTGTTCTTCGTGAACAATATCCCAACCCTTTTCATTTGCAAATTTATGACAAGCCTTTCTCTGCATTGGAATATCTGCTTCATTGTTGCTGTCATAATCAACTTGTTTGCCCGTTGAAACTCGATACAAACAGCACACTCGTTTTGACATTAAACCGCCTCCTTGATATTTTTCTTTAGTTTAATATCAGGGGCATCACTTTGTCGAATGTGCGGAGTACCTAATAAAATTTCTTTCATTCGTGAAAAGATTTCTTTGTTAGGTTTTTCGGAAAAGGTAGTGACGACCTCGTGACCTTTAACCTTGAAACTATATTCGCCACGGATGTCATCATCAAGATAACGGATATATGCTTTAAGAATTCCAATATACTTCAATACGCATCACCTCGCATCCCTGTCACGCTGTCGCTGAAGATATCTGTAATAATGCTCACAGGCTTTCATAACAAAGTTTTCAAGTTCACTTTCTTTTACCTTTGGGGCAACTGTCTTTAACTTCTCAACAGAAAACTTTATTGTCGGCTTCTGATTCGCCTTTTCTTCCGCCAAGATTTCACCAATATGCTCAGGAGTTAAACCTTCCTCTCTGCTGATTGCACGAAGCCTTTGAGCCTGAGATAAATTAGGCGTAGCATCACAGACACGGATTTCTTCAACTAAATCCGCCTGTTCCACCTCATTCAAGTAAGAAAGCTCTACTGCAGGGGTAAGTGCTATCTTGCCTTCATCAACAAGGTCAAGCAGTTCAGGGATGAGATTATTTAATCTGATATATCTCTGAATTTGTCTTGCACTATCAGTTGCGTTTTCTGCAATTTCTTCATCTGTACGAGAATTTGTGCCAACTTGGCACGAATTTTTAGGAGGTCTACCGGCAGTCTTTTTCATAGCTTCCATTTTCATCTTATATGCTCTTGCCTTCTCACTTGGTAATATATGCTCTCTCTGTAAATTAGCATCTACCATTGCAATAACAGCTTCTTCATAGGTGAGTTCATAAATGAAGGCGGGTATCATTTCAAAGCCTAATTTCTTTGCCGCATAAAACCTTCTGTGACCTGAAATGATTTCATATTCTGTGCCGGATATTTTTCTGACTGTAAGCGGTGTAAGAATTCCGCGTTCGTTTATGCTGTCAATAAGGTTTTGCATTTCCTCATTGTCAATTACCTTGTAAGGGTGATTTTCAAAAGGTCGTAAATACTCAATGGGTATTTTATTAGCCCACACATATTCTGTGCGGGCTTTCTGTACTTTGTCGTATAAGGTTTCTTTTGTGGGATTGTTTTCTTCAATATCACGGGGATATACTTTTGATTTTGGTTTAATAGCCATATTATCGGCTCCTTTCTATTTTACGAATTTTGTTAGTTTCTAATTGATGCTCTTTCTGTAAGAGCTCATATAAGTGTGGAGACTTATCAAGAATATCTTTCGCTTGTTTGAGTTTCTTCCTCAAAGGTATAATTTCTTTTGTAATCTCCTTACGCAGAGCTTTGTACCTTTCCTTATCTTCAGGAGTACTTGCTCTGCGTTTTTTGTTGTCCGCCTTGCTTCGCTTTTCTTCAAGCTCAAC
>JAZNCO010000099.1:0-204181 GCA_045587645.1 Acutalibacteraceae bacterium | reverse complement strand
TCGACCCGAAGACGAGGTATTTTTATTGGATTTTTGGGGTTGAAACCGCAGGAAGGCTGTCGCCTTTCAAGGGTGAAACGCCGAAAAGACTTAAAAAGAACCGTTTTCGGGCGGGTTCGGATTATACCCGTCACCCTAACCATTCAAAAATTCAGAGGCTGTATCAACAACATCTGCTTTCGATGTTTTGATACAGCCTCTCAAGAAAATTTAATTTATTTAGTTGTAACAAAGAATGCTGTAAGCTGAGAAAATACATTTTTGAGCCATTCTTCAACTTTTGCTCGGAATGTCTGCATTAACTTACCGAAGGTGTAAAGAGGTCTGTCGCAAGGCTCTTCATAATTTTCAAATGCTGTAATATTACCATCTGTTCGGATCAGGTATTGTGGATATTCTTCAAATGTATATATGTCGACCTTTTCATCTGCAAACAATACAGCCTCCTTGAGCGCATTGAGTGCATTTGTATCATTCGAGTGCTGTAAATCCTTTATAAACCATGTATTATCGGGGAATGCACAGGTAGAAGCATCAACAGTGTTGTCAGGTGAAATGTATCCTTTTGCGGCATTTTCAGCGAGATAATCATCACTTAATTTTTCACCGTATGCAGCAGTGGTTGCGCCATAGGAAGCAAAGTTTGTGTCTATAACACCGTCGGACAGTGAGGTCCAATTTGCGCTGACCGGTGCCATGGAAAATCCGTATCTTGCAATCACCATCAATCTGCCGCTTTCAGCAAGCTGTTTCAAAATATCATCGCGATTGCTTCGAACTTCTTCATTGTAAGCCTGCACCTTGCTGCGTAACACAGCATGTGCTTCATCGTTATTACCTGCAAGTAATTTTTCAAATACATATTCTTCACTTGCTTCGCAATCGGCATCGGGGATCATTGCCCAAACAGAAGGCCAATATGCAAACAGAGGAATCAGGCATTCCTTGGCAATACGCTCATAAGATCTGTTTACCAGTGTTTCACCGGCTGCTTCAAGAAGATCGAAAACTCCTGTTGCAAACAAATAATCCATCATAAAGTCAAGAATCATTTCGCCTTGCATTCCGGAAAAAGCATAAAGCAGATAGGAATATACCGCTTCACCGTCAAGCATAAATCTGTTTGCAAACAATTCACCCATATAGCTTGCACCATATATAGCTGTTGCATCCATGACGGCACCGTGAATTTTGTCAAGGCCGTATTTTGCAGCATAGCTGATGAATATAATACCGCCCATGCTGTGACATTCAACAGCAACCTTTTCACAACCGGTTTCAGCGAGAACATAATCTATGTAAGCTGCAAGCTCATCTGCAATCACCAGCGGATCTCCGCGCCAGTCATAGTTAAAGCTGATTTTTGAAGTACTGGTTATATCTTCCGGATAGGTCCATTTGATGCCGGTATTTTCTTTCGGCGTGCCGTCGGGATTGTTCCATGCACCGGAGAAAAGAATATTTACAACTTCAATAAGAGCATCCTCAAATGCACTCCAATTGTGTGTCAACAGGTAATTTGCAATGGGGGCAATTGCGGTTTCCACAGCAGTCATGATGATATCACCCTGCATGGGCCATACAACCGTTTCATCGTCTGTTCCTATGCCTGCATAAATATCACCGCATGCAAATCCGTGAATATAAATAGTCGGACATGTTACCGCAGGCTGAGAATGATCATCTGAGGCTTCCACTGCAAAAACAGCAGGAGAGAAGGCGGTGATCATGAGCAGAAAACTTAAAATGAATGCAAACAGTCTTTTTGTTTTTTTCATAATACAATTCACCTTTCTGTTATTTTATAATAATTATAACATTATATATATAATTTGTAAACCATTTTTTAAACAATTCTCCTTTTGCTTGACAATCAATCCATATGGTGGTAAAATGAGATTGCTATGAAAGGGGGAATCTTTGTTATGCCTCAGAAATATTTAATTATCAATGCAGATGACTTTGGCCTTTGTAAGGCAGCCAATGATGCTGTTATTGATTTGTTCCGCAGCGGTTGTGTGTTTTCTTCAACCGTTATGATGACTTGTCCCGGAACGGATGATGCTGTTAAGTTTGCAGCTGAAAATCCGCAGTATGCTGTAGGTGTTCATCTTACATTGACCAATGAATGGCAGGACAATTGTCCTTGGGGACCGCTGACAGACGGTCAGTCAATCCGCAATGAAAAGGGTCGTATGTGGCCTGAAAACGAAGATTTTGAATTGCATTGCAACTATGATGAAGCAATTGCAGAAGCAAAGGCACAGATTGAAAAAGCTGAAAATATGGGTATGAAGCCTTCACAGGTTGATAATCACATGGGCTCATTGTATGGCATGAACGGAAAATACATGATGCTGCCCAAGGTTTTCAAGCTTTGCAAAGAAAAGGGCTATGCATTCCGTATGTGTACAACACCCGTTGACTCATTTTGTCCTGACGGAGTGCCTCTTGTGCTCTACAAGGCATTCTGCTATATCAGCCGCTTCTTGTCCAAGAAATATAAGGTTTACACACCTGATTATCTGATTCTTACCGATCAGGTTGAATCGCTTAAACATAAGCAGACTTATGAGGAGTTCCGTGATGCTTTCCTCAAATTCCATGCTGAGATTCCGTTCGGTATTACGGAAACATTTATTCATCCTGTTGTGGAAACCGATGAAATCAAGGCAATAACAGGCTCCTGGCAGCGCAGAGTATGGGAATATCAACTGATGAAGGATCCCATTACACATCGTTTCTTTGAGTCGCATGGAATAAAGCTTATCAGTTACAGAGAACTCATAGAAATGAAATCTGCAGCCGCAACAAAATAATATATTGACCGCTTGTCAGTTAAGACAGGCGGTCATTTCAGTTTTTCGATTGTATATACTGTTTCAGAGTTGTTATAAATCTCAATACTGCTAAAATTTCCGAGAATTGAAGTTTTTATCCGGATGCAGTATGTACCTGTATGATTGCATGTATCGGTCAGTGCATCATAAATTGTATCTCTGTACATAGGCTGTATTGCATCGGACAGAATTGAAATGATTTGCTCCGTTTTGGCTTCATTCTCAAACAGAACAATGTTACATATTATGTTTGTTGTGTTTAATTGTTTATCAATATGAAGTTCTTTTGTTACGTTATTGTTTTTTATGAGGGCTATAGTTGCCTGTATCACATTTGGTAGATTTTTATAATCAATCAGTATTGATGAATCATTATAGATACCGGAAATGGAGGAAAGCAGAAAATCTGCAAATGTTTTGAGATGATATGTTGAATCAGATTTACCTTTCAGCAATGCGCAGATTTCATCTGCTAATAAAAAAGGGGAGTCAGGCAGCGGTTTGCAGCTGTGTAGCTGCCATTGACCGTTTTTTGTGACATCTGATGTGACAGAATCTTCAGAAAGCGCATATCGGAGCAGGGAACCATCGGCTTGTTTTCTGTACAGTGTAAGGGTTTTCTTATCATTATTAGTCTGCAAAATATAAACATCATCGGTAATATAATTGTGATACGCAAAGGTTGAATCTTCTTGTAATGCAGAATGAAGTGAGAATAATACTGATGCGAAACTGCATCGGATGAAAAATATAACGGCTATACTGATAAGTGTTATAATAAGACCGAGCAGCAATATTTTTTTTCTCATTAAAAAACCCCGTTTCAGAAACGGGGTCATATTATATGTTGCTTCAATAATGCATCCAGTTGTTCAGATGCTATATTGATCTGACAACCACCGTATTTTCTGTTAATAGCAGAAATGGTCGTGTTATCAGTTGCGTATTCAAATTGTATCAGTTTTCCTGAAAACGCACCAATAGAAAGTGAGATATTACCATCCAACAACAGGTCATATAAATCAAAGCCGAATAAATCTGCTACACTGTTTGCAAGCTCCGAAATGCTCAGTATGCTTTGCAGTTTTTTCGTATATGCAGGTTTTGCAATTGCGTTAAGGTATTCAGCCAGTTTTTGGCTATCTGTAGGACAAAACGCATATTGCAGAGTAAAATCCTTTCTCTCGAAAGCATATCCTGCAGCATGTTGAAAGCTTTCATCTTCAAAGCTGTTCACCAAAGAACGAAGCACCGTGGGAAGAATTTCAAAATCAAAATATTTTGATAAATCAATTCCCGCAATACCGCTTAAATCGGTTGCCAATGCCTTTGTATCTGCTTTTCTGTCAGTCAGGATCAAGGCGAGGTTTTTAGTCAGTCGGTTAAGATCTGTCTGATAAACCTTGCTGTTGTCGAATTTCCATCCGTTTTCATCCATGGAGAACTGATAACGAACCCCGTCTTTAATGATTATGTAGCAGGCGGTTCGATTATGCGCTTCGCCAAGTTGCCAATAAACTTCCAGATCAGAATTGTTATCCTGCAACCGATAAATAAAAACACCATCTTGTCCGTCTTTTCGGATGTCAAAAATTCCGCTTCGAAAAAACAGAGCATAGGCAGCACTGTCTGCAAGTGAGTGTCCGATATTGCCCCCGTCATTCAATCGCAAAATCCTTTCTGACGGAGATGCGCCTGCGTATTGCAATGGCAATAAAAGAATAATGCACAATACAACAGCTGTTGATGCAATGAGAAACGATAAACATTTACGAAGTATTTTCAAGCCGATAACAACCCCTTATTGAATGTTCAGCACAATATTATTTGTTTGCAACAGTGTTGTTCTGTCCTCAGTCTGATTACCGTTTTCATCAAGTGCAATTAAAAAACTCAAATTGTTGAGTTGAATTGTCTGTGTGCCGCTTGCGCCTGCTTGCGGAGTGATGGTAAGTTCAAATAATGTTTCATCTGCAACCTCCGCCGAACGCATAACAAATCCGCCGTAAGAAATTTTGCCTGCATTTACTTTTAATGTATCAACAATATCGGGTATTGTGCAAGCGCCGGTGTATTCAACTGCCAGTGCATTGCTGTCATAATCAGCAGTCAGATCGATAGAGGAAAACAGACCTGCGTTACAGAGCTTTACTGTTACGGTAATTTCTTCACCGACAGCAGGATTTTCATTGGAAATAATGGCATAAACCGTAGGTGTTGTTCCGAATTGTGCAACAACTGATTCTGTTGCTTCGTTTTCTGTTGTGTCATCTGCAGCGGGTTCTGTTGTACAAGCAGCAAAAGCAAAAATTACTGCAAGAATAAGAGTGATGCTGATAATTTTTTTCATAATTTCTTTCTCCTTCAGAATCGATTCATATTACAGATAAGTTGAAATGCTGTGTAGTCACTCTTGTAACAGATGCTGATAACAAGATGACCGTCATCCGTAATGTGAATCTGTTCCATATTTTTATTGCTGAAATCTTTAAAGACGGTCAGTGCTTCATCTTGTGTATCGAACACACCAACCTGCATACCGCCGATCGGGCTTTCTCCGACAATAGCGGCATATCTGCCGTTCATAACAAAATCGGAAACAATAAAAGCAGTGCCGAATGCCGAGTAGTCAATTGTATACTCTTTATCACTTGCGATATCATAAATGACACCGTTGTTTTTTTCAAGCGTTGCTGTGCCGGAACGCAGATAATCTGTATCAAGATCACCTTCAAAGGTATGTACGATTGTATAATCGTCACCATCATAGAAATAAATGACAAAGCCTTCTTCTTCGGCACTGTAATAATAAATGCCGTCATCTGTGCGATAAAATGTCATGCCGAGCATATTGCGTACCACGCGGATGTTGTCAATATTTGTGTCATATCCACCGCTGGTGTAAATATCAACCAGTTTTACATCATCTGCAACATAGGCACGGGAGGTGAAGAAGTAAACAGACTTATAGGGCTGATGCAGAATTTCATCCGTGAACATCTTGTAGTCTTTTGACTTCAGACCGTCCATTCCGGCATGTCGCTGCGCTTCGCTTAAAAAGTAAGAGGTTGACATATCATCTTTGTCAAGATAGAATTGCTCACTGTATAATTTTTCTCCGTAGAAACGGTTTTTATCGATATCTACAAGCAACAGCAATTCATCTTCATCGGCAAAATAATCCGGAAGATCACATACTTTGAAGAAAGCATAGTCAAACAGCAGTACACCGGAATTGTTTGTGGCTGTATAAAGTCCGAATCCGTTTGTTTTGCCGTCCACGGTGATGTAATGCACCTGTGCCGGAATATTCTGACCGCTGCAACGAGGGGCAACGGAGTAAACGCCGTTTTCTTCCATAGCAGTCAACACACCGTCAACGAGCTTGTAAAAATTGACATTGCCGCTTATGTCCATAGTATAGAAAATACCGTCAAAGTCGGTTCTCATTAAAGGCAGTGTGGCGGTTTTGGATTCAACGAACAGTTTTTTGTATTTGATTTTTCCGTCGGTATCAATAAGCTCCGTAGGATTGACACTGTTGGTTTCACCGCCCGTGGGTTGTTCATCCTGTTGTAAAAAAGAACAACCTGCAAAGCAGGAAAGCAGCACCAGCATACAAAGTAAAAGAGAAATTGATTTGCGAAGCATAATTTCCTCCTGCGAAATATTGTAGTATATTATTATATTATAAATATTATAAAATGTCAATTCACAGATACCGTATTATAACAACCTTAAAGTAACTTAAAATAAAAGTACATTGTTGTTTTATCATTTTTTTTCAAAGTATTTAAGATAATCTTAATACACTTCATTTGTTTGTTATGGTATAATAAAAACAAAAATGATTTCAGGATTTTGATATGAACATTATTATTGTGGATGATGAAAAAGAAATAGCCGATTTGATTGAGGTGCTATTACAAAACGAGGGTTATGAAACACTGAAGTTTTATAATGCAGTTGATGCCTACAAAGAAATACAAAGCAATCAGAAAATTGATTTAGCTGTTCTTGATGTGATGATGCCGGGGATCAACGGCTTTGCATTATGTGAAAAAATCAGAAAGGATTTGACGGTAAAATTAAAATAAATGATCCTAATAGCATGATCCGATCTGAACAGCTTTGGGATTTATCTGACATCAAAGACCAGATCAGAAATTTATGGGTATGCAGATAAAAAATTATAATCAATATATTTTTTAGTCTGTTGTGCATCATCCTGCATAAATCTCCCCAATTTACATATCCTAACATCACGATTTTGTTTTAAAGGAGATTTATTTATATGAAAGCAACAGGTATTGTCCGCCGTATTGATGAATGAGGTATAATAACACAAAAGTGTGATAAAGCTTTATAAATACTGGGTTTTTGGGCGATTTTAGAGCAAAGATTTTTGACGAAAAACAGCATATTTTGACCGATACATAGCAAAAGCGGACCAAATTTGTCATTTGAAACGATTATTTACTAATGAGTGACGGAAATATACTGATTTACAGGACGGAGAAAAATGGACGTACTAAACTATCTGAATTCAAAAGACGTAAGGCAGCATCTAAAAAATATAGGCTACAGATTTGCCCCCTTGGATGCGGCTAAAGTAATTGAAAACTGCGAACAGATCGCTCTTGATGAAAAGCACGAAGCATTTTCACAGCTAATTAACGAGACCCGGGATGAGATTGTCACGGTCCCTGAGGAATATATCTGCGATGAAAAAGAAACCACCCTACATACTCTGCTCAAAAACTATATAGCTACAGAAAATGAGGCCGTAAGCAATTTTTACAAGATTGAAAATGACACTGTTTATGTCGTTGTTGGCAAAGACAGTCTGTGTGCCGAAGTTTATACAGATTTTCAAAAAGAGCTTTGCAGGTTTATAAACATTGGCACCGATGAGAAAATAGTTTTTACAAAGAAAAATCTGTCCACGAGGGAAGAAACAAGCGTATGCTTTGATAAAAGAGGGAATATTCTTTGGGTACAGGATCTGGAAAGATGTATAATTCCTTATACCGTCCTTCGCTTTGATTATGGGTTTTCCGAAACGGTGCCCTATCCGTTTGAAGTTGGAGATATCGTAATACCCAGCGGCAAAAACACAACACATCCTGTAGTGATAACGAAATTCAATGAAAAAATTATTTCGGGATATAGTTTGGAGAACGGTCGCCTCATAGAATCCGAGCTATATCTTACCGCGGCTGATATTGAATATTACCCCGAAAAAGATGCGCCTATCCTTAAGATCGTTTCTGACTATATCAAAGGAAAAAGTGAGCTTCATACATTTATAAATATGTATCATAAGTCTGCCCTTGAGGGGTATGCCGCTATGCTTGGCTGACTTTACGATATTGTATTTATTGCAACTATGTGTTATAATTAACGTGACAAGGATGTTCGTATATGGAACTTAACAAGATTGAATTGGCTCTGAAAGAGGTATACGATGGCTGGCAATTTGGCAGTGAAAAGGAAAACAACGGCTATTCCGCAATGTTCCGTATGGGATTTCCAGATGAATACATAGACAGTGGCAGGCCACTTTTAATGTATGTTGGGCAAGAATGTTTGCATGGTAACAAAGAAAAAACGCAAGCGTGGATTAGAGAGTATCAAAATGTCCAACGAACGAAAAAGCGAATAACAAATGATTGGTTTGATTATGGTACAAACCGTTCTCCTTTTTGGAATTTCTATCGACGTTTGTCGGGACTCGGTTTTAATGTTTTGTGGAATAATTTAGATAAATTTCATCCCGCAAACGCACAACGTTTGCTCTGGGAAGATGGCGTCAAATTCAACTCATCTTATGGAGATGATAAGTTATCTATCTTGCAAAGAGAAATCATGTTGCTTAAGCCGAAAGTAATTGTATTTGCTATCGGCAACGGGAAATATACAGCATCGTTAGCATCTGCTTTTTCGGTGAGTGAGGAAGAGCTAGAGAAGTACGAGCCGAATTCTCAAGAGTTTGTTTCCGAAATATCTGATGTATTAGGGCTGGAGGACAGCGTTGTTCTTTGGACGTATCATCCTGCATTTCTGCAACGAAGCGGAAAATATCGAGAAGCATTATCAATAATCGAAAATACAATTCAAAGATAGAGAGGTATGGTTATTATGTATGAAGAATTAAAAGAAGGCATGTATGAAAACAGCTTTTGTATGAAAGAAGATTACCTTCTTGAAGAAGCAAACGGCGATACTTCAAAAAGCCGCAACGTTATGGAACAGGAAAAACAGTAGCATTAGGTGTATATGAGGCTTCAATTAACACTTATCAAGAAGCCATAATAGCAATAAAGAGCGCTATTAAAGATTTTTATAATATGATAAATGAAATGAAATAAAAATACTGATGAAAAGGAGAATACTTATGGAAGAAAAAATAGATTCTATTTTAGAAAAACTTGAAGAGATGAGCTCAAAATTAGAAGAATTAGAAGAGCGTATAGATGAAATGGAAAGCAATAATTATGGCCAATATAACGATATGTTATGCGAAGTCCAAGGAATATCTCAGTTTATCGAGACAATCTATGAGTATCAAGAACTTGATTTTCAAAAATTCGAAAGTGAAAACTTAATTTTTATACATACTAATGCACTTAGAACCGCTTCTTTCATAAATGCCCTTGTAAAAAGTTATAGGCGTTTACATATGATGAATAAAATGACGGAGAAGGAACTTACTCCTGAGTTTCTGGCTCAATCTGTTGCATTAGACGAAAAAGATAGCAACGTTGTTAGTGGCGAAATTTTCTCATATTCACCTGAATTTGAAAAAATAATTACACATGCTATTGAGAGTCAAAAATCTTATTTTATCATTCTTACTAACAATATACAAGACATACCGCAAAGCCTTCGCGAAAAAATGCGAGTGATTCAATAAATCAAGTATAAATCTCCCCAATTTACATATCCTAACATCACGATTTTGTTTTAAAGGAGATTTATTTATATGAAAGCAACAGGTATTGTCCGCCGTATTGACGACCTCGGCAGAGTTGTCATTCCGAAGGAAATAAGAAGAACAATGAGAATCCGCGAGGGCGACCCTCTGGAAATTTATACCGATGCGGATGGTGAGGTTATTTTTAAGAAGTATTCCCCTATGGGCGAGCTTGCACAGTTTTCAGCGCAGTATTGCGAAGTGCTCAGCAGAGCCACCAATCTTCCTGTGCTTATTACTGATCGTGACCATGTTGTCACTTGCAGCGGTATTTCAAAAAAAGAAACCATCGATCGCAGAGTGTCCGAAGATATGGAAGCGCTTATGGAAAGTAGATCCATTTATATTGCCTCCGAGCAAGAAAAACGTACCATGACAGCACTGAAAGGATCAGATCGTCTTGTTGCGGCGGCTTATCCCATTATCGGCGGCGGTGATGTGTCGGGTGCTGTGGTGCTTCTCATGGGAGAAAACGAACAGCAGTATCCCAATCCGACCGATATTAAATTGGCGCAGGTCGCTGCCACCTTCCTCGGCAAACAGACAGAAGAATAAAACAAAAAAATCAAGGCATTATTTTGTTGTGTCTTGATTTTTTTTGTTTTCAGTTATTGTACAGAATTGTAATGTATGGTATAATAAAAGAAAAAAAGGAGAAAAACCAATGGAAGAATTATACGACCTTATGATGATCATTTCCCCCATTATCAGCCTTTTGCAGATTGCCGGTATCACTTTTACACTGCTGTACATGCACTTTTCCGCTAAAAGCAGGAATTACACGCTCGGAATTGCATGGTATATCTGCGGTTTCTTTTTCAGCGGACTGACATTGATCGTCTTTTTGCTCAAAAGAAAGGATTTTACATCACCCGATACAAAAATGTGTGTCAATTGCGGTATAACATTCCCGGATTCCTATAATGTCTGCACCAATTGCGGAATTGAATTGCCGCAAATTGATGTTGAAGAAAAGAAAAAAGTCAAGAAGTTAAGCAAAGGATTCGGTATTGTCGTGATTATTGTTTATGTCATTTCTTTGTTTGTCGGTATTGGCTTCGGCACAGCACTCGGCATAACGATTTATGATGATCTGGATTACTTTTTGGGCGATGAGTTGAACTACTATGATGCCGCCGACCGCATTGACGTGAATGGTGTTTACTATGATAAAAAGGGCAATTCATATGAAAATGCCGAGGATGTTTTGTTGTATGACGAACAAGGTAGAGTGTATACATATGTTGCGGAAGAAAAATATGATGAAGAATATGATGTTTACACATATGATGAATTTTATGTTCGTGATGACGGGCAGAAGTATTTCGCCTATGATTGTTATGTGACAAGTGACGGTTGGTTCTACTGTGATAAAGCAGGGCTGTTGGAAATATATTCCGTTGACACAAGCACCATGACTGAAGAGGAGCTTGATGCTTATTATGATTCTCTAATCGATTCCGATAATGTCGAATATAAATATTATGACTATCCTTATGTAGATGCTGACGGAGCATTCTATTACTGTGCTTATGAGGCTTCATGGAATACACAAGGTCAGCTTATTACGGCAGAAAATGATTATGTGACGAAAGAACTTTGATGAATGAATAAAAAATGACCTCTCAACGATAAAAAGTTGAGAGGTTATCTTTATGCTTTTTTCAGGTCATTTTTTCCTGTTTTACTTTTTTGTCAATGACATGACGAGAGGCAAGCTCTGCTTTGATTTCATCCACCGTAATGCCTGCCTGTTCCATCAGCACAAGGGTATGGTAGGCAAGGTCAGCAATTTCATAAATGGTTTCTTTTTTATCCTCTGCTTTTGCTGCAATGATGACCTCGGTACATTCTTCGCCGACTTTTTTGAGAATCTTATCAAGCCCTTTATCAAACAGATAGTTGGTGTAAGAACCTTCTTTCGGATTGGCTCTGCGGTCTGCAATGAGAGCTGCAAGATCATTCATAGAAAAGCTCTTGTCAGCTTCGGGGCTATACATGATTTCATTTTCAAAACAGGAATCCGTGCCGAGATGGCAGGCAGGACCGTCCTTGTTGACATAAACGGCAAGTGCATCGCTGTCGCAGTCTGCAACGATTTTCACAACATGCTGGAAATTGCCTGATGTTTCGCCCTTGTGCCAAAGGCACTGACGGGAACGGGAATAGAACCATGTGGTTTTGTCTTCAAGTGTTTTGTTGAAGCTTTCTTCATTCATGTAAGCAAGGGTAAGCACCTTGTTTGTGTTGTTGTCAATGACGATCGCAGGGATCAGTCCGTTTGCATCAAATTTCAAATTCATATTATTTCCTCACAATCTGACGTTGATTCCGTCTGCCTTGAGCTTGGTTTTTAAATCACGGATACCGATTTCTCCGAAATGGAAAACGGAGGCAGCAAGTCCTGCATCGATTTTGGGTACTTCTCTGAACAGCTGTGTAAAGTGCTCCATGCTGCCTGCACCGCCGGATGCAATAACCGGAACGGGGGAGAAGTCGCAGATCTTTTGCAACAGCTCAATGTCGAAGCCGTTTTTTACACCATCGGTATCTATGCTGTTGATTACAAGTTCACCGGCCCCCAATTCAATGCCTTGCTTGATCCATTCAAACGCATCAAGCCCCGTGTTCTGTCTGCCTCCGTGAGAGAATACCTTGAAGCTGCCGTCCACACGCTTGATGTCAACCGACAATACAACGCATTGACTGCCGTAGCGTTTTGCACCTTCTTCTAAAAGTTTCGGATTGCGAAGAGCACCTGAATTGCAACTGACCTTGTCTGCACCGCATTTCAAAACACGGTCAAAGTCTTCCAGTGTGTTGATGCCGCCGCCGACGGTCAACGGAATAAAAACATTAGCAGCCGCTTCTTTGAGAATATCAGTAAAAATGGCTCTGCCTTCAAAGGATGCTGTTATATCATAGAAAACGAGTTCATCTGCACCTGCATCGCTGTAAAAGGATGCAAGTTCCACGGGCGAAGAAACATCGCGGATGCCCTCAAAATTAACACCTTTTACCACTCTGCCGTCACGCACATCCAGGCAGGGAATGATTCTTTTGGTAATCATGCAGTTGCCCCCTTTGTCAGGTTGATAGCTTCTTTCAGGTCAATGGCACCGGTGTATAATGCCTTACCGAGAATTGCACCATGGATGTTCATTTCATTGAGTGTTCTGACATCAGCAAGTGTGGAAACACCGCCGGATGCAACAAGGTCAATGGAATAGGTATTGCTCAGGCGCTTGTACAATTCAATGTTTGTGCCTTTCATTGCGCCGTCCTTGGAAATATCAGTGCAGATAACGGTTTTGACACTCATATCTTCCAACTGCTTGAAAAACTCATCACAGGTCAGTGCGGATTGCTCCGTCCAGCCCTTGATTGCAACGAAATTATCTTTGATGTCAACACCGACAGCAATGTGATTTCCAAACAAACGCAGACTTTCTTTTAAAAATTCGGGGTTTGTGACAGCTGCCGTGCCGAGAATGACTCTGTCCACACCGACGGACAGATATTTTTCAATCACTTCAGTGCTGCGGATGCCGCCGCCGATTTCGGTTTTCAGACCGCTGTTTTTGACGATATCGGCAACGACTTCGAGGTTGGGGGTTGTGCCGTCCTTTGCACCTTCCAGATCAACACAATGCAGATAATCAGCTCCGGCTTCCTTGAACGAAAGGGCAACACTTGTCGGGTCATTGCCGTATACGGTCATCTGATTATAGTCGCCTTTGTAAAGACGGACGACTTGTTTTTCATATAAATCAATTGCAGGATAAATACGCATATTGTTTCCTCACATTTTACAAAAGGCTTTGAGAATCTTCATGCCGACTTTACCGCTTTTTTCAGGGTGGAACTGCACGCCGCAGCAGTTTTTGTCTGCCGCTGCAGCTGTCAATTCGGCAGAATATTCGGTGGTGGCAATCACGCTTTCCGTGCAGTTTGTTGCATAAAAAGAATGTACAAAATACACACAGTCATTTTCTGCAAGATCTGCAAACAACGGATGTCTGTCTTTTGTTTCGGGAAAATGCAGACCGTTCCAGCCGATGTGCGGAATCTTGAGATCTTTGTCGATTACATCCGAAATCGGACGGATTTCACCTTTTAACAAGCCAAGTCCTTCATGTTCACCGAATTCAAAGCTTTTTTCAAAAAGCAGCTGCATGCCAAGACAAATACCCAGCAAGGGCTTGCCGTTGATTACCTCTTCTTTTATAACATCTACAAGACCGCTGTTGAATAACTTTTTTGCGGCATCTTCAAAAGCACCGACACCAGGCAGAATCAATCTTTCTGCGGCTTTTATTTTTTCTATATCATTGGTGACAAAAGCTTCTTCCCCAATGAATGCAAGTGAACTGCACAGGGAATAGAGATTGCCGACACCGTAATCAATTATTGCTGTCATTACAGAACTCCTTTGCTTGAGGGGATTTCATCTTTGGTCTGTTCGTCAATTTTTACGGCTATTTTCATGGCTCTGCCGAATGCCTTGAATGCACCCTCGATGATGTGGTGCGAATTTTTGCCGGCTTCCTGTTTTAAGTGCAAGGACATCGGACAGGCTCTGACAAAGGCTTCAAAAAATTCAAGTGTCAGCTCTGTGTCAAATGTGCCGACTTTTTGCGTGGGGACACGAAGACCGTAGTTGAGCGAGGCTCTGCCTGAAATGTCCAGTGCGCATAAAAGCAGGGCTTCATCCATGGCAACGGCCATAAAGCCGTAACGGGTAATGCCTTTTTTGTCGGCGAGCGACTTTGTGAAGGCTTCACCGAGGCAAATGCCGACATCCTCTACGGTGTGATGGTCATCCACATGGGTGTCGCCGATGCATTTTACATCTAAATTAAATCTGCCGTGCACGGCAAAAAGGGTCAGCATATGATCAAGGAAACCGCATCCCGTGTCTATATTGTGTTTTCCCGTACCTTCAAGTGTCAGGGATAGGGAAATGTCGGTTTCTGCTGTTTTTCTGTTAATGGTTGCAGTTCGCATACATTTTATTCCTGTTCGTTAAAAATTGCTTTGATTGTATCGACAAGAACGGTCAATTGCTCTTTTGTGCCGATGGTGATACGGTTGTAATTGCAGATGCGTTCTTTGTCAAAATGGCGTACAAGAACACCCTTGTCTTTTAATTTAAGATACAGCTTTTTACCGTCATAAGTCGGGTGCTGCGCAAAAATGAAGTTGGCGCTGGAGGGGAGGACTTCAAAACCGAGATTCTGCAATTCATTTGTCAACCAGTTACGGTTTTCGATGATGATTTTTGCATTATTCTTATAATAAGCATCATCGTCCGCAGCTGCAATGCCGGCTGCCATGGAAAGTCGGTCAACATTATAAGGGTTGAGAGAATATTTGATCATCTTCATATCGTTGATGAGTTCTTTGTCCGCAAAGCACATACCGAGTCTGCCACCTGCATAGGAGCGCCCCTTGGAGAAGGTTTGTACAACAATTAAATTCTTGTATGTATCAATCAGATCCACAACACTTTCGGCTCCGAAATCCACATAAGCTTCGTCTATGACAACAACATCATCCTTGTTGCTTTCAAGGACGGAAATGATTTCATGCTTTGGCAGTGCAAGACCTGTCGGAGCATTCGGATTGGCAATGAATACCGTTCCGTTTGCATTGCGGAATTTTTCAAGCGGTAAGGTGAAATCGTCATTCAATGGAATAATATCTGTCGGAATATGGAAAAGATCGACAAAAACACTGTAAAAGCCGTATGTGATATCGGCAAAAACTGCCTTTTTATCTTCACCGCAGAATGAATAGAAGCAATATTGCAGAATTTCATCCGATCCGTTACCGAACAGAATTTGTTCGGGTTTTATGTTATAAAGCTCCGCAAAACGCTTGACAAGTGCTGTGCATTCGGGGTCGGAATACAAATTCAATTTGCTGATTTCCGTTTCGTTGATTGCTTTGATCACTTTTTCCGAGGGCGGAAAGGGGGATTCATTGGTATTGAGTTTTACATACTGCATGTCAACGGGCTGTTCACCCGGTGTATACGGTAATAAATTTTTGTGAAATGAATTTAAGAATCGGCTCATTGGTCCATCTCCTTGAGTCTGACGAGAACGCTGTTTGCGTGTGCATCAAGTCCTTCACGGTTTGCAAAGGTTGCAATTTTTTTGCCGACCTTGCCGAGTGCCTCGGGCGTGTAATAGCTGTATGCGGAACGCACAACAAAGTCATCAACACTCAGCGGTGAAGAAAATCTTGCGGTACCGCTGGTCGGCAGTGTGTGGTTGGGACCTGCGAAATAGTCACCGAGTGCTTCGGGACAATATCTGCCGAGGAATACAGAACCGGCGGCTTTT
Source organism: Acutalibacteraceae bacterium (assembly GCA_045587645.1). GTDB lineage: Bacteria > Bacillota > Clostridia > Oscillospirales > Acutalibacteraceae > RUG806. Next base: position 188,015 of record JAZNCO010000099.1, on the reverse strand, counting down.
ACAAGGGGCAGGATTTCAAAGGGGTTGTCCACACACAGTTCAAGATGCTCGGGTGCAATGCGATTGGAAAGTTCCACAGCCTCTTCAATGGTTTCACTGACAAGAATGCAACCTCTTGTATCAACAGAAACCCTTGCAATGGCTTCACGCGGCAGCTTTGCGAGCTGCACTTCGAGTTCCTTTTGTACAGCTTCGGCAAGTGCCATGCTGTCAGTGACAAGAACGGGCGAAGCAAATTTATCATGTTCAGCTTGGGATAACATGTCGGCAGCTATGAATTCAGGATTTGAATTGCCGTCTGCAACCACAAGAATTTCACTCGGTCCTGCAATCATATCAATTGCAACTCTGCCGAATACCTGTTTTTTTGCTTCCGCAACGAATGCATTACCGGGACCGACGATTTTGTCGACAAAGGGAATGCTTTCGGTTCCGTAGGCGAGCGCGGCAACAGCCTGTGCTCCGCCAACCTTGAAAATACGGTCAGCACCTGCAATTTTGGCTGCGGCAAGGATTTCGGCTTTAATTTTACCGTCTGACTTGGGAGGGGAAACCATAATAATCTCACTGACACCTGCAAGCTTCGCAGGGATCACATTCATAAGAACGGTGGACGGATAGCTTGCCGTGCCGCCGGGCACATATACACCAACCTTTTCAAGCGGCAAAACGCGCTGTCCGAGCACAATACCGTCTTCCTTTTTCATTTCAAAGCCTGAACGAACCTGATTCTGATGGAATGCACGGATGTTTTCGGCAGCTTCCTTCAAAATATCAATAAATTCGGTATCAACAGAAGCAAATGCTTCGTCAAGCTCATCCTGCGTAACTTCAAGTGTATCAAGCTTTACCTTATCAAATTTTTCGCAGAAATCAAACAGAGCTTTGTCGCCTTCAACTTTGACAGCTTTAATGATTTCAGTAACGGTTGCAGATACATCGAAAGCATCGTCCGTACGATCAAAGACTGCAATATTTTTGTTTTTTGCATATTCATAAATGGGAATCATTTTGTTTCCTCCGATTTTGCAGTGAGAATTTGGGAAATTACCTTGTCAACCGCATCTTTGCGGAAACGGTAAGCGGATTTGTTTGCAATCAGACGGGTGCTGATCTGCATAATATCCGTGTAGGGTTCAAGGTTGTTTTCTCTGAGTGTTGTGCCCGTTTCGACGATATCGACTATAACATCGGAAACATCGAGCAACGGGGCGATTTCTATGGAACCGTTCAGCGGAACGACTTCAATGTCCCGACTTTGTTGTTCAAAATATGTTTTTGCAATGTTTTTGAATTTAGTGGCAACGCGGATGGTGCTGTTGTCGGGTAATTTTTCACCCTTTTTACCGCAGACGCACATTCTGCATTTGCCCAATTGCAGGTCGGCAAGTTCAAATACATCCGATCCGTGTTCGGCTAAAATATCCTTACCGACAATGCCGATATCGGCAGCACCGCGTTCAACATAAACGGAAACATCACTCGGTTTGCTCCAGAAGTAGCAAATGCCTGCTTCTTCATTTGTGAAAATAAGCTTTCTGGAATCGGTTTCCATTTCGGGACAACCGTATCCTGCTTTCTTGAACAGGGAATAGACCTTTTCACCGAGTCTGCCTTTAGGCAGTGCAACACAAAGAAGCTCTTTTTTATCTGTTGCCTCTTTTACTTCGGTGAGGAATCGTTGCAGCTTGTCGAAATACAGAGCAAAACCGATGCCGCCGCAGTCCTTGTTCATTTTTTTGAGCAAGCCGTCATAACGACCGCCTGAAAGAACGGAATCACTGACGGAATCAATATAGCCGATAAATACCAGTCCGTTATAATAGTTTACATCACTCAGAACAGAGAAATCAATTGTGATTTTGTCGGCGTATTCGGTGTTATCAAGAGAAGCAAACAAGGTTTTCAGTTGTGTGATTCTGCCGAGTGCTCCCATATTCTCGGGGAACATGTTCTCCAGCTTGTTGAGCACGGTTTTGTAATTTCCGGACAGTGCTGCAAGTCCTGCCAGTTTCTCTGCTGTGGTTTCATCTATACCGCAACGAATCAGTTTTTCTTTTAATTCATGTGTGTTTTTGTCAGCAAGAAGAGAGAGAATTGAAATAATTCTTGAATCGGAAAGACCGTATCCGTCAAGCAATGCTGAAATCAGACGCATATCGGAAACTACAAGCATGAATTTGTCAGATATGGATGAAAGACTTTCGCAGGCAAGGCAGAGAATATCAGCTTCATCCTTGGCGGTTATTTTGCCGATCTGCTCCACACCAACCTGCATAATTTCCTTAATTTCATCATTTTCACTGTCGGCACGATAGATATTTTCATTATAATAAACACGGCAGTCCTCGTCTGTTTCCTGCATGCTGCGGATGATGCTCAGCGTGATGTCAGGCTTCAATGCCATGAGCTTTCCAGAGGGAGAAGAAAATGTAATGATATGGTCACTGCGCAGAAAGTTCTTGTTTTCTGTGTACAGGTCATAGGATTCAAAACGGTTCATTCTGAACTTCTTAAATCCGTAGTTTTCATACAGTGCGCGCAATTGCAATACGGCACGCTCATCTGCGCCTAAAATGGAAGTAAGATTTTGCATCGGTTTTTTTCTCCTTCTTCGGATTTTGGGATATCATAGCACACTTTAGCGTAGTAGTCAAGTAGCATGCTAAAATTATTTGTTTAAATCTTCATAATCTTTATAAAGAATTTCATTGATCCGGTTTTTATACCAAACAGATCTGTGTGTTTTTACAACAAAACGGTGTTTGCCGTCATCTGAAAAAACAAAATGATTGGCTCCGTTATCATCCAGACTTGCAGTTCCTTGTTTATATGTATATCCGGCCTTGTCGAAATCATTGATAAGGGCAAGCAGAACAAGCATCGGATCCCATGAGCTGCGCCCGAAAAAGGACAAATGATCTGCCATTGCCTGATGCAGGAAGTCCTCTTTTTTCAGATTTCCGCCCGAGATGACATTGAAGCCGATTTCAAAACCGAGAAATACAATTTCTGTCGGCCAGTTTTTGCAAAGACGCATGCCGCCGTCAATGCTTCTTTTGTTGTTGCAGAAATTGTGCTCTTTGCCGCTTTTCAGGTTATCCCATTTGCCTGCCATGACCCAAAGCTTTGCGCATTTTTCGCGTACAAGCTCAAGTCCCGTCAATGGTGAATATTCATCAGCAGGGGAGTCAAGCAGATCTGCAAGCACCTGTGTGAAACCGATTTCTGCTATTTCAACCTTTTCTTCACTTTCTGCAAGAATTTTACGGTATAAGGCAACACCGCTCAGCACATCTTCGTTTTGCGGCAGATCCTCAAAACGCTTTGCAAGTCTTTTCTGATACGGGCCGATACCGTGAAAATCAGTGGCATTCAGATCAATACCGATCGGTGCATCCACTTTTTCAAGTCGTAAAAATGCCGCAACGGAGGGAACGGAATAATTCATGCAGGCGTTGATAACAATACCCTTAAAATCGATATTTCCTTGCTTATGTGCCCAGCAAAGCAGGCGCAGTGCCATGCAGTCATCGCAATCCGACCACCAGTCTGTTCCGAGAATAAACGGAACTTTGTCTGTTCTGATCTGCGTCAGCATAAGTCGTACTCCTTAGCAAGCTTTTCAAAAGCAGGCAAAGCTCTTTCAATCTGTTCCGTCTGAACGCAATATGCAATTCTGACATATCCGGGACAGCCGAAGGAATCGGCAGGAACAAGAAGCAGTTCAAACTGCTTGGCTTTTTCACAGAAAGCAGCTGCATCCGCTTCGGGGGTTTTCATGAACAAATAAAATGCACCGTCCGGACGAACGCATTCAAAGCCGAATTTTGTAAGACCACCCACAAGCAGATCACGGTTTCTCTTGTAAATGGAAATATCGGCCGTTTTGCCGACACATTCTGCGGCAACCATCTGGAACAGGCTCGGTGCGCAGACATAACCGAGTGCTCTGCCTGCACCGCAGACAGCCGCATACATATCGGTGCTGTCGGTCATGTCGGGGGAAACCAGGATATAACCGATTCTTTCACCCGGCAGAGAAAGCGATTTGCTGAATGAGTAGCAGACAATGCTTTCCTTGTAGTAATTGAGAATGCAGGGTACTTCATCACCGTCATAAACAAGCTCACGGTAGGGTTCATCCGCAATCAGATAAATCACATGACCGTATTCTGCACTCTTCTTTGTCAGCACATCGGCAATTTTTGTAATGGTTTCACTGCTCAATACCACACCGGACGGGTTGTTGGGAGAATTGATAAGCACGGCTTTGGTGTGTTCGTTGATGGCTTTTTCGAGTGTATCCGTATCTGCCTGGAACGAACCGGGCAGGGACATGACGGGCACAAGCTTTGCACCGCAGCTTTCTGCAAACACTCTGTATTCGGGGAAGAACGGTGCAAATGTTATGATCTCATCACCGGGCAACACCATGGCTTTCATGGAGATAACGAGTGAAGCCGCTGCGCCGACGGTCATATAGAAGTTGTCGGGCGTGGTATGTGTGCCGTAGGTTTTGTTGGTGAAATCGGACATGGCTTTGCGCACCTTTGCATCGCCCTGCGCAGATGTATAACCGTGCAGCAGCACGGAATCGGTTTCATTGACAAGTCGTTTGACTGTTTCATTGACGCAATCGGGAGCCGGAACACTCGGATTACCGATGCTGAAATCAAGCACATTTTCAGCGCCGATTTCGGCACCTCGTTTTTTTGCATATTCAAAAATTTCACGGATAACGGAACGCTGTTTGCCCAGCCCCATCATGGTTTCATTGATAAGCATATAATAAATCTCCTTATTCAAGAATGTTGCTTGTGATATAGTCAATACCCCAGCCGACGAGTTTTTCGGCATATGCGGGATCGTCACAGGTCCAGCAGTTGACCTCAATGTTCATGGAATGCATTCTTTCAATGTTTTCTTTGGTCAGCTGTCTGTATTCAATGTCAAGGTCAAAACCGTTTTCCTGCAAGGCAACGGGCAGATGATCGGTGTACATATTTGTCAAAAACTGAACCGTCTGTTCGGGATAGAGCTCTTTGACATAAACAAGATTGTCAAAGCAGAATGAGATGAAAATAACCTCCTGCAAATAATCCGCTTCTTTGATGATGTTGCAGATTGCAGCAATGTCATCTTTTTCAAATTCGTTCTTGAGTTCAAGAACCGCCTTTTTCTCATATCTCTTGCAGGTGTCAATGTATTCGGCAAGTGTCGGCATTCGAAGATCAATTCTGCCTCTGTTGCCGTCACGGTCGGTCAGTTGCAATGCGCGAAGTGTGTCAAAGGTTGTCTGTTCAACCACCATGTTATCAATTGCCACCCGTGCTGTATCATCATCGTGGAAGCAAATATATTTTCCGTCGAGCGTTTTGTGCACATCGGTTTCAATGCCGAAATAGCTGCGGTTACCTGCGGCAATGAAAGCGGCATTGGTGTTTTCTTTTTCAATTCCGCTGACACCGCGGTGTGCGACCATTTTTGTTTTTCCGTTCTGAATTTTAATTGTATTCATCTGTAAAAACCCCCGAAAAAAATTGAATAATTTATTGTATCATTATTTTTATAAAGATACAATATATTTATTATATTTTTTGCATAAATCTTTTTTATTTTGCGCATAATACATCTTGAAAAAGGAGAGTGAATAACATGATTGACAGAATTGCACTTATTTTAGTCATTGTCGGTGCGATCAACTGGGGTTCGATCGGTCTGTTTCAGTTCGATATTGTCGGTTGGATCTTCGGCGGTCAGGATGCCATTGTAAGCCGTATCATTTTTACGCTTGTTGCATTGGCGGGTATCTGGTGTATTTCTCTTTTGTTCAGAGAAAACGAGGTTCTTGTACCCAACACACATACAGAAGAATAAAGCGAAGCCTGCACCGTCATGATGCAGGCTTTTCCGTTTTCTATTGCTCAAATAATTGCAGCAGTAAGGCTTGTTCTTGTTCATTATAGTTTTTATATTCTTGCAGTGCATCCAGATAATCTGTGTTGTAAAATGTACATTGGTCGGAAGTGAAATAGCTTTTGACATGTAACAGATGTGCAAATATCTGCTCGGTTTCCATATTGCTGAAATCACCGGGTGTGACGGTAATTGAATCATCACCGTAGCGGATGCTTAATTGAATATAATAAATCCGTTTTTGTGCAATTGCAGCTATGTTGCTAATAATATTGTTCATTCCAAGTCTGACGTGAGGCCGGCGTCTTGTTTTTTGAACAGAAACGGTGATACTGTCTGCATCCTGCAAATAAACACAAGCAGTTTCTTGGTTGAATGAATTATATGTAATAATCTGATCATTCGTGTTCAGTACCGTTCTTTTGCAGAAACCGAAGCCTGAAAACAGAATGGTGATACCGAGCAGAACAGCAAGGCCTTTTGTTGCACTTCTTATGTGCTGATTTTTTACCATTTTTGAAATAAACTTTCTGAAACCGCCTTTGCGGAAGATAGGAATGTCTTTTTGATGCACATTTGTTGCTTTTTTGCCGTAGCCAAGCAATGCAGTACGACTGCTGCGGCCATAATCAACCAATGTGACTCCGCTAAAAAGAAATGTGATAAGAAACGGAATAATGAAAAGTGCAGACATTCCGTTATCAACTGCAACTATATTTTTGTCGGAAAATGCAAATAAATCAAGTAGAGATAAATATAAATATAAAAAGCCAGCCGTTGACAATAAAACAACTATCCAAAGAAAACCATACAAAAATCTATCCGTTTGCGACAACGGCGGATTTTTATTCTTTTTTGCTTTTTTCTTCATATTTCTTCTCCGATAATAATCAGTTTTGTGTTGTCGGTCGTGTTATAGTCATTCATATTGACACTTCTGATTGTGCTGTCATAGTACGTATTGTAATAAAAAATTCCTTTGTCCGTATTACAACAGCATGAATAGAATGTAAATTCATATTTTCCATCCGGCATTTTAACGCAGCCCTTGGGCATAGCAACGCTTTGCAGGATGTGAAAAAACTGACTTACATTCTCGTTTTCATTTTCTGATTGCAATGAATTGTTTTTCACAAATGCAGCTTTGACAAACCGCGAAACAGAAGAATAATCCCCCGGTAATCCGAGTGCCCCCAAGCCGAGACTGTAGTTGTGTGATGTGCCGTTGTTTTTCGCATCCGTTGAGCCTGCATTGTGAAGATGCAGGTAGTTATTCATATTCATCATGTGCCAGTCGAATGTCGGATTGTTGGTAAGCACACCGTAAGGATTGTCATATATTTTCAGTCCGTCATTTGTGCTTTCAACAACAATGCATTCATTTTTATCCGCAATCAGCCAATGTAAGGGGGACAGGGGGAGGGAATTACTGAAACTGATGTTCACTACATTGCAATCTGCCAACAGTGTTCGTGCATGACGGACATTTTTGCATTGTCCTGCTATCCACAGCGGCAACTCAAACGGTGTTATATTTGATTTGTTTTCAGCAACATCATGATAAACGGCATTTGCGGGAAAATTCAAACCTGCAATGCTCAGTCCCGCATCATTTGTGGCTTCAAAATATAACGGAAATTCCTCTGCAACAACGGCCATGCCGATCAATGCATATTCTGTTTTGAATGCAGGCAGACACTGCATCGGGATTGTGTAATTTTTGGGTGTAATTACAACACGCTGTCCGTAATCACGTTCAACATCAAGGTTTCTCCCGAAGTAATGGTCATTGCTGTGAAAACTGATTGCTGTACACATCTGTAACACTCCTTTTAAACAGTATTGATGTATTTTCATTCCGTTAGTCTTTTTTATTTGCGGTAAATAATAAAAAAACGGCAGTTATAAAACCGCCAACATTTTTATCATAACATAAACAGAATGAAAAAGTCAATACATTGTTGAAAACTTATGTGCATTATAACTATAATTCTCTATAGTGCAATAAAAAGAAGTGCATACTTTGTACAAAATTCCATCTTGAAAAATGCAAATTTCCATGTTATAGTATAGACAGAAAGAGGTGATACCGATGTACAGATGAAACAGAGAAGATTAAAAGTGAAATCCGACCCGTATTAATAAATGTTGAAAAAACAGAAGAACGTTGATCAATAAATATAATCAGGTTGTTTTCAAAAATCAGCTCTTACCATGATATAATAAATGTTAACTAATATATATAGCGCGTACCGAAGCAAAGTAAGTACGGCATAGATGGTTGGAGTCATACTTTTAAGATTCTCAGAAGATCTTCATGAAACAGAATCACTCCAAAAAATACATGAAAAGCGATTCACTTGTGAATATGTGAAAACAGAAGCAGTGTGTTGTTTGAAATCAAACAGTAGTGTTTCATGCAGAAGATCAGACGATACAGCAGAAAGAGAGGTTAAACAGATGTTAGATACCAAATTTAATCGGAAATGACCTTTGGCAGATGTGTGAAGAAACACTGTCAAAGGTCATTTCTATTTGTCGTTCGGAGATATGCAGCCCGTCAGGGCTTATTTTTTTTGCTCATTTATTTTGCAGATTATTGATATTGTTATTTATCTCTTGATTTTTGCTGTATTTTATGTTAATATTATACAAATTATATCAGGAGTTGATTATATGGCTAAAACAAAAACGGCAAATAATATTCCGCCTGCAAATGCACTTTCCCCTGAACACGGTAAACACATCAACAAGTTTGAATACTTTTGTTTGATGCTTGCCCGTGTCGGCGGTATGTTTGGTACGACCCTCACCGGTACCCTTGCAACGGCTTTCCTGCATGAACTGTATTATGGTCCTTCGGGCGTTGATTCAGAACAAATTGCAGAAATTCTTGCCGTGCAGACCACGCTTACCACTGTACTCGGTCTGTTGTTTGGTTTTATTTCTGCCATTGTGGTGCAGAAATGGAAGACCAAATGGGGTCGCTACAGACAGTGGTACATCATTTGCTTGCTTCCGATTTTCTTCCTGACCGTTTTCTATTTCTATGTACCCGAAGGCTGGACAGTTCAGCAGATGACAATGCTGCGTTACGGTATTGCTTGCTGTCAGACCATCTTCAATGCCTTTAATAACCTCGGACAGAATGTGGCACAGGTCATTTCCCCCAATCCCAAAGAAAAGAAAACAGTTGCCACCATCTGGCAGCTGTCCTACTATCTCGGTTACGGCGGCGCTTATCTGTCCACTTTTGTGTACGGTATGTTCAGTGATGACAAGAACAAGATGTATATGATACTCGGCACCCTTGCCGCTGTTGTCACTTTGTTCGGTAATCTGATGTGCGGTCTGTTCTGTAAAGAACGTATTGAACTTCCCAGAAAGGAAAAGGTCAAGATTTCCAAGACCCTTTTCTCGCTTTTCAAGCTCAGAAATTACCGGGCATATCAGATTATGGCATGGGTCAACAACTTTGCAATGCTCGGAAAAATGTCCACCTATCTCGCTGCTATCACCGTCGGCTCTTCAAAGAACCTGCTTCTGACTCTTCCCACGGCAATCGGCACGGTTGTTGGCAATCTTATTACCACCAAACTTTCCAAAAAGTACGAACCTACCAAGTTGCTCAAATTCTGCGGTCCGTATTCCATGATTTCTGCCGGTATTCTGTTTGCAATCTGTGCAGTAGAAGCCAAATTCGGCATCTATTTCTTTGAGGGATGGAACAGTATTTTCTTCTATGCCTTTTATTTCCTGTTTGGTGTCGGTATCGGCGTGCAGGAACTTTCCAACTCCCACTTCAACGTCGAATACTTCGACTATCTTGAATGGGAAACAGGCGAGCGTATCGAAGCCATTCAGGGCATCATCCCCGGTTGGATCAATACCGCTATCAACTATCTCCGTGAACTTGCCGTTCCGTTCATGATCGCATGGATCGGCTATCAGTCTTCTGCTGAAGGCGACCTTGTTGCAACCATGCAGGCACAGCCGACATATCTGAAAACCTGCCTGTGGCTTCTTGCCTTCCTGCTGTTCGGTTATGCTATCAGCAATCTGCTCAAAGCAATCATTCTCAAGACCATGTACGATGTTGAGGGGGAAAGAAAAGAACAGATGTACCGTGACCTCGAAGTCATGCGTGCAGAACGTCACAAAGAAAATGAAGCCATTGAGGCAAACAAGGCCTGATTGTTTTTGCATATTATGTATAACAGCCGTCGACAATTCTATGCCGACGGCTGTTGTGCTGATTGTTGTAGATTTTACAGAAAAAAGTATACATGAAATCGGTTCGGAGATTGTTAAAAAAGTTATGCAGAGATTTATGCCGCAACGATGCTGTTGTGCATGGCGTGGATGACACTTGTGATCACCGTGATATTTGCACCGAACAGTTCCACGATGTCATAAGAGTCAAACGGAGATTTTTCAATCAGGTCTTCGGCACGGATATCGCCGTTTTCACGCACATAATCAATAATGGATTTTACAAATTCCTGCTGTTGGGAATTGAGAATATTGCCGCTGAGGAATTCGCCGAACTTTTCGTTGACGGCTTCCTGCTCAATGCCGACAATGGATCGGATGAATGCGGCGAGATTGTCAATTTCTGTTGTTTGTTCGTAGTCTTCTTTGGTGCCCAGTTCCTGCCACAAGATGCGTTCAAGCTCTTGCACATCCTGTGCATTGATGGGCTGCAGGTTCTGAATCTTACGGATGGTTTCGTTGTCGGTGTGGGCGGCGAGATAGTCAAGCACCTTTTCTTTGTAGGTGCGGATGTCGATCAGTCCGTCGCCCGAATATTCATCGTCATCCACAGTGTCAATAAGATCTATTGTAACAGGATTTTTTCTTGTTTCTATGTATTGCAACAGATCACGCACTTCCAAGCGGTATTGTTCAAGCTTGTCAATCGTTGGGTGTTCCCAGAATTCAACCGACACAAGCTCCAGAAGTGTCTGCGATTTTGCCATTACATCTGCAACACCTGCGGCGGTATCAAGCAGAACTTTTGAGATTCTTCTGACCCGTTCCACCTGCTTGTGTGCTTTTGCAGTGAAACCGCCGACCGACAGGACGGACAATTCAATGTCCATGAATTTCAGGTCAAAAGCAAGGCTGTTTTTGTTTTCGTCGGCGTCACTGTCAACAAGCGGAGTCAGATGCAACTGCATTTCTTTTTTTTCAAGCAGCGACAAATGCGACCATTTTTCGTAGTCGTTGTACTTGTCCACATACGCCATTGCTTCACGCACGGAGATTCTTGCACTGTTGCGTTTGATCTCCTGCACCTTGCCGAACAGTTCGGGCTTGAGTTTGTCATAATAGGTTTTGTTGACAGCATTGATCTGATGCTCATATTTCTGCAACTCAACAAGAATATCAAGCCTGACATCAAACAATTTTTGCGATATTGTCAGCCCGTTCTTGTTGGAATCACCTTCGGGATGCTGATTAAAGTATTCAAAGTTTGCACAGTAGTCAAAAATGAGGAAGTGCGTTTTGTCTTTGCCGTCAAGCACACCTTCGCAAAGGCGTGTACCTCTGCCGATCATCTGCATGAATTTGATTTTTGACTTGACAGGCTTGAAGAACACAAGGTTCAGCACCGCAGGCACGTCAATACCCGTGTCGAGCATATCCACCGAAACGGCAATTCTGAAATTTTCATCTTCTTCAAATTTGGTGATCAGATCATTTGCGTTCTTGACCTGATTGTCAATCAGCTGACAGCAGTTTTCACCGTAAGCAGGGTAGATCTCCCTGAATGCTTCCACAATCAGTTTTGCGTGTTCGTGGTTATAGGCAAATACAATGGTTTTTCCGAGCTTCTGACCGTAATCCACACGCAGACCGTTCTGCATCAGGTCTTCAAGCACCTTGCGGCAGGTGTCGATGTTGTAAATGATCTTGAACAGCTTTTCTTTGCCGATGACGGTGCTTTCATCGGGTGTTTCTTCGTCAACAAGAATGGACTCCACTTTCTGTTTGTCAGCATCAGACAAGTCCTTGTATTGAATGCCGTGGCTCAAAAGCTGCGTGGTTTTCGGGCAGACCTTGAACGGAACAAGGTACTTGTCCCTGACTGCTTCTTCAAGCGAATAAGCAAAATCGGGCTCGCTGTTTTCGCAGATAAAAAGCTGATAGGTGCTTGCATCCACTTCGTCCTTGGGGGTTGCCGTCAGACCGACAAGCAGACAGTCAAAATATTTGAAAATAGCACCGTATTTGTTGAACACCGAACGGTGTGCTTCGTCAATGATAATCAGATCAAACCGGGCACTTGAAAACTCTTTGTTTTCGGCATCAATGTAGCCGATCATGGTCTGGTGGGTGCTGAATGTGATTCTTGCATTCGGCTCGTTTGCCAAGGAGCGATCCGACAGCACACAATAGGTCATATCATCAAGTATGTTGCGAAAATTGTTGAATGCCTGACGCACAAGGCTTGTTCGGTCGGCAAGGAACAGCACGTTTTTGACCCAACCGTTGCGAAGCAGCAGCTCAACCAAGGAGATTGAAACCCTTGTTTTGCCCGTACCCGTTGCCATGACGATCAACCCTCTGCGGTGCTTTTGGTTGAAGCGTTCGCAGATGCTTGTGATTGCCATTTTCTGATAGGGTCTGCCTGAAATATCGTCACGCACTTTCAGGTCTGTGATGTCGCCGCGTTCGCGTTTTTGCAGCATATATGTAAGCTCGTCCGCGGTGTGGAAAGACAGCACCTTGCGTGCAGGGTAAACGCCGTCAATAACATAAATCTCATAGCCGTTGGTGTAATACAGCACAGGCACATAGCCGTATTGCTTTTCCATGCATTCGCCGTATTGCTTGACCTGCAAGCTGCCGACCACGGGATCCTTGCTTGTCTTTTTTGCTTCCACAATGGCAAGGGGCTTGCCGTCTTTGCCGTACAGCACATAATCGCAAAAGCCGACACCCGAAGCGTTCTGCATTCCCTCCACGGGAATCTCGCAGCAGGCTTTTCCGGGGAATACCGTGCCGCAGGCAACTTGTTTGCCGTCTGCAAGGGTGCGTGTGGTGTTCGGCTCGCAGATCTCCCACCCGGCTTCACGCAGATAGTTGTCGATGTAAATTTTTCTTGTTTCCGCCTCGCTCATGTATTTGGGCAGAACAAGATCCTTTACACTGTCCGGCTTTTCAAACTTGCGGACGGTGAACTCTGCAAAGAAAACAAGGTTGTCGAAGGCGATCTGAGCCTGCTTTTTGGTGACCTTCAGCCCATGCTCTGCATTCATGCCCACCTTGCGGATGAAGTGCAGGCTTGCCAGCAGAACGGCATTGTCCGCAAAATCCGCAATCACCCTGCCGTCAATCAGCTCCAGCATGGTGGCACTCAGCGGCATAGCAATGCCGAACCGATCGTAAATGAATGCGATCAGTTCAGACAAAGATGCACGGCAGGCAATGGCTTTTTCAGCAGGCGATGCCGCATCTTCGGCAGAAACAAAATAATAATTTAATGCAGCGTATTCAGGTGTGTTGAGGATAATATGGTGCACAAAAATCACCTCATTATAATACCATTCGTTTGATGTCGGATTCTATTTGTTCACAAACAATGTCAATACTGTCAGCAAATAATGTTCCTTTATTGATACCAAAAATGTTTAAGGCTTTAAGGATATCGGTTTTGCTTTTTTTATCTATTATAATACGGGAATATATATGCTCTCCGTTTTTAGGTATCGGTTCAATCATTCTTGAAAAACTGTCTTTTTCAAGACTTTTTGAATAATATATTTTATTTGGAAATAAAATATATTCTCCTTGCTGAAGTTTTTGACGAAACAGTTGCTCTTTTGCTTGGACAAATATAATTTTTTCACAACATTTTCTAATCCATTCCGCACCGTCATTTGAATCTTTAAACAACAGTTCAAAATCACTTAATTGCTCTTTCATATAATTTTGTTTAACTATAGAATTATAAAAATGACAAAGTGAAACATCGCACATTTTGAGAAAACGATATGAATCTGCAATTGCATTTTGTATGGGATATGGTGCTATTGATTCAATGCATTTTTCAAATACAATAACCTCACCATCTGTTTCTTTTTGATCTTTACATGCAAAAAACAAAGCAACTAAAGGATTAGCTGTCACATCCAGTAAACGAGTAGCAACTCCATAGTGTTGTAACAAAGCCAACAAATCCAATGGAGATAAGTCACTTTTAAAAACAGAAGGCAATCTATATTTTGCTGTTTCAATCAAGTTTCTTTCATAATCAAGCAATGCTACCCGATTCTCATTTTCTTTTCCGCGAGCAATTTTAGGTAGTAAAGTCCAACTGCAGTCTTCCTGCCCTCTAAAAAGCAGTTTTGTGCCCAAAGGCAATTTTCCTTGAAATGGTTTGGAAATATCATCCACACACTTAATGTATCCTTCAAATGAACTTATTCTTTGTTCAAAAAAATCTCTTTTTTGATTCTGCATTTTGATTATCCTTTATCTATTTGCCTGTTGATAAGTTTGATTGCTTCAGAAATACTGTGTGCGTTAGAAATTGTATCAAGAAGACAATCAACTTGTTTTTTGTTTGCCTTTGTCAATTTGTCATACTCTTTTTGGATTTCATCACATTTATTTTTTACTGACAACCAAAACTTTGCATATTCTTGATTTTCATTCATAATATTTAACTCCTTATGAAAGATATATATCACATATAACTGTAACTATTTACCCAAAATATTCCTGCATCAGACTGTCAAACAAAAGTTGTGCTTCGTCAAGGGCTTTTTGCACGACAAATTTTGATTTGTCGGTCTGTTCAACAAATGTTGCAAACTTGTATTGCAATTCAATTGGGGGTAATATTATAGTCAAATGCTCTAATTGTTGTTTTGTTATTGCTTGGCGTGTTGCACCGTTTGATTCGCCCATTCTTAACAATTTTGATTTGAAATTGTTGTTTATGAGCATATAGTTAGCAAAAACAGGATTTAAACATGATTCTATACAACGAATTATTGACACATGCTGATTTACTCTTGCTGGTAATATGTGTTTTGGGACGATACAAGATCGTGCAACAGATGCCCCAGTAATGTTTATGAAAACATCATCTTCTTCTATAGTGACATTTTCAAGTTGCTTAGCTTGTTCATCTGTGATGTGTGCCAAATCCTGATATTCAAATCTTCCATCATGTACATTCATGCTGCGGATAAGGGTAATACCTTGTTCTATATAACTCTCTTTTCCACCTTTTGGTGTTGCCCCAGAGCCGATTTTAGTTGTAACATTTTTGAGCAAATCAACTGACCACATTTTTTCGTTTTTTACAGGGTCCCCAAACATCTCGACAAATCGGGCTTTTATTAAATCGTCAAGCAGTTGGAGTTGCTTTTTTCGGATACCAATTATTTCCTCGGTCTTTTTTATACTATCGGCAATTCTTTTTTGTTCTTCCATGGGGGGAATATGGACAATAATTTTGTTTAATTCCTTTGCTGACAAATGCTTAACTGTTACGAATGGTGTTTTGTCTTCAATTGCTTTCAAAGCCTTTTTCATAAAATAGAACAAATATAATGCATTAATTTCGATGGAGGGAATCAAACGGCATACTCGCTGGTTGAGATAAGCTGTTCCGCCTTTCCACTGTGCAATGTTAAATTCGCCATCCATACCAATCAGGATATCACCGTTTTGAACAATATACTCTTTACTGCATTCTTCTGTTGTATAGGTTTCAGAAAAACCACGCAAAACATCGCGTATTCTGACAAGTGGCATACCATTCTCTTTATCTGTTGAAAATTTAGCAGAATCAAATGCATATCCATATTGGATTTTGCAAATATCTGATAAGAGTTTTTCCATCATCCTACCCCTTTGACTAATGCAATTAAGGCAACAATCAGAGCTGCAAAACTGACTACCCCTGAAAAAACAGCAATAATATAATTTCTATCCTTTTCAATAGATAATTCATTAGCTGAACTTCTGAATAGCAATGCAAACAGACCAAGCAGTACACTTATTGCAACAAGTAAAATCGCATTCACCATATTACTAAAAGCAACATCATAAGACCAGTCTGCGTTTATGCAAAAAACAACAGTACCAATAACTCCAAAAATGGCACAAAAAGCGCCGAGAACTGCTAAACAATTAAAAACAATGACCAGCAAACTACCGAATAGTTCGGCAGTTTGTTTTCCAGTTGGTGGCTTCTTATTCGTAATGATTTTCCAGACAAGTTTAAAAAAGTTTTCTTTTTTGTTTGTTGGTATTGTATCCTGAACATGGTTATCATGGTTATTTACAGCGTTTGAGATTATATTTTCTAATCTTTCATAGTCAATCTCATGCTTAATAATCTTAACTTTAACGGGTTTTTTATTGCTCACAGCAACTCCTCCAACTCTGCCAATGCTTTGGAAACTTCGATTTCAAGGCTGTGCAAGTTCGCCATAATCTCCGCTGTGGACGGGTATTCCACGGCTTCATAGACCGTCTGCTTGTATTTGTTCACAGACAGGTCGTAGTCGTTGGCAACAATTTCGTCCTTGGGGACAAAGAAAGACTGTTCGGTTCTTGCTCTGTCTTTTTCCGCTGCCAAGTTGTTGAATCTTGCAATGATGTCGGGAATGTCATTTTCCTGTGTCGGTGTGCGTTTGTCGTCAAGGGTGAAGCCGTCCGCCTGCATGTCATAAAACCAAACATCCTTCGTGCCGGAGGGGTCTTTTGTGAACACTAAAATGGCGGTCGAAACCCCTGCATACGGCTTGAACACGCCCGAGGGCATGGAGATCACCGCTTTCAGACAGTTGTTTTCAATCAGTTCCCTGCGGATTGCCTTGTGTGCAGAGGATGAGCCGAACAGCACGCCGTCCGGAACAATGCACGCACATCTGCCGCCGAGCTTCAGGGATTTAATAAACAGGGCAAGGAACAACAGCTCCGTTTTCTTGGTTTTGCACAGGGAAAGAATGTCTTTGCTGATGTCTTCTTCAAACACACTGCCCTTGAACGGCGGGTTTGCCATAATCAGGTCATATTCTTCACGCGCCGTGTTGTCGTCGGACAGCGAATCCTGCCGTGCAATAGTGGGTTCTTCCACACCATGCAGCAGCATATTCATTGCCCCGATGCGAAGCATGGACGGGTCCGTGTCAAAGCCGCTGAACATGGTTTTGTTGTAATGCGTTCTGTTTTTGGTGTTCAGCAGTTCCTTTTCGTAATGCTCGTTGATGTACTTCGCCGCACCCAGCAAAAAGCCTGCACTGCCCATGGCAGGGTCAAGAATGCGGTCGGTCACGGCAGGCTTGGTCAGGTTGACCATCAGGTCTATAATATGGCGGGGGGTTCTGAACTGTCCGAGCTTGCCTGCAGAAGACATTTTGTTCAGGCAATATTCATACACGTCGCCCATAATGTCCTTGTCGCTCATGTCAATGTCGCTCAGGCAGTCCACGCACACGGCGAGCACCTTTGGTGTCGGAATCATAAAAACGGCATCGGTCATAAAACGGGAAAAAGCGGTGTCCTTGCCGGCACCGTTGACGGTTTTGATGAACGGAAAAACATAATTGCGGACAAGTTCGAACATGCTTGTCGGGTCTGCATTGCGGAACTTGCTCCAACGCAACTCGCAATAGGGCATTGCCATGTTCGGATCATCGTCCACCAGAAAGTCGCCTTCCTTGAAGATCTTGCTCTGATAGGTGATGCCGAGTGCCGCTGCACCGCCTTCTTTTTTTGTTTCGTTGTCGTCCAGCAGCTTCATGAACATAAGATATGTAATCTGCTCCAGCACCGTCGTCGGTGACGAGATGCCGCCCGTCCAGATCGTGTCCCAGATTTTGTCAATTTTGTTTTTCAGTTCACCGGTAATCATGCGTTTCTCTCCGTTTTCTGATTCTTTGTGATATAATTATACAAATTACATTATATCACACCTGAATAATATTTCAATATAATAATGCAATAAAACCGACAATTTGCGTCCGATCAAACGGACTCAATCTGTCGGTTTTTAATTTTTTCTGTTGAACAAGCATTTGAGCAATACAAATTGTTGTTGATACACGGGCAAAAAGTGTGACAAAACAACGATGGAAAATCGTTGTAGTCACCTGCACGGGAATAGGGAGAAAGAAAAAAGCCTTTCAAGAAGCCACAAACGGCTATCTGAAAGGCTTTTGTGTTGGTCCGAGTGGCGAGACTTGAACTCACGGCCTCTTGACCCCCAGTCAAGCGCGCTCCCAACTGCGCCACACCCGGATTTCTCAACGGCACTAATGATAGCACCATTTGCGACAAATGTCAAGAGGAAAAGTGAAAAAAATCAGAAAATTTTAAATCTTTATTTTTTTATGTTCTTCGTTGACAAAAGATTGATGGAAGAATATAATAAAAGCATTCATTGAATCATAATAGTAGGTATTTATCATGCTTTATGATGTTCCTGAAATTTTTTTAATACTGCGGTTGAGGGGTGAATTATGACACAGGTTGTTGCCGCCTTGATATGGCAGGATGAAAAATTCATGATTTGTCAGCGCCCTGCGCACAAGGCAAGAGGGCTTTTATGGGAATTTGTCGGCGGTAAAGTCGAAATCGGTGAAACAAAGCAGCAGGCGCTTGTGCGAGAATGCAGAGAAGAACTTGATGTGTTGGTAGATGTCGGTGAAGTTTTTATGCAGCTTGTACATAAATATCCCGATCTTACCATTGAATTGACTTTGTTTAACTGCTCAATCAAACAGGGAAGTCCGAAAAAGGTTGAACACGCTGATATCATGTGGATTACACCTGCACAGATTGATAAATTTGATTTTTGCCCTGCGGATGAAGAAATTTTAAAAGAAATAAAACTGAAATATATGTGAGGTATGAAAATGAAAGACATTCTGACTGCTTCCTTTGTGGAAGAAATGAAAAAGACTACAGCCAATATGTACCGTCTCGGTTGGGACGAGCGCAACGGTGGTAACATCAGCTATATGCTTGAAGAAGATGAAGTTACCGAATACCTTGACCTGAACAATGTCATCCGAACCATTCCGACCGGTTTTGATGCAACGGCACTCATCGGTAAAATCTTTATCGTGACCGGCACGGGCAAGTATTTCAAGAATGTGATGGACGATCCTGAAAACAATCTCGGCATTATCCGTATTGCAGTAGACGGCACAACCGCAGAACTTCTTTGGGGCTATGCAGACGGCGGAAAGTTCACAAGCGAGCTGCCTGCACATCTGATGAGCCACATGGCAAGACTTTCCGTGGATCCCACCAACCGTGTTGTCATGCACAGTCATCCCACCAACACCCTTGCCATGAACTATGTGCATGAACTCGATGAAAAGAGCTTCACCCATACCCTTTGGGAAATGTGCACGGAATGCATTGTTGTGTTTCCCGACGGCATCGGCGTTCTGCCGTGGATGCTTTGCGGCACCAATGAAATCGGTATGGCAACGGCAGAGAAAATGAAGGAATTTCGCCTTGTTGTGTGGGGAATGCATGGCATTTACGGTGTCGGAAAAAACCTTGATGAAGCTTTCGGTTTGATTGAAACGGTGGAAAAGGCTGCGCAGATTTATATGCTGACCGCACATCTGCCAAGAGTCAACACCATCAAAGACAGCGAAATGGTCGAGCTTGCCGAATTTTTCGGTGTAAACTACAGAAAAGACTTTTTGAATATTTAAATTTCGGTTTAAACGGGGTTTATATGACCCCGTTTTTAATTTTACCTCGCATTCGTCATATTCGACAAAAATTACAAAAATTTTGTAACATCGTTTCTAACAAAATCATCAAAAACCACTTGCAAAATTGAAAAAATACTGCTACAATGTCAAATGGGGGTGATTTGTTTGCCAAAGAAAGCAACCAAAATCGATAATACCTGTACGGATAACAACGTACCGATCTATCTGTTTCATCAGGGCAGCAATTGCCGCAGTTATGAATATCTCGGCTCGCACCGTGTGCAGGACGGTGTGGTTTTTCGCGTGTGGGCGCCGAATGCAGCGGCGATCAGTGTTGTCGGTTCTTTCAATAATTGGGATGAAAATGTCTGCCCGATGACAAGAATCAGCGAAAACGGTATATGGGAAGCGGTTTCGGATGCGGTGCAATTGTATGATACTTACAAATATTGCATCATAACGCCGACAGGTGAGAAGCGTTATAAAGCAGACCCTTACGGCTATCATTGCGAAACCCGCCCGGACAATGCATCCAAATATTACGAGCTTGAAGGCTATGAATGGCACGATGCGAAATATCTTGCCGATAAAAAGAATCACCGTGTTTATGATTCTCCTGTTAATATTTACGAGATGCATGCAGGCTCATGGAAGCAGTATCCCGACGGAAACTTCTATTCTTATCGTGCGCTTGCCGATGAGCTCGTTCCGTATCTGACGGAAATGGGTTATACCCACATTGAACTGATGCCCATTATGGAGCATCCGTTTGACGGCAGCTGGGGATATCAGGTAACAGGCTATTTTGCCGCTACATCACGCTACGGTACGCCGCATGATTTTATGTATTTTGTCGATAAATGCCATGCAGCCGGCATTGCCGTGATTCTTGACTGGGTGCCGGCACACTTCCCCAAGGATGCGCACGGACTTTATGAGTTTGACGGTAAGGCTTGTTATGAATATGCGGATCCTCGCAAGGGCGAGCATCTGCAGTGGGGAACAAGAGTCTTTGACTATGGCAGAAATGAAGTCAGAAGCTTTCTTGCTTCGTCTGCATTCTTCTGGCTCGATAAATTTCACATTGACGGACTGCGTGTGGATGCCGTTGCCTCCATGCTCTATCTTGATTACGGCAGAGAACACGGACAATGGATGCCGAATGTGAACGGCGGTAATGAAAATCTTGAAGCGGTTTCGTTTTTGCGTTTTCTGAATGAATCGGTTTTCCGTGAATATCCCGATGCTTTGATGATTGCCGAAGAAAGCACTGCATGGCCGCTTGTTTCCAAACCTGTCAATATCGGCGGTCTCGGTTTTAACTTCAAGTGGAATATGGGTTGGATGAATGATATCCTGCGTTATTTTTCACTCGACGGCTATTTCAGAAAATACAATCATGACCTTATTACTTTTTCGTTCTTCTATGCATTTTCCGAAAACTTTGTTCTGCCCATTTCGCATGATGAGGTAGTCCACGGCAAAAAATCGTTGCTCAATAAAATGCCCGGTGAATATGAACAGAAGTTTGACGGAATGCGTGCATTTCTCGGTTACATGTATGCACATCCCGGTAAAAAACTGCTGTTCATGGGTCAGGAATTCGGTCAGTTCATAGAATGGAATGAAAAACAGCAGCTCGACTGGTTGTTGCTGGATTATGAAAAACATCAGAAATTGCAGTCCTATGTGAAAGAACTCAATCATATATATAAAGATAATGCACCGTTTTGGCAGATTGATTATTCGTGGGAAGGCTTCAATTGGCTTGTCAGCGATGATAACAATAATTCCTGTATTGCATTTCTGCGTAAAGATGAAAAAGGAGATACTGTCGCTGTTGTCTGCAATTTCACTCCCGTTCAACGCGATGATTACTGCATCGGCTTCCCCGAAGCAGGTACACTGACACCTTTATTCAATTCCGATGAGGAACGCTTCGGCGGTAAGGGCGTTGAACTGAAAAAACGCATTGCAATAACAGACAATCCCATGCACGGATTTTCTTATTCTTTCCGGCTGACGCTTCCGCCGATGTCGGTCATATATTTGAAATTCAAACCCAAGGCAAAAAAACAAACAAAGAAAAAAACTTCAAAGGAAGGATGATTTATTATGGGCGCTAAAAAAGAATGTATCGCCATGCTGCTTGCCGGCGGACAAGGTTCCAGACTCGGTATCTTGACCCATTCCATTGCTAAACCTGCTGTTCCTTACGGCGGTAAGTATCGTATTATTGACTTTCCGCTGTCTAACTGCACCAATTCCGGTATTGATACGGTCGGTGTGCTGACACAGTATCAGCCTTTGGCTCTCAATGAGTACATCGGCAGCGGTCAGCCGTGGGATCTCGACCGCATGGACGGCGGTGTGCATATTCTCTCTCCCTATCAGCAGATCAAGGGAAGTGAATGGTACAAGGGTACCGCCAATGCTATTTATCAGAATATTAACTTCATTGATCGTTATGATCCCGAATATGTAGCCGTTCTGTCCGGTGACCATATTTATAAAATGGACTATGCGGAAATGCTCAAATTCCATAAGGAGCACAATGCAGACTGCACCATCGCCATGATGGAAGTGCCGTGGGAAGAAGCATCCCGTTTCGGTCTGATGCTTGTCAATGACGACGGTGTTATCACTGAGTTTGAAGAGAAACCCAAGAATCCGCGCAGCAACAAGGCTTCTATGGGAGTTTATATGTTCACATGGAAAAAGCTTCGTGCCTATCTGATCGCTGACGAAGAAACCGAAGGTTCCAGCAATGACTTCGGTAAGAATGTGATTCCTGCCATGCACAATGCAGGCGAGAGAATGTATGCCTATCAGTTTGACGGTTACTGGAAGGATGTCGGAACCATCGACAGCTTGTGGGAAGCAAACCTTGATCTGCTCAATCCCAAGGCAAATATTGACCTGACCGACCCTGATTGGAGAATTTATGCAAAGAATTCCGCGTTGCCTCCGCATTATATTTCCAAGGATGCAACTGTGCAGAATTCGCTTGTTTCCGGCGGCTGCAAAATTGAAGGTAACATTGACTATTCTGTTATGTTTGCAAATGTTACGGTTGAAGAAGGTGCCAATGTTCGTTATTCCATCGTTATGCCCGGTGCAACGATCAAGAAGGGTGCAACCGTACAGTATGCAATGATCGCAGAGGATGCTGTCATTGAAAGCGGTGCTGTGGTCGGTGAGGATCCCGAACAGATTGATAATCTTGAAAACTGGGGTGTTACCGTTATCGGCGCAAAGGTCAATATCGGTGAAAATGCAGTCATTCCTGCAAAAGCCATGATTGCTGAAGATGTCAAGGGAGGTGACGCACAATGAGAGCGAATAATGTTATAGGTATTATTTTTGCCAATGCGTATGATAATGTGTTGGGCGGCATGACCGCACCGCGTGCAATGGGGTCCGTTCCGTTTGGCGGCAGCTACAGACTGATTGACTTTACACTTTCCAATATGGTCAATGCAGGTATTGACAAGGTTGGTGTTATTACGAGTAATAACTATCAATCCCTGATGGATCACCTCGGAAACGGCAAGCCCTGGGATCTTGCCCGCAAGCATGACGGCTTGTTCTTCCTGCCTCCGTTCAGCGCACAGGAGCTTGAACGCTATAATACCGGCAGACTCGGTGCGTTGCAGAACAATACACAGTTCCTTGAAATGTCCAATGAGGAATATGTAGTCATGTCCGACTGCAATGCGGTTCTCAATATCGACCTCAAAGATGTTTTCCGTTATCACATGGAAAAGAATGCCGATATCACCATGGTATATCACTACGGTAATATTCCCAAACTGCCCAACAGACTGTTGATTGATTCCATTTGCGACGGCAGAGTGGAAGCCATGAGCGTTGCCGGTGATCAGCAGGGTGAAGCCAACTGTGCATTGAATATCACAGTAATGCGCAAATCCTTACTTGAATCACTGCTGCGTTCAGCCAATGCGGAAGGTGCAAACAGCTTCGAGCGTGATGTATTGCTGAAGAATGTTTCCAATCTCCGTGTGTACGGTTATGAATTCAAGGAATTCTGCCCGATCATTGATTCGATTCAGAGTTATTTTGATGCAAACTTTGCACTTCTGGATGCCGAAAATCAGAAATCTCTCTTTGGCTGCGGCAGACCAGTCTACACAAAGGTCTATGATGATATGCCTGTTATTTACGGTCTCGGCAGTGATGTGAAGAATTCACTTGTGGCTGATGGTTGTGTTATCGACGGGGCTGTTGAAAACAGTATTATCTTCCGCAATTGCCGTATTGCAAAGGGCGCAGTTGTCAAAAATTGTGTCATTATGCCCAGCGGCTTTATTGCAGATGATGCATCTTTGAATTGCTGTATCCTTGATAAGGATATTACAGTTCGTTCCGGCAGATCGCTTTCCGGTGCTGAAACCTATCCCGTCTACCTTGCAAAAGGAATCAGAGTATAAAAGGGGGGTAAAAGTATGAAAGTATTATATGCTGTCAGCGAAGCCCGTCCGTTTATAGCAAGCGGCGGTCTTGCCGATGTTGCAGGCTCGCTTCCCGTTGCATTACGGAAGCGACTCATCGGCTGCCGCGTTGTACTGCCTCTTTACGAGGGCATACCTGCAAAATTCCGTGAAAATATGAAATTCATTACCCACATTACGGTTCCTGTTGCTTGGCGCAGACAGTATTGCGGTGTTTTTGAAACAAAAGTTGACGGTGTTATCTGTTATTTTATTGATAATCAGTATTACTTCAAGCGTGACGGTATTTACGGTCACTATGATGATGCAGAACGTTTTGCTTTCTTTTCAAGAGCAGTTCTTGAAATTATTCCGCATATTGATTTTAAGCCTGATGTTATCAATTGTAACGACTGGCAGACCGCTTTGATCCCTGTTTACTATTCTGAATTCTATGCAAACAGACCCGGTTGGGAAAACATCAAAACTGTTTTCACCATTCATAATATTCAGTATCAGGGTAAATACGGCACTGAAATTCTCAATGATGTGGTCGGCATTCCGCAGGAAGCAGGTTCCTTACTTGAATATGACGGTTGTGTCAACTTCATGAAGGGTGCCATTGAATGTGCCAATGCGGTCACAACGGTCAGTCCGTCTTATGCGAAAGAGATTCTGGATCCGTGGTATTCCCACGGTCTTGATTCCATTTTGCTTATGCGCGAATGGAAGCTGCACGGTATTCTCAACGGTATCAGCTATGATATGTATAATCCTGAAACCGATGAGGATATTGCAGAAAACTATACTTCTTTGAACAGCGAAAAGAAGGTTGCAAATAAACTTGCACTGCAACGCGAAATGGGACTGCCTGAGCGTAAGGATGCTCCGCTGATCGGTATCTGCAGCCGTCTTGTATCCCACAAGGGCTTTGATCTTGTAAAGGCTGTACTTGAAGAACTGCTTTGCACGGAGGATGTGCAGCTTGCGGTGCTTGGCTCGGGTGATTGGGAATATGAAAGCTTTATGCGTGATATGGCAGATCGCTATCCCGAAAAACTTGCCTTCCGATGCGGATTTATTCCGACACTTGCCAAACGCATTTATGCCGGCACGGATATTTTCCTGATGCCATCCAAGAGTGAGCCCTGCGGTCTTTCACAGATGATTGCGCTGCGCTACGGTTCCATTCCGATTGTCCGTGAAACAGGTGGTCTGAAGGACTCTGTGTTCGACAGCGGCCTTGGTGAAGGTAACGGCTTTACCTTTGCTAATTACAACGCTCATGATATGCTTCATTGCATCCGCAGAGCCATCGGCGGTTATGCCGACAAGGAAGGATGGGCAATTCTGCGCAAGCGTGCCATGGAATGTGACTACAGCTGGAAACGCTCTGCCAATGAATATATCCGCTTGTATAAATCATTGCTCAAGTAAGAAGGGGACATTATGGCTGAGTTTTTACTTTCCGCTTTTGCGGATGAAGCAGGCGGCGGATTGTTGCCGCAGATTAAAGCGCTCAAGGAAAACGGTTTGACACACATTGAACCCAGAGGGCTTGATTACGGTAATATTGCCGACTATTCTGCTGATGATTGCCGTGAAATGAAGACGATTCTTGATTACCACGGCATCGGTGTTTCTTCCATGGGTTCTCCTTTCGGTAAGATCAACATTGCTGATGATTTTGAACCGCATTTTGAAAAATTCAAGCGTTGCGTTGAGAATGCCTGCATTCTCGGCACGGACAAGATCCGTATGTTCAGCTTTTTCTTCAATGAAGACCAAAAACCTGAAGATTACAGAGATGAGGTTTTTGCAAGAGTTGAACGCTTTTGCGATTACTCACTGCAAAGCGGCGTGTGGTGCTGTCACGAAAATGAAAAAGATATTTACGGTGACACAGATGCCCGTTGTCTGGATCTTCTGAAAACCTTTGAAGGTAAATTGAAGGGTATTTTTGATCCTGCCAATTTTATTCAATGCGGTGTGCAGATCTTGCCTGCTTATGATCTGCTTGAAAATTATATTGAGTATATGCACATCAAGGATTGCCGCTTTGAGGACGGCTTTGTTGTTCCGCCCGGAAAGGGTGACGGTTGCTTGAAGGAATTGCTTTCCCGTTTTGCAAAAAAAGACGGAAAACGCTTCCTGACACTCGAACCCCATCTGAAAGTGTTTGAAGGCTTGCAGTCGCTTGAAAAAGAAGGCGGTGAGGTTTCTGTCAATGAACAGTATACCTATCCGACAAACCGTGATGCATTCAATGCAGCAGCCACTGCCTTGCATGGTATACTAAAAGAAATCGGTGCTGAATAAAGCGCATAAAAAACTCCGTTGTCACACGACAGCGGAGTTTTTGTACATCAGAGTTTTTCAATCTGCTTTTTCAGTTCAAGCAATGCTTTTTCAAGAATCTCTTTCGGAACGGCAATGTCCAGTCTTGTAAAGCCTTTGCCTTCTTCACCGAACCAATAGCCCGGGTCGGGGATGATGCCGCATTGGTTGATCAAAAAACTTTCAAGTGAAAGATCATCCATGCCGAGCGCACGCATATCCAGCCATGCAAGGTAAGTACCCTCGCGATCAAACAATTTAATCTGCGGAATATTCTCTTTCAGGAACGAATCAAGCAGTGCAAAGTTTTCGTTTACGTGTTGATTCATTTCATCAATCCAATCATCGCATTGTGTATATGCGGCCAATGTTGCAGGATAAGAACAGCAATTGATGCAGGTGTAACCGTCTGTTGCAAGCTGTGCAGCAAAAGCATCTCTGACTTTTTCATTCGGAATGATAATATTGGATGTGCCCAGACCTGCAATGTTGAATGTTTTGGAAACGGCGGTGCATACTATGCAATTGTCTGCATAATCCTTGCCGAGTGTCGGCAGACAGGTATGCTGTGTGCGTGTAATATCAAAATGGATTTCATCCGAAACAAGCATCACATTATTGCGCAAACAAATATCTGCGACCTTTGTGAGTTCCTCTTTTGTCCAAACTCTTCCGACAGGATTGTGAGGAGAGCAAAGGATCATCAATTTATTATTTGGATCCTTTGCCAGCTTTTCAAGTTCTGCAAAATCCATTTCATATCTGTTTTCGGTTCTGATCAGAGAATTTGCAACAAGCTTTCTTTTATTGTTGTTGATTGCATTGGCAAAGGGATAATATACGGGAGGCTGAATAATGACACCTTCACCCTCGCTTGTGAATGTGCGGACAGCTGTGTTGACGGCAGCCACTACACCGGGTGTGCAGACGATCCAATCCTTTTCAATTTTCCAATTGTGTCGGCGCAACAGAAAATCCCTAACACAGGTGCGGTAAGCATCATCTGCTGCTGAATAGCAAAAGAATCCTTTTGATGCAAAATCACTCAAAGCTTCTATGATCTGCGGTGCAGTTTTCCATTCCATGTCAGCAACGGAAAAGGGGAATGCATCTTTTTTTTCAGCAATGAAATCCCATTTGAATGACCCTGTGTTTCTGCGGTTAGGGATGGTTGTGAAATCATATTTCATGATCTTTCTCCTTATCAGCGGACGGTCAGAATCAGAGATGCGAGAAGCAGCTGACCGGCGAAATAGGTTGCAATATTGAATATTTTCAGCGGATAATTCTTTTTGAATCTTTGGTCAAAAATAAGGAATGAAATCGTGAAGTCGGATGCGACAAACAATGCTGCACCTGCAAAAAGAAGAATTGCGGAAATGACAGCATTTTCTGTACCTGTCTGCAAGCCGAGCACGGCAAGATCCGCTGCTTTTGCAAACATGATGAGAATTACAACACCATAGGCAATGCTTGCGAAAATTCCGAGCTTAATGAAATCCATCTTTTTAATAATGAAAATTGCATAAACGATCAGGCATACCACGGGGATTGCATATCCCCACCACTGCAGAAACGCTCTGCCGGGCTCAATGGATTGTGCAGCCGTGTTATAGGCAATAATATAAAACACATGAGCAACCATGAAGGATACAAAGCCAACCGCATTGAGAAATTTTGGCTTAATGACATGCAGTAAAAAGTCACCGATCCATGACATGGCCAACGCAATAATCATGTATTTTGCAAATGGGGTTTGGTTGTCAGTAATAAAAACAGCAAGAATGCCTGCACCCAGAAAGCAATTCGAGTCCATCATTTTAAGAGTCAGTGATTTTAACCCTTTGTTTTTCTGTGCTTCCAGATAAAGGGGAGTCAGAATAAGACTTGCAACAAAACAAACAGCAAAAAGAACCTTTAACAGCATAACTTTCTCCTCATAACATATCAAAAAATTTGCTTTGTTAACCTTTAATTAAAATTTTAACATATAATGTAAAAGAACGCAAGTCTGTAAAAAGGAAAAATAGAACAAAAAACTTTATTTTTCGATTTAATTCTTATATCTTTTTTCTATTTACTTTATATTAAATTTCTGTTATACTGTATAATAGTATATTGTTGGTTAGGAGAGTTCAGATGGCTATTAAAAACGAGTTAACACGTGCCGCAGCAGGTGTTGTTTTTGACCGTGTTATTGCGTATGCCGACAAAGACCCCGAAAAAGCATTTCAGAACATTCTTGAATTCGCGGAAAAATATTTTGCGGATCGTCTTTTTCCTGCAGAAAATCTGAAAAAAATGAAAGAGGCGGCAGGAAATCCCGAGAATGCTTATGTGAAATTCGGTAAAAATGTTCTCAGGGATGTCAATCGTAAGCAATTGAAGCATCTTTTGCTGACAGCCGGTATTGATGCAGGTCTGTACGGAACAAAAACTGTCCGTGCAAACCGTGAAAAATACGGCTGTAATATTCCGTGGCTGCTGCTGTTTGATCCCACAAGTGCCTGCAATATGCACTGTAAAGGCTGTTGGGCTGCTGAGTACGGCAATTCTCTGAACCTTACACCGGCTGAAATGCAATCCATTGTTGATCAGGGCAAAGCACTCGGTACACATGTGTATATGATGACAGGCGGTGAGCCGCTGATCAAAAAGAATGAAATTCTGACTCTCTGCCGTAATAACCCGGATTGTGTATTTCTTGCCTATACCAACGCAACTCTGATTGATGATGACTTCTGTAAGCAGGTCGTCGAGGTCGGTAATCTGACCTTTGCACTGAGCGTGGAGGGCTCTTGTGAATCCACCGATGCTCGTCGCGGTGAAGGCTGTTATGATAAGGTTATGCAGGCTATGGATATACTCAAAAGAAACGGCTGCTTCTTCGGCATTTCTGTATGCTATACACATGACAATGTTCCTTATGTCACCAGCGATGAATTTTTGGACAGTATGGTCGAAAAAGGTGTCAAGTTTGCATTTTACTTTAACTATATGCCTGTAGGTCACGATGCTGACAAGGCTTTGATTCCTACACCTGCTGACCGTAAATACATGTATTATTGGATCAAAAAGACGAGAAACGGCGATACAGGAAAGCCTATGTTCGTTTTTGACTTCCAGAATGACGGTGAGTATGTCGGCGGTTGTATTGCCGGTGGCAGAAACTATTTCCACATCAACTCCGCAGGGGATATGGAGCCCTGTGTATTTATCCACTATTCGGATGCAAATATCCGTACACATACGCTTCTTGAAGGCCTGAAAAGTCCGTTGTTCACGGCATACTACAAAGGTCAGCCGTTTAATGACAATCATCTTCGTCCCTGTCCGATGCTCGAAAATCCGGACAAGCTGCGCAGCATGATCAAAGAAACCGGCGCAAAATCAACAGACTTCCTTGTCAAGGAAGATGTTGACACTCTTTGCGGTCGCTGTGATGAATTTGCACTTGCATGGCAACCTGTTGCTGACGAGCTTTGGGCAACTGAGAAGCATCCGCTGACACATACCCAATATTACAGGGACGGCGGAAAGGCTAAAATGCAATAAACGCCGTTTTTTCGGAGGCGTTTAAATCTGAATAAAGTAATTTGTTTTATCATAGTTATTACTGCAACACTGTTGATATCTTCCTGCGATAACAAACAGGAAGATATTGTCGTGTTATCCGAGCCGGCTACAGATGATTCAATCCTGCTGACAGAGCAGGTAACCACCTCTGTAAATCAGACAAGCAATCGCGCGACATTTTCAAAAACGCAGGTGCTTGAGATGTATAAGCAAGCGGTTGATTCTGTTAAATTGCGCTGTCCCGGATTCACAAGAACGATTGTGAATGACATTCATGAAACGAAAGCAAGTGATACCGCAGCTTCGCTTTTGAATGCTGCAATCGAAATCCTGACAGCAGGCAATAATGCTACAGATAATGTTGTTGCGGTTGCAAAGGGTGATGATCTTGCCTGTCGAGTTTTTTTCCCCGTGTATGATACCGATTACGGCTGCAAAATCTATGACGGTGCTTCTGTCAGGGATGCAATATGCTATGATAACGGACAGACTTATGATATTATCATTCTGTTTCATGAACAAAACAGTGAGTGTGGAATCAGTGATGAGTTTGCACAGATGATGACACCTTTTTCATGTGAAGCACTGATACAGAATCTGAATGCATATTTTCCGTTCCTGAATTCGGATAATTGTGATACAGCATTGCGTTATTACAATTGCGAAATCCGATGCAGAGTTGATAAGGACAGTGGTCTCATTCTTTCCTTGCAACAAAAAATGATTACGCAGGTTAATGTAAATGTAATTTTAGATCTCGTCTTAACAGAATCTGCCTTTTCTGCACAGACAACAATGATAAACCATCTTGAATTTACAGATTTCAGGTGGAATTGATAAGGCAATAAATTGAAAGGATTGCGGTTATTCCGCAAAGAAATCAGATGGAAACACCTTTGAATCAATCTTGTTATGAATATCTTGTACAGAACAGCAACCGCATCGGTGATTTTGTTGCCTTGACCGGCACTTGCGGCAATGTCAGAATTTCTCGATTTATCAAAGATGTGGATCTTGTTGCGGCTTATTTGTCTGCAGCCGGTGTAAAGCAGGGTGATGTCTGTACAATATTTATGCCGACCTGCGGTCAGGCTTTTGTTGCTTTTTATGCACTCAGCAAAATCGGAGCCATTGCCAATATTGTGCATCCGCTGCTGCCCCCTGAAGCAATTGACCGTATTTTAACAAATGTCGGCTCCAAATTCGTGTTTGTGCTTGATATGCTTATTACGCCTTATGAAAGCGTTATCAAAAAGCACAGATGTCATGTAATCTTGTGCTCCTTGGCTGACTATGCAAAAATAACAGAAAGACCGCTTTATAAGCTGGCTGCCGTCAGTAAGCGTCCCGGCAAAACACTTAAAAAGAGCACTGTCATCCGATATATTGATATCGTAAACGAGCTGTATAAAATTGAAGATGTTCCCGTTTGCAAATGTGATGCTAGAGAAACATCTGTTTATCTGCATGGCGGTGGAACAACGGGAAAAAGCAAGACTATTATGCTGTCTGCATTCGCAATTAACTCTGTTGCTTTCAAAATCAATGATCTTGATGTTCCGCATGAGGTCGGCAGGGAATTATCCCTTGTTGTTTTGCCTATCTTCCATGCATTCGGTCTTGCAGTTGCCATGCATTTCAGCCTTTGTGCAGGCTACGGCTGTATCACCATGCATGAATTCAATGCAAAGAAAGCCAATGACCTTATCAAGAAATACCCCATTGCATTCATAGTCGGTGTGCCGAATATGTTCAAAAAGATGCATCAGGAGGCCAATTTCAAAGGCCCGCATCTGCGCAGACTTCGCTTGCTGTTCAGCGGAGGCGATACCGTCAGTGAAAGCTTTGTGGATGTGTTCAATGCAACCCTTGCCGAATACGGCGGTATGGGAAGACTCATGCGTGGCTATGGCTTGACGGAAGTTGGTTCCGTGTGTTGCGTGAATAACTATAATTCCTATCGTGAAAACTCCATCGGTATGCCGCTTAAAGGTCTTGAAATTGAAATCTGGGATGAAAATCAGAACAGTCTTTCCCGTAATACGATCGGTGAAATTGTTGTCAGTGGTGACACCATGATGAACGGTTATTTCCGGGATGATGCCGTGCAGGATGACGGTATTTATACGGATGAAAACGGCAAAAAGTGGATTATGACAGGCGACCTTGGCTACAAGGATAAGGATGGTTTCCTCTTCTTTACGGGGCGCAAAAAGAGAATGATCGTCATTTCCGGATATAATGTTTATCCTTATAACATTGAGTCTGAAGTATTGAAGCTCAAATACATATCCGAAGCATGCGCAGTGCAGGGATATGTGGATGAAAAGCCTATTGTTAAGCTTTATGTCACACTTCGTGAACCTGTTGCCAATACAAAAAAGATTGAAGAAGAAATTCGCGAATATTGCGAAAAAACACTCGATAAATTCTCCGTTCCGCGTAAAGTTGTTGTTCTGGATGCATTCCCGAGAACAAAGATGGCAAAGATTGATTTTATGAAGCTCACGGATCCCGTTCCGCAATCCAATATCCGCGTACAGCGTGAACCAAAAGATCCCAATGAACAGCGTGAGGTCCGCAAGCCTCGAGATAATCGTCAGAAAAAGTCCCTTGAAGTGCTTGAAGCCGGTGCCGGCTTTGATGATGAGTCGAAAACCGAAATTGAGCAAGAAACGGAAGAAACAGTTGTAGAAGATGTTACTCAAACAGTTGAAAACATGCCCGAATCAGATGTTTTGCAGGAAACAGAACCTGTTTCTGAAACCAAAGAAACAACCGAAGAATAAAAAACATCCCCTTGTTCACATTGTGTGGTGTGAGCAAGGGGATTTGTCTGTGTGTAAGTCTTAGATGCCGTTTTCGTCGAAATCGAAAATTGTCTGCAGGGCAATTTCCAAGGTCTTTTCGATGGTTTCGGGTACAAGGATTTCGGCGGTGTCAAGTCTTGTGTGATAATACTGTGCAGGTGCGGGATCCATGGCAACAAAGCTTGCGGCGGCAATACCTGCCTGTGAAGCGGCGGCGGCATCGGTTGAGCCGAGAGGAATGGCGCCGACCGGAACATCCTTACCGCATTTAGCAGCTGCATTTTTCAGCAGCTCGCAAACACGCTTGTCATTTTGTACCGTGCCGGTCATGTCTTTTTCGTAGATCATCATGTATTCTTCGTCACGGATGGTATCAAAACCGATAAAGATGGTTTCCACTCCGTCATTTTTAAGTTCGGGATGTGCTTCAAAATAGGCTTTGGAACCGCGAAGACCTGCTTCTTCACTGCCTGCGAGCATGCACACCACTTCCGTATTTTCAAAGCGGATGTCATTGTCGCTGAGATACTTCATAACCGCGGAAGAAACATAGCAACCCGAAAGGTCGTCGTTGGCACCGTCAACATATTTCTTGCTGTTTGTGAATTTATAAAGAGCACCGTAAGCGGGCAGGAAAGCAGCCTGACCGAGTGCCATTTTCTTGGCGGTACAGTTGTTTTTGTTTTTGAGAATCGTTGCGGTGTTTGCGGCGGTGTATGCAAGACCTGCGATGGCATAACCTGCAACCATGATCACACCGTGCGAGCCGAGTTTATAGGTATAAGTCCATTCGGGTGCGGAGTCGGTGTGACCGGAAATAATGATTCTGCGTTTGGTTTCGCCTTTGGCTTTTCTGACTGCGATCACATTGCCCGATTCGTATTCTTTGAAAAGCGGATCAAGCATTTTTTTGTACAGAACAAATTCGCCTGCAATCCCGGCAAGTGCACCGCCGATAAGACCGAGCGAACCGAGCGCGGTCTTGGGTTTCTTTTTGAATGCCGCAACCGTATTGAGTGCGCTTGCGCCTATCAAGGCAGAACCTGCAATCGGAACAAAGGACATGAAGGCATCGCGGTTGACTTTGAATGTTTCTCTCGCAACCGTGTCAGAGTATGCGCTGAGTTCTTCAAGCATTTCATACTGTGCCATAGTTTCGCTGTCAGCACCGGCGGCGCGAGGGCCGTATTTCTGACAAATATTGGTTATGCCCTTGACTGCAAAATCAGTGCAATCGGAAAGCTGTGTTTTTACATCTTTGATTTTTTCAGTAAACAACATACAAATCACTTCCTCAAATGTATTACATCTATTATATAATCAGACTACGGAAGAATCAAGAAGAAATTTTAAAGTTGTTGCAATAAAAAAAAGCAAACAGTGCTTGTAAATGAAAAATAACTGTGTTAGAATATAAGCAATATTGTAAAGGAGAAGTCTATCTATGAGCAAACAATATGATGTCATTGTAATAGGCGCAGGCAACGGCGGTCTTGCTGCAGCTGCAACCTGTGCCAAGGCTGGACTTTCCACGCTGTTGCTGGAACGTCATAATATTCCCGGCGGCTCTGCATCTTCCTTTGTTCGCGGCAGATTTGAATTCGAGCCTTCACTGCATGAGCTTGCAGGTGTCGGAGCGCCCGACAAATCAGGTCAGATCGAAGATATGTTTATCCGCATGGAAGGAAATGTTGATTGGTGTCAGCATGATTCCACCTTCCGTCTGGTAGTCCCTGCAAAAGAAGGGGATACGGATACATTCGTCAATGAAGACGGTGTGGAAGTGGTTGTTGATGCACGTATGCCGGTCGGATTTGAACCCTTTGCGCGCAAACTCGAAGAACTTGTTCCCGGCTCTTATGAAAGCTGTATGGAGGCTTTCAGATTGTCAGATCGTATGTTCAAGGCTTTTGATTGTATGGATGATCTTTCAAAATTACCCGGCTCATTGAAAGATATACCCAATCTGATGCGCATGATTTCGCATACCATGAAACAAGCGCTGGATACCTTGGGAATGCCCAAGAGAGCACAGGATATTTTTAATACCTATTGGTGCTATCTGGGTTCACCAGCCTCGCAGCTTGACTTTTTATATTATTTGGCCATGCTTCACAGCTATGTTAAGAACGGTACGGGGATTCCGAAACTGAGAAGTCACGAAATGAGCCTTGCCCTGGATGAAGTCATTCGCAGAAACGGCGGCGATATCTGGTACAATTCGGAAGTCACCAAAGTGATTGTCAAAGATGGCAAGCCTGCAGGCGTTGTCATCAACGGCAACAAGGAAGTGTCGGGTAAATACTTTATTTGCAATTCGTATCCTTATGCTGTTTTCAAAGATCTGTTCGATGCGAAAGACATTCCAGAACAACAGCTGAAAATGCTCAACGCTCGTAAGACTGCTTGTTCTCTTACTACCGTTTATCTCGGTATGAACAAAACAAAGGAAGAACTCGGTATCAAGGACTATTCCGTGTTTATTGCCCCCGATTCGGATTCCGACAAGCAATATATGGCCGCACAGAATTTCTTCAGTGGATACTGCATTATCAACTGTCTGAATGAAATTATCCCCGATTGCACCCCCGAAGGAACCTGTCAGTTGTTCCTGACAACGATGACCTTTGGTGATGTTATGAAGGATGTAAGACCCGAAGATTACAAGAAGTTCAAAAACAAGGTTGCAAAGGATATGATTGAGACCTGCGAAAAAGCACTCAATATGTCTATCATGCCTTATATTGAGGAAATTGAAATTGCACTTCCGCCCACATTCGCAAGATATCTCAATACTCCTTTCGGCACACCTTACGGATATATGCTCGAAAAATGGGACAGCATGATTCCCCGTACCGTGCAGTATCTCAAAGACCAGCCGTTTGAAAATTTCTTCTTCTGCGGCGCTTCGCAGGAGCGTGGTGACGGTTATGGCTGTGCCTATTACACGGGTGAAAAAGCAGGCGGACTTGTTGTAAAAGCAATGCAGAAGGAGGGTAAATAAGATGGCTGATCTCAAAGCATTAAAAGCAAGAAAATTTTTATCCATGCTTTCCGACAGACAGGAAAGATTTGAAGATGCGAAAGCTGAGTTTCCCTCATTTTCAGATAATGCCGCTGTGCTTGCACGTGCATTGCATCCCAAAAGACAGTACCTGAAAGTATCGGAAGTCATTGCAAGAGGGGAAGATTGCAAGAGTTTTGTGCTTGTTCCCGATGCAGACCGCGGAACCGAAAAACTTGCTTATTTCGGGGCAGGCAAATATCTGACTGTTTTTGAAACAATCGAAAATATGCCTGTTACCAGAGCCTATTCTATTTCTTCTTCTCCCAAAGATGCTTTGAACGGTAAATATGTTCTTACCATCAAACTGGTTGAAGGCGGCCTTGTTTCTCGTTATATTCTCGATACATGGACGGTCGGCACCGAAGTCGAAGTTTCCGCACCTTCCGGTAATTTTGAATATCAACCGCTTCGTGATGCACAGAAGGTCATCTGTCTTGCAGGCGGCAGCGGTATTACCCCGTTTTTGTCCATGGCAAATGCCATTGCCGACGGCGATGAAGATTTTGAAATGACCCTTCTGTACGGTAGCCGCAATAAGGATGTTATTCTGTTCAAAGACGAACTCGAAGCCGTTGCCGCAAAATGCAACAAGGTCAAAATTGTGCATGTTCTGAGCGACAATGGTGCGGCAGACACATTGGAAGGTGCCGAAAGCGGATTTATCACAGCGGAACTGATTCAAAAGTACGCGCCTGTTGACGAAGCCTATTCCGTCTTCCTTTGCGGTCCGCAGCAGATGTATGAATTTGTGGACAAGGAACTTGAAAAGCTGAATCTGCCCAAAAAGTTCATCCGTCACGAGATGTTCGGTGAATTCCACAATCCCGCAACACAGGCAGATTATCCCGCCGGTGTTCCCGAAACGGTCAATATCACCGTTACCATTCAGGATTTCACGACCACTGTCAGCGGTTCGAGCAATGATTCCATTATGCAGATTCTTGAAAAGAACGGCATTTCCGTTCCTGCCCGTTGCAGAAGCGGTGAATGCGGATTCTGTCATTCCCACCTGATTTCGGGACAGATCTATGTTCCGAAGCATCTTGATTACAGACGCCTTGCAGACTATAAATTCGGTTGCATTCATCCTTGTTGCACATTCCCGCTGTCGGACATTGTTATCAATGTTCCCGTTGCAAAATAAGTTAATCAAAAAGCCTGTTGCTCGGAAAAGCAGCAGGCTTTCACATTTGTTATTTTATTGCCTCGCGAATGACCCAATCGTTCTTTTCAAGACGGGCGACGGCTTCCTCTTCTGTACATTGCAGGATTTCCGTAACAATGCCGATCATTCGGTTTTTCAGTTTCTTGTTGGTCGGTTTTAAATTGATCATCAGGTTTTCATATACATGACCGCATTTTACCATAGCGGTGGTTGATATCATATTCAGAATGATTTTTTGTGCCGTTCCTGCTTTCATGCGGGTAGAGCCTGTAATCACTTCGGGGCCTGTATCCGCACAGATGCCGATGTCGGCAATATTTTGCATTTTTGTGTCGGGATTGTTGGTGATGGACACTGTTGCTGCACCGATCGCGTTTGCGTATTCAAGAGCACCTACCACATAAGCCGCCGAACCTGATGCAGAAATGCCGATGATAATATCTTTCTTGCAGACATTGTGTTCTTGTAAGTCTGACACAGCAAGCTCCGCAAGATCCTCCTTGTTTTCGCTTGCTTTGAACATGCTTTCTTTGCCGCCGGCAATGATACCGTTGAATAAATTATAAGGCACACCGAATGTCGGCGGACACTCTGCCGCATCGCAAACACCGAGTCTGCCTGATGTTCCGGCTCCGACATAAAATACTCTGCCGCCGTTCTGAATGGCATTTGTCACAGCATCACATGCTTTGGCAATAGCGGGCAATTCCTTATCCACAGCCGCACAGACGATGCGGTTTTCTTCGTTAATGATCTGTACAATCTCCTGCGTGGACATTGTTTCAAGGTTGTATGTATTCGGATTTCTTTTTTCTGTATTCAGCATTATTCATTCTCCGTTTCAGCAATAGCAAGGGCTTTCAGCAATGCACCGTTCACGGGCCGGGCAGTTGTAAAATGCAGATTGTCGTGCGAAAGATATTTTTTGAAAAAAGGGTGCAGAATATCTTTTTCATGTGCCAGACCGCCACATATATATACTGGTAAATCTTCTGTTTTTGCTATCATATATGCGGTTTTAATAAGATCTGCAACTTCTTTCACATTTCTGTCAAGAATCGATTCTGCGTAATCATCCTGCTGCTTATATGCATCAAAAACAATCGGCGATAATGATGCAATTTTTGTTTTTCCGCCGATATAGATTTCAGGGATTGCATCGGGGATGGTTTTATGCAATTTTTTTTCAATCAGCTTTTTAATTAACAAGCTTCCGCCTCTGCCGTCATAACAACCCAAAGCACAATATAATGCATCGGCACCGATGTTATAACCGCTGCCACCCTTGTCAAGCAAATACCCCCATCCGCCAATGCGGTGTATATTGTTTTTGTGTTGTAAAAATACGGAGATTCCCGTCCCCATGATAACACTGATGCCGTCTTCTGCACCCGAATTCATCATAATGCAATTGATGATATCGCTGTCATTTGCGAATGATCCGAAATTGAATCGGGACAAAAAGGAATGTATTTTTTGTTGATTGACTCCCGTAATGCCGCCTGCAATTCCGGCAAAGCAGGAAACGATGCTCATGTCAATGCCATTACAACAATACTTGATTCCGTTTGTAAGAACGGTCTGCATCTGTTCAAAACCGACATCCATCGGATTTGCACTGCCGAGAGTCAATTCATTGATTATATTCATATTCATGTCAGACAACACAAAATCGGTTTTTGTTCCGCCTGCATCAATTCCCAATAAGTAACGAATCATAAATACGACTCCTTGTGTTTTGTGTACATATTTTACCTTACAGAAATAAAAATTGCAATCCCTGCATAAAAATTTAAATTTATATTGAATACGATATGTTTTTCTGTTAATATATAAAAAATACCTTTCAGGAGGAGATAAAATGGATAAACTCTATACCATCCGATACAAGAACGCAAATGAAGTTATTACCACCCATGAAACCGAAACCGATTTTTTCAAACTCGACATTGTTGAAAAGGACAATCGCTATACCGTTACCCTGATTCCCAAAAGAACCTTTGAAATCGTTGATTTCATTGTTGATATGCCTTATGCTTTTAAGAAAGGTGACAAGTTCTTCGGCAACGGCTATCAGTCCTGGACCAAAACAAAGGAATATACCGCAGATGAAATCATGCCCGGCATCATTCACCTTGCAGATATCAGTGAATTTACGAAAGGCATTGCAAGAAAGACAAGTGATGCCTGGTTTGTTGATTATTCTGAACTGCCCGGTGAATTCCACAGCCATTGCTATACCTACATCCGCAACGGCGATCATGTAAAGCTGTGGGGCTCACTGACCGAAAAATTCGGTTATACGCTTTTCAAAGTCAAGATGAACGCCAACCGCTTCTTTTTTGTAAAAGACCTGGAAGGCAAGCTGATTCGAGAACCCTGGCAGATTTTTGATATTGTTTCTTTTGAAGGTACTTACGAAGAAGTCTTCGACAAGTATTTTGCAATGTGGAAAATGCCCGAAACCCGTTTCGGCATGATGAGTGGTTACACATCCTGGTACAACTATTTCCAGAATATCACCGAAGATATCATCATCCGCGATCTTAACGGTCTGGATCCCTATAAAGATCAGGTCAATATCTTCCAGATCGACGACGGTTATGAAACCTTTATCGGTGACTGGCTCGATCCCAATCCCAAGAAGTTCCCCAAGGGTATGAAGTACATTGCCGACGAAATTCACAAGAAGGGCTATAAAGCAGGTATCTGGCTTGCACCTTTCAACTGTCAGAAGGTTTCCCGCATGGCCAAGGAACATCCCGATTGGCTCATTCAGGATGACAACGGCAAGCCGATGGTCGGTTGCATTGCATGGGGCGGCGCTTATACATTTGATATTTACAATGAAGAGGTCCGTGCTTATCTGAAAGAAGTTTTCGATGTTGTCCTCAATGAATGGGGTTATGACATGGTCAAACTCGACTTCCTCTACAGCCAGTGCATTAAACCCCGTCACGGCAAGTGCCGCGGTGAAATTATGTGCGATGCCATGGCTTTCCTGCGTGAATTGGTAGGCGACAAACTCTTCCTTGGTTGCGGTGTACCCATCGGTCCTGCACTCGGTGTGGTAGATGCCTGCCGTATCAGCTGTGATGTTGACTTGACTTACTTCGGCAAGTTCTACAGCCGTATTCAGGTCAGCAACGAAATGCTCAACGCAAGAAGCGCTATCAACAATTCGCTGTTCCGTCGCCATCTGAGCAAGCGTGTATGGATGAACGACCCCGACGTTTTCTTCCTGCGTAAAAACAATCTGACCTTTACCGATGAACAGAAGTATCTGCTCGGCAAGATCAACAACCTCTGCGGTGATGTTCTGTTTGTTTCCGATAATGCAGGCGATTACGATGCAAAAACGGGCGAACTGCTCAAGAAGTTCTTCGACAAGACAAACGAAAAAGTCATCGATGCCGAATATCTGCGTGACGAAGTCATCAAGGTCACAACCGAAAAAGACGGCGTGGTTTCTTCTTTCACATTCGACCTTGCAAAAGGTTCTTTCATCACGGTGGAAGATTGGAAAAAATATTTCTGATATTAATAAAAGAACAGGCTTGCAGTCCAAACGGATTGCAAGCCTGTTTGCATGAAAGAATTTTATTTTGTTTGAATCTTTTTTACAATGTGTTTCCATCCGCAGTATTCATTGATGAAATTCTCAAAATCACTGTTTTCAATATAGTCAAGATCAAGATCATAAAAAGACAAATAAATGATTTGCTTTGTTTCATCGTTGGTGATGATGTATGCCATGCGTTTTGGATATGAAAGATAATCTTCGTATGAATCGAAGGACAGCAGTCTGAAATGATAGTTTCCAAGATCACCTGCCAAATATGAATATAATGTAGAATAGTAGGTTTGCGGATTGTTTTCTATCAGATCGTACGATTGTGCTATTATGTCCTTTTGCTTTATGTATTCTTTTTCATTATAATTGCATACAAGGTATGCAGCTCTGTTATTGAAGATGAAATAATATCTTTCATAAAAATAAATATTAACTTCTTCTGCATTTTTAATATCTTCAGCAGACGGCAGAACATCACAGTATGTTTTAAAAAAATATTCATTACTCTGTATTTCTTCCGGTGGCAAGACCTGCAAGTATTCATTTTGTCCTATAATGCAAAATATTCCCAATGAAAACAGAAAAATAAGCAGAAGCAAAACGGTAAAAATCGTTTTTGACCGGTTTTTCAGCTTTGATAACAGAACAAGCAAAATAAAAAATGTAATAAGCAGCGGAACCAATAAAGCTAAGACAATTAGTGTAATATTCGGAATTGTATCTGAATCCAGAATCCATACGAGTGTAAATAATATTTCAAGAACAGGTACCAGCAATGAAAAGACAAGTGCAATGATTTGCTTTTTGGTCGGTTTTTGTTTAAGCATTTTGTAACCTCCTGCTATTCATTTTTATAAAATCATATTATAGTGAATAGATACAAAGTTTAACCATATTATATCATTATCTGATTTATATGTCAATTCTGATAGATTTGATACATAAAAGAAGAACAGTCATGAAATCCGAAAAGGACAGCATGACTGTTTTACTATGCTTTATTTTTCAATTAACAGAGTTTTGATTTCAAATGCTTTGAAAGGAAGGGTGATCATTCCGTCAACAGCGGTGATTTCTTCTTTCTTATCTTCAAGCATATTGGTAAGCCATACCTTCTTGAACGGGGTGTTCAATTTGATATTGGCAGTTGTTGCATTGCGTTCGCAAT
Organism: Acutalibacteraceae bacterium; assembly: GCA_045587645.1. GTDB lineage: Bacteria > Bacillota > Clostridia > Oscillospirales > Acutalibacteraceae > RUG806. The sequence goes on along the minus strand of JAZNCO010000099.1, from coordinate 146,245 downwards.
CATACAGACGAACAACATACGCATTTTCAATCAGTTCAGCGGGCTTGACAGCTTCGCAGATGATGTTGGACGCATCAATTTCCATGAATGCTTTAGTCTGCTTTGCAACGCCGGGGATAACAATGGTGGGAATGTTGAGCTCGTAAGAGGGCTTTACAACCGTGTCAGCACTGAAATCGCCGTCGTGTGGTAACAGGGAATAGGTCATTTCATGCACACCCTTGTCACCCGTGACATCAGGATGTGTGCCGCCTCTGTGTAAAGAAAGACGAAGATTGGCATCTGTTACGGTGATACCGTATTTGCAATCATTGAGAAGTGCCACACCGAATCTGCTTTCGGAAACATCAGTCCACTTGTAGTTACAGACTTCAAATTTTGCATATTCAAGGGATGTATTTCTGGTGGTGGGACGTTCAACAAAACCGTACTGAATTTCGTTCTTTGCATTGAGGGTACGTATATCAAGATCAAAGCCGACTTTCAGCAGGGAGTGCGGAGAATTCCAATCCACAAGGGTCTGGAAATCAACACGCGGATTGTTTGCATAAACGACCATATCCTGTGTGAGTGTGGATTTGCCGAATTTGAATGCGGAACGAATGCGCATTTCAACAGCACCATCGCTGACCACTTCGCGGGAAACAAAACCGTCAACGACCTGCAGTCTTTCAACAACGTCAGTTTCAAGATCCCAGTTATCCCATACATGCGGAACATCTTCGCCGAACAGCAGGCAGTTCAGCGGATCACCGCCGTTTTTGCGTAGTTCTCTGCCGGTCTTCTTGTCGATGAAAGAAGCAATATAACCGTCTTTTCCGAATGTGATAACAGCAAACGGCGTTTCGAGCTTTTCACCGTCATATTTGAATACGGATGCAGCCTCGGAAGCCTTGTCGGTCATCTTGATGGTCTTTGCATTGAAGCCTTCAATTGCACCGGCTGCAACGGCAAGACATTTTCTGCCGCAGACATCGGTGTACTGCTGGCTGGGAACATCTGCCGCAAAACGGGTTTCGTTTTCAATGACAGCTACGTCATTTCTTGCAAAGGAAAGCGTATTGTAAAGAGTGACACAATCAGCATCTTCTGCAGTCAGAAGTGCTGCATATTCATCAGCTTTGTTGTTGAGATCGGAGATCAGTTCATCCATTTCAACATTATATTTTTCATACACGGGCATAATGCAGGTACCGGGAAGAATATCATGGAACTGATTCTTAAGAAGAATCTTTGTCCACTTGTCGGCATATTCACAGGCAGGGGAGTCAGAAACAACATTGAAATATTCCATGTTGCGAACGGCAAATTCGCCTTTTCTGTTCTTTCTCTTGACATCGTGCATTTGTGTCAGCGTGCCTCTGTGCAATTCAAGATACAGTTCCCCGTCATAAGTGGGCAGATATTCGATTTCTTCTTCAAGTTCTTTCATGAAGTTGCTGATGGTCATGTTTTCGACTTCAGGCATACCTTCCATGGAAGAAGCTCTTCTTGCGGATTCGATCATGCCGTAGGTCGGTCCGCCGCCGCCGTCACCGTAGCCGTAGGCCACAAGACGCATATCGTTTGCTTCTTTGAGCGTGATCTGGTTCACGGCATCCGTGATATCATCCACATCGGGGAAGCAATGCGTTCTGTTGAAGTGTGTGAGAACTGTGCTGCCGTCAATGCCCTTCCATGTGAAGCTTTCAAACGGGAAGTGGTTCATTTCATTCCAGCCGATCTTTGTGGTATAGAAATAGGGAACTTCACAACCGCGCATGATCTGCGGAATGTTTGCATTGTAGCCGAATGTATCCGGAAGCCAGAAAGAGTCGGATGTGTAGCCGAAGTGTTCTCTTGTAAACAACTGACCTTTCAGGAACTGACGAACCATAAATTCGCCGCTTGTAACATTACAGTCGCATTCAACAAAGACACCGCCGTTGGGTTCATATCTGCCCTCAGCTACATATTTCTTCATGTCTTCAAAAATGGTGGGATAATAATCCTTCATCCATTCGCAGTGTAGTGCAGAAGACTGAATGAACTTGTATTCGGGATACTGACGCATAAGGGACATGGCATTGCAGTAAGTACGGGCACATTTGCGGATGGTTTCATCCACAGGCCATAGCCATGCGGTATCCATATGGCTGTGTCCGATGATACCGACACGACCAAATGTGCGGCTGTTACCACCTTTATTGAAGAATTCACGTGTGTGTACAAGTGCTTTGCGGACACCTTCCTGAATTTCTTCATCAGTATAGTGAAGCGGATAAAAAACAACACAGTCTGCAACCTTGTCAAGAACACGCATTGCTCTCGTTCTTGCAAAATTGTTTTTCGGCAACACTTCTCTGGCGGTCAGCAGTTCGCGCACGTCGAAAACGAAATCTTTGATTTCTTCATTCATGTAGCAAAGTTGAACGCCGTTGAAAGTGTGCATATAATCTTTGGCAGGGATATCGGGATATCCGTAATTGTCGAAAGGCATGCAATCAACGCAGAAATGACCTGCATAGCATTCAAAAGAAAGCTGATAGGTATCACCGGGTTTTGCATTGTCGCAAACGAGCAAAGCGCAATGGTTGCCGCCGACAAAATCATTCTTGGAATTGTAAAGTCCCATGGGTTTTCCGTCAATGAAGAACAACTGTTCAACACCGCCGCAGGCAGAAACGGCAAACAGTTTTTTGCCTTCTGCTTCAGCGGGAACGGTAGCTGTACCCGTAAACCAACGATTCTGCCATTCGCCGCCCCATGCGGTGCCTTTTTCGGCAGGTGCCCATCCGTCAACAGGAGGCTGACGAAGATGCTCAGCACCGCAATCAACATACTGCATATTTTCGACGTTGCCGCAGGGAACGAAGATTTTTTTGCCGTAGATTTCAAGCAGAGCTTCTAATTTTTTATAGACTTTCTCTTTCAGAGGTTCGTTATACATACGAGTCTCCTTTCATAATTATTCATAATAAGTATAGCATAAGCAAAAAAAGTTGCAAGTGTTATCCTTGTAAAAATCAAAACAAAAAATATGTGCAAAATGACATATCTTGATTTTAATTATTATTGATGTGTTGTGATATAGCGTCCGTCATTAGTTTTAGAAACACAGAATTTTTCCACCAATGGATAGGTTGCTTCATATATGGATGAGCTCATTAAATATATAGCTGTAGTCAATAATAAAACTGATATGGTAAAGATAATTAAAACTACTATCAATAAATTTTTTACAAAATTTCTTTGTGAAATCACTTTTTCAGTTTCTTGTACGGATGCAATCAAATTATTTTCTGACTTTTGAATAAAAGTTTCTTTGGGACTTTTTTCTCCTGCAAGCTATTCATTTACTGTGATGCCTAATATATCTGAAAGAGGAACCAAAAGAGATGCTTCCGGCATTCCTTTGCCTGTTTCCCAACGAGAAATAGCTTTATCTGTAACACTAAGTTTTTCTGCAAGTTGTACTTGTGTCCATTCTTTTTCTTTTCTTAGTGTGCAAATAAATACACCTGTTTTATTTTGGTTCATTAAAATCGCCTCCCGTAATAAGGATTATACAATATTTATTGTTATTTTGCACCCTATGAATCATAGAATTTGTATAATATGGTTTAAAAAAGTAAAATCTTAACAAAAAAACGCTGTAGCTGATTCTTTAGACATTGAAGCTAAAGTCCCGTTCTATGGAAATAAAAAAAGCACAGCAACCACAAGGGTTACTGCACTTTTGGTGCGGATGACGGGACTTGAACCCACATGAACTTGCATTCACTAGAACCTGAATCTAGCGCGTCTGCCAATTCCGCCACATCCGCATGTCTGAACGACATGCATAATAATAGCACTACTTACATCAAAAGTCAAGTGCTTTTTTTGTAACATCTGAAAAAAATTTGCAAATTAAATTTGTAACTATTTTCAATTGGACATTGTTGACATAAATTATCAAAGATGTTGAAATATTTTATATAACTTGTCAGGGGGAATAGTTGTTATGAAGAAAAACAATCGTTCTCTTAAGAAATGTATCAGCCTGTTTTTATCGGTTCTGATGATTATTTCCTGTTGCAGCGCTGCTGCTCCGGGGCTTTCTGTGATTGCTCTTGCATGGGACGGAGCAACAAGTACACAGCCTGCTGATGTTGATGGTGTATATCAGATCGGCACCGCTGAAGAACTTGCCTGGTTTTCAGCACAGGTCAATGCCGGCAATACAACTTTTAATGCTGTGCTTACGTCTGATATTGATTTGTCAGGGCAGGTCTGGACACCGATCGGTAATGATTCCAAGCGCTATGCGGGAACATTTGACTGACAGGATTATATAATTTCAAATTTGTATATTACGACCACCTCTGTCGATCGCGGTCTGTTCGGTAAGTCTGCAAATGCAACGATCCGGAATCTCAGACTTGAAACGGTGCGCATTATGACTGCTCGTAATTACACGGGTACTGTTGTCGGTGTAATCAATGGCGGTACATTCGAGAATTGTATTGTCAGAAAGTTACAATCAATAATACAGGTAAGAGCTACAACGGCGGTTTTATCGGTGAAACACAGGATATTACCGCTGAAATAACCAATTGCTCTGTTGAGCCTTATAACGGACACGACAATATTGTCGGCGGTACGAAATATGTCGGTGGTTTCATCGGTCGCATATATGACGGTACTTCGCTGACTGTGAACGGTTGTTCGGTTGTCTCGACAAATGTACCGGCAACGAATGCGTATGTCGGCGGTTTTGTCGGTGAAAACAACACAACAGCTTATTTTGCTGATTGTTCTGTTTACGATACAACGATTAACGGAACACAGTATGTCGGCGGCTATGCTGCAAGCGAAGGCATTTCAAACTTCCTGAAGGATTTCAACGGATCCTGGGAGTTTATGCTGGATCTGTTGCGTCTGAGTGATTAGGAGCAGGTTCGCTCCTTCGGTATGCAGCTTGCAGATTTCCTGCATGTGAATTTCGAATCCGTGCTTGATGATGAAGGTCTTGCTTCCAATGGCTTGATATCATTTTTTGAAAAGATCATTGCGTGGTTCAAAATGATATTTGAGAAAATCAAAGCATTCTTTGAGGGGCTTGCCAATTAAGTGTATTGACAGAATCATGGCGACTGCTGATTTCAGCAGTTGCCATGATTTGTTGTATGCTAGTAACAGTGCACAAAATGCGCAATATGTGTTTGTATAATTTGCAGAAATGAAAGATATTATTGTATATTTGTTGACGAAATTATAAAACAGTTATAGAATATCATTAAAATACAAATTGGAGTGATTGTTGTGAAAAGGATTATATCCGTTGTTTTATCAACTTTGTTACTGTTGTCATGCCTGCCTGCTGCAGTAACTGCAGCTGAAGATCCATTGGTCGTTTCTGTTGCCAATGATCTGCATTATGATTCCGAGGCAGCAACAGTGCCTGTCATAAAACATAATAACATAAATGAGGATTTCTTTCACGCAGGTCACGGAGGGCAGATGCCTGAGGAATCGGTTGCATTGATTCATGCATATCTTGCACTTGCTGCGCAGGATGAAAGTGATGTCCTTTTGCTGCCCGGTGACATAGTGAATGACGGAACTGTTGAACAGCATACGGAACTTGCTGCCATATTCACTGCTTTTGAAGAAGCCTGCGGCAAGCAGATCTATGTTATTCCCGGTAATCATGATTTATATGAAACAACAATTGATGAATTCAGTACGATCTATGCTGCATTCGGTTTCGGTGATGCCATTGCCAGTGATACAGCAACCGCTTCTTATGTCGTTGACCTTAACGATGAATACAGATTGCTCGCAATCGACAGCACCGACCCCGGACAGAGCCCGCACGGAATGACAGATGAACGTGCTGAATGGATTCGTCAGCAGTGTGTCAAGGCAAAAGAGGACGGCAAAAAACTGATTGCTATGATGCATCATAATGCTGTTGAGCATTTCATTTTTGCAAAAAAACTGCATTCCACCGCTATTGTGGAGGGTGATATTGCTCTTGCCGAAATCCTTGCAACAAACGGTGTTAAATATCTGTTTACAGGACACACCCATGATCATGATATTGCACAATACACGGCTGCAGACGGATCGGTTCTGTATGATGTTGTCACCGGCTCCATGTTCTGTTATCCTTGTCCTTATCGTATTGTCACCTTCGGTAATGATGTAAAATTTGAAGCTCGCAAAGTGACTTCTGTTGATACTGCTTTGTTGCCGTCCGGAATCACTGATGTGGCTCTGAATCTTGCCGCAACCGACATGACGACATATTCCAAAATCTGCACATGGATCGGTATGCGAAGTACGATCACCTCTTACACAAAAACATCATCTGTTCTGAAGCTTATGAAGCTTGATAAAGAAAATGATGCACAGATGTATGAATTGATGACAAGGGTGCTCGATAAGGCAAATGAAGTCATTCTCTGGCCTTTGTATGCGAAGGATGCTGCTGATGGTGAAATGAGCATCGAGGCATATCTCGGTCAGTATGACATTGCCATTCCGAACAGCGATTATGCCGACCTTGTTGATGTAGCAGTTGAAATTTATCAGGCTGAAGTAGTCGGGGACGAAAACTTCCGCGGTCACAGTCCTGAGGTAATGCTTGTTACAAGAGGCTTTGCAGCCGTACTGCATTACGCTTTGGCAGATGTTACTCCGACTGAATATGCTGCAGTTCTTTCATTCATAACAGATCTGCTCGGATATGAAATCAATGAAGACTTTTTGCTTTATACCGCTGATGCAGTCAGCAGAATGAAAGGTCTTGAATTGATTCTTATGACTGCAGTTATGCCGCTGGTTTGTGAATTTACAATTGATGATGCGCCGGCTGATAATAATACAACATTGCCCGGTTACGGCTCGGATTCCGTGCAAGAAGAAAAGAATATTTTTGATCAGATCTATGATTTCTTTATGAAGATTTACAATGCCCTGATGACTTTCTTTGCTCATTTCTTTGGGTGATTTGTAAGATGTAAAAAGCCGTGACAACAATGTCACGGCTTTAATGTTATTCTGCTGTTGCGATCTGCTGTGTTTTTTTCGAGAGCAGCTTCGCGTCTTTGTCTTAATTCATCCTGAATCGGTATCAGCTTTTTCTTGGAAAGCGGATAGATGATTGTGAGAATGAGTATCAGAGTGTATACAACTGCGGGGACAATGGTACACATTTTGTAGATGTTGTGACCAACGGAACCTTTTGCAGTTGTAACGGTATCCTTGAGCTTGTCGCTGTAGCCGGTGTCTTTAAGAAGCTGCATTCCGCCCGAATCGGCAATGGTCTGTCCGACCTTTCGTGCAAAGGTATAAACAGCATAAATGGCACTTTCGCTTTTTTCGTTTGTTGTATATTCGTGATAATCGATGCAATCCATGACGATGGCCCAGTTGGTAATGCTCATAAAGGAATAACCGAAGCCGATGAGAGCCTGCATGACGAAGAACAGAATCTTGCCGGGCAGGAAAATTGCATTGAAGATAGCAGCGGCAGAGGAGAGGATCAGACCGAAAACGCAAAGCTCCTTTTTGCCGAATTTTTCAGACAGCTTCGGAACAAACGGAATCATCAATGCCATCGGTGCGTAGGTGCAAAGTGTGTTGAAGATGCCGAGGTTGGAATCGCCGAAGTAATTCTTATACAGATATTGATTGAATGAACCGAACTGCAGCAGACCGCTGATGAGGACACCGGAGAGCATGACCATCATGAACGGCAGGCTCTTGAAAAGGGAGCCGTAGGTTTTCTTGATATCAATCTTTTTCTTTTCGGGTGCGGACTGAATTCTTTCTTTTGTGGTTTTGAAGCAGATCAGATACATTGCAGCCGAAGCTATTGAGAAGACAAGGACAAGAATAAATGCACGCTTGTCACTGAACTGAGAGGCAACCGTACCGTCTGCTTGTTCAATTTTGCTGTAAATGAGAGCCTGTCCGACGAGGGTCGGCATTGCGCCGCCGACACCGCCGCCGATGGAACGGAATGTGGAAAGCAAGGTTCTGCCTTTGGGATCATCCGTGATAACGGATGCCAGTGAACCGTAAGGAATATTCATGCCGGTATACAGCATGCCGAATGCGGTGTATGTGATATAGGCAAATGCAAGAAGAATGGTATAATTGCTGATGAATTTGCTGATATTCAGGAAGCAAAGAATGCAAGAAACAGCCAAAGGAATGCAGACAACTTTTATGTATGGTCTGAATTTGCCTTCTTTGGTGGGTTTTCTTGCATCCACGATCAGTCCCCACATCGGATCATTAACGGCATCCCATAAACGGACGACGAGAAACAGAACGGTAATGTCATTATATACTTTGTCAGCATCAAAGCCGACCATCAGGCTGTCTGTATAGAATACCTTCAGAAATGTTGAAATGAATGTCAGCACCAAGAGATTGCCGATATCACCGAACATGTAGCCCAATCCTTCTTTTATGCCGATGGCATTCGGATGGCGTAGTGCAGTTGGCGGCGCTGTTGCCTTTTGCTTTTTCATAGAATAGTCCTCCTTTGATTCTATGGGTTCATTTTACACAAATAATCTTTATATGTCAATCAAATGTTCAAGATTGACATAGTGAACTTAAAAAATTATAATGATTATATTAAATTTTTGTTGCGAGGTGTTGTTATGTATCTTTTGTCAGCATTTGCGGATGAATATGCATCTGATTTTGATGCACAACTCATAGGCTTGCAACGCAATTCATTACAGTTTATTGAAGTTCGCAATGCAGACGGAATCAATGTTGCTGACTGGTCAGAATGCAAGACTATGGATATAGCCGAAAAATTAAAGAAAAGTAAAATCTGCGTATCGGCAATCGGATCACCGCTTGGGAAAATTTCTGCAGATTGCTTGCTGACAGAATTATTGAAAACCGTCGAAAAAATATGTAATATTGCAGATATTCTTAATTGCAATTACATTCGTGTTTTCAGCTTTTATAAATCTTTTTCCATGTCAGATGCAGAATATAAAAAAGCTGTTTTTGACAAAACGGAAGCAATGCTTGTTGTTGCAGAAAAATACAAAAAACAGCTTTGTCTTGAAAATGAAGCAGGATTGTATGGTGAATCACCCGAAAAAAGCGCAGGATTATTGGATTACTTTGGGGGGAGCCTGCGGTGCTGTTTTGATATGGGCAATTTCAGGTTGCAGGGTTATGATCCTTTTCCTGAAGCGTATGATTTGTTGAAGAAGTATATTGCATATTTTCACATTAAAGATTCTTTTGATCATGGTGCAATAGTTCCTGCAGGTTGCGGTGAAGCAAAAATCAAGGAAATTCTGACAGCTTATTCGCAGCAATACAAGCATGATTGCTTTGTCAGCATTGAACCGCATCTTATGACTTTTGACGGATTGTCAGCACTGACGAATGAACATATTGAACATCAGTTTGTTTATGATAGCAAGGAAGTTGCCTTTGCTGATGCCGTTCAGAAATTCAAAGAATTGATGCAACAAGAAAACGGCTTCGCCGTAACGCGGCGACCGTTTTCGATTCGTCCATCTCCGAGCACGTGCAACGGGCGACGGAGGGACATATAATTTTTTTTGCTTTATAGGAACGCAGTTTCCTATAAAGTAAAAAAGCGGCGATAATCGCCGCGAAGTATTATTTTTTGTCTCTTACAAAGCGGATCTCACAAACACCGTCGCCGTGTGCAATGGTTTTCGGTAATTCAAGATGGCAACCGAAGCTTTCTGCAATACCTCTGTCACCACACATGGCATGGTCACAAAGACGTTCAATTTCTTCATTGCTGCAGCCTTGACGTTGCCATGCCTTGACAAGAGGACAATAATGAAAATCAATGTCGAGATTATCATCCGTACATTTTTTGATTTCCATTTCAAAAACAAGCTGTGCAGGTTTTGTGAACAATGTTTTTTTCAGACCTTTCAGACTTTGGGTACCTGCCTGCTTGCAAAGGTTGCCGCCCTGATATAGGCCGCAACGCTTGATTGCATCGGGTGCGAATTCGGCAGGATCAAGGCCCTTCTTCTTGGCTTCATCGCACAACAGATACATCCAGAGTGCTCTGTGTTCAAGCTGTGCGCGAATGGCTTGCAATAATGCATTCTTGTACTTCGGTTCATTTGTGATATTCATACATATCCCTCTCTTTAATTATTCTTACGGCAACTGCCTTTTGATGCTCATTTTTTCGTCTGATATAATTTTGCAAGACCGCCTTCGCTTGTTTCGCGATACTGATAGGCAAGATCTCTGCCTGTTTCGTGCATGGTTTCAACGACCATGTCAAAGCTGATTTTTCTCGATCCTGACAGGAAGTTTGCCAGACTGAGTGCGTTGATTGCACGCATGGCAGCCACTGCATTTCTTTCAATGCAGGGAATCTGCACAAGTCCGTGGATCGGGTCACAGGTCAAACCAAGATGATGCTCCATTGCAACCTCGGCTGCATATTCAATCTGTCCGATTCCCATTTCATATAGCTCTGCAAGTGCCGCAGCAGCCATGGAACATGCAGATCCGATCTCTGCCTGACAACCCGAAGCTGCACCTGAAATGGTTGCGTTGGTTTTGATCAGATTGCCGATGATGCCGCCGACTGCCAATGCACGGATGATATCTTCATCAGAAAATCCTTTTTTTATCTGTGTATAATATAATGCTGCCGGGACAACACCGCAGGCACCGCAGGTAGGGGCGGTGACAACAATGCCTGCATCCGCATTCTGTTCACTGGCTGCATATGCATACGCACAGACAAGACGGTTTTCTCTTGTGGCTTCGCTTTCATCGATATGTCTTTGATTGAAAAGATATTGCGCCTTTCGTTCAACATGCAGTCCGCCCGGTAATTCTCCGGAAGCGGAAAGCCCGGATGCAATGCAGTGTTTCATGGTTTGCCACACGCTTGCAAGGTGTGCTTTGATTTCTTCGCCTTCGCGCAGGAAGCAGTAATCCGAAATGCGCATATTATGTTCAATGCAGAATGCGGCAATTTCTTTGAATGAGTTTTCAGGGTAAATATCCGGTGTGTCAATGTCGGGTCTGCCTTCAACCTTGATCGCTCCGCCGCCGACACTGTAAACACGAATAAAGGACAGTTGCATATCATCCTTGTAGGCACGCATGTCCATTGTGTTCGGATGCGGCATGCTTTCGTTTTCTTCATCGAAAATGATGTTACAGGGGATCGGTTCAAATGTTTCCTTGATCGCACGGTCCGTCTGATGGCCTTTGCCTGTCAGAGCAAGCGAACCGTATAAAGTAACCTCAAAACGATCTGCTGTTGTGTTTTCGGCAGCGAAAAGCTTGGCGGCTTTTACCGGCCCCATAGTATGAGAGCTTGACGGACCGCGTCCGATGCAGTATAATTCCTTCAGAGATTTCATTGTTTTCTCCATTGCCTTGTTTTTTTTACATTTTACCCCTGTTTGAGTAAAAAGTAAAGCATAATTTAACTCTTTTCGTTTATTTTTGATTTACAAAATATAAGGAGCTTATTTTTTATGAAAAAATTTCTCTCATTGTTATTGATCTTTGTTTTGGTTTGTCTTTTTTTTGTCGGATGCGGAAAAACCGATCCAGTATCATCAGATGGTGTAACTGATGCAGACATAGGCGAATCAATTGTCGATGCAGCAACGAATGTTGGAAACAACAACTATATCGTCCAGCCATCCAATGCAAAGCAAGAGTTGATCTCCGGAATGCTGATGTGTTATCTTGACTATATTGTGGATGATGCCGCTTATCTTGATTATGTTTCAGTGGCAGTTACGCCTGCTATCATTCAGTCACCTGCACAATTTTCTGAATTTTTTGCAACAGAAGAGCAGCCTGCTGCTGTTGCAAAAGCAGAGGCTTTGTATGCTGAAATGACAGCAACCGACGAAGGTAAAGTTTTATATCACGATGCTTCATTTTATGATTCGTGGAATCTGATCGTTATATCTGTTCGCGAAGCAAATGCGGACACGAAGCATACCATTGATTCTGTTTCATACAGTAATGACAGTTGTATCTTTTATGTAAACGGAACAAGAGATGTGGCAACCGCTGATGGTGACGGCACTGTTCGTCATTATGTTTTCCGTGTCCCTAAAAACATTTATAATGGTGTCAGCCACAGTTTTACGAAGGTTGAATAATACAAAGGGTGTATCATTTTAATCTTGATACACCCTTGCGTTTTGCATAAAAACAAAAATATACAAGAAAATATGCAAAAAAACTTGTATAAAAAATTTTATTATGTTATAATACTTCAAAATATTCTAAACAGGGGACTTTGATATGACGAGAAGAGAAATGCGCGAGCAGGCATTTGTATTGCTTTTTGAAAAAATGTTCAATGCAGACAGCACCTTGCAGGAGCTTGCTGAATTTGCAGATGAAAGCGGATTGTTTGCTGTTGAAGCATTTGCAATGGAAATTGCCGTTCGCACGATGGAGAATGTTGCAAATATTGATGAAAGACTAGCTGCGCTTTCGCAGAAGTGGTCACTGAACAGACTTTCAAGAGTAACACTGACTGTTTTGCGCCTTGCTGCAAGTGAAATGCTGTATTTTGATGATATTCCCGTGTCTGTTTCCATCAATGAGGCAGTTGAGCTTGCTAAAAAATATGCAACAACCGAAGATGCATCCTTTATCAACGGTGTTCTCGGATCTCTTTCTCGTGAGATTGCAAAGCCGACGGAAGAATAACTATGTCTTGTTTTCTCGGAATTGATACAAGTAATTATACTACAAGCCTTGCATTTTTTTCACCCGAAAAAGGAATTGTCGGTTTTCAACGCCGTATTCTGAAAGTAAAAGACGGAGAGGTTGGTTTGCGACAGAGTGATGCTGTGTTTCAGCATGTGCAGAATCTTCCGCAGCTGATGCAGGATTTGTATCACGATGAAAAAATTACAATTGATGCAATCGGTGTGTCGGTTTCTCCCCGTGATGAAGAAGGATCCTACATGCCTTGCTTTACGGTCGGTAAAACTCTTGCGGAATGCATGGCTTCTTCTATGCAGATCCCCATAAATCATTTTTCTCATCAATGCGGTCATATTGCTGCTGCTGCATATTCTGCGAACAGGGAAGATCTTTTACAGAAAGAGCATATTGCATTTCATGTTTCGGGCGGCACAACCGAAGCTGTTTTGGTGCAACCTGATGTGAATAAAATCATAAAAACACTACTGATTGCTTCTTCGCTGGATTTAAAAGCCGGCCAAGCAGTTGACCGTGTCGGGCAAATGCTTTCACTGCCTTTTCCTGCAGGAGTGCATCTTGAAGCGTTAGCAGGACAGAGTGATAAAAAATATAAAATCAAACCGTTTATGCGTGACGGCTCCCCGAGTTTATCCGGACTTGAAAACAAGTGCCGACAGATGCTTGAAAATGGGGAACAGCCTGCTGATATTGCCGCATACTGTCTTGCATATATTGCGCAGGCACTTTGTCTTATGGCTGAAAATTGTATTCAGAAATACCCTGATCTGCCTATCTTGTTTTCAGGTGGTGTCATGTCGGATCTGCTTATCAGACATGAATTAGAACAACGCTTTGACTGTGTTTTCTCGGATCCTTTTTATTCATCCGACAATGCAGCCGGAATTGCATACCTGACATATTTAATGAATAACCGGTGAATTCAATGCAGAGAATTGCAATCAGTGTTTCACAATTGAATCTTTTTGTAAAAAGCCTGTTGGATGCAGATTTGCGTCTTGCTGATATTATGATTTGCGGTGAAATATCCAATTTTTCGGGTCACTACCGTTCGGGACATCTGTATTTTACACTCAAGGATGAACAAGCTGCTGTTAAGGCTGTTATGTTCAGCAGAAGTGCTGCAAAGCTTCGTTTTGCACCGAAGAACGGAATGAAAGTTATCGTTCGTGGCAGAGTGAGTGTTTATGAACGCGATGGTGTTTATCAGATCTATGTTGATGATATGCAGCCTGACGGCATTGGTGCGTTGACAATTGCTTATGAGCAATTGAAAAAACGGCTTGAAGCAGAGGGGATTTTTTCTGCGCTGCATAAAAAGAAATTGCCTGCTTATCCGAATTGTATCGGTGTTATTACTTCACCGACCAGTGCTGCAGTGCAGGATATCCTGAATATCATATCCCGTCGTTGGCCTGTTGCAACGATTGTTTTGTGCCCTGTCAGTGTGCAGGGTGAGGCTGCTTCAGGTGAGATCAGAGAAGCAATTGCTGCTTTGGATGCAAAAAAGGTATGTGATGTCATTATTTTTGGTCGCGGTGGCGGATCAGTTGAGGATTTATGGGCATTCAATGATGAGATGCTTGTGCGTACGGTTTATCAATGTTCTACACCGATCGTATCAGCGGTTGGTCATGAAACCGATTTTACGCTTTGTGATTTTGCTGCAGACCTGCGTGCTCCGACCCCTTCTGCAGCCGCTGAATTGGTTACCCCTGACATCATCGAAGAATATAAAAAAAATCAAGCTTTATATAATACGATTTTTTCCTTGGTGAATGAGAAAATAGGTGATGAGCGTGAACGGCTGGAAATGCTGCTCAGTACCCGTAGTTTTTCTTCACCGCTGCATTTTTTTGATAATGAAAAACAATATACGGATCAGTTGACTGTAAGATTTAAAAATGCACGTCGCCAATTTTTGATGCAGCATAAAAACAAATGCGGCTTGTTGATTGCTAAATTGGATTCATTGAGCCCATTAAAAGTACTTAGTCGCGGTTATGCTGTTGTTTATGAATCTGATATGATTATATCCAAGGCACAAGACTTAAAAAACGGCGATCGGATTGCGGTGTCCTTGATCGACGGTACTGCACACTGTTCTGTTGAGTCGGTCGAAATTTTTGAGAAGGTCGGTGGAGAACATGCCTAAAATGACATATGAATCTGCTGTCAGACAACTTGAGGAAATTGTTCTGAAGCTTGAGGATGGCAATCTTTCCTTGGATGAAGCCGTGAAATTATTTGAAAAGGGCGCAAAACTCTCCGCCTTTTGTGATAAGACTTTGAAAGAAGCAGAATTGAAAATTATGACACTGGAAGAAGCGGAGGCGCATGATGACTGATAGGATGACGATTGCGGATTACTGTCGTATGTTTGAAGATTCTTTGCAGTCTTTTGTACCTGTTGCAGAGCACGAAAAAGCAGATATGCGTGAAATGCTGTTATATTCATTGGAAAGCGGCGGTAAGCGGGTGCGCCCCGTTTTGTGTCTTGCTTTTTGTGAATTATGCGGCTGCAAGGCAGAGAATGCTCTTGCTTTTGCTTGTGCTGTTGAGTTTATTCATACATATTCCTTGGTGCACGATGATCTTCCTTGTATGGACAATGATGATTATCGCAGAGGTAGGCTTTCATGTCATAAAAAATATGGTGAAGCGAACGCACTGTTAGTCGGTGATGCTCTGCTGACACACGCTTTTTCTTTGCTTGCTCAATCGGTACAGCACAATACTGTCAGTGCAGAAGCTGCAATAAAAGCTGTGGGTGTTTTATCCTCATTGGCAGGAGTAAACGGAATGATCGGCGGTCAGTTTGTTGATCTGTATATGGAGGGAAAAAACTGCACAACAGACGATTTGTTTTTGATGGATCGATATAAGACGGCTGCATTGATAAAGGCTGCATGCCAGCTCGGCTGTATTGCTGCAAATGCTTCTGCAGAAATGGTTGAAAAGGCAGGTGTTTTCGCTGAGAATCTCGGCATGGCTTTTCAGATTGTTGATGATCTGCTGGATGATGAGGATGAATCCTCGAGTGATAAGGTAAACAATAAAGCAACATATCCCGCATTACTTGGAGTGCAACAGGCACGGCAGCTTGCGGAAGAATATACAAATAATGCTGTAGAAGCATTGTCTGCGTTCGGAGAACGGGCATCATTCCTGCAGGAATATGCTTTACAGCTTGTAAACAGAAAAGTATAACATGGAAATGAAATATTTGCCGACTGTGCAATCACCGTCGGATCTGAAAAAAATTCCTGATGATAAATTGCCGATTCTTGCACAGGAGATTCGCAGTGCATTGATTGATACATTGAGTGTCAACGGCGGTCATCTTGCATCCAATCTCGGTGCAGTTGAACTGACAATTGCAATCCACAAGGTTTTTGATTCCCCAAAGGATTCAATTGTGTGGGATGTCGGACATCAGTCATACGTGCATAAAATGCTCACGGGGAGATATGATCGTTTTTCGACTATACGCAAACCGGGTGGTTTGTCAGGCTTTACAAGAACAACTGAAAGTGAGCATGATAAATTCAATTCCGGCCATTCCAGCACAGCGCTGTCTGCTGCTTACGGGCTGTCACAGGCTAATCGTATTAAAAAGAACGATGCTTATACTGTTGCCGTGGTTGGTGACGGTGCCTTTACCGGTGGCATGGTTTATGAAGCGCTCAATAATGCAGGACGATCGGATTGCCGTTTGATTGTTATTCTGAATGACAATGAAATGTCTATTTCGCAGAACGTCGGTGCTCTTGCCCGATATTTTGCCGTTATGCGTGCAAATCCTCGCTATGTGAAATTCAAGGCAGGCACGGAACGGATATTGATGCATATTCCTCTTATCGGGAAGCCTCTTGCAAAGGCTGTTTACAGTCTGAAAACAAATATCAAAAATTTAATATATAACAGCACCATGTTTGAGGACCTCGGCTTTCGTTATATCGGCCCCATTGACGGTCATAATATCGAACAGCTTTGTGCTGCTATGGAGGCAGCAAAATCGATGAATATTCCCGTTGTGTTGCATATCAACACAATAAAGGGAAAGGGATTTGAACAAGCGGAGAAATCGCCCGATGTATTTCACGGCATTTCCCGTTTTGACCCTGTAACGGGTGAGCCGCCTGCAAGCGGTGAGAATTTTTCTTCTTGTTTCGGTGAATTTATGGTGAAGGCAGCAGAAAAGGATACGCGCATCTGTGCGGTAACTGCTGCAATGGCTGTAGGAACAGGACTTGCTGATTTTTCTGAAAAATATGCGGATCGATTTTTTGATGCCGGTATTGCGGAAGAACATGCGGCTACATTCTGTTCCGGACTTGCAAAAGGCGGTATGCTGCCCGTTTTTGCAGTTTATTCTTCATTTCTGCAACGCTCTTATGATCAACTCATTCATGATGCGGCTATGCAGAATCTGAAAATGGTATTTGCTGTTGACAGAGCAGGTTTTGTGGGAGAGGACGGAATGTCACATCAGGGCATTTTTGATGCTGCATTTCTGAATACGATTCCCAATGTTACGGTATACAGTCCGTCAAGCTATAAAGAATTGAATCATTGCCTTGTGAATGCATTTTATCATTCAGATGGTGTGACTGCTGTTCGATATCCGCGCGGTTGTGAACCTGCTTTGCCTGCAGATTTTGAACCGTCTTATGCACCTTTTGATTACTACGGCGATGAAAATGCTGAAGCTTTGCTTGTGACGTATGGCAGAGTGTTTGCCAATGCAGCAAAAGCTGTGAATGATTTGAAAGCAAACAGATCTTGCGCAGTTCTCAAACTGAACAGAATCAAACCCATTGATGCAGACGCAATTGAAATTGCAAAGGGTAAAAAATATGTAATTTTCCTTGAGGAAGGTCAAAAGCATGGCGGCATAAACGAAACATTTGCTTTGATGCTGTTGGAAAAAGGTTTTATGGGTGTTTATCGCAGTGTTGCTGTGGAGGATGATTTTCCGACTCATGATACCGTGCAGGCACAGCTTGCCGGATATCGTCTTGATGTTGACGGTATTATCAAAACTGTTCGGGAGGTGACTGATTGTGGCTGAAAAAAAAAGATTGGATACATATCTTTTTGAAAAAGGTTTGAGTGAAAGCCGTGAAAAAGCAAAGGCATTTATCATGTCCGGCATTGTATATGTCAATGATCAGAAAGCACTCAAGGCCGGTATGACGGTCACCGAAGAAGATCACATAGAGGTTCGCGGCGGAATGGAATTTGTCAGTCGCGGCGGATATAAGCTGAAAAAGGCCATGCAGAATTTCCCCATTGAACTGAAAGATAAGATCTGCATGGATGTTGGTGCTTCCACAGGCGGATTTACCGATTGCATGCTGAAAAACGGTGCAAGTAAAGTTTTTTGTGTGGATGTCGGCTACGGTCAGTTGGCTTGGAAATTGCGCAGTGATGACCGCGTTGTCAATCTTGAACGAACTAATATCCGTTATGTTACAAAAGAGCAGATTCCCGATGAAATTGATTTTTTCAGTGTAGATGTATCTTTTATTTCTCTGAAGCTTGTTCTGCCTGCTGTTTTGCCGCTGTTGACGGATAACGGACAGGGGGTATGTCTTATCAAACCGCAGTTTGAAGCAGGCAGAGAACGGGTCGGCAAAAAAGGTGTTGTGCGTGATATTCAAACGCATATAGATGTTGTGCGTGAGATTGTTGCCTTTACAAATGAAAACGGTTATTCCGTGCTTGGACTTGATTTTTCACCGATCAAAGGTCCTGAAGGCAATATCGAATATCTCATGTATATCAAAAAGGGTTACGGTGACGCACAGGATGTGGATGCAAATGCAGTCGTGCAGGCATCGCATGCCCAACTGAACGGCGGTGATGCAGAATGACGGTTGCTTTGATTCCAAATCTGACCCGTCAGAATGCATTTGAAATTACACTGAAGGTTTGCAGAGAACTCGATTTGTTGCAGATCGGATATCTTTTTGCAGATTCCTTCAAGGATGTATTCAGTGAAGTGAAAAATGTTCGTTTTTTATCTGAAGAAGAATTGATTGATCGCTGTGATCTGGTTATTTCTATCGGTGGCGACGGCAGTATGATTCATGCAGCTAAAATGGCAGCTGTCCAAGGAAAGCGTATACTCGGTATCAATGCAGGGCATCTTGCTTATCTTTGCGGAGTCGATGCCGATGAACTGCAGATGCTTCATTGTCTGCTGACGGGTGAATATGAAATTGAAGAACGGATGCTGCTTCGGGCTGATCTTTATGAAAACGACCAACTTGTTACAAGCGGTATCTGTGTCAATGATCTTGTTGTTTCACGAGGAATGAACAACATGAGTCTTGTTGATATTGAAGTTCGTTTGTCGGGTCAATTGATTGCTGATTATATTGCAGACGGTGTTATTGTTTCAACACCGACAGGCTCAACAGCTTATACATTGGCTGCAGGAGGGCCGATTGCTGAACCTACATTGGATGCCATGCTGTTGACGCCTGTTTGTCCTCATCAGCTGAATCTTCGTCCGTTTATTTTCAGACCGGATTCCGTGCTTGAATTATCCTGCGGAAAGCGCAGAGATACAAGCACACTTGTTGCATCTTATGATGGTGAAGATCCCGTTACTTTGCATGAGAACTCTGTTATAAAGGTTACAAAAGCCGATATCAAGGCAGAATTTATAAAAATCAAACCGATTAACTTTGTAGATGTTCTGAATGTCAAAATGTCACTCAATCGGTAAATTGAAAGAAGGAAATGTGATGTTGAAAAAAAACAGACAGGCATTGATTGTGCAGATTATTGAGCAGAATTGTGTCAGCACACAGGAAGACCTGATGAACAAACTGTGTGAAGCAGGTGTTGAGGTTACACAGGCAACGGTTTCAAGAGATATCAAAGAGCTTCGTATCGTGAAGCAATCTTCTGCAACTGGTGAATATAAATACTGTATTCCTGCAAATAATCCGGATAGCAAGCTTAATAAATATCATGCTATTTTTGCTGAATCTGTCGTTTATACGGATTGTGCTATGGGAATCTGTCTTGTCAAGTGCCATGTCGGTACCGCGCAGGCAGCCTGTGCTGCAATTGATTCCATGAATCTTCCCGGTGTGGTCGGTACGCTTGCAGGCGATGATACTATTTTTATACTTTGTCGCAATGAAGCAGGTGCGGCTGACATTAAAAAGACGATCGACGAAGTAATTTCGAGTATTAAATAAGTTTTACTGCCATGCTTTTCAATTTACAGATTGAAAATATTGCCATCATTGAAAAAGCATCTGTTGATTTTGTCAACGGATTTAATGTGTTGACTGGTGAAACAGGTGCAGGTAAGTCAATTATTATTGACTCAATCAATGCCGTTCTCGGCGAAAAGACATCCCGTGAACTCATTCGTACAGGATGTGCTTCGGCTCATGTTTCGGCTTATTTTACTTTTGTCGCAGAACAGGTTAACGAAATGCTGCTTTCGTTGGGGTTGCCTGTTGAAAAGGATGGCAGTCTTTTGTTGAACCGTAAGCTGTACAAGGACGGCAGAAATATTTGTCATGTAAACGGTGCAACGGTCACAGTTTCTGTTTTGCACAAAATCGGAATGATGCTGATGAATATTCACGGTCAGCGTGATAGTCAGGATTTGTTGAATGCAGAGCAACATTATCAATATGTAGACCGATATGGTGATCTTGAAGATAATTTCAATGCTTATACAGATGCTTTTACATCTTGGTCTACATGCAAAGCTGAATTTAAAAAAGCGCTGCAGGCAGAAGCGGATAAAGACCGCAGAATGGATCTTTTGCAATATCAGATCCGTGAACTGGAGGTTGCCGATATCAAAGTCGGTGAGCGCGATCAGTTGAATGCGCAAAAAAAGATGATCCGCAATCTCGATAAACTCAACAAAGCTCTCAACGGTGCTTTTGCTTCACTTGACACGGCTGTTTCATCTGCTGATGATGCCGTGCATTGTATCGAATCTGCGGCAAAGGTCAGTCCTTCTGTATCTGCACTGAATAACAGTATCCATGAAGCAATTGCAATTTTATCCGATTGCCGTGACGAAACCGCTTCTGTATTGTCCCAGGTCGACGGAGCAGGTGCAGATCTGGATCAGATTGAAGAGCGCCTGGATCTATTGTACCGGCTTTCTAAAAAGTATGGTAATGATGAAGAACAAATGCTTGCGTTTCTGCAGAATTGTCGGGATGAATATGATAATTTGTTGAATGCACAAGCAGTTATAGAGAAATTACAGGTAAAATGTGATAAAGCAGAGCAGGCGTTGCAAGAAGCTGCAAAAGTGCTTTCTGACAATCGCAGATTAGCTGCTGAAAAGCTTCGTATTTGTATAGAAAACGAATTGCATTTTCTGGATATGCCCAATGCGGAATTTTCTGTTGTGTTTACTCCGATTGAACCATCCGAAACGGGTACGGATGCCATTGAATTCTATATTACCGCTAACCCCGGAGAAGATGCAAAACCCTTGACAAAGGTTGCTTCAGGTGGTGAATTGTCCCGTGTGATGCTGGCAATCAAGAATGCTCTTGCGGATAAGGATATTGTCGGTACTTTGATTTTTGATGAAATTGATGCCGGTGTCAGCGGCAGGGCAGCAGAAAAGATCGGAAAAAAACTTAAACAAGCTGCTATTAACAGGCAGGTGCTGTGTATTACACATCTTTCGCAGATTGCCTGCCGTGCAGACGAACATTTTCTGATTGAAAAAACTGTTCGTGATGATAAGACATATACATCCATAACAGCACTTGATACGGATGGCAGAATCAATGAGCTTGCCCGTATGAATGGCGGTATAACACTTACACAGGTGCATCGGGATGCTGCAAGGCAGTTGCTTGTGGATGCAGGTGTGTTAAAATAAAACACTTGACAATCATTTATCTTGTGTGTATAATACTTTCAATGGCTGAGACGGGAAGAAGTAAACTGATGTCTGATGCGAAGAGAGGTTTCGGTTGGTGTAAGAAACCGTGAGGAACAGTAGAAATACATCCCTGAGCTGCAATGCTGAACTGATAGTAGGTATTGTCGTGTGCGCACGTTACAGCGCCGGAAGTTTTTTGACTTCGTAAGGTCATATCCGTGAGGGTATGATAAACTGAGGTGGTACCACGCTTATTCTGCGTCCTCGGAGTATTTCCGGGGACGTTATTTTTTAGGAGGAAAAACAAATGACTGTTTTTGAAGAACTCAAAGCAAGAGGTTTGATTGCACAGACTACGGATGAAGAAAAAATCAAGGATCTTATCACCAATGAAAAGATTCGTTTTTATATCGGCTTTGATCCCACGGCAGACAGCCTTCATGTCGGACACTTTGTGCAGGTTATGGTAATGGCACACATGCAGAGAGCAGGTCACACACCCATTGCACTGTTTGGTGGCGGTACGGGTATGGTCGGTGATCCCTCGGGTAAGACCGATATGAGAAAAATGCTCACCCGTGAAACCATTGATCACAACATTGAATGCTTCCGCAAGCAGATGTCCCGTCTTGTTGACTTTTCTGACGGAAAAGCCATTATGGTTAATAATGCCGATTGGCTTCTGAATCTCAACTACATCAATTTCATGCGTGAAATCGGTGTGCATTTCTCTGTCAATCGTATGCTTGCTGCTGAATGCTACAAGCAGAGAATGGAAAAGGGACTTACCTTCTTTGAAATGAACTACATGATCATGCAGAGCTATGACTTCCTGCATCTTGCACGCACACAGAACTGTATTATGCAGCTCGGCGGTGATGACCAGTGGAGCAATATCATCGGCGGTATTGAGCTGAATCGCCGTTGTGACGGCAGGGAAGTCTACGGTATGACCTTTAATCTTCTGCTTACAAGTGAAGGCAAGAAGATGGGCAAAACCGAAGGAGGTGCCGTCTGGCTTGATCCCGAAAAGACTTCTCCATATGAATTCTATCAGTACTGGAGAAACGTTGACGATGCCGATGTTATCAAGTGCCTGAAGATGCTCACATTCGTTTCTCTTGAAGAAATTGTCGAATATGAAAAGTGCACCGGCAGCGAACTGAATGCGGTTAAGGAAAGACTTGCATACGAAGTAACCAAGCTCATCCATGGTGAAGAAGAAGCTGAAAAGGCAAGAGCTACTGCAAAGGCTCTGTTTTCCAACAGCGCAGATGTTTCCACGATGCCCAGCGCAGCAATCAGCGAAACAGATTTCGTTGACGGCGGCATTATGCTGACTGCTCTTCTTGCAACAACCAAGCTTGCCCCCTCCAAGGGTGAAGCCAGAAGACTCATTGAACAGGGCGGTATTTCTGTTGACGATGAAAAAATGACAGCACCCAATACTGTTATTTCCAAGGATGCTTTTGAAAAGGGTTACATTGTTGTCAAAAAAGGCAAAAAGATATTCCTGAAAGTGGTTATTGAATAAGAAAAATTATAAAAAAGACTTGCAGATGTAAAAACTGCAAGTCTTGATTTTTTATGTTTAAAATCAGAACAGACCGGAGATAACACCGTTTTCATCCACATCAATTCTTTCGGCTGCCGGCACCTTCGGAAGGCCGGGCATGGTCATGATGTCACCTGTGAGGATGACAATAAAGCCTGCACCATTGGAAATCTTGACATTTTTTACTGTAATATCAAAGTTTTCGGGTGCACCTGCCTTTGTTGCATCATCCGAAAAGCTGTACTGTGTTTTTGCAACACAGATGGGTAGTTTATCAAACCCGAGTTTTGTCAGATTGTCGATCTGCTTCTTTGCGGTAGGCAGAATGTTGACACCCTTGCCACCATAAACACGCTTGACAACTGCTTCAATCTTTTCTTCAATGCTGCAATCAAGGTCATAGCTGAATGAGAAATCATTTTCTTCTTCACAAAGCTTGACAACTTCTTCAGCAAGTTCTGTGCCGCCATTGCCGCCGTCAGCCCAAACAGTGGAAAGAACGGTATTTACACCCAATGCACGGCATTTTTCAATAACAAGATTGATTTCCGCATCTGTATCAGTGGGGAAGCGGTTGACAGCCACCACACAAGGAAGCTTGTAAACATTGCGGATATTGGAAACATGTCGCAGGAGATTGGGAAGTCCTTTTTCGAGTGCTTCCAGATTTTCATTGGCAAGCTCGGTTTTTGCAAGACCGCCATGCATTTTAAGCGCACGGATGGTGGCTACCATAACAACTGCTGAGGGCTTGAGACCTGCATAACGGCACTTGATGTCAAGGAATTTCTGTGCGCCGAGGTCAGCACCGAAGCCTGCTTCCGTAACAGCATAATCACCGAGTTTCATTGCCATTCTTGTTGCAATAACGGAGTTGCAGCCGTGTGCAATGTTTGCAAAGGGACCGCCGTGTACAAAGGCAGGTGTGCCTTCAAGAGTCTGCACAAGATTCGGCTTGAGTGCATCCTTGAGCAGGGCTGCCATTGCACCTGCTGCATTCAGCTGACCTGCTGTGACAGGTTCTTCGTTATAAGTATAACCCACAATAATACGGGACAGTCTTTCTTTGAGATCTGTAATGGATGAGGAAAGACAAAGCACTGCCATGATTTCACTTGCAACCGTGATGTCATAACCGTCTTCACGGGGCACGCCGTTGACTCTGCCGCCGAGACCGTCGGTTACAAAACGCAACTGTCTGTCGTTCATGTCAACGCAGCGTTTCCAGGTGATTCTTCTCGGATCAATATTCAGTGCGTTGCCCTGATAAATATGATTATCAAGCATAGCTGCAAGCAGATTGTTTGCTGCGCCGATTGCATGGAAGTCGCCCGTGAAGTGCAGATTGATGTCTTCCATTGGAATAACCTGAGCCCAGCCACCGCCTGCTGCACCACCCTTGATACCGAAAACGGGACCGAGGGAAGGCTCTCGCAAAGCAACAACAACATTCTTGCCGATTTTGCGTAGTCCGTCTGCAAGACCGATCGTGGTGGTTGTTTTTCCTTCGCCTGCAGGAGTCGGGGTAATGGCTGTAACAAGAATCAATTTTCCATCTTTTCTGTTGCTTTCTTTAAGTAGGGACAAATCAACCTTTGCTTTGTTTCTGCCATACAATTCAAGATATTTTTCATCAACACCGGCGGTTGCTGCAATTTCTGTAATATGTTTCGGAGTAACTGACTGTGCTATTTCAATATCTGTAAGCATTTCTGAAACCTCCGTATAATCAAATTTAATCAGATAGGTGTGCTTGCATTCTTGAGCGTTACATCGTGATAACCGCCTTCAACAATACTGGTAGCTGAAACGAGTGTCATCTTTGCATCTCTCTGCAGATCGGGAATATTGGTAACGCCGCAGTTGCACATGGTGGATTTCACTTTATAAAGACTCTTTGCCACATTGTCACGAAGGGAACCGGCATAAGTTACATAGGAGTCAACACCTTCTTCAAATGAAAGAGTTGTTTTGCCGCCGAGGTCATAACGCTGCCAATTGCGAGCGCGGTTGGAGCCTTCTCCCCAATATTCCTTCACATACTGGCCGTTTACGATAAGCTTGTTTGTGGGGCTTTCATCAAAGCGGGCAAAGTATCTGCCGAGCATCATGAAGTCTGCTCCCATTGCAAGGGCGAGTGTCATATGGTAGTCATGAACAATACCGCCGTCTGAACAAAGCGGAATATAAACACCGGTTTCTTCAAAATATTTATCGCGTTCGGCAGCCACTTCAATTACTGCAGTTGCCTGGCCTCTGCCGATACCCTTTTGTTCACGGGTGATGCAGATGGATCCGCCGCCGATACCGATTTTAATAAAGTCTGCACCTGCATCTGCAAGAAAACGGAAGCCGTCAGCATCAACTACATTACCGGCACCGACCTTGACAGAGTCGCCGTATTTTTCACGGATAAAATCGATTGTACGCTTCTGCCAGATGGAATATCCTTCGGATGAGTCAATACACAGAACATCCGCTCCGGCTTCAACAAGAGCAGGAACGCGTTCCTCGTAGTCCTTGGTGTTGATACCAGCACCGACCATAAACCTTTTCTGAGAGTCAAGCAGCTCGTTGGGATTTTCTTTGTGGCTTGAATAGTCTTTGCGGAATACGAAGTAAACAAGATTACCCTTATCATCAACAATAGGAAGGGAATTAAGTTTGTGTTCCCAGATGATATCATTGGCTTCCTTGAGAGTTGTGGACAGGGGAGCCGTGATGAGTTTTTCAATGGGAGTCATGAACTCATTGACCTTGGTTTCGGGATCCATACGGCTGACACGGTAGTCACGGCTTGTGACAACACCGAGCAGCTTGCCGTTTGCTTCACCGTTGTCGGTTACTGCAACTGTGGAATGATGGGTCAGTTCAAACAGAGAAAGAACATCAGCAAGGGTGTGATCGGGGGTCAGATTGGAGTCGCTGACAACAAAGCCGGCTTTGTAGTTTTTGACGCGGGCAACCATGGCTGCTTCATCTTCAATGGACTGTGAGCCATAGATAAAGGACATACCGCCTTCTTTTGCAAGAGCAATTGCGAGTGTATCATTGGAAACAGATTGCATGATTGCGGATGTCATTGGAATGTTCAGAGAAATAGCGGGTTCTTCACCTTTTTTGAATTTGACAAGTGGTGTGCGCAGCGAAACATTTGCAGGGATGCAGGTTTCGCTTGTGTACCCGGGAATCAGAAGATACTCACTGAAGGTATGAGACGGTTCGTTGTAGTAGTGTGCCATTACGGTATTCCTCCTCATTAAGTTGATTTTATATTAGCATACATTATACAATGTTCATTTCATTAAGTCAATCAACAGATTAAGAAAAAATTAAAATATTTTTAACTAATCCTGATGCATTTTTATGAATTTTGCTAAAGTAAACTGACCTTTTAATAAATACGGATACTGACTATTTATTTCAGTTTGAATTTTGTGTATAATATGGATATAAAATGAAACTATCAGGAAACGAAGGGTGTATAATGAGAATCAAGCGTTGTGCTGCCGTACATGATATTTCTTGTATAGGAAAGTGCTCACTGACAGTTGCTTTGCCTGTTTTATCAGCCATGGGAATTGAAGTTGCCTGTGTTCCGACTGCTGTTTTATCGACCCATACCACTGGCTTCAATGGTTATACATTTCATGATCTAACGGATGAGTTGCCGAAAATTACTGCACATTGGAAAAAGGAAAAGGTGGAATTGGATGCAATTTACACCGGATACCTCGGTTCTTTATCACAGCTTCGTTTTGTTTCCGATATGATTGATGATTTTAAAACTGATTCCTTGAATGTAGTTATTGATCCTGTTATGGCAGATCATGGCAAGCTTTATCCGGGGTTTACTCCTGAGTTTGCAATCGAAATGGGAAAGCTTTGTGCAAAGGCTGATGTTATTGTACCAAATCTTACCGAAGCTACATTTATGCTTGGCGAAGAATATAATGAAAATTATGATCGTGACGGCATTAAGGCATTGCTTCTTCGTCTTGCAGAGCTTGGAGCAAAAAAGGTTGTTTTGACCGGTGTCAGTTACGAGGAACATAAACTAGGTTGTACCACCTATGATTCTTTGACAGGCGAATACGGTGAATACTTTACAGAAAGATTGCCGGTTGCAATGCATGGTACAGGTGATGTGTATGCCTCTGTTTTTACAGGTGCCTATATGAACGGAAAATCCTTGCTTGATTCTGCGGCGCTTGCATGTGACTTTGTATGTGAATGTGTTAAGGCAACCATGGATGATATTGAAAGACATTGGTATTCAGTGAAGTTTGAAAAGTGCCTTCATCTGCTTACGAAATAATTGATAATATGATAAAAATGCAGACTTGTCGAAAAAAAATGTCGGCAAGTCTTTCTTATTTTTGGTCAAAATGTTTAAGGTATATTTTTTCTGATGCATAACAATATATTGTGGTTGGTCATTTTTCACAATGGACAATATGCTTAAAAAACACTACAAAATGTTGTGAACTTTTTTGTCTAAAAGGGCATTTATAATGCAAATTGCTCAAAGAAAAACGAAAATATTGTACTAATTTCTCAAAAAAGACTTGCAATTTGGAAAAAGTAAATGTATAATAATCTTGAAATGTTGTGATTTTGCATAAAATCCAAAACAAAGGAGATTTCTTATGTCGAACAGACTGTTTCAAGGTGTTATTCATCAGATGAAGGATTCGGTCGGTCGCACGATCGGTATTGTTGATGAAGGCGGAACCGTGATTGCATGCAGCGAGCTCAGCAAAATTGGAGAAAGCAGTGGTGTTGCTCCTATAACTGTTTTTTCAGCAGGACAGACCCTGACTACAGGGGGGTATACATATTGTTGCTTCGGCTCTCCCGTTCAGCCTGAATATGCTGTTTTTGTTGAAGGAACTGACATGCTTTCCGAAAAATATGCATCCATTCTTGTCGTTTCTTTGATGAGTATCAAGCAGTTTTATGATGAGAAATATGACCGCAGTAATTTTATTAAAAATGTAATGCTTGATAATATTCTGCCCGGTGATATTTATCTTAAATCAAGAGAATTGCATTTTAATAATGAGGCACAGCGTTGTGTTATTCTTATCAGACTTGCCGAAAGCGGAGATGCTTCCTTGTTTGATACCGTACAAAGCTTGTTCCCGGATAAGAACAAGGACTTTGTTGTTAATATCAATGAAACGGATATTGCAATTATAAAAGAAGTTGCTGCCGGAACAGAAGCAAAGGATCTTGAAAAACTTGCTCGCTCCATTGTTGATGCACTTGCCGCTGAAACCACCGTTCAGATTGTTGCCGGTATCGGTACTGTCATCAGAAGTATCCGCGAACTTGCAAAGAGCTTCAAGGAGGCGCAGATGTCGCTTGAGGTCGGCAAGGTCTTTGATACCGAAAAGACAATTGTCAGTTATGAGAATCTCGGTATTGCTCGTCTGATTTATCAGTTGCCTACCACACTTTGTGACATGTTCTTGCGTGAAGTATTCAAACGCGGCTCTATTGAAACGCTCGATCATGAAACTTTGTTCACAATTCAGAAGTTCTTTGAAAACAACCTGAATGTATCTGAAACCTCCAGAAAACTGTTTGTTCACAGAAATACCCTAGTGTATCGTCTTGAAAAAATTCGCAAGTTAACCGGATTGGATCTGCGTGAATTTGATGACGCAATCGTATTTAAGGTTGCTTTGATGGTTAAGAAGTATATCGATACTTCGCCCATCAAATATTGATTCAGTAATATTTAAGAATAAATTGTAAAATTATATATTGGATTTGAATACAAACGGGGAATGGCACCCCCGATACGGTTTTAACAAACCGGGAGGATTTATGATTGAATTTAAAAATGTAACAAAAACGTACAAAAACGGCACAAAAGCCCTGAATGATGTTTCCTTGCATATTGAAAAGGGTGAGTTCGTTTTTATTCTCGGTGCATCCGGTGCAGGAAAGAGTACCTTCCTGAAAACGCTGATGCGTGAAGAATTACCCAGCTCCGGCTCTGTAGTGGTCAACGGTGTGGATCTCGTTCACATCAAGCCCAGAAAAATTCCCTATTTCAGAAGAACACTCGGTATCGTTTTTCAGGATTTCCGTCTGATTCCTACGATGACCGTATATGACAATGTGGCTTTTGCATTGTACTGTACAGGCGCAAAATCAAAAGAAATTTCCCGCCGTGTGGCATACGCGCTCAGCCTTGTCGGTCTTACCGGCAAAGCGAAGAATTATCCGAATGAGCTTTCGGGTGGTGAACAGCAGCGTGTTGCTCTTGCAAGAGCATTGGTCAATAAGGCTGAAATTATCATTGCCGACGAGCCGACGGGTAATATTGACCCTGAAATGTCCAAAGAAATTGTTGATCTGCTGAATCATATCAACATCAACAACGGAACAACTATTGTTATGGTTACGCATGAGCATGACCTTGTCAAACAGTACAACAAAAGAACGATTACGATTAAAAGCGGTTGCGTTGTATCTGATACCGCACATCCCGAAATCGCTGAAGAAATCGGTGATGTTGAAGATGTGAATCTCGCTGCACCCAGCGGATTTTATCATCCCCCCACAGAAAATGTGGAAATTGAAGATTTCCTGCAGTCCTACGGTCATGAAGACGGTGAAGATGACGAAGATACAGCAGAAGTCATGTTTGCCGATATGTCTGAGGATATCAATGTTGAAATTACAGCCGATCTCCGTCCGCCTGTTGTAACTGATGCAGGTGATGCTGACAGCAATGCAGAGAATTGAGAGGAGATGGCAATATGAGACAAAGAGGTAGTATCCGATATCTGATTTCGGAAGGATTCAGAAATATTCATGCAAACAGACTGATGTCTGTTGCATCCATAGCGGTTCTGGTTGCTTGTCTGGTTATGATCGGAAGCGCTTGTATGATTTTCATAAATGTGCAATCAGCCGTTGAGCAGGTAGGTCAACAGAATGTTATTATGGTTTTTGTTGATGATGCACCGGAAGATGTTAACAGAGAATCATATATTGACACATGTGAAATTGCAATAAAAAATATTGATAATATCGATGAAATTGTTTTCGTAAGCCGTGAAGAAGGTTTTCAGACAATTGTTGAAGAGTTGAATGAAAACGCTTCTGTCTTATCGGAAGCAGATGCAGACTTTTTGCCTGACGGTTTTAAAGTGACTGTAAAAGACATGGATCTGTTTGAAAATACGGTTGCACAGATTCAGGAATTGCCGCAGGTGATTCATGTTCGTCAGAATTCTGACCTTGCTGTACGTTTGCAGAATATCAGCGAAGCAATTACATATATCAGCATTGCTATCATTCTGATGCTGTTCTTCGTTGCTTTGTTTATTATCGCTAACACCATCCGTATCACCATGCACTCGAGAAGGCTTGAAATCAGCATTATGAAGGCTGTTGGTGCAACAAATTGGTTTATCCGTCTGCCTTTCATTGTTGAGGGTGTTGTGATCGGTGTTATTTCAGCCTGCATCAGCATTCTTCTGCTTTTCGGGCTGTATACAATTGCAGGTACAGCACTGCAGAATGTATTCAGTATTTTCAATTCCGAAGTTGTAGGTTTCGCAATATATGCTATTCCGATTTTCCTTGGTTTCCTTGTTGTCAGCGTATTTACAGGTGGTTTGGGTAGTGTATTCAGCATTGGAAAGTATTTAAAGGAACAGGGAGGTGTGGTTCTCAATGATGAAAATGAATAAAAAGTATACTCGTATTCTTGCATTGTGTACTGCGCTGCTCGTTGCTTTCGGTTCTTTTGCATTTCTTGCAGGTGCCAGTGAAGCAGATCTTTCTGATGAAGAGAGAGCAGAAATTGAAGATCTTCGCAATCAGCAAGCTGAATTGGATGACAAAATTGCAGACGCTGAAGCCAAAATGGATGAGCTTGCAGATGATATTGAAAATGAGCAGGCTTATGTTGAACAATTGACATTGCAGCTGGATAACTTGTCTGCACAGATTGATGTATTGAATGCCAGCATCAATGCTTACGAGGAAGAAATTGTAGTCCTTGAAGGTAAAATCGGTGAAAATGAAATTATTCTTGCCGGTATTGAGAATGATATGTATACGTACCGCAAGCAGGCACTTGACCTGCAGCAGTTGAGTGAGGATACATACAATCTTCTTCTTGAAAGATTGCGTTATATGTATATGACCGGTGAAACAACTGAGTTGGAAGCATTGCTTGATTCACAGTCCTTGTATTCCTTCCTGCTTCGTCTGGAGTTGATTAACTCTATTGCTGAACGCGATGATAAATTGATCAACACAATGCAGGAAAGTATCGAAGGTGCAAACGAAGCTGAAGGTAAATTCCGCGAAAAGGCTGATGAGCAACAAGTGGTTATTACGGAACTTGAAAAAGACACGGCTGCCATTGAAGCACAACAGAATGAAGTGATTGCCGCAAGAACAAAGCTTGAGGATACGCAGTCACAGCAGCAGGAGCTTTATCATGAAGCTATGATGAATATTGATAAGCTCAATTCCGATATGGAAGGCTATGATACACTTGTTGAAATGTATTATGCAGAGCGTGAAGAGTTTGATAATGAAATCGATCGTTTGATTGCTGAATACAGTGCTTCTAATCCCACCCCCCCAGCATCGGATGATCCGTCTGAAGAGCCGTCTACCGGTGGTAACTATTCCAGTACTTATATTCATCCGCTTTCGCAGTATTCCGACGTTTATATTTCTTCGGGGTATGGTGGAAGAACAGACCCTGCTACAGGTGCATATAAATACCATTATGCAATTGACCTTTGCCGTTATTCAGGCACATCCAATCAGAATGTTGTTGCGGCGGCTGACGGTACGGTCGTTACAGCCGAATGGCATTCCTCTTACGGATATTATGTTCTGATTGCACACGACACAGGGGTTTACACATTGATGGCACACAATAATTCTTTGCTTGTCAGCGAAGGTCAGCGTGTTTCTCAGGGGGAGGTCGTGGCATTGTCCGGCTCCACCGGCTATGTTACAGGTGCGCACGTTCACTTTGAGGTTCGTGTAAACGGTGAAAAAGTTAATCCGCTGAATTATGTTTCTATCGACTAAAACTTAATACATGAGAGTGTTTGTCTTAGGGCAAACACTCTTTTTTTTGTTGATACCGTGTTTCGACATGTTTCAGATAACAATAGATATATAATACGTACAGTTGAAGCTGAAATGAGTGCATTATTTGAAAACTATAATATATGTCGATGTTTTATTGATCGTAAATCTGTTGATTACCTATGTCTTATTGATGTTGACTTGCGCTGTATTAAGAACGTATGTTAAAAAGTTGCGATTGTTCATCGGCTCAGTTATCGGTGCTATTTATTCGCTGATTGTGTTGGCTCCTGAAATACATTTCTTACTCTCTGTTTTGTTAAAGTTTTTTATGTGTACAAGTATTGTGTGTCTGACATTCAGTTTAAGAAGCATTCGTAAAATTGTCAGATTTTCCATATCATTTTTTGCAGTAAATATTTCATTTTCAGGATTATTGCTCTTGCTTGAGAATCTTTTTCAAAATTCTCTTGTGTATGTTAAAAATGCTAATATTTATATCCATGTTGAATTTCCGTTTCTGTTGATAGGTATGTGTATATGTTATTTGTTGTTGAAATTTATAATATTATTTTTCCAACGAATGCCGTCAAATGAGATATACACTGTCAGAATCTATATTGATGGAGTATATGTTGAAACGACAGCAATGTTTGATAGTGGTAATACATTGTTGGATCCCTTCAGCGGTAAACCGGTTTGTATTTTGAATAAAGATGTATTGCTGCCTTTAATGCCAAAACAAGTGCGGTTTTTTGTAAACGGAAATACACAGCTTGAAGAATCATTTGAACACGGTTGGGAATCACGCGTAGCAGTTGTTTATACTCGATTTGCAGCCGGCAGTGCTTTGTTGCCAACGATAAAGCCTGACCGTTTGGAAATTATAAAGGGAAGGCAGATCATAAATAGCAATGATTGCATTCTTGCATTGACTGATAATACTTTTGAGGAATTACATTGTCGGATGCTGCTTCATCCGTCTTTGTTGATATCCGGTGACATACAGGAGGGTTTGAATGAAAATAGCAACAGATAATCTGTCAGGAATCTATAAATTATATTTATGGCTTATCGGAAATAGAGGAGTCTATTATGTCAGTGGTCCGCAGGTGCTTCCTGCTCCACTTAAAAACAATGAAGAAAATGATTTACTTGAACGAATATTAAATGGTGATAATTCAGCGAGAGAGCCGTTAATTGTGCATAATTTGCGCCTTGTTGTTTATATAGCGCAAAAATTTGACAATACAGGTGTTGCTCAAGAGGATCTTGTTTCGATCGGCACGATCGGTTTGATCAAAGCTGTAAATACATTCTGCCCAGATAAAAATATTAAATTGGCTACATACGCAAGTAGATGTATCAGTAATGAGATATTGATGTATCTGCGTAAGAATGGCAATCTTCGTAATGAGGTCTCGCTGGACGAACCGTTGAATACGGATTGGGACGGCAATGAATTGCATTTCAGTGATGTTTTGACAGACCCTGTGCAGAATGTCGGTGCTGATCTTGAAAATGAGGATGATATTCAATTGTTGATGCAATGTGTTGCAAGGCTGCCTTCAAGAGAAAAGGATATCATTACCCTTCGTTTCGGACTGTTCGGCAATAAAGAGTATACACAAAAGGAGGTTGCTGATTTGATGGGAATATCTCAAAGCTATATTTCACGCCTTGAGAAGAAAATACTGAAAAGACTAAAAAAAGAAATCGAAAAAGAAGATATATAGTTTTTATTCGGACCTAAATAGTACGATAATTTCTGTATCAATATATACTTATTCACAAGAAAACGGCTTCGCCGTAACGCGGCGACCGTTTTCGATTCGTCCATCTCCGAGCACGTGCAACGGGCGACGGAGGGACATATAATTTTTTTTGCTTTATAGGAACGCAGTTTCCTATAAAGTAAAAAATAAACCGGGTTCATTGAGCCCGGTTTATTGCATAATGAGAATGAATTAAGTAAAGTAAAAAACATAAAAGTTGATGAAGAGATTAACTTACGAACGAATCAAACAACAGCATAACACAGAATCCGATCAGAAGAGAGAGTGTAGCGGCTCGTTCGTTGCCGTGTGCGTGTGTTTCCGGAATGATTTCATCGCTGACAACATAAAGCATGGTACCGCCTGCAAAAGCAAGCCCCAAGGGGAGTGCAGCTTCAGAAAAATGCACACCGAGATAGCCGATGAGTGTACCGATCACTTCGATAAGACCGGTAAACAATGCAATCAGAAATGCACGCCGTCTTTTAATGCCTACTGAGAGCATTGGTGCAATGATTACCATGCCTTCAGGAATATTCTGTAATGCAATCCCTGCGGCTATGCTTAGTGCTTGCGCATTGTTACCTGTTCCGAAACCAACACCTGCAGCAAGACCCTCCGGGAGATTGTGAATTGCGATTGCAATGACAAAAAGCAACACCTTGTTGATGCTATTCGTGTTCTTCGGATGCGATTCTTGTTCGCTTCCCGATAAGTTATGCAAATGAGGAAGCAGTTTATCAACCAGAATCATGCATGCGGCACCAGCAACAATGCCGAAAATTGTTATAAATATGGCATGTTTGCCGCCGAGAGCAATTGATTCGGCAATCAGGCCGAATAATGCGGCAGACAACATTACACCTGCAGCAAAAGCAAGTATAATATCATTGAATTTGTGTGACGGCTTTTTTATAATGAACCCGATGATTGCACCGAAAACGGTTGCAAATCCGACCCCGAGTGCCGTCATAAAAACCATTAGCATATTGTATACCTATCGATTCGTAATTAAATATTTTCAGTCTGTATGATAACAGGATAAACGATTTCACCCTTTGCTGCTGATACTGCAGATTTGCCGAAATTGACGAGAATAGTAGTAGTTGCATTCCAGAAATGCTTTCTCGTATCTTTGTCATGGTCAAAATAATTAACAATCATTTTAGGAACAGAGGTGACGATATTTTTTGCAAAACCCGAGAGATTTTCCGTACCGGTTGCCATGAATGTATCATTGAGTATGGTTCTGAATCCATTGATATCTTCATGGGTAGCTTGTTCAATGGTGTTTGCAAAAGCTTCACCCTGCACCTTACCAACGGCGGTAATATCATCTGTGAGAACAGGTAAGGCACCGTCAAGTTGCCATGTGCATATATCATGCTGTACAAGACCAAGGAACGGAACGCTGCTCTTTACTACCTTGAAATCATTATCATGCTTGAGCATAAGTCCAAACAGGGAACTGTCAGGAATAAAATGACGATAAACGGGACGGATCTCTTTATATTCATCACTGTAAAGATACGCATCGTCTGCAAAGCCGGGTCCGTCATTATTGTACACTCTTTTGATGCGCTTACGGGTTTCTTCAGAACAATGTAATGCCGCATACAGAGCCAGGTGACCGCCCTTTGAGTGTCCCGTCACAAAAATATCGCCCTCAAGATTTGCAGCTGCTTCTTCAAGGTATTGAACTGCCAGATCATGCGATCCTGTTTTTCCTTTCAGCAGAAGATCAAAATCTTCTATCCAGCCTAAAATGGTGTCATCAGTTCCGCGAAATGCAAGGACATTGACCTTGTTCGGAAGAATGAATGTTGCCGCAGCAAATTGAACCGTATTTTCGTTGTCAAGAACAGAGCGAACGCCGGTCAGCTTGATAGCGGCAAAGCGTCTGCTGTATGACATTTTCACCAAACGACGGCAAATGTGCTTTGGTAAAACAAGTCCGGCAGATACCATTTTATAGTTGTTCATAGCATAAAACGCCTGTGCATAATGACCGAGCGTTTTAGGCTTTTTCTCAAATTCAGAAGGAGCCACTTTTTCAAGAGGCATATAAAAAATGTTATTCAGTGAAAAATCATCACCATCGGTATAAGGCAATTCTGAAAAAGGAATATTGCCGAAATTTTCAATATATGTACTAATATTGGCCATAAATCAACACTCCTTTGGATTATTGTCTATATTATAACTCTGCAAAAGTATAATATCAAGTCAAATTTTATCATTTTTATTTGTAATTGCAAGAAATTGCAAGCATCATAAATATGATCGATGCTGCAAATTCTGCTATAAACAACGGAGCAGAGAATTTTAACCATTTTTTATATGTAACACCCACCATACCGATCGCAATGATCATAATACCGCTGGTAGGATAAAGAAGGTTTGTGAAGCCATCACCAAGACAGAAGGAAAGAATAACACTCTGACTTGTTATACCCAGCATATTTGCAAGCGGCAGAATTACAGGCATTGTCAGCAGTGCCTTGATGGAACCGCTGCCGATGAAAAATTCCAATGCCATGATCAATAAGAAGATAACAAGAATGCATATATAAGGATTCAATCCCTGAATATGCGTATAGGCATAATGAAGGATGGTCGGCAGAATCTGTCCTTCCGTTAAAACATATATGATTGCAAGAATGAGAACAAAGAACGGCAATATGGGAAGAATTGTTTTAATTCCTTTGCCGAAGTTTTTAAAGAAGTCACTTTTGCTCATACCTGAGAAAACTGCTGCCAGAACGGCACCTGCTGCAAACATTACAGGCATTGCTGCAGATGAAATAGTTCCTCCCATGCCAAGTGCAAAATCAAGTGCAATCAGCAGAAAAACACAGCCGAGACAAATGCCGAATGCTTTACTTGCTTTGGCAATTTTTTTGTTCTGTAGCGCTTGTTTGCAAACATCTATCGGATACTTATCACGCATCTGCAAATCGCTTTCATAGCAAAGTGATTTCTGCGGATCTTTTTCAATTCGCTTTGCATACAGAATCAGAAAAGCTGCAAGAATAGCATAAACCACAAATAATACGATAATGCGGAAACCAAGACCTGAATAAATTTCCAATCCTGCCATTTTTTGTATTGTTACTACATTGAACGGATTGAATGTTGCAGCAGTAAAGCCGAAGGCTATTGCAATCAAGCTCATACCAAGTCCGACAAGTGAGTCCCAGCCTAATGCCAAGGAAATTGCAACAGCAATGGGGACAAGTGTTATCGCTTCTTCAAGAATGCCG
This sequence comes from Acutalibacteraceae bacterium, assembly GCA_045587645.1. Lineage (GTDB taxonomy): Bacteria > Bacillota > Clostridia > Oscillospirales > Acutalibacteraceae > RUG806. Next base: position 108,955 of record JAZNCO010000099.1, on the reverse strand, counting down.
GCAGTAGAACTTAAAAGCATGCAGATAAATACTATAAGAGCCAATAAGAAATACTTTCTGTTTGAGAATTTCTCAACCACGATACCCATGATGTATTTCAGTACACCGCATTCGTCCACAATCAGAAATGTACCGCCGATAACAACAATAAATACAACAATAATAATGCCCGTCAGAAAATAATCGTTTGCGGGATTTAATGCCAGAAACGGAGAAAGTAAAATCCGCCACCAAGCAAGAGGCTCCTGATCCGTAAACTGAACATAAGAATCGGGATCAAAAATTTCAACATTGTCAACGATCTGAGAAGCGGTGTAAGCACCTTGCGGAATTACATGTGACAGCACACCTGCTGCAATGACAAGAACAATCGCAAGAATGCTGATCATCAGTACCGTTTTGAGGTTCAGACGAATGCCTTCTGCAACGGTATCTTTTTTTTCGACTGGATTATTCATCTTTATTCTCCTTCAAATGAAGACAGCAATTTTTTGATCATTATATCATACTAAAGGCATCTGTGCAAGATTTTTGTTCATCATTAAAATTTTTTTATCTACTATTTTTTTTTGAATAAAAATAAAAAAAATAAACCTGATTCCATTTTTTATCTTGAAAAGCAAACAAAAGTTTGCTATAATAGAACAAACATTCGATTTATCTTACGGAGTATATTATGGCATCGGATCAGGATCTGTTAAACAGAGTATTAGCGGAAAGTCATTTATCTGAAAAAGAGAATTTGTCACAAAAAATATATCGTGATGAACCGATTTTGATGACCGCATCTCAGATGGCAAATTTTACACCACCTGTCTACAGAAATATGCGCGATATTGCAAGAAAAGCTTATAACGAGCCTGAAAATCAGATTTTTTATAAACAAGCGCGTTTTATGGAGCATCATGAGGATTATTATGAGCACAATGTCGAATTTTTACGGTATTATCCGACCTATTCATCAATGTCTGATGCACAACTGCGTTATTATTTCACATGGCGTACAAAAGTTAGAAAAGGTGAAATACACAAAACATCTCTTTCATTTGCTTATGTTTACATTTATGAATTGATAAACGGTATTGGTGCAACAAATGCAGAGGATGGTTTTTTGAAGCTGTTTGATTTTTTTCAGGAATATCGTACACTGGATTATTATATTGAAACTTATATGAACAGATGGCTGAAGGATTATTGTATATATTATAATCTGAATGCAGAGTTCCTGAAAAAAATTCCTTCATTTAATGATAAATCAGATATGGTGATTTTAGTTGATGCAGAAAATCACCCTGATCGTGATGTTTATGATGCTTTACAGAAAATTTCTTCTTATAACATGCAGGCTTCTCGGTTTTTTAAATACAAAAGTGATGTGTGTATTGCCGTTATTGCAGATGTTGTGAGAGAACTGAATAAGTATTATAAAAGCAGCAGCTTGTTTCCTGATCGTGATTTCTTTTTCGGTTCTTTTAACACCGGTAAGCGATCTTTGTTTGCCGGAGCTGTCTTTTATGACCGAATTCGCAGAGAAGACTATGAATATAAGGTCAGTGATGCAGAAGAATATTTTTATACAAAAGGGCAATGGCAATGCATACAGTTTATCCCTTTTGCCGGAAGATTACAGCGTGTCGGAGAGCTTTTGAGAACCATTGACTGTTTTTTACGAAGACAATATCACTTTAATCACAGCTTAAAAGGTGGCTCAATTCCGATTGAATGGGAAGAAACTGTTCAGCGTTGCATCGAAAACTATATAATCCGTGAACAATATGAAAAAGCTCCAAAAATTGAAATAGATCTGCACATGTTGAATGTAATCAGAAATGATGCTGCTGTTACACAGGAACGACTTTTGATTTATAATGATGATGCAAAAGAAGAACTGCTGCTAAAAGCAGATAAAACGGAATGTGAACCTGCAATCCTGAATCCGTTGCAGACAAAGTTTCTTATACATCTTCTTAACAATGAACCGTTTTCTGAGCTTCTGAAAGAAAATAATACAACGATTGGACTTTTATGTGATGAAATCAATGAGTTGTTGTTTGATGAATGCAATGATACAGTCATTATTTTCGAGGATGACAAACCCATAATCCCGGAAGATTATGAAGATTTTTTGAAAGGATATCTTGGTTTATGAATATACCGAAAAGAATTGCTCAAACACTCATGAATGCGTTGAAAGGCGGCGTTGTACCTCGAATCGGTCTGCCGTATATTACGGTCGGCAGAAAAGATGAAATCAATGCTTTGTTACATGATGTTGATATTATTGCCGAGGGTGGTTCGGCATTTCGATTCATTGTGGGTAAGTATGGCAGCGGTAAGAGTTTTTTATTGCAAACCATCCGAGCGTATTGCATGGATCGCAATTTTGTTGTTCTGGATGCAGATCTTTCGCCTGAAAGAAGATTGCAGGGAACCAAAGGACAAGGTCTGGCAACATATCGTGAGTTGATTCGTAATATGTCTACAAAAACAAGACCTGAAGGCGGTGCTTTGCCTTTGATCCTGGATCGCTGGATCAGTGGTATTCAGCATGAAGTCATTACAAAGCATGGTGCACAGCTGCAAAATGATGTATTTGATGAACTTGTTTTACTGAAGATTCACTCCATTATTGATTCTTTGACTGAATTTGTTCACGGATTTGATTTCGGAAAGCTTCTATCTGTTTATTATTTTGCAGTAAAGAATGATGAACAGGAAAAACGGGCTGCTGTTTTAAAATGGTTTCGCGGTGAATATGTGAACAAGACAGAGGTAAAAGCCGAACTTGGTATCAATATCTGTATAACGGATGAGGACTGGTATGATTATCTTAAACTCTTTTCTGCATTTTTGAAATTGGCAGGTTATAACGGAATGCTGATATTGATTGATGAATTGGTGAATATCTATAAAATTCCGAACAGTATCACGCGGCAATATAATTATGAAAAATTGCTGACAATATACAATGATGCATTGCAGGGAAAGTCGCAGTATATGGGATTTATTATGTGTGCGACACCCCAGGCAATGGAAGACAGACACCGCGGTATCTTCAGTTATGAAGCACTTCGTTCCCGTTTGCAGGCAGGCCGATTTTCGGATAGTAAGATGACCGATCTTCTTGCACCTGTTATCCGTCTGAATGCTCTGACGAATGAAGAAATGCTGATTCTTGTAGAGAAACTTCGTGATATTCATGCAGTATTGTATTCTTATGACCCGATTTTGACGCAGGCTGATCTGATTTCGTTTATCAGAATTGAATACGGAAGGATCGGAGCCGATTCAAGTATCACTCCCCGTGAAGTGATCCGTGATTTTATTGAATTACTGAATATTATTCAGCAAAATCCGCAAACAAGCATTTCTCAATTATTGTCATCACAGGATTTCTCATTTGCAAAAACGCCGCTGCAAGAGGCAGAGGCAGGTTCCTTTGCAGAATTTGAGGTATAAGAATGAACTATTTTGACCGCTATGCACCATTCATTAAGGATTTTATTTACAGCAATGAATGGCAATCCCTGCGTGCTGTGCAGATTGCTGCCTCAGAAGCGATTTTTGAAACCGATGATAATCTTTTATTGTGTGCTTCAACCGCTTCCGGAAAAACAGAAGCTGCCTTCTTTCCGATATTAACAGACCTGTATGAAAATCCACCTTGTTCAATCGGTGCTTTGTATATAGGCCCACTAAAAGCACTTATAAATGATCAGTTTTACCGACTTGCAGATCTTTGTCGTGAGGCAGATATTCCTGTATGGCACTGGCACGGTGATGTTTCTCAATCACACAAAAATAAGCTATTAAAAAATCCGTCGGGGATCCTGCAGATCACCCCTGAATCTCTTGAGGCCTTGCTTATGCGTAAGCATTCGCATATTAACAAGCTGTTCTGTGATCTTCGATATATTGTGATCGATGAGGTTCACGCTATTTTACGCGGTGACCGTGGTGGACAAACTATATGCCTGATTGAACGTTTGTCGAAGCTTGCAGGGGTAAATCCGCGCCGAATCGGTTTGTCGGCAACACTCGGTGAACCGCAGAAAATGGGTGATTATTTATCTTCCGGAACCGGTAGAAAAACATTGATTCCGCAATTGCAGGCAGAAAAGGTTCGATGGCGAATTTCGATGGAGCATTTTTATGTGCAAGGTGAGCAATCCGAATCGGCATTACAGACAGAGTCTGTTTTGCCTGTGCTGAGTGCTCCGACAGATCATGCTCCTGATCATGCAGATCCCGGTTTTGGGTATGTATTTGAGCATACAAGAGATCGCAAGTGTCTTGTTTTTGTGAATTCAAGAGAGGAGTGCGAGGCAGTCACGACAACCTTGCGCAGCTATTGCGAGTTGAATCATGAGCCTGATCGTTTTTTGATTCATCACGGTAATCTCTCCGCATCTTATCGTGAAACAGCAGAAGCTGTTATGAAGGACGATGAACAGTTTCAAACAACCATTACAACGGCTACGCTTGAATTGGGTATCGACATCGGTCGATTGGAACGGGCTTTTCAGATTGATGCACCTTTTACAGTTTCCTCCTTCTTACAACGCCTCGGAAGAACAGGCCGTCGTGATTTGCCGCCTGAAATGTGGTTTGTTATCCGTGAAGACATTGCAGAGGCACGCGCAATGTTGCCTGAAACCGTTCCTTGGAAGCTTTTGCAGGGAATTGCTTTAATTCAATTGTATCTGGAGGAAAGGTGGGTTGAGCCGCCGAAGCTTGACAGATTACCGTTCAGCCTTTTATATCATCAGACCATGTCAACGCTTGCTTCCTGCGGAGAAATGTCTGCGGCACAGCTGGCATCCAAAGTGTTACCGCTGCAGGCATTCCGACGTATTACGCAGGATGATTATAAAGTTTTATTGAGACACTTATTGGATACAAATCATATACAGAGAACAGATGAAGGTGGCTTGATCGTTGGACTTGCAGGAGAAAGACAGATCAATTCATTCAAATTCTATGCTGTTTTTCAGGAAAGTGAAGAATATACTGTACGTTGTGGTTCGCATGAGCTCGGTACTCTTGTTATGCCGCCACCTCCGGGTGAAAAAATAGCCATTGCCGGTCATGTATGGCTTGTTGATGAAGTGGATCATAAGCGCAGATTGGTCTATTGTCTGCAGGTAAGGGGGAAGGTTCCTGCTTATTTCGGAGAATGTCCGGGCGCAGTGCATACGAAGGTGCTTGAACGCATGCGTATGGTACTTGCGGAAGATAAGTCATATCCATACATAATGAAAAATGCCGCTGTTCGACTTCAACAGTCGCGACAAACGGCAGTTTATTCAGGTGTTGTGTCGCAATCGCTTATCAATCTCGGCGGCGATATGTGGTGTTTGTTTCCGTGGCTCGGAAGTTATGCATTTCTTGCATTGGAACGCTTCTTAAAGATAAAATGTGCAGATGCACTCGGACTAAAAGGTTTGGATGCTTCAAGGCCATATTTTATACAATTTAGAATGAATGCCGATGCGGCAACATTTTTTAAAGTGTTAAAAGCGGAGAGTGACAAGGAATTCGATCCTCTTGAGCTTGTTTATGAAAATGAAGTGCCTCTATTTGAAAAATATGATGAATTTTTACCGGTTTCACTTGTAAGGAAGGGCTTTGCCTATGGGATTCTCGATATTGCAGGCATGAAAGAGAGAATTGAATCCTGGCAATCTGATGCGATATAACAAAAGCACCGCTGATGCGGTGCTTTGACTTATTGTATTGCCCATGAAATCAATGTTGCGGTTTCGGTATAGCGCGATTCATCCGTTTTGCAGCCTGCTACAAAAATGATAAGATCATAATCTCCGTCATTGTAACTGGTGAGCAGACAAGTGCCGGCATTCTCTGTGGTGCCTGTTTTCATTCCGACAACATACGGGTTGTGATAAATGCTTGTTGTATCAAGAAACATATTTGAGTTGGTCCATGTGATTGTTTCGCCGGACAGGAATTGAACATCTATTTTTTGTGTTGCTGTGATCATATTGATTACAGGATATTGCTTTGTTTTCATAGCGAGCAACAATACATCATCTGCGGTAACATACTGCTCCGGGGTGTCATACCCGTCTGGACTTACAAAATGACTGTTTTTCATTCCGATTTCTTGTGCAAAGGTATTCATAAGAGAGATGAAATGCTCGACTGCTGCAGCATCACTCATAGAGGAATCACCGGTATCTTTTCTTGCTACATTGACAGCAAGCGTATATGCTGCATCATTGCCGGATTGAAGTAAAAGACCGTATAATAAATCCAAAACAGTAAGACGATGTCCTTGTGCCAACAGACAGACGCTTGAATTCGGTTGTAAAAGCTTCAGCTCTGTACCGACGGTAATTGCATCGTCAGTGTTCAGATATTCCAATGTAAGACATGCCGTCAGCAGCTTTGTAATGGATGCAGGTGCAATTTTTGCTTGCGATGATTGCTGATGTAAATATTTGTGATTTTTCAGATCATATACAATCGAAGCAGCTGCATCGATTGCCGGTGCGGGAGGTAGAGTAGGGGGGGCCGTTGGTGGCGGCGTCGGTTCCACAATGGTTGGCGGTTCCGTTTGAACTGTTGTCGGCTGCGGTACCTGTAAAAAAGAACAAGATGTCAGACAGACAGAAATTAACAATAATGTGCAGATGAAGCAGATTGTATTTTTCATTTAAAATTCTCCGTGAGAATATTGATTAGTCGTTAATTACAACTTCTCAATATTATCATAATTATTCTGTGTTTTCAATGGAAATATGCAGTAATTTTAAAAATTTTATTTACATTTTTTGTTTTAAATGTTATACTGTAAGTAAATATTTACGGAGGTGCTTATGAAATCATTCTTTTTGTTTTCCAAAGAAACAAAAGGGGAAGGCTATGTCCCCAACAATGAAATCTTTGCATTGGCATCGGGGCTGACCGGACAGAATCTGACTTATAGCTATACCTCAAGCTGGCTTAAGTATTTCTGTGTCAATCTTTTGCACATGGACCCTGCCAAGGTCGGTGCCATTTTTTCACTCAGTCATGTCTGGGATGCAATCAATGACCCGATTGTCGGCGGCTTTGTGGACAGAAGAAAGTATAAGCCGTATATGAAGCTGCGCCCCTATCTGCTTTTCACACCGCCCATTCTCGGCATTCTTGTTTCATTGATGTTTGTTAATGTCAATTTCAGTGAAAACGGAAAAGTTGCCTATATTCTTGTTCTGTACTTCCTGTTTGACTTGTTCTATTCATTCCAGGATGTCAGCTTGTGGGGTATGATAGCACTATCCTCACCGCATTCACAGGAGCGATCTCGTGTTGCACAATGGGTTTCCATCGGTGCAGGCGCAGGTGGTGCCATAGTCGGCACATTCCAACAGGTTCGTTCCATTTTGGGTGGGATGGGAGTCTCGGATGTCCATATTTTCCTCATCTGTGCATTTGTATTCGGTCTTGGCGGTGAATTACTTTCCATGAATGCATATCGCATGCATGAACGCATTCATGCCGAGTTACCGGAAGAAGAAAGCCTGTGGCAATCACTGACCATTCTTCGTCATAATCCGACTTTGCTTCTTATTTCGTTTGCGCGTTTTTCGCAGGCATTCAGCCCCAAGGTTCAGAATGCATATTTCTTTGAGAATTGTGTCACTCTGAAAGTCGGTGAAAGCACAATTGACGGCATGACAGCGGAGTTTATGTATGGTCTGTTTGCAGGTATTCCCGGTGCATTTGCAATGTTCTTTGCTAACAAAATTGCAGACAAAATGGGCGGCATGAAGAAGATTCTTCTTTCGTCACAGTTTATGGCAATTGCCTTGCGTGTTGCTATTTATTTTGTCGGTTATAATTCTTTACCGAAGTTTATTATCATGACAGTGTTGACTTCACTCATCAATCTTCCCGGCAGCATGATGGATATTGCACATCGTTCCTTGACCAGCGACTCGATTGATGAGGTTGAATACAAGACAGGCATCCGTTCGGAAGGTGTTTCGTTCTCCATGCAGAACTTTACAACCAAAATGCAAAGCGGTGTCGCGTCCATGCTTGAAGGCCAAATACTCAAACGTCTCGGTTATGACAGTTATGCGAAGGAACAGGGAAGACCGCAGAATGAAACATTTATCAAATGGCAGTGGCCGATGTTTGTGCTTGGTCCTGTTGTAGGCGCAGTTCTTTATCTTATCATTATCAGTTTTGTGAAGGATGATAAACAAAAGAGAGAGCACATTGAGGCAACCCTGAAAGAGCGCAGAGCGAAACTGGAGGCTGAAAAAGAACTTGAAGCTGTTCCTGTTCAATAATTAAGATAACAGCGTGTACTGTTTTGTTGCAGTACACGCTGTTAAATTTTATTATTCAGTTAAATGAAATGATGCGGCTTGTTGTGCAGCCGGTGATATACTGTGTCAGTGTTTCGGTAATTTTATCTTCATAGTCAAAATGAAGATGACCCGTAAAAATTGCTTTTATATTTTTACTGCTGACAATCAGATCGTATGCTTGTTTTGTCGTTTTGTCAGCCTTTTGCTGACGGTATCTGTAGTCGCTGTAACTGCTCATTTTTTCTTCAGGAACATTCATCAGTGCTGCATCCTTGCTTTGGTGATCGCAGAGCATGCAGTTGTACATTGCAGGTGTATATAACGGCACATGTAAAAACAGAATCGCAGGCATCGGTAAAGATAATTCGGCTTTCAGCTGCTCAAGCTGTTCCTGATCGATACGATAATATGAATTGTCTATCGCAATCAGGTTTATACCGTTGATTTTTCTCGATGCAAACCGTATGTTGTTCTTGAATGAGTCTTGTACAAGTGCAAGACTCTGATTGCGGTAGGCTTCATCTTCAAACGCTTCACCTACATACAGACTGAATTCATGGTTGCCGGCAGCCATAAACACATCATTTTGGTCTGTGAACGCTCTTGCAGCATCAAGGTTTGCAAATGAAACAAAATCAATCAAATCACCCGTATGTACAATTGTATAATTGGTGTCACGATTGAATGCATTGACATCTTGAATCATTTTCTCGGCTTGCGGAAATGATTTTGTTCTGCGTTCAGCAAGCTCGATTTTTCTTTCATCATTTCGATTGTCTGCAAGGCATAAGTGCGTATCACTCATGTGGATGAGTGTGAAAGGTTCAACATTTTCAATATTTATATTTGTTTTTATGATATTCATGTTTTCTCCCAAAAAAAGACTTGCACGCAATGGCGCAAGTCTTTTATGTTATATTCAGATTACTCGGACAGCAATGACACCGTCTACAGCCTTAACAGCATTGGTTGCTACTTCGCTGATTGCGTCATCAGTATCAATGATTGCATAGCCGATATTGGCGCGAACTGCATCAATATGTGATTTAACTGTGATGCCGTTTTCATTCAGTGCGGAGAGAACTGCTTCTGTTTTGTTGTCAGCAGAAATAACGGTCAATCTTGCAGTGCCGTCGGCTTCCTTGCTGATGCAGGGGAGATTGACGGAGTTTACTACATTACCGGTTTCAAGATACAGACTGATCTGATCTGCTGCCATCATAGCACAGTTTTCTTCTGATTCGGGAGAGGAGGCACCGAGATGCGGAATGGCGATGATGCCATCTACTCCAAGCTGCTCATCGGTGGGGAAGTCTGTTGCATATGCTGCACATTTGCCGGAGTTCACAGCTTCAATAATGTCAGCGGAATCAACAAGCTCACCGCGTGCAAAGTTCAGAACACGGATACCGTCTTTTGCTTTTGCAAGGTTTGCAGCATTGACAACACCTCTGGTGGAATCTGTTAAGGGTGCATGCAGTGTCAGATAGTCAGAAAGAACAAAGAGATCTTCTTCGTTTGCGGTCAATGAAACGGATTTATTGAGGGCGGCAACTGCCTTGTCGGAAATATAGGGATCATAACCGATGACTTTCATGCCGAGTGCAGCCGCTGCATTGGCAACAAGAACACCGATTGCGCCCATGCCATATACGCCAAGGGTTTTGCCGAGAATTTCGGGACCTGCAAAATTGCCTTTTCCCTTTTCGACCATTTTGCCGACTTCAGCGCCGTTACCTTTGAGTGTGCGGCACCATTCGATTGCAGGAACAATGCGACGGGAGGCAAGGAACAAGCCGCAGATAACCAGTTCTTTGACAGCATTTGCATTTGCACCGGGGGTGTTGAACACACAGATGCCCTTTTCGGTACAAGCGGCTACGGGAATATTGTTGTAACCTGCACCGGCTCTTGCTATTGCAAGCAGAGAAGAAGGCATTTCCATGTCATGCATGGATGCAGAACGGACGATAACGGCATCAGGAGTATCGGTTTCGTTCATGCAGGTATATTTTTCAGCATCAAGACGCGCAAGACCTTTTTCGGATATCTTGTTGAGAGTGAGAATGTTATACATAATCAATTTGACCTTTCTTAGCTGTTTGCTTTTTCGAATTCTTTCATGAATTCAACAAGCTTCTCAACGCCTTCAACAGGCATTGCATTGTATATGGAAGCACGCATACCGCCAACAGAGCGATGTCCCTTGAGATTCACAAAACCTGCTGCAGTTGCTTCTTTGACGAATTTAGCATCCAGTTCATCGTTTCCTGTCACAAAAGGAACATTCATGAGAGAACGATCTTCTTTTGCAACGGTAGAGCTGAACATGGAAGAAGAATCAAGATAATTGTAAAGAATGTCAGCCTTCTTGATATTGGTAGCATGAACTGCTTCAACGCCGCCCTGTTCCTTGATCCACTCAAGAACAAGCTTGCACATATAAATGGTATAGCAAGGGGGAGTGTTGTAAAGAGAATCATTGTCAGCCATGACTTTGTAATTAAGCATGGTGGGCGTGATGTCCATTGCGTTGCCGAGCATATCCTCGCGGATGATGACAACCGTAAGACCTGCAGGAGCAATATTCTTCTGTGCGCCGCCGTAAATAACGGCAAACTTGCTGACATCAACAGGCTCGGAGAGGAACATGGAGGAAATATCTGCAATCAGCGGAATATCGCCGACATCAGGAAGCTCGGGGAATTTTGTGCCGTAAATTGTATTGTTCATGCAGATATAAACATAGTCGGCATCCTTGTCAAAATCAGCCGCCGTGGTCTTGGGGATATAAGAGAATGTCTTGTCTGCCGAAGATGCAACTGCACGTGCAGCGCCGTATTTTGCAGCTTCCTGATATGCCTTCTTTGCCCACTGACCTGTGATGATGAAGTCAGCCTTCTTGTTCTTGTTCATGAAGTTCATGGGAATGGCTGCAAACTGTGTGGACGCACCGCCCTGCAGGAACAGAACCTTATAATTGTCAGGAATATTCATCAGTTCACGGAAAAGCTGTTCAGCATCTTTGATTATCTTATCAAAGGTTTTGGATCGATGTGACATTTCCATGACGGACTGACCGCAGCCTTCGTAATCAAGCATTTCTGCAGCCGCTTTTTTGAGAACCTCTTCCGGTAACATGGAAGGACCTGCGGAAAAATTGTAAACTCTTGCCATTATTAAATAACCTCCAAAGGGTAAAAATATACTTATTTGTGTTCTTCCCAATCGCTTGCACGAGTAACGGCTTTTTTCCAGCCGGCATAAATGCGATTGCGTTCGGATTGTTCAATCTGCGGAGTAAATTCACGATCAACTTCACGGATTGCTTCAATTTCTGCTTTGTTGTCCCAGAAGTTGACTGCAAGACCTGCCAGGTAAGCAGCGCCGAGTGCTGTGGTTTCAACTGTCTTTGGACGATTGACCTTTGTATTGATCATATTTGCCTGAATCTGCATCATGATATTGCTGACAGATGCACCGCCGTCTACACGGAGTTCTTCAAGCTGAATGCCGGAATCGGCTGTCATGGCTTCAAGCAGATCTGTCATCTGATATGCGATCGATTCAAGAACTGCTCTTGCGATATGCTTGCGATTGGTGCCTCTTGTCATGCCGACAATGGCTCCTCTTGCATACATATCCCAATAAGGAGCGCCCATGCCGGTGAATGCAGGAACAAGATAGATGCCGTTTGCATCCGGAACACTTTCTGCAAGCTTGTCACATTCGGGTGCGCTTTTTATAAGCTGCATTTCATCACGCAACCACTGAATAACACTGCCTGCATTGAAGGCACTGCCTTCTATGCAATATTCAATCTTGCCGTTCAATCCCCATGCAATACCGGTAATAAGATTATTTCTGGAGCGAACACGCTTTTCACCGGTGTTCATCAACAGGAAGCAACCTGTACCGTATGTGTTCTTAGCCTGACCGGGTTTGAAGCAAGCCTGACCGAACAATGCAGCCTGCTGATCACCGATTGCTGAACAGATCGGCACACCAGCCAATGCTTCTATGCCGGGAATCCCGGGGGCAACAGCACCGTAGACATCACTTGACGGAACAACACGCGGCAACAGACTCATGGGTATGCCGAGTTTATCACAGAGGAATTCGTCCCATTTTAATGCATCTACATCAAACAGCATGCTTCTTGCTGCATTTGAATAGTCGGTAACATGAACTCGACCGCCTGTAAGATTCCAGATCAGCCATGTGTCAACCGTTCCGAACAAAAGCTTGCCTTCGTCAGCCAGCTTCTTTGCTTCGGGTACATTATCAAGGATCCATTTTATTTTTGTGCCTGAGAAATAAGCATCGATGATAAGTCCCGTATGATCCTGAATGTATTCTCCCAAGCCTTCGTTCTTCAAAGCTTCGCACATTTCAGCAGTTCTGCGACACTGCCACACAATGGCATTGTAAACGGGCTTTCCGGTGGTTTTATCCCAAAGTATGGTGGTTTCACGCTGATTTGTGATACCGATCGCAGCAATATCCTTGGCTTCGATCTGTCCGTTGATAAGTGCATCTGCCAACGCGCGTAACTGACTTTTCAAGATGTCAAAAGGATTGTGTTCAACCCATCCTGCCTTCGGATAGATCTGCGGATACTCGTGTTGAGCCTTGGCAACAATGCTGCCGGTTTTATCAAAAACAATTGCACGTGAACTTGTTGTGCCTTGGTCGAGGGAAAGGATGTATTTTGCCATATGCAACCCTGCCTTTATGATTATTAAAATGATTTTACGCTCATGAACAGCGTTTGTCAAGAAAATATTAAAAAAATTAAAAAAACAATTTACTTTTCTATATTGTTTAGATATAATATTTATAAATTTAAAAGGGAGTTCTGATTATGGATCAGAGAATCATCAACCATTATATGCCCGTCAAAGTGATTAGCGGAAAAAATTGTGTAAAAAATAATGCTGAAATCTGGAGCAATGCCGGTAAAAGATGTCTTTTAGTTACGGGGAAAAGCGGTGCCCTCAAAAGCGGTGCGCTTGCTGATGTATGCAATGTTCTTGATTCGATAAATACAGAATATCGCATTTTTTCTGAAATAAATGAAAATCCCACGGTAGAGTCATGTTATAAAGCAGGTGAAATTGCACGTGATTTCGGAGCTGATTTTATAGTCGGCATCGGTGGCGGTTCTGCATTGGATGCTTCCAAGGCTGTTGCTATTTTTGCTGCTGATGAAAAACTGGATTGCAGGTCAATATACAAACGCGAAATTCCTTCTGCAAGACTGCCCTTATATCTTGTCGGCACTACAGCCGGTACCGGCAGTGAAGTAACGGGTGTTGCAGTGTTGACAGATGCAGACGGATTCAAAAAAAGCATTTCAGGTGCTGATTGCTATGCAGCTGTATCGTTTTGTGATGCTGAATATACATCAACTGCGAATTATAATATTACCGTTTCAACTGCACTTGATGCATACGCACATGCGTTGGAGTCTTATTTTTCCAATACAGCCAATGATTTGTCTGAATTGTATGCAATCAAAGCGTTGTCGCTTCTTTGGCTGAATCTGAAAAAGCTGAATGAGAGTAAGCAAATTTCAATAGATTCGTCCATGCGAAATGAATTATATGCCGCTTCACTTTATGCAGGACTTGCTATCAATGTTACGGGAACCGCTTTTCCGCATACAGCAGGTTACATTCTGACCGAAAAATACAATGTTCCTCACGGCAAAGCCTGCACTGCGTTTCATCCGCAACTGCTTGAGAAGGCAGAAAAATACCGCCCCGAAAAACTCGAAGCGGTTTGCGTCTTGTTTGATACAGATAAGGATGGAATCAATGCTGTTATATCTTCGTTAACGGATGTTTGCATTGACATCAGCAGGGAAGATGCTGAATTGTATTGTTCGCGTTGGATATCTGCTGTCAAAAATTTTGATCGCACTCCGGGTGGTTATACACCGCAGGAGGCTGTCAGCGGATTGCTTGCACTGCGAAATTAAAGTCTTTCACCGGTCCTTGCATTGATGATGGTTTTGAATACTGCACAATGTGAGGAAGAGATGAATTTATCAATGTGCATACTGCCAAAATACCAGCATTTGTATGTGCATTGTGCCTGTAATTCATCAAAATAGGCATTGAGTGCCGTTATGCGGCTCGGTGTGCGTTCACCGAGAAGAAGGAAATCCTTGATTTTTGACGGTGGCTCGTGTGTGATGATGTAATCACATAAAAAGCCTGCCTGCTCCATTCGATTGACGCCGTCAAGCAGCTCTCTGTCTGTAGGGATAGCCAATCTGTCATTATCACTGATATCACCTTCAAGAATATCAACATCAGGAGATTCACCGCCACCCATGGTGAATACTCTTTTTCCGTCAATTGTATACATCTGTCCACGCATCAGGTGATAAATGTTAGATTGAATCTTCCGAGCCAGACCTCCGTTCCACTCTACAACAGGGAAGCGGTTCAGTAAGGAAAAGTTTTCATGTGTACCGTCAATAAAGCAGATTGTATAATCTCGCTTTTCAAGTTTTTTTCTGATTGTTCTTTCTTGCTGTGAGTCATCCCACAGAAAACCGAAGTCACCGCAGACGATGAGTGTATCTCCTTTTTTCATCATGCTGAGTCTGCTTTTGGAAACTCTGTTTTCATCGCCGTGCATATCGCCTGTAATATATATCATTGTAAATCCTCTCAAAATAAATTTTCATTATTATAATACATCATTTGGTGGTGGTTGTCTATGAAAAAATTTGCTGTTTTCTCAATTATTTTTGGAATTCTGTTTGCTTGTATGCCTTTTTCTGCCAATGCGGCTTTTACGAGTGCAATTGAAACAAAATCAGAAGTTGCTTATGTTTACAGTCTTGATGCTGACAGAACTGTAATTTATGAAAAGAATGCAGAAAAAATTGTCAATTGCTCATCTCTTGCAAAGGTCGTTACTGCATATCTTGTCATAACATTATGTGATGATTATTCACAGCTGATTACTGTTCCTGCTACGCCTATCAGGGCTCTTGATACGGTTTCCTGTACTCGTGTCGGTATTCTGGTGGGTGAGGTTATTTCTGTACAGGAATTATTATATTGTATGATGATTGCAAATGCTGCGGATGCCGGTAATGTGCTGGCTTATCACTTTGGCGGTGAATCGATTTCCGCGTTTGTTGACAAGATGAATTCATTTGCAACTGAGCTTGGCTGTGAAAACACCCACTTTGCAGATCCGAATGGTCTGGAGGATATGGATCAGTATACCACAGCAAAAGATTTTGCTTTGATTTATGAAAAATGCCTCTTGGGTGATTATTTTGCACAGCTGGCAGGAATGGATTATTATAAAATGCCTGCAACCAACTTATATTATGAAACACGCTATCTTCACACTACGAATCTGTGTATGGATTATAATTATTCTGATTATTACTGTCCCGAGGTTGTAACGGGAAAGGTTGCAACTGACAGCAATAATCTCGGATATGCCGTTACCACAGCAACGAAAGACGGTTATTCTTATCTTGCTGTTGTGCTTGCCGGACCGGATTTTGACTATGATGAAGATGAAAGTACGGAAAATATGGCAATGGTTGATACTGCTAAATTGTACGATTGGATATTTGACAATGTGAAGCTTCGCGTAGTTGTCAGAACATCAACCGTAGTAGATGAAGTCAAGGTTAAACACTCTGCTGATTACGATTATGTCAGTCTTGTTCCCATGATAGAGGTCAGTGCTCTTGTTCCGGAAGGAATTGATGCTGATTCGGTTTACATCCGTTCCATTAAAGAATTGACAAAAACGGAAGTGGATGCCCCTGTACACAAGGGAGATGTGCTTGGTACGGCTGCAATTTATTATGCAGATGAGGAAATTGCGAGAGTTGACCTTGTGGCTTCATTTGATGTGGAACGAAGTTATTCAAGATTCATCAGTGAAAGTCTGACTGATCTTATTACACATCCTGTGTTTTTAATTATTGTTGGCATTCTTGTCCTCGCAGCCGGCATATTTTTCGGTTATATGTATTTCTTTTCTCCCTCAAAAAAATTCAAAGGCAAGAATATACATACCGTCAAAGGCTACGAAGTGATTGATAAGAAAAAGACGAAATAAGAAAGGAGATTTATAATATGGATAAGAAAAAGATTATCGGTGCTTCTGCAGCGGTTGCAGCATTGGCAGGTATCAATGCTGTTCGTGCAGCTGCATACAAACCTGAGAAAAAGGAAATTACTGCATACACTCCTGAGGCTGTTGATCTTGATCGTTTCAGAAGGAATTTGTCGGATGCTGTTAAAATTCCGACGATAGCTGAAAAAAATCCTGACGATATAAATTGGGAGCCGTTTGACAGATTTCATGCATTTTTAAAGGAACGTTACCCCTTGATTCATGAGCATCTGA
The DNA here is from genome assembly GCA_045587645.1 of Acutalibacteraceae bacterium. GTDB lineage: Bacteria > Bacillota > Clostridia > Oscillospirales > Acutalibacteraceae > RUG806. The sequence goes on along the minus strand of JAZNCO010000099.1, from coordinate 92,234 downwards.
CTCTTGAGGAACCTGTTCGAGGCAGTTTGCTTTATCGTTGGAAGGGTAAAAGAGACGATCTTGATCCTATTGCGTTATTATCGCATCAGGATGTTGTGCCGATTTCTGACGGTACCTTGCAGGATTGGACGTATGCTCCGTTTGATGGTATTGATGACGGGGTGTTTATATGGGGTCGCGGTACGCTTGATATGAAAAACCATCTGATCGGTGTGATGGAAAGTGTTGAGTCCTTGCTTGAGGAAGGCTTTGAGCCGATCCGTGATGTATATCTTTGCTTCGGTCATAATGAAGAGGTTATGACTGCTGAGTATTCCGGTGCTGTAGTAATGTGTCAGTATTTCAAGGAACGCGGCATTCATCTTGATTGTGTTATTGATGAGGGCGGTGCAATATTGCCTGTTCATATAAAAGGAGTCATTGATGCACAGCTTGCCGGAATCGGTGTTGCTGAAAAAGGATATGCAGATGTCGAGGTCTCGATTTCTGCAAAAGGCGGACATTCGTCGCAGCCGCCCAAGCATTCTGCAATCGGAGAGCTTGCAGGTGTAATTCAGGACATTGAAAATCATCAGTTCAAGGAAGAGCTGTCGCCTATGATGATGGAACTTTTTGATTCTGTCGGCAGACGAATGACATATCCTTTGCGTCTTGTGATGTGCAATCTGCCGTTGCTCAAGCCTGTAATTCAGAAGGTTATGACCTTGATTCCACCTGCTGCAAGCATGGTCAGAACAACGACGGGTGTTACAATGGCAAGCGGCAGTCCTGCTCCGAATGTGTTGCCGCAGAAGGCGAGTGTCAATGTCAATTTCAGAATGTATCCGGGGGAAACAATTGAAGATGTAGAAAAGCATCTTCGTAAGGTCATCAGAAATAAAAAAGCTGAAATCACTGTTAAGCCGGGATGGAAGAATCCCTCTGCTATTTCTCCGACAGACTCAAGATGCTTCAATGCATTGCGTGAAATCTGTTCGCAGATGAATCCCAAAAGCATAATTGCTCCGTATCTTGTTATGGGCGGAACCGATGCTTGTCATTATGAGGCTGTTTGTGAAAATATTTATCGATATTCTCCGTTCCTTGTTGACACACAGCTTCTTCTCTGTACGCATGGTACAAATGAACGCATTCCGGTGGCTGCCCTTGAGGATGCTGTCCGTTTCTTTAAGCTGTATATCAGAAAGCTTTCTGCAGAATAATAGAATGCCCCCGAGTGATATCGGGGGCATTGTAATAGAATAAGGCGCTGTCATTGCTGACAGCGCCGATTTTCTTTATTCAACCTCAAAATAGTTGCCACCGTAAATGTTTTCGATAAGTTCGATGGACTTTTTATATGCATAATTTTTAAAAGATGAAGCCTTCACATTGCTGTCATCTGCAGCAATTTCTTCAAGCATTGTGTTAAAGGTTTCGCTGGTTTCGCTGGTCAGTGCGCTAACCACAGCGTCTTGCCAATCGGCTCTTTCATTCTGAGCAATGAAGTAGATGATATGGAAGCCGTATTCAGTCTGAACGATGCCGACATCACCGGCTTTTCTGCTTTCATCATAAATCCAGTTGTCGAAATTAGCAACCATGGATCCCTTTGCAACATCTTCGTACAAACCACCTGTGTTGCCATCTTCCGTAGCTGCAGTGGAGGAGGTATCTGCGCTGTAATTATCAGCCAGCTCTGCAAAGTTTTCTTCGCTTACATTTTCAAGATAAGCTTCATAGATGTCATAAGTTGCGGAATAAGTTGCGTTTACAACATCCTCTGTGTAATTTTCATTCTGTGTAAGTGCCAGATCATAATCAACGATAAGGTTGAATTCTTCAACAGCATTTGCAACTTCAGCAGCGAATAATTCGGATTCTTCTGCAGTATGTTCGCTGCCGTCTTCTTCGTGCTCGGTCATGTGATTGACACCGGTTTCGTAAGAAACAAGGATATGACGGACATCAACCTTGGGACGGTCTTCACGATAAGCAGGCTTGGTTACATAAACCACATAAATGTAATCACCGTCATCGGCTTCAATAAAGGTCTTATCACCTTCAGCTCTGTCTTCAGCAAACAGCCATTCTGCCAATTCTTCGGAAATATTGGATGTGACGATTGATTTGCTGATTGCGGTAACAATTGTTGCAGATTCATTTTTAAATGTTTCCTTATCTGCTTCTGCTGCATATTCAACTGAAAGGTCGATGAACGACTGTTCATCAGTGATTCGATTGCAGAATTCTTCTGCTTTCTTAAGAATGTCATTAGCTTCATTGACATCACCGTCAGATACAGCAACATCACCATCAGAAACAGCGGTATCGGTGTTCGTTGCATCTTTTTCGGCACCGGTGACAGAGGAGCCGTCTGCAGCAAAGCCGAATACACGAAGGTCAGCAACCTGATATGCTGTCGGATCAGCATTGTAAGCTTCTTCAATTGCTTCATCTGTTACTGCTGCTTCATTTTCTTCTTCGACAAATTCAAGATATTTTTCGGCAAGCTTCTGATCCTTCAATGTTTCTCTGTAAAGCTTTTCGGTCATACCGTTGCCGTAGTAGGAGCCCAGGTAACGATTCAAAGAAACGCTGTACATATCTGCATAAGTCTTAATGGAGGCAACCGCTTCATCAATTTCAGCCATGTCATCTTCGTCCAGTTCAATGCCGAGTTCTTCGCACTGTGCAAAATAGTATTCATAAGTCTGGAACATATCAATGATATATTTATCAAAGTATGCTGCCCATGTGATGGTTTCTTCACCTTCGGTCTTGCTCTGCTTTTCGGGATGCACGGAATAATCATACTGACCGAGTGCAGCGAGAAGAGCAGGGCTGCCGTACTGTTGCGCTGTTTCATAAGACTGCTGCGCATAGGTGCCGTAAACAGTTGAGTAGTAATATTCATATTCCGCAACGGAATAAGTTCTGTCACCTACAGTAACAGCAGGGAGCAATCTCTGCGGTACACCGTAAGCGAAGCAGATACCAACGGCAGCCGCCGCAACAATCACGGCACAGACAACGCAAAGGATACCCTTTACGAGCTTGTAAGTATCAAGTGTTTTCTTTTTACCTTTTGCAGCATTTTTGGCAAGTCTTGCCTTTCTTTCTGCACGGTAATCATTTTCGGGTTTCTTGTTTTCCATTGTGATACACCTTTCAACAATATAAACTTCATTGGAAATAATAAATTTCCACACGGTTAAATATTATATTATATATTTTAAAAAAGTACAAGAGTTTTTTTAAATTTTTTATATTTTTTATTTAATTTTGACTTAATTCACGGTCTCTTTTAAGAGATGCTTCGTATGCGTTGCAGATAATGGCAGTCATACCATCTGCACGTAAAGAAGTAACTCCCTCTATGGTCGTGCCGCCCTTGGAGCATACGCGATCTATCAGAACATCAGCTTCAATACCTGATTGTTGCATATACAGCGCACTTCCCAATACAGCCTGAATTGCTGTATTTATGGCAACGTCTCTTGAAACACCGTTTTTTTCGGCAGCTTTTGCAAGTGAATCAATGTACATAAATGTGTAAGCCGGTGAGCAACCACCAAGAACACCGAATTGCGGAAACATGGATTCAGGATAATACAGTGCTGTTCCGAAGCATGAAACGATATCCCCCAGCAGCTCTTTGTCGGCCTGTGTGCAGGCAGCGTTGATGCAGTATGCAGATGCAGATTGACAAACACTTGCATTCAGATTCGGAAATACGCGGCCAATGCGAAGATCCGCTGATGTGTGATTTTCAATAAAAGCAATTTCTTTGCCTGCTGCTATTGAAACAACAAACGGCTTGCATTCAGTGAGTACCTCTTTCGTTTTTTGCAGCAGATCGGCAAAGCCCTGCGGTTTGATGCACAGAAAAACGGTTTTAACACAACGAATGGTATCTTCTGCGCTCTTCATAGCTTTGCAGCCCGTTGCATTACAGAAGATGTTCAGTTTTTCAGTATCAGTATCATACACATGAATATTGTCTTTGTCAAATAATCCTTTTTCTATAACACTTCTGATGATTGGCTGAGCCATATTGCCGCAACCGATAAAGCCGATTGTCATAAAAACACTCCTTTAATTATAAATGAGAGCCGATTTCAAAATCGGCTCCTTTATTATTTATTTCTCCGAAGATTATTCAATTCACTCAAAAATGAATCAATATCCTTGAAATCACGATAAACCGAAGCAAATCGAACATAAGCAATTTCATCAATATCCTTGAGCTTTTGTAATGTAAGCTCACCCAAATGCGTAGAACTGATTTCTCTTTCCAATGAATTCTGAAGGCCTGTTTCAATTTCATCAATCGCAGATTCAATCTGTTCAAGAGTGACAGGTCGTTTTACACAGGCTCTGAGCATTCCGCTTAGCAATTTATTGCGGTCAAATACTTGTCTGGACTTATCGCGTTTGACAACAATAACAGGCATACTTTCAATTGCTTCGTAGGTTGTAAATCTTTTCGCACATTGCATACACTCTCTGCGACGACGGATTTTCTGACCGTCATCTGCAGGTCTGGAGTCAATGACTTTGCTTTCGCTATAAGCACAAAACGGACATCTCATAATGTTACCACCTTAAATTATTAGATTCATTATAGCACAAGATATTGTTACTTGCAATCAGAAAATGAAAAAAATGTCAATTTGTTGCGTTTTTATTTCCAAATATTCTGCATTGAAAAACAACAGTGTATTTGCTAATGTATACATGGTGATCAAAATGAAAACACTGAATGAATTCTGTGAATTTATATCTGAATTGAATCCGATATCCAAAACAATATTAAAAGGGACCACAGCGATTGTATTTATATTGCTGATGCTTGCAATGTATTTTGCATTATCAGCAGGCAGAACAGAAGAATATTATATAAGTATGTATTATTTTGAAGCTTTGATTGAGAATGTGAAATCAATTCTCGGATTGGGTTGCTTTTTTGCAATTTTGTTTGCGCCGGTCAGTAAAAACTTTACCGTAAATTAGTTTTTTTTGAAGCTGAAATGACGATCAGTTTGTTTTCTTTCACCTGAAATTGTATTTCAAATTTATTAAAAGAAAAGCCGTATATTCTGTTTGCATCATCCTGATAATGCGGACGAGGATCCTGTTCGAGAACAGCATGAAGTGTACTTAACATGTCAGACGGAAGAACAGCCATGGCAGCATCAGTGAATATAACCTCTAATTTCTGATATGCAGACGGTAACGCAAAGCCACCTGATGCATCAGGAATGCTGTCTATATGAGGCAGATATGGCTTTATATCAAAAATAGGTGTATTATCAAGCATATCAATGCCGCTGACCGTTATGACGGGACCTTGCGATGTGTGTAGGTCGATTTTCTCAATTTTTACAACCGATAATGCAAGTGAATTAGGTCGAAACGGAGCGCGGGTAGCAAAAACACCCATTCGTTTATTACCGCCAAGTCGCGGTGGCCTGACAGTCGGTGACCATTCATCTGTTACAGCTTGCGAAAATTGCCAGATAAGCCACAGATGTGAAAAATCCTCCAGCCCTCGTAATGCGTCGGGATTTCTGTATTGTGCTTCAAAAATAATTTCACCGTACAGGGAATTCACAAGCATACTTTGGCGCGGAATACCGAATTTGGCAGGGAAGTCTGTTTTTATATGAGCAATCGGTTGTATGGCAAAGGATTGATTTTCAGTCATATGCAGCTCCAAAAATTAAGAAAAGATAAAGAAAAAATCCGAAAAGCATAAGCTTTTCGGATTTTTTTTGGTGATCCAGCGGAGATTCGAACTCCGGACACCCTGCTTAAAAGGCAGGTGCTCTGCCTGCTGAGCTACTGGATCAGGCTATGCCGTACTTACCCTTCATAAAAGCGAAGAAGAAAGTTGCAAACAATGTGATAACAAAGAAAACGACAGCAAGAATCTTGGTAAGTCTTGCAAGTTTTTCGTCTTTGCTGTTGCTTTTGTTCTTTCCGAAGAAGTTATCGGAACCACCTGCAATAGCACCGGAAAGACCGGAGTTACGGCTCTGCTGGAAGAGAATCAAAACAATAAGTCCGATTGCCAAAGCAATCATAATGAAACCAAAGATATATTCGTAAATAGGCATTATTATACCGACCTTTCACTTTACGTTTGAGCACTCTCACTTGGTGCCCGATTATATTAGCATAAACTTTTCAAGAAATCAAGTCTTTTTTTGATATTTTTCATTTTTTTTGAAAAATTTTTTTAAACATGCCGATGGTATTAATGATATATGGAAAATAATACTTGACGAAAGAACATGATGTAGTGTAATATTATATAATGAAATATTATAATGGAGGATTCCATGGCAAAGAAGAGCGAATACGGAAATGACAGTATTGTTTCGTTAAAGGGTGCTGACCGAGTCAGAAAACGTCCTGCTGTTATCTTTGGTGATGACGGTCTTGAAGGCTGTAAGCATTCTGTTTTTGAAATCATTTCTAACTCTGTAGACGAAGCAAGAGAGGGTTACGGCGATAAAATTGTTATCACACGGTATCTTGACCGCAGTATTGAAGTCCAGGATTTTGGCCGCGGTATGCCTGTTGATTTCAATAATAATGAACAAAGATACAATTGGGAACTGCTGTTCTGTGAAATGTATGCAGGCGGTAAGTATGATACCAATTCCGGTGGTAATTATGAGTTTTCCATAGGACTTAACGGCTTGGGACTTTGTTCAACACAGTATGCTTCTGAATTTATGGATGCAGAAATTCATTCCGGCGGATTTTTGTATAAATTGCATTTTGAACATGGTGAGAATATCGGCGGACTTCACAAGGAGTCTTATGAAAAGAGAGATACGGGTACACGCATCAGATGGAAACCGGATCTTGAGGTATTTACCGATATTGCTATTCCGCTTGATTATTATCAGGATGTGCTGAAAAGACAGTCAGTTGTTAATCCCGGTATTAAGTTTGTACTCAAAAACCAGCTGACGGAAAGTAAATTTGAAACATTTGAATATTTGTATGAGCACGGCATTGAGGATTATATCAATGAATTTCTCGGTGATAAAGGTATTGTACCTGCTCAGATCTGGTTTGCTGAACGAGTCGGTCGCGACCGCGCGGACAAGCCCGACTATAAACTGAAAATCAATGCTGCACTTTCGTTCTCCGAAAAAATACAATTAAAAGAATATTATCATAATTCAAGCTATCTTGAATACGGCGGTGCGCCCGAAAAGGCCGTTCGCAGTGCTTTTGTTTCTCAGATTGATGCCTATCTGAAACAGAATGGAAAGTATGCAAAAACCGATTCCAAGATCACATTCCAGGACATTGAGGATTGTCTTGTTCTTGTTATTTCATCTTTTTCTACACAGACTTCGTATGAAAATCAGACAAAAAAGGCGATAACAAACAAGTTTATCCAGGAAGCAATGACCGAATTTTTCCGTCATCAACTGGAAATCTATTTCATTGAGAATCCAATGGAAGCGCAGAAAATCTGCGATCGGATTCTGATCAATATGCGTTCGCGTGTTCGTTCTGAAGCCACAAGAATGAATCTCAAAAAGACTCTGACTGCATCCAATGATATGGCAAACAGGGTTGAAAAGTTTGTCGATTGCCGCAGTAAGGATGTAAACGAACGCGAAATATTCATCGTGGAGGGCGATTCGGCATTGGGTGCCTGTAAGCAGGCAAGAGATTCCGCTTTTCAGGCTGTTATTCCCGTGCGCGGTAAAATCCTGAACTGTCTTAAAGCCGAATACAGTAAGATTTTCAAGAGCGAAATCATTACAGACCTTATTAAGGTTCTCGGATGCGGTGTTGAAATCAAGGATAAATCTGCTAAAGGTGTTGCTGAATTCAATATTGACAACCTGCGCTGGAGCAAGGTTATCATCTGTACCGACGCGGATGTGGACGGCTTTCAGATCAGAACGCTGATTCTTTCCATGTTCTATGCATTGATGCCGTCATTGATTTCAGAAGGCAAGGTTTTTATTGCTGAATCTCCGCTTTATGAAATCACCTGCAAGGATGAAACATGGTTCTGCTATACTGAAAAAGAGAAGCAGGATGCGCTAGAGCAGATAGGTGATAAAAAATACACTATCCAACGCTCAAAGGGTCTTGGTGAAAACGATGCCGACATGATGTGGCTGACCACCATGAATCCGCAGACCAGAAGGCTCATTAAGGTTGAACCGAATTCAGACCCGACACAGATTGACGATACATTTGAAATGCTGCTCGGAGATAACCTTGCAGCAAGAAAACAGCATATTGCTGATTATGGCCATCTGTATATTGAATTGGCCGATATTTATTGAGAGGAGGGGATTCTATGGCAAGAAAACCGAAAAAGCAAGAAGAAGAAAAACAGCCTGTTGACAATCGTGCGCATATACAAGGTGCCGGGATTGTTGAAAGTCAGCTTATCACCGATACGCTTGAAATCAACTATATGCCGTATTGCATGAGCGTTATCATGTCCCGTGCAATCCCCGAAATCGACGGCTTCAAGCCTTCTCACAGAAAGCTCCTCTATACAATGTATAAAATGGGACTTCTCAACGGTGCAAGAACAAAGTCCGCAAATATTGTCGGCAGCACAATGAAGCTCAATCCCCACGGTGATGCGGCTATTTATGAAACCATGGTCCGTCTGACGAGAGGCAATGAAGCACTGCTTCATCCGTATGTTGATTCAAAGGGTAACTTCGGTAAGGCATATTCAAAAAATATGCAGTACGCAGCATCCCGTTACACGGAAGCAAAATTGGAAAGCTTCTGCGCTGAATTGTTCCGCGATATTGACAAGGATACGGTTGATTTTGTTCCGAACTATGACAATACAACCACGGAACCAACACTGTTTCCCGTTACATTTCCGTCTATACTTGTAAACAGTAACATGGGTATTGCTGTCGGTATGGCAAGCAATATCTGCTCGTTCAATCTGCGCGAGGTTTGCGAAACCACCATTGCGCTGATTAAAAATCCTGAGCATGATGTTTTGGATACGATGCTTGCACCCGATTTCAGAGGTGGCGGACAGGTCATTTATGATCGTCAGAAAATGGCTGAAGTTTATGCAAGCGGCAGAGGCCCCATAAGATTGCGTGCCAAATATGAATATGATAAGTCCAACAATTGTATTGACATTAAAGAAATCCCTGCAACCACAACCTGCGAAGCAATTATTGATAAAATCATAGACCTTGTCAAAACGGGAAAGGTTCGTGAAATCAGCGATGTGCGTGATGAAACCGATAAGGCGGGTCTGAAAATCACGATCGATCTCAAACGCGGTGCCGATCCTGAAAAGCTCATGCAGAATCTGTTCAAAAAGACACCGCTTGAAGACACCTTTACCTGCAACTTCAATGTGCTGATAGCAGGCACTCCGATGGTGCTCGGTGTAAAGGATCTGCTACTTGAATGGATTGCTTATCGTACGGAATGCGTGCAAAGACGCGTTTATTTTGATCTGAATAAAGCGCGTGACCGTCTGCATTTGTTGAAGGCATTGCAGAAGATTCTGCTTGATATAGACAAAGCGATCCGTATTGTTCGTGAAACGGAAGAAGAAAGTCAGGTTGTGCCGAACCTGATGATCGGCTTCGGTATTGATCAGATTCAGGCTGAATATGTTGCCGAGATCAAACTGCGTCATCTGAACCGTGAATATATTCTCAAGCGTCTGCAGGATGTTGAACAGCTTGAAAAAGACATCGCTGACATGGAAGACATTCTGGCGCACAAGGCAAGAATTAAGAAGATCATTGTTGATGAACTGACCGATGTAATCAAGAAATTCGGTCAGGAGCGCAGAACGGAAATCATTTATGAAGCAGATGAGGATGTTGCAGATGTTGAGGAAGAAATTCCCGATTATCACGTTTTGCTGTTCTTTACAAGAGAGGGTTACTTCAAAAAGATCACACCGCAATCCTGGCGTATGGGCAATAACCACAAGCTCAAGGAGGGCGACGAAATTATTGCAAGCTTTGAATCAAACAACAATGTGGATTTGTTGTTCTTTACGAACCGCCAGCAGGTATACAAGGCAAAATGCAATGATTTTGAGGAATGCAAGGCTTCCGTGCTCGGTGATTTTGTTGCATCAAAATTGAAAATGGATGAAGGCGAAAATGCGATCTTTATGGCTGTGACAAAAGATTACAGCGGTCAGATGCTGTTTTTCTTTGAAAACGGTAAGGTTGCAAAGGTCGAAATGGCTTCCTATGAAACCAAGACCAATCGTAAAAAGCTCCTCAAGGCATATTCCGATAAATCTGAAATTGCAGCCTTTGCTCATATTTCGCAGGATGCTGAGTTTGTTCTGACCTCATCCAACGGCAGAATTCTTCTTATGAACTCTGCTGTTATTGCATCAAAAACCACAAAAGACACGCAAGGTGTTGCGGTCATGAAGCTTAAAAAAGGACATCGTCTGCTCTCAGCTGTTGCATATAAGGATGGACAGTTTGTGAAGCCATCACGTTATCGAACCAAAACCTTGCCATCGGCAGGTGCAACTATCTCGCCTGATGACACTGGTGAACAAATTTCACTTGTTTAAAATTATAATGTATATATCGCGTAATTATGGTATATACTGTTTACAGCGAATGAAGATATTTTGATTGCGTTTGCTTATTAAACCTTTATTCGCCTCCATCCTCATGCAGATATGGTTTCTGTGTGTGGATGGTTTTTTTATACAAAAAAAAGTCTGTCGATCGATCATTTGTCAATCGACAGGCTTTTCTTGATTCATGGATTAACCGAGGGAATTTGTGGTATCGGTTGCAGGCAGCGAGATACTGTCAGATGATGCATCCGTTGCATTTGTATCGGGAACGGTAATCAATGTGGTGGTTGTTGCATAGGTGACCGTTTCTTGCGTTGTTTCAACAATCGGTGCATTATCCTGCTTCCACTTTTGTATACCTAAAGCAAGACCAAGATATGCAGCAAGAATGAAGAAAAATACAACACCGATACTGATTATTTTTGCAAAGAAGTCCGATTTCTTTGTAAACCATACGGGAGTTTCTTTGCACGTATCTTTTGATACATTGACATTCTGTTCTGCACATTCTGTCTTTTCTGTAATTTCGGATTCAGCATCTGTCTGTTCATCATCTGTTGATAGCTCTGTCAGATGAGGAGAAGCAATCTCTGCTTTATGATTTGCAGTTTGTTGTTTTGCTTCTTCAATATGCGCATAGAAGAAATTGAGGTCATCCTGCAATTCGGCAAGTGCAAAGAAGCCGCCGCCCAACAAGCCGAGCAGGAAGCGCCATGCAAAGCTTACTTCAATTTCAATGCCATATTCTTTTGCAGTTTTTGCAATACGAACTGATCTGATTGCAATCCAGAAGGGAGCATAGACCGGAATGAATAAGAATAGAAGGGGATTGACTTCTTTCCGCTTGTCATATTGTTTTGCAAAGCGATCCATATCGTTGAATACTGTGTATTTCCAAGCAAAATAGTAGATACCAAGTGTCAGATAGCAGGCACAGATTCTCCATAAGACTGTTCTGGGCTTGAAGATGTCAATCATTGACTCCTCATCATCGGGAGTTGTGTCTTCAAATGTATGCATGGTTGCATCATCTGCAGGCATAAAGAATGACGGCAAAGCAGCGGAACCGGATGAACACTTTTTGGATATCAGTGAGGTCAGTAAAAGAATCAGTACGATCATCACTCCTGCGAGCGACAGAGCGATGCCAACCTTCAGTCCGCGTGCCTCATAGCTGAGTGTGACAATGTGTTCACCCTGATCGATCTTGACAGCAAGCAGTGCATCTGCGATAGGTGTTATATCTTCATCAGCAACCTCAACACCGTCAATTTTGATCTTCCAGCTCTTGTCATAAGGGATGGATGTATAAAGAAGTGCATCTTCATTGGTAACATTTATAGTACCTTCAATATACGTTTCGTCAAAGCGTGTAATGTTGAGCATTCCGTTTGTGAGAATTTTGTTATAACCTTCTGCAAACTTATCCTCATCCAGTCGCACACCATACATATATGCGGTTCCGCTGACATTTGCAGGATAGGTGAGTGCGATTCTTGCACTTTGGCCTTCTGCAAGATAACCCACATTCAGAGAAAAATATACAGTAGAACCGCTTGCATAGCGGGTTGAGGTCTGGATTCCGTTGTCTGCACTGATATTATAACCAAGACAATTTGGGGATTTGAAATAGAAGCAATATTCACCGGCGGTTTTAGCAATGAATGTTATGGTAGCAGTGCCTTCGCTCGATGAAGAATCAAAACGGAAGCTGCCGTTTGCAAGGTTATCTGCACTTGCAGTAAGCCCTCCGGTAACAGATATTTCAGAATCAGGGACAACACTTTCAAGTACATCCGTTATTCCTGTGGCCAGCTCAAAGAATCGGTTCTGATTTACAAACGGATCCGTGCCGCCGTAATCAGCCCATGTGCTCATGTCATTATTGACCGAAAAAGCAAGGGGTAGATAATAGTTGTATTCATATGCATCGAATGTATCATTGCTTGTTACATATGAATACATGGCACCTTCCTGAAGAAGGTCATTTTTATCATAGATATATTTCAAGCCGAACATGGTATTGTATACAGCTGTCTGCGGATTGTATGTGTAGCTGTTGATACCGTTGCTGAATAAGCCGAACTGTCTGTGCAGTTTGGATGTTGTTTCATAGGCCATGGAGGAGAAAATGGAGATTCCGTTGTAATCCAGCCAGCTGGCGTCCATTCGTGTCAGCAATCTTGAGCGTTCTTCGCGGAAGAATAATTCATTATCATTTTCAGATTCATAAGCATCTATTGTTGCCGAAATGTCCTGAAAATCATAATAGTCACCAGCGTAAGAATCCTTGGGCTGCGACATAACATAATTAGCAGTGTTTGCAACTGTCAATTCGCAGAGTATCAGGCAAACAAGCAACATGGAAACAGTATCTTTTTTGAATCTGCCTGCAGCAATCAATGTCAGCACAGCAGTAAAAACAATTACAAAAGCTATGTTGACCATAAGGGTATATTCGCCGATATTTTTAGAGCCAAGCTCCTGCACGAGAACAATAAATGCCAGTAGTGCAACACCGGTACCGATGAAGAATTTCTCTGAATGCTCTTTGATATGCAGGAATGCTTCATAAGAAAGTGAAAGCAAAATAAAAGAATAAGCAAAGGAATAGCGGTAAGGCAGGTCATTCGGATAGTGCATGCCATGCCAGAAGTAATTCAAAAAGTTCAGAACGAAGCTTGCATAGAAGAATATAAGCAGACCGCAGGTCAATGCCTTTCTCCTTTTGCTTATCTTTTTGCTGAAAATGAATGCCGGTACAAGGAACAGTGTCATAATACCGCAATAAATGTTCGGCAGAATATCATCACCGCTGCTACGGATGGTCGGCTCAAGATTAGCAAGGTGATTTACAAGGAAGTCAAAAATGTTGAAATATTCATTCCATGCAGAAAAATCAGGTGCGCCTGATGAATTGGTCGCAGAGCTGCCTGTCAGAATGTAGTAAACCGGCAGCAATGCAAATGCTGCCAACAAGAAAGATAATACTGAACTGAATGCAAATTTGAATCCTGCAGCCATGAAGCGAGAGTTGCGAAGTTCGGCAAGATATCCGCTTTGCGGTTGTTCATCCTGAGAAAATTCTTTAAGCTTTGAAGTGAATTTAAAATAACTGAAATAATAATAGAGGAAGTATATTACGCTCAGAATACAAACCATGTATGCCATATAATAATTGGTAATCATGGTGTATGTCAGCGCTGCAATATAAACTGCAGGCTTTCCTTTTCGGATGATATACGCAATTCCGAGCATAACGATCGGGAACATAAGGAATGCATCCAACCACATCACATTCCATGAATAAGCAACAAAATATCCGCTGAATGCATATAACAAGCCGAATGCAATACTTGCCTTACGGGTGCCGTAAATCTTGTTTACAAAAAATGTAAAAGCAAAAGCCGCAGCAGCAGCTTTGAGCAAAATGATCAAGGCTATTGATTCGGGAATATAGTAGTGTCCGAATACAAGAATCAACAGTGTGAACGGACTGCAGCAATAATTAAACAGATTGCCGAGAAAACTGCTACCCAGACCGGAATTCCATGAGTAGACCAGACTTTCTCCGGATGTTAATCGATCATACAGTTCGGCATAAAGCGGCCCGTATTGATGATAAAGATCCATGCGCATGACAGTATTGTCACCGCCGGCAACGGTCTGCATTTGCAAAAGGTAGACGACATACAATACAAAAACAGCAAGTATTGCTGCAATCCATGCGAAAAAAGCAGCATCCGACAAGCGGAAAGCAGGTTTTTTCATCAAGGGTGATCTGATTTTGTTTGATTCAGCGGTCTGCTGTGTTGAAAACATAAAAACGACTCCTAAATATTAGAAATAAATTATTATAAATATACCATAGGTATTGATTGTTTGCAATCTTTTTTTTGCATATTCAGGGACAGGCACTCATATATATTGACCATAGAAGAGGTGATGTCTGATGCAGGCTTTCAATGCAGCATGCAGTTATCTGCACAGAAAGACACGGGAAGTCTTGTTCAATATCCCGGAAGAGCTTAAAGAAAAAACGATGGAAATAGTCTTGCGTTCACAACAATCATTGTATTTGATCTGTACCGACGGAATCCGATTTGTTGATAATCAGGGGACATGCTTTCGTTGTAATCCGAAAAATGCATATCAGGTTTCATTTTATGAGATTCGTGAAGCTGTTTTGCGAGCATGCGGTTATGCACTGTACGCACATAAAGATGAAATCATAAACGGGTACATAAGTCTCGGCAATGGTTGCCGCATGGCAATAACCGGAAAACTCGGAACAGTGCATGATGCACCTGCCGATCTGTCATCCGTAACAGCCGTAAGGCTTCGTATCGGGCGATATTTGAAAACAAACACGGATTTTTTGTTTTCTTCGGACAAGTTGTTGTCTGCTTTATTGGTCGGACCGCCGGCAAGCGGAAAAACAACCATTCTTCGGAGTATAGCAATGAATCTTTCAAACGGTACCTGCGGTGATTTTTACAGGGTGGCTGTTATTGATGAACGAAATGAGATTTTTCCTGATGGCTTGATACAAGCAGCTTGTGTTGATGTTATATCCGGACTGAAAAAGGAATCAGGAATCAACACTGCTTTGCGTTTATGCTCACCGCAGGTTATTATATGTGATGAAATAGGTACCTTGTCGGAGGCGAAGGCAATTCTCGACAGTCTTAACAGTGGCGTAAAATTTATCTGTTCCATGCATGCCGGTAATCGTTCTGAACTGTTTCAAAGAAATTGCTTTTCATGTCTTTATGAAAAGAAGGTTTTTGAACGTCTTGTTTTTCTGGATTCATTTTCTTTGCCGGGCAGAATAACAGAATATATTGATACAGCGGAGATGAAGTCTTGCAAGGTTTAATATTGCCGTTGTGCTGTTGTATACCATGTGCTTTGACGTTACTTCAATTTATTAAGATATACAAATGCATAGAGCTTTTAAAAAACTTAAAACAATTGTTTGAACAGATCAGTTTTATACTCAGCGGAAGCACACCGGATACAATTACTTTGTTTTGTGCACTGTGTGACAGAAATATATTTCCGACTTTCAGTGCTATGGTTTATAACGGTTTTTTATCGGGGGATACATTTTGTGAAGCATGGGGAAGTGCAATTGATATCGTCGCAAGTGATTTATTGTCCGTAGTTGAAAAAACTGAATTATTATCATTTGCAGAATCTTTCGGGTTTGGTTCTGTTGATGAACAGATAAAAATCTGTAAACGTTTTGCGCAATTCTGCAATTATGCAATAAATAAGAGAAAAAGCAATCTTGCCAAAAACGGAAAATTGTATTTATCAGGTAGCTTGCTTTTCGGTGCTCTGGTGTTAATTTTAATGCAATAGTAATCTGCAGGAGTTTTAAATGGAAATTGATGTTATTTTTAAAATAGCAGCTGTCGGCATAATTGTTGCTGTTCTGAATCAGATTCTTTCACGAAGCGGCAGAGATGAATATACAATGATCACTACGATCGCAGGGCTTATTATTGCACTGATGATGATTTTGCCGTATGTTTCTACCTTGTTTTCATATATAAGGTCGGTGTTTGATCTTTGATACTGAAAATTGCCGGCATTGCGCTGATTGCAGCAATCGCATTTGTGTTACTGAAAAAAGACAGAGCAGATTTTGCTTTTGTATTAGAGGTTTGCACAACGGCAGGATTATTGCTTTTTATTCTGCCGTACATGGAAGAACTGATAAATCTGTTTTCTGAAATATCGGATGTTGTGAAAATTGATTTTGATTTTTCTGAATTATTGGTCAAAATCTGCGGAATTGCCATAGTTTCCCGTCTTGTGTGTGAACTTTGTAAAGATGCCGGAGAGCAAGCACTTGCAGTAAAATTCGAATTGAGTGCAAAAGTACTTATTCTAATCAATGCAATGCCTGTTTTTAAGGCGCTGTACGGCGTAATAGCCGCATTTGTGGAGAAGCTGCTGTGAAAAAATTAGGAATTATTTTTCTTCTGTTTATCTTTTTCTCAGTGCCTGTTTGCGCATCCCGAACATCAGAAATGTATTATGAAAATCTGCTTGATGATGTTGGATCTGAAACGAAGGATTTGCTTGAAAATTTCGGTCTTGAAAACGGCACTTATGAAGAAATTCTGAATATGAATTTTGACAACATTGTCCGACAGTTTCTTGCAATGTGCAGAAACGAGATGACGGAACCTCTGTCTGCGATATTGCGCACCTTTTTGTTGTTGATTGTATTGACTGTTATACAATCTCTTGCATCTGCCGATGATTCGGTGCATGAAATGATTGCGGCAATCGGGACAGTTATATTGGCTTTTTCACTTTTTGTTTCAATTGCAGATTGTGTGTCTTCCGTATTGAGTGCAGGAAACGGAACAAGTGATTTCACAAAAGTGCTGATCCCTGTTTTGGCAAGCATTGTAAGTGTTGCGGGCAAACCGACACTTGCATTGTGCTTTCAGTCGTTTTGTTTTTCCGCAGCGCAGGGGTTGACTTCATTATTCAACAGCAGCCTGCCCGGTGTCTGTTCTGTATATACATCCTTGTCGGTATGCGGATGTGTTTCAGCCATAGCCAATACGGAAAAGCTTGCCGAATTAATAAAAAAGGGTTATACGATGCTGCTTTCCTTGGCTTCGGTCTTGTTTTCAGCATTGCTTTCAGTCAAATCTGTTATAGCAGGTTGTGCAGATTCTGTAGCAATCAAGGGGGCAAAATTTATTGTTGGAAATGCTGTTCCCGTTGTCGGCGGTGCTTTGGCAGATGCGCTGAACTCCGTGATTACAGGCATCTCTCTGTTAAAATCAACGATCGGCATTATGGCAATCATGATCCTTGTTTTTATAAATCTGCCAACGCTGATTGAACTATTGATGTGGAGTATTGCATTGAAGCTTCTCAATGCGGTTGCTGGATTACTCGGCAGGGACAATGATTGCAAACTGATTGCAGCATTTGAAAGCATCTTTTCAATCATGGGAGCTGTTTTGATTTTTCAGGTTTTCTTATATATTATTGCCGTCAGCTTGCTGATAATGATATCAGGAATGGGGTAAAGACATGGATAATTTGAAAGAGTGGTTGTTCAGTGTTTGTGCTTTCACAATTGCAAGCAGCGTTCTGTATCTGTTTTTACCACACGACCGAATATCCGGCACAGTAAAGACAGTTTTGCGTTTTGTTTTACTGAGTCTTATATTCTTGCCGCTTAGTTATTCTGATTTCTCTATTGATATGCTTCCTGACGATATTTTTTCACCTGATGAGAAAGTGTTGGACGTGCGCAGCAGCATCGATTACAGTCTGTTGATAACTGAAACCGAAGCTGTTGTTTGTGCGCAATCGGAAGCAATTCTGAATATGTATTATTCCGGTGAATATGAAATTAAAGCGGAAACGGATATTCTGTCTGACAACTGCATACATATAAAACAGATTCGAATCATGCTTTTATCTGAAACTGAAAATCTGTCAGAATTGCAAAATGCTCTGGAAAGTTATTTTCCTACCTGCGAAATTATTATCAGGCAGGAGGTGAAAAATAATGTTGAATAGGCTTATGACAATGCTGACTTCGATGAATAAAAATAATAAAAAACAAATATGCATACTATGTATAGCTGTTTTTGTTTTGATGGTGTTGTGCGGTGGCGAGATCTTCGGCAAAACAGATGAAAAAACAAATGAAGCTGCAACGGAATTGCTTGTAATGGAAGAGGAGCTTGAGCAAAGAATGGAAGATTTTCTGAAAACCGTGGACGGAGTTGGTAAGGTTGAGGTCTGCATAATATTTGATCAGCTTGCCGAAACCGCGTATGCCACAAATGACGAAATCGACGATAATGAGATGACTGCAGAGTATGTAATCATTAAAAATGCAGACGGAAGTGAAGCCGGACTTCCGATTTGTATACGCGCACCGCAGATTCGTGGTGTTGCGGTGTCCTGTGAGGGTGGTGCAAGTGCAAAAGTAAGAAATGAAATAACAGCTTTGTTGACAGCTTCATTGGGGATTTCTGCCAACAGAGTGCATGTATCACCACAAACGGTTAAAAAATAAAATTGATTCGGAGGATATTATTATGAATTTGATTATCGGCAAAAAGCAAATTGTTATGGCGACACTTGTGGCAGCGCTTGGGCTTGCTGTGTTTGTCAATTGGTATTACACCGGTAATGACAGCATGCTTGACGGAGAAAAGGTTTCTGCAAATGAATCTTCTCAACAGGAAATTCAAGGGGTTGCGGAATTTGTTGATAATACGGCTGAACTGAATGCCGATGAATATTTTGCTGCCGCCAAGCTGGATCGTACAACTGCTCGGGATGAAGCAGTTGAAACACTGCAGACTGTAATTGATTCGTGTGATCCGTCATCTGAAGCTGCCGTTGCTGCCGTTCTTGAGTTAAGCGCACTGAACTCATCTATTTTGCTTGAGAATGAAGTGGAAAGCCTGATAACAGCCAAAGTGAACAGCAATTGCATCTGTAAAATTGAAGAAACTGCTATAGAGATTATCGTTGAAGATGAAATTCTGAATGATGAATCTGTTCTTGCAATCAGTGATATTGTTTATGCAAATTGTGAAAATGTTGAAAATATAAGAATTACGGGTGCATAACAAACTTGACAAACGGTGAATTTAAAGTAAAATGATAACGGAGGTGTTGCACAATGGATTTTATAAAAGTCGGTGAAAAGGACGGCAATATTCTGCTTGCAGATCAGGACGGCAATCGCGCTGTTTTTGAATTTCTTGAAATGACAGTCATTGATCAAAGGGAGTATGCGGCATTGCTGCAGCTGGATGATGACAGTGTTGTGCTGCTTCAGTTTACAGAGGGTGCAAACGGTAAGGAAGTATATTCTTCCATAGATGATGACGAACTGTTTGATCGTGTTGCTACCGCATTTGAAAAAATCTTTGACGAAGAATGATTATTTTCTTATGTATGTTTAATTCCTTTGTTTTCTGCGCACAATAGAAGTGTGATTCAGATTAAAAGGAGTATATGTACATGACCGTTAAAAGGGGAGATATCTATTATGCTGATCTCAGCCCTGTTGTCGGATCGGAGCAAGGCGGCATCCGCCCGGTGCTGATTGTGCAGAATGATGTCGGTAACAAATTCAGCCCGACCGTGATTGCGGCGGCAATAACAAGTCAGAAGGATAAAACAAAGCTTCCCACGCATATTCAGGTCAATGCAGACGGATGCGGTCTGCAAAAGGATTCAATTGTTTTGCTTGAACAGGTGCGTACGATTGATAAAAGACGCCTGCGTGAACACATGGGATGTCTTGACACAACAGATATGAATCGCGTTGATCGGGCGTTGTTTGTCAGCTTCGGACTTGAGTAACTTGTAATATTTTTATGTAAGATTGCAAACGGCTGCATGTCGATGCAATCTTTTTATATTTTTATTTTACTTGCAATTACATCTGCCGATGTGTATAATATTTTATGAATGTATGAAAGGCGGAGGATTATGAGCAAAAAAATTATTGTTGTCGGCGCAGGTGCCGCAGGCATGATGGCTGCAGGACAAGCCGCTTCGCTCGGTGCACAGGTTTTGTTGCTTGATCGCAACAGCCGTCCCGGCAGAAAGTTGATGATAACAGGGAAAGGGCGTTGCAATGTCACCAATGCCTGTACTCTTTTGAATGATCTGATGGATTTCATTCCTTCCAACGGCAGGTTTTTATATTCCGCTTTTTCAAGAATGATGCCTTATGATGTGATTGACTTTTTTGAAAATCTTGGTGTTTCCATGAAAATTGAAAGAGGAAATCGGGTTTTTCCGGAATCGGATAAGGCTGTTGATGTTGTAGATGCATTGGATAAATTTTGTAAGCAAAACGGTGTAAAACGACAAGAAGAACGCGTTGTTGCTTTGTTGCATGAGGACGGCTGCATTGCAGGTGTCAAATGTGAAAGCGGCAATACATATCATGCAGATGCGGTTATTGTTGCAACGGGCGGTATGTCTTATCCTTTGACGGGTTCAACAGGTGACGGATATGCACTTGCAAAACAGGCAGGTCACAGCATTGTTGATCCGAGACCATCTCTGGTCCCTCTTGAAACACAGGAAAAATGGGTTAGGGAAGCGCAAGGGCTTGCACTGAAAAATGTCCGCATCACTGTTTACGATAACGAAAAATTCAGCGAAGTGTATACTGATTTCGGTGAAATGCTTTTTACACATTTCGGCGTTTCGGGACCGATTATTTTGAGTGCATCGGCACATCTGCCAGATATAAAGCCTGATAAATATCAATTGCTGATCGATTTAAAGCCTGCACTGTCACATGAACAGCTTGATGCACGCATTTTGCGTGATTTTGCTGAAATGCCGAACAAAGCACTTGCTAATGCGCTTGCTAAATTATTGCCCAAGAGTCTGATTCCCGTGATTGTACGCTTGTCGGGTATTCCGTCTGATCTGCGTGTCAATCAGATCACCCGTGATGATCGTCAGTCACTCGGTTCACTGATAAAAGAGCTTCCGTTGACCGTAACAAAGAAAAGACCCATTGAGGAAGCGATTGTCACAGCAGGCGGCGTCAATGTTTCGCAGGTCAGTCCGAAAACCATGGAATCCAAGCTGCTGAAAGGCCTGTATTTTGCAGGTGAAGTCCTTGATGTGGATGCTTATACAGGCGGATTCAATCTGCAGATTGCATTTGCAACAGGTAATCTTGCAGGAACAAGTGCAGCAATTGAATAAGGAGAATTATGATGATTAACATTGCTATAGACGGCCCTTCCGGTGCCGGCAAAAGTACAATTGCACGAATGGTTGCTGAAAAACTCGGTTTTGTGTATGTTGATACGGGTGCTATGTATCGTGCGATCGGTGTGCATGTCATGCGTAACAATCTGCCGACCAATGATGTACAAGCAGTGCTTTCTGTTTTGTATGATGCACAGATTGAGCTTACATATCTGAACGGAGAACAGCATATTCTTCTCAACAAAGAAGATGTGTCACATGATATACGTCTGCCGGAGGCTTCCATGGCGGCTTCCAATGTTTCAGCCATTCCTGAAGTGCGTGCTTATTTGTTTGATCTGCAAAAGAATATTGCAAATTCCACAAACTGCATCATGGACGGCAGAGATATCGGAACAGTTGTTCTGCCCGATGCGCAGGTTAAGGTATTTCTGACTGCAACTGCAGAAGAAAGAACAAGAAGACGATATCTTGAGCTTGAGCAAAAGGGAACTCCCGTTGATTATGATACATTGCTTGCAGAAATCGTACAGCGTGATTATAATGATTCTCACCGTGCAGCAGCACCTCTGAAAAAGGCTGTTGATGCTGTTGAAATTGATTCAACCGGGTTGTCGATCGATGAAATCACAGATATGATCGTAAAAATGGCGGAGGCTGTGAAATGAGTGTGAAGCTTGCACAGACAGCAGGCTTTTGCTTCGGTGTTGCAAGAGCCGTGCAGACGGTCGAAGAATTTCTTGAGCAGGGAATTCCGGTATGCACACTCGGACCGTTGATTCATAATCCGTTGTTCATTGCTCAGCTTGCAGAACGCGGTGCAAAGGTTGTCAAGAGTATAGACGAAGTACCGGACGGATATACTCTTGTTTTGCGTACGCATGGTGTTGAGCGAAACATAATTGAACAGCTGAACAAAACAAACATCCGCTATTACGATGCAACCTGTCCATTTGTTGAAAAAATCCGCAAAATTGTGCATGAACAATCTCTTGACGGAAGTCCTGTATTGATTGCAGGTGACGCAAATCATCCGGAGGTTGTCGGTATCCGCAGCTGCTGTAATGCCGATTCTTATGTCTTTGAGAATAATGAAGCTCTTTCTGTTTTAATTGACAAATTAGACACGAATAGCGAAAAAGCACCGATTGTCGTGTCTCAAACGACTTTTAACTCAATTGAACTAAAAAAAAGTTTAAAAAATCAAAAATTACTATGTACAAATCCGAAAATATTTGATACAATATGTTCCGCTACTTCAAAACGACAGGAAGAAGCAATTGCTCTTGCTGCAGAAAGTGATTGCATGATCGTAGTTGGTGGCAAGAATTCTTCCAACACCGCAAAGCTGACACAGCTGTGCAGTAAGATATGCAAAACATATCAGGTTGAAAGTGCCGAAGAATTACATGAAATTGATTTTTCAGGCATGAAGTCCATTGGGCTTACTGCAGGCGCATCAACGCCTGTTTGTATAATAAAGGAGGTACAAAAAACTATGTCCGACATCATCAATGAAAACGCCGTACCGGCAGTCGAGAGCGAAGGACATGCTCTCAACGTGGCTGCTGAGGCAACAGAAGACTGGTCCTTCGAGCAGGGTCTTGAAGAATCCTACAAAAACCTGAACTACAGCCAGACTGTCATGGGTATCGTAATGCACATCGCTCCCAATGAAATTCAGGTTGACATCGGTCGTAAACAGACCGGCATTATCCCTCTCGACGAGTACAGCGCAGATCCCTCTGCAGATCCCATGAAGGAACTCAAGGTTGGCGATGAAATTGAACTCTTCATCATGAAGACCAATGACGTTGAAGGCACAATTCTTCTTTCCAAGAAGCGCCTTGACGAAAAGAAGCGCAGAGCGGAAATTGAACAGGCTGCTAAGGACGGAGCAATCCTTGAAGGCACTGTTGTTGAAGTTATCAGCAAGGGTCTCATCGTTTTCTCCAACGGCTTCCGCGTTTTCATCCCCGCATCTCTGTCCACCGTTCCGAGAAACGGCCGTCTTGAAGAAATGCTCGACAAGACTGTTACTTTCAAGGTTATTGAATTTGATAGAAGAAGAGGCGCTGTCGGTTCCATCCGTGACGCTGCAAGAGAACAGAATAAGGCTGCACAGGCTAAGTTCTGGGAAACCGCTGCTGTTGAAGATCGCTTCACCGGTACCGTTGTTTCTCTTACCGATTTCGGTGCATTCGTAGATCTCGGCGGCAATGTTGTCGGCATGATCCACAGAAGCGAACTTTCCTGGAAACGCATCAAGCATCCCTCTGAAATCGTCAATGTCGGTGACATTGTTGATGTTTACATCAAGGGTCTTGACACTGAAAAGAAAAAGATCTCTCTCGGCTACAAGAGAACTGAAGACAATCCGTGGGAAATCCTCAAGAGAGATTATCCCGTCGGCAGCGATTTCGATGTAAAGATCGTGTCCCTTACCACTTTCGGCGCTTTTGCTGAAATCTTCCCCGGTATGGAAGGTCTTATCCACATTTCCGAAATCTCCTATGAACGCATTGCTAAGCCGCAGGATGTTCTTTCCATCGGCGAAACTGTCAGAGTGCAGCTTCTCAAGGTTGACTTTGAAAAGAAGCACATCAGCCTTTCCATCAAGGCTCTTCTTGAAGCTCCTGTCAAGGAAGTTGAAGAAGTTGTTGAAGAAGAAGTTGACGATGCTCCTGTTACCATGTCCATTGACGAAATGATCGCCAAGGCTAAGGAAAACGAAGCTGCTGAAGCTGCTGCTGCAGAAGAAGTAACTGCTGAATAATTAAAAATGTGAGCTGTCGGTTTTCGGCAGCTCATTTTTTGAGGTAAGATTATGCATATATTGAATTGCAATATTCTTGAATCATCGTCATTTAATAATGCCGCATCGGATTATCCGGTTTACCGCATCCCCGGAATCGCAGCATTTGAGAACGGCACAATGGTCGTATGTTATGAATGCAGACAGAATTCCGACTGGTCAGTTATTGATATTGGTCTGAGAGTCAGTACAGACGGCGGAAAAAACTGGTCACAACGCAGAATTCCCGTCAGCGGAAAGGGAAGAAATGCTGTCAATAATCCGACACTGCTTGCCGATGGCAACACCTTGCACTTGCTGTATTGTGAAAATTATAAAAGAATGTTTCATATTCTAAGTGAAGACTATGGGATCACATGGTCAGAACCGCTTGAGATAACCGATATTTTTGATTCACAATACTGGAGCTGTATTGCGGCCGGTCCGGGACACGGACTTGTACATTCAAACGGTAATTTATTAGCAAGCGTATGGATGGCATTCAATCAGAAAGATATGTTCTCTCATCATCCGTCAAAGTGTGGTATCATCTGCAGTAAAGACCAAGGAAAAACTTGGATGCTTGTCAATGTGTTTGATGAATATCTTGTTGATCCGAGTGAAGCAACACTTTGTGAATTGCAGGACGGTAGTGTGTTGATGAATATCCGCAATGAAAATGCGGAGCATTGCCGTGCTGTAAGCAAAAGCAAAGACGGATTTTCTGCATGGGACACTCCGGTGCTTGATCGAAATTTGCCCGATCCCGTCTGCTTCGGCGGTATGTGTAACTGTTCTGACGGTTTGTTATTTGTAAACTGCAATTCGCAAAATGCCCGTGAGAATCTTACATTATATAAATCAAACGATGATGGCGAAACATGGGATTCTTTGTTACTTGCTTGTTCGGGCGGGTATGCAGATGTGTGTTACAATAAAATAACCGACAGCGCCTTTGTTCTTTACGAAACAATGGACTGTCGGTATCTGAAAATTGCAGAAATCAGTCTTTACTGAATTTCAAAATGATATGTATTGCCGCTGTTGCAGGGGAATGTGAAAATTCCGTCTGCATCGGCGGTTTTTCCGTTTATTGTTACACCGTTTTGTGTGGCGGGCAGTTCAAGACGGATTGTTCCGTCAAAGGCGGATTTAATTGTGCAGGAAATCACTTTTGCATTTTCAAAAACACAATCAACCTCATACCCGCCATGCACAAGCAGACCTTTGAAATAACCGCTTCTTTTTTCACTCACAGCAGGAAGCAGACAGATTCTGTCTTCATGTCCCTGCACAAGTGCTTCGCAAATTCCGGCCGTGGCACCGAAGTTACCGTCGATCTGGAACGGGGGATGGGTGTCAAGCAAATTTCCGAGTGTTGATTTTGTGAACAGCAGGCGCAGATTCTTTTCAAAAGCCTTTGCATCATGCAGTCTTGCAAACAGGCAAAGCAGCCATGCTCTGCTCCAACCCGTATGACCGCCGCCGTGTGAAAGTCTGCGATCGATGGTTTTGCGGATTGCTTTGTAAAATTCGGGGGTGTTTCTGTTGATTGCATGATCCGGATACAATGCAAATGCATGCGAAATATGGCGATGCCCCGGTTCGGGTTCGTCATAATCTTCAAGCCATTCCATTAGCTGGCCGTGCTTGCCGATCTGCAAAGGCGGCATTTTGGCAAGCTTTTCTTTCGCTGTATTTGCTGTTTGCGCATCTATGTGCAGAATATTTTCTGTTTCAATATAAAAACGAAGAAGTCCGCCGATGATTTCTATATCCATTGTCGGTGACATGCACATGTTGCAGCTTTCTTTGCCGACATAGAAATTGTTTTCGGGTGATGTGGACGGACCGGATAAGAGCCTGCCTTGCTTATCTTCAAACATGGTGTCGATGAAGAACAAAGCAGCATTTTTAATATACTCATAGGCGGTTTCTTTGAGGAAAGTAACATCCTTTGTATAAAGGTAATGCTCCCACATATGAAAAGCAAGCCAGGCACCACCAAGCGGCCACAGCCCCCAAATACCGTCAGCAGCGGCGGTAAATCCGTAAGGATCACTCAGATGATGAACCACAAGACCTCTTGCCTTGTAGTTGACTTCGGCAGTTTTCTGTCCGTAAGGGAGCAGCACATTATTCATGTAAGAGAACAGCGGTTCAGCGCATTCCTGAATGTTGGCCGCTTCAACGGGCCAGTAATTCATCTGCAGATTGATGTTTGTGTGGAAATCCGCATTCCACGGATTCTGCATTTTTTCGACCCAGATGCCCTGCAGATTTGCAGGCAGACTGCCTTCTCGACTGGAAGAAATCAGAAGATATTTACCGAAATTGAAATAGGTTGCTGCAAGAGCATGATCGTTTTTCAGCGGATGCAATTTCAGATAATTCAATCTTTTATTGACAGGCAACTTTTGTCTGTCGGAAGAATCAGAAAAACTGATTTCGCTCTTGTTATAGATTTTTTGATAATCGGCAATGTGCTCTGCTTTGATCGCTTCATAGCCTTTGCTTGCGGCTGTAAGTCTGTTTTTGCACTCTTCTTCAAAATTATCACAGCGGAAGCTTGTTACAATGCTGATCCAAATGCTGGTTTCGGTGGCATTCTTGACAATGATATCATTTTGGCAATTTTCAGCGATTCCGTTGGTCTGTATTTTTATACCGACACAGAACGGATGATTACCGATTGCAGTATCGCAAACCGCAAATAAAGCATTGTTGTCTGTTGTAATATTGCGGATATACTCTCGCTTGTATTGCAGGGTGAATCCATGCTTACTTTCTGATTCAATGCGATAGGCCATGATTTTGTCGGGATTGGAAGAAAATGCTTCATGCCTGAATGCCTTCCCGTTGCGTTTGTAGCTTACTTCAGCAACTGCTGTGTCAAGATGCAGATCTCTGTTGTATGATGTGACTTTACTTTTTGCAGCAAACTGCAGAGTGATCAAGCCTGCATATTCATAAGAGGCAATGGTGTGAAAATCATCCTTCAGATTTTCAATTGCCCATTTTTCTGCTTCAACGGGGGAGGACTCCAAATATAACTTTTTAATATGATCCATTTTTTCTGCAAAGGCCGGATTCAGACCGTTTTCATCCTTTTGTGACCAGATACTTTCTTCGCAGAGATACAGTTTTTCACAGTTCGGATCACCATAGAGCATGCACCCCATATGACCGTTGCCGATCGGTGTGCCGTTATCCCATTTTTCTGCAATGTTTTCAAGATGTAAAAGATGCATTGTTTTCACCTCACAGTGCTTTGATTCTGAACAGGCTGACACCATGCCCCGGTACAGTCGTTTCAAAGTCTTCTTTTGTGACAATTGTTTTGTCGTTCCAGATATCATATACTTCATACTGCAATGCTTCGGGAAGATCGATCCAGCCGAGTTCAATAATATCTTCAATGTCAATATCCTGTTCAATTTCCTTGCTTGTTTTGTTGAATACACAAAGTGCCAGTTCTTTGTTTTCAAGCGGTTTGGCGAGAATATCAACCGTACCAAACTGAATGCGGCGACATTGCAGACCGCGCTTGTCCTGATCAATTGCAATGGCATCTTTATTGGTAACAATCTTCAAGGTTTTGTTTTCGGTATCTGCAGTGCCGTCTTCTTTAAGGAAAGTGCGCAGATCATTGCCGAGAATCAGGGGCGCTGCCATCATACACCACAGTGAGAAATGTGCTCTGTTTTCATCATCGGTCAGATTGCCGTTGCCGACTTCGAGCATGTCAGGGTCATTCCATCCGCCGATGGTGGCATATTTCCACAGTCTGACATTGAACTCATAAATGGACAGAATGGAGAGCCATGTCGGTTTGATATCCATGGTTGTTCTCCACAGATTGCCTGCTGCTGCGCCCCATTTCCACGGCATATTGCTGCCCCATTCACAAATGGAATAGGTGATGGGCTTTTCAGGATTGCCTGTTTCTTCTGCCACAAGTTTTGTTGCTCTTTTGAGTTCTTTACCCATATTGGTGTACTGCTTTGCGGCACTGTCCATTCGTGAGCCGATGGGATTATGAATCATGATGGTGTTTTTGCCTTCCTTCAGCTGAATGCGGGTCTGCAATCTGCCTTCTGCGGACGGAGCAAGTGTTGCACCGGCATGAACAGGATACACATCTGTTTCATTGACAACCACTTCTGCATATTTTTTTACGAACAATGCTTTGCGGATGCTGATGGTGAGTGCATATTCACCATCTTTTTCTGCTTCCACATTGGTAAATATCATTTTTCCGTTGCCGGAACACAGACCGCCGACATATTTGCCTGTCGGCAGGTTTTCATCATCATGCAGTTTTGCATTGCCGGTGAGCATAGCCATATCGGCTGTGTATATCTTTTCGGCAACCTCACCTGGAATTTCAATCCGGATATTTTCAATTTCGGGAGCAAGCTGAGAAACAGGTGTATTGTGACAGAAATCATATTTGAAATACTCGACACCCCATCGTGCAAAGGTTTCTGCATCTATACGCTCGTTGCCGAGGCTTGCAGGAAGATCTTCACAGGTCAGAGAACCGTTTGAGGAATAGATACCGAGCTTCAATCCTAAATCATTGACTTTTTTGCAAAGTGCAGGAATGCCGGACGGGAAAGTTGTAAAATCGCTTTGCATTCTGCCTTGCTCATCTCGCATGGAAGACTGCCAGCAGTCATCGATGTTGACATACTGATAACCTGCATCTGCAAGACCGGAGTTTTTCATAGCAACGGCAATATCATAAATTATGTCTTCGCTGATGTGATGACGGAATTTGTTCCAGCTTGCCCATCCCATCGGAGGTGTCAAAGCAACACCATTGTTATATTTATCGGCACCGGGATCCGATACCCTGAAATTGGAGATCAGATTTTTTGCAATGCATTTCGGGCAGATGTTGTTCTTTTTCATGATTGCTGCTGAAATTGCGGCGCCGCCTGCAAGTGCTGTAATGGTTTTAATTTTCATTATGTTACCTCCCGTTGATATTTTGCATATATTGTTATTGTTTATTATATCATAAGATTATGTATTTAACAAGAATAAATTTAAAGGTGTGATCCATATGCAATATGGCAGAACCAAAAGAAAAGACAGATTATTTTCTTTGTTTTTATTGCTTTGCTGTTTTTTGCTTTTGTTTGGCATTTTTAAAACGGCAAGACCGATTGTTACCGTGTTTGCCCAAACCACGGCGGTCAACCATGCAACAAAGGCAGTCAATAAAACGGTTGAAGAATATCTTGACACATTACAATTGCATTATGCGGATATTGCCCAATTGCAAACGGATACAAACGGAGAAGTAGTGGCAATCAGAATTGATTCCATGGTCTTGAACCAGATCAAAACAGGTGTCACCGCAAAAATTGCAGAGGTTTTTGCGGATATACAGACCATACATCCCGGTATACCGATCGGAACACTGACAGGTAGTAATTTCTTCACGGGAAAAGGGGTGGAAATCCCGTTTTCCGTGTCATATTCCGCAACAGCCGAAAGTGAATTGAGCAATTTGTTTGTTACCCGGGGAATCAACCAGACACAACATCAGATCGTTTTGCAGGTAACGGCAAACGTAAAGGTATTGTCATGGGGGAAGACAAACACAAGTGAAATAAAAACACAGATCACGATTGCAGAAACAGTGATTGTCGGATTGATTCCGGAAATTTATGCAGGAGCAAATGATGAACTATGGCCCAACCTTGTAGAATAGTTTTTATGAACACTTGTCTGATTATTGCATAGCATGAAGCGAGGGACAAAGCCTTTGTTTCTCAATACATCATAAGGAGCATAGAAATGAAAGAACATTCTTCCGTACGAAAAGATACATCTGATTGCATTGACAGCTTTTCCATGCTTTCAGCATTCCCGGAAGATGCCGCTGTAACCATGGCATATATTCCGTTTCAGCTTGATAATAAAGTTTATGAAGCAGATACTGCCCTTTGCAGAGGCACTTTGTTTCCCGTGCTTGATAAACCCTTTCTCAGGGCGGGATGCAAATGAGCAACCGTGAAAAGCTTTTAAGAAACCTTTCATCGGTGCAGTTTGCCGTATGGGAACTGCATCTGTATCTTGATACACATCCGTCCGATATGCAGGCAGCCTCTATGCTTGCACAATATGAAAAAAAGTGCAAAGCCTTGATGTCGGAATATGAAGAAAAATACGGCCCGCTTACGCCTAAATTTGCACAAGGTGTTGAATGGCTGAAAAATCCATGGCCGTGGGAAAACGGAGGTGCTTGTGACTAATGTGGACATACAATAAAAAACTGCAATATCCCGTCAATATCAAAAATCCGAATCCGAAACTTGCTCAGATCATCCTGACACAGTACGGCGGTCCCGATGGTGAGCTCGGTGCATCACTTCGATATCTTTCACAGCGTTTTGCCATGCCGTATGCTGAATTAAAAGGTCTTTTGACAGACATTGGCACCGAAGAACTCGGGCATCTTGAAATGATAGGTGCAATCGTTTACCAATTGACAAGAAATCTTACCGTTGAGCAGATTCAGGCAAGCGGTTTTGATAAGTATTTTGTGGATCACACAACAGGAATTTATCCGCAATCTGCCGGCGGAATACCTTACAGTGCGCTTTCTATGCAGAGTAAAGGCGATATTCTGACGGATCTTCATGAGGATCTTGCTGCTGAACAGAAAGCAAGAACTACTTATGACAACATTCTTCGACTTGTAGATGATCCCGATGTTGCCGACCCTATCAAGTTTCTGCGAGAACGTGAAATTGTGCATTATCAGCGCTTTGGAGAAGGTCTGCGTCTGGCGACCGACAGACTCGATTCCAAAAACTACTATATGTACAATCCATCCTTTGATAAAAAATAACAGGGAAGCCGCAGTTTTCTGCGGCTTCTTTTAGCATATCCGCATTAAAAAAAGTATAGTTATTAAAAAAAGGGATTTTGATATGCAGCAGATATTTACTGATTTTTTGTATGGCTTTACATTTTGCAGCATTCTCGCTGTGGTATATATGAATGGTTTTACTGATGCGCCAAATGCAATAGCAACTTCGGTCGGAACCAATGCTCTGTCTATGAAAAATGCCTGCAGGTTATCCTGTGTTATGAATGTTGCAGGTGTGTTGCTATCATTTATCACAAAGCCTTCTGTTGCTGTGACAATGCAGAAATTATTATATTTTTCAGACGATACAAAAATTGCCGTTGCTTGTGTTTGCGCAGGCATGTGGTCCGTTTTTTTGTGGGCATTTGCAGCATGGTTTTTCGGCATTCCGACAAGTGAGAGTCACTCATTGCTTGCAGGGCTTGCAGGTGCTGTCATGGCTTCTGAAACAAACTTTTCAGTGTTCAATAAAGGTGAATTTATTACGGTTGTCATAGGTTTGATTGTTTCAATTTCTATTGGTTTTTTATTTGCTGCAGGATTTTATCGTTGTTTATATAAATATAAAAAACATTTTTCATCATCAACCTTGTTGCGATTGCAGATTGTATGCTCTGCCTTATTGTCATTTTTGCACGGAGCGCAGGATGGTCAAAAATTCACGGGCATTTTTTTGCTGTTTCAGTCTTTTGTCAACAGGAATGCACAACAGAATGCAGGAATGCTTCCTTTATATGTGATTATAAGTGCACTTGTTATGGGGGCAGGTTCGCTTGTTGGTGGCAAAAGGATCATTCAGTCCGTCGGTTTTGATATGACACCGTTATCATGTCTTCAGGGAGTTGCATCTGATCTTTCAGCCTGTCTTGGGCTTGCTGTCTGTACATTTTTTGGGATGCCTGTCAGTACGACTCATGTTAAGACGATGAGTGTTGTCGGTGTTGGTTTTTCCGAGAAAAAAAGGAATATCAATAAAAATTTAATTATTGAAATACTGTTGACATGGTTGTTTACTTTTCCAGGTTGCGGTTTGTTGGGATTTTTGACAATGAGAATTCTGTTAACAATTTTATAGTTCATGCAGTTGTGATTATTTTTTATACAAAAGCGTTGTTGTGCTTGGTTGACAATTTGCGGCAATTATGTTATAATCCTTCAAAATTATTTTACAGAGGTGCTGAATAATGCCTGATTATAAAATTGAAACCCTCTGCGTACAAGCAGGATACGAACCCAAGAACGGTGATCCGCGTGTGCTTCCCATTTATGCAAGCACAACTTATAAGTATGATACAGCCGAGCATGTCGGTGATTTGTTTGATCTGAAAGCGCCCGGTCACATGTATTCCCGTATATCAAATCCGACTCTTGAGGCTGTTGAAAATAAACTTGCAGCCCTTGAAGGTGGCACCAATGCGTTGCTTTGTTCCTCCGGCCAGGCTGCCAATACGATTGCTATTCTCAATATTTGTCAGGCAGGACAGAATATTGTCAGCTTGCCTGCTATTTATGGCGGCACGATCAATCTGTTTGCTGTTTCTTTCAAGAAGCTTGGCGTGGAAGTGCGTTTTACAAAGCCAGGCATGACAGATGACGAAATCGAAGCGCTGATTGATGACAACACAAGACTCATTTTCGGTGAAACCATTGCAAATCCGGCACTGACCGTCATGGATATTGAAAGATATGCAAATCTTGCACATAAGCATGACATTCCGTTGTTTGTTGACAATACCTTTGCAACTCCTATTTTCTGCCGTCCGTTTGACTTCGGTGCAGATGTTGTTATTCATTCTACAACGAAATATATGGATGGACATGCCTCTTGTGTCGGTGGTGTCATTATTGACAGCGGTAAGTTCAACTGGGCTAACGGAAAATTCCCGGAATTGACAGAAGTGGATGAATCTTATCATGGTGTTCGCTATGTCAATGACTTTGGCATTGAAAATGCATTTATAACAAAAGCTCGTGTGCAGCTGATGCGTGACTACGGCATGATTCCTTCTCCGTTTTCTGCTTTCATTCTTAATCTTGGTCTTGAATCTCTGCATGTCCGCATGGAGCGACATAGTGAAAACGCTCTCAAGGTTGCAAAATTCCTTGAAGGTCATGAAAAAATTGCATCTGTCAATTATCCTGCACTTGAATCCAATGCAGACTATGCACTTGCGCAGAAGTATTTTCCCAAGGGCTGCTGCGGTGTCATTTCCTTTATCATGAAGGGTGGCAGAGATGCTGCTGTTCAGGTGATGAACAAACTTGATCTTGCAAAAATCGTTGTTCATGTTGCTGATGCCCGTACCTGTGTACTGCACCCTGCAAGCATGACCCACAGACAGCTGACAGATGAACAGCTTGTTGCTGCCGGTGTGGATCCCGGACTTGTGCGTTTCAGTGTCGGCATTGAAAATGCGGATGATATTATTGCTGATCTGAAGCAGGCACTTGAATCATAAATATATTAAATCGAGGAATGTAAATGCCGATTAAAATACCGAATGAACTGCCCGCAACGCAGATTCTTGAAGATGAAAACATATTTGTAATGACTGAGAAGCGAGCCATTACGCAAGATATCCGCCCATTGCATATCCTGATGCTCAACCTGATGCCGACCAAAATTGTGACAGAAACGCAGATTTCAAGGTTGCTCGGAAATTCTCCCTTGCAGGTTGAGCTGGAATTGCTGCAGACCGCTACCCACAAATCAAAGCACACATCCGAAGAACACATGCTTGCTTTTTACAAGACTTTTGACGAAGTCAGGCATCGAAATTTTGACGGTATGATTATCACCGGTGCGCCGGTTGAAAATTTAGCATTTGAGGATGTTGAATACTGGGATGAGTTGACCGAAATCATGGAGTGGACAAAAACACATGTCACCAGCACACTCCATATATGCTGGGGAGCGCAGGCTGCTTTATATTATCATTACGGAATACAGAAATATCCGCTTGAGAAAAAGCTGTTCGGGGTGTTTGAGCATACTGTAGATTACAAAAAATCAATCCTGTTCCGCGGTTTTGATGATGTTTTTCTTGCACCGCATTCACGACACACAACCGTCAAAAGGGAACACATTGAAGCTGTTGAAGAGCTGCGTGTGCTTGCTAGCAGTGAAAAGGCCGGTGTTTATGTTGTTGCAACACCGAAGGGCAGAAGAATTTTTGTTACAGGGCATTCCGAATATGATGCCGATACATTGGCAAAAGAATATTTCCGTGATAAAGATGCAGGATTGCCGATTGATATACCTGAAAATTATTTCCCCGGAAATGATGATTCAAAAGCACCGCTTGTTTCCTGGCGCAGTCATGCTAATCTATTGTTTTCAAACTGGCTGAATTACTTCGTTTATCAGACCACGCCATATAATATTGCTGATATTCAATAAAAAATCAGAAAACCGCGCTGATGCACACTTGCATCAGCGCGGTCTGTTATTGATCTTCCTGTAAATATTTCATCATTTGCAAATCTTTGTTCAAAAATCCGATACCGTAATAAACTGCAGCCGTTGCGATTTCAACATAAGTCAGAATCTCAATTTTGTTATGCTCATATTGCGGCAGGCTTATTACATTTGCATCATCAAGTATGTTGACAACAACCACTGAAAGCAGGTAGCACAAAACAGATAACAGTGCAGCAATAACAGCTGTTCGCGTTTCATTGTGCAGATTTTCTTTGACAATACTTGTCCAGAAAATCAAAAACGGAATCATTTGCAGCAATAAAAACAGGGTAATCAGATATTCATAAGTAACAAGATACCGAATCAGCAGCGAAGCAAAAAATATGATGGGCGGGAATATCAATATAATCGGATGCCTGTCTGTCATAACGATTGCGTATGTTCCGAGAAGAACAATACCGCAACCAGGTAAGACCCATACGAACATATAATTCCAGAACGATTTGTCACATACGATCATACCGATTATCACTGTTGTCAACCCGATCAGACAACTCAGAACAGAATATAAAATTTGCTTTCTGTCCAGAAGGAAACCGACAATTACAGAAGCTGAGATATGATTTTCTGTTTTCATTTCTTTTCTGCTGACAGGTTGATAATCTGTGAATTTAATCCTTCGGCATCAATTGTGACAGTGATGTTGCCTGACTTGCCGATTGTACGGATCCAGAATGCTCTGTCACCGCCGATCAAGGCAAATTGATCGGGACCGATAATTTTAGCAGGTCCGTCAATTGTCACTTTAACAGCATTATTTGCAAAGGGGAGCTGATTGCCGTTCTGATCGACACAACGAAGTTCAATTCTTGTTACGTCATAGGTTTTGTCTTCAACAAGCGTATGGGAGTCAGCAGAGGCAATGAGTGATTTTGACAGAACGGCTGTTTTTGTGACGGATTTAACAATTCTTCCGTCCTTGTAACCGTCAAATCTGTATTCGACCTGCTCATCTCCCCAGTTTGCAAAATATTTCGTAACAAGATCAACGACTCTGGGGATCGGGATTGCTCCGGCAACAACACCTGTTGCCAATTCAAGATAATGATGCGGTGGCATGAAATATCCGTATTTTGCAGCAGCAACCATTGCCTTCTTCATGTACTTTGCACTGATTTCATTCAGCCCTTCATCCTTGACAAGACTGTCACCTATGTAATCGGCGGGGAGAATCGGAGGATGAGGGAGATGTGCAAATTTCTTTTTATCAGGATGTGCGGTAGACTTGTAAACACCGTTCTTGTATATTTTTACATAATCACAGTTTGTGAAAATGTAAATCTGACCGATGATTGCACCGGGATATTCACCGACATCCATGGCAGATGAAACCTCAAGAACGGGAATCTTATCCTGCTGTGATGCGTAGACTGCTGCGCTCAATTTAGGTACACGGAACATATCTGTTACACCGTGATAACAGATTCTATCACCGCTGCCGAAATCCTTGTGTGTGTTATAGTCTGCCATACACCATGCGGTTGCACCGCAGTAGCGGTCACTTGAATAGGATTTATTCTGCACACGTGCATGACGGAGTGCAACCTCACGTCTGATTTCCTCACGATCGAATGACTTGGTCGGATACATGTGACCGTTGTATTCGGTTACAAGATACGGTGCACGCAGACCTGCGACAAGTGCAGGCGGCAGCAGTGCAATCGCTCCGCCGGAATGTGAGAAATCATTATATGTATATACATCTTCAAGAAGGTGACTGCGCGGGAAATTGCGAACACCGCCGGTCTGACGGGAATCATCCAGAGAATGTGCCAACGCATTGGTTTCTGTATAGAATTCATCACAGTCATTTCCTTCATTAACACGAACCCCCCAGAGAACAACGCAAGGATGATTGCGATCACGCATAATCATGCTCTGAATATTTTCAAGACAGATCTGTCGCCATTCGCCTTCGCCGAGGAACTGCCACGAGGGCATTTCAGTAAAAACAAGCAGACCGATTTCATCACATCTGTTAAGAAAATGAACAGAATCGGGATAATGGGAGGTTCTGACAAAGTTGCAACCGAGTTTGTATTTCAGCAACTCAGCATCAGCAATCTGTGCAGATGCAGGCATCGCATTGCCGACATAAGGATAACTTTGATGACGGTTCAAGCCTCTCAGCTTGATCTTTTTTCCGTTTAAATAGAAACCGTTTCTTGTGAATTTGCAAGTTCTGAAGCCGAAGCGAACAGTTTTTTCATCATCAGCAAATTTCACTTTCAGCGTATAAAGAACAGGATTCTCCGGCTTCCATAATTCGATACCGGGAATTGCCCACTTTATTCTCATTGCCTTTGCATCAGTAGCTATGCAGGTTTTTTGAGCAACAGCGTTACCATCCTTGCACAATGTAAGTAAAATTTCACCATTGACCTTTTGCGAGAATGAGATATCTGCAAGCAGCTCCTTTTTCGGTGCCTCTACAACGGGTGTACGAACAAAAATATCTTCAATGTGAATTTCATCAAGAATTTCTATGCTCACTTCACGATAAATACCACCGTATACGAGATAGTCAACCACATTGCCGAACGGAGGAATTTCAGGTCTTTCCGTTGAATCAAGACGAATTGCAATCACATTTCGGGTTTTGTTGATAAAAGGTGTGATATCAATTGCAAACGGCGTGTAACCGTCTTTGTGAGAGCCTGCAGGCTTACCGTTTATAAAAACTTCAGCATAGTTTGCGGCACCTTCAAAACGCAAATAAACCTTTTTGCCGGGAAGATAGGCTTCTTCCGGCAATTTGAAGTTCTTACGATAGCAGCTTACAAACTGAAAAACAGATTCATCAAAATAATTGTAAGGAATTTCCTTGTTGGCATGCGGAATATCAACCGTTTCAAATGCAGAGTCGTCATATCCTGCCAAAAGCATTTCTTCGGTACACACTTCGGAATATTTCCATCCGAAATTCAGATCTATTGTTTTTCTCATTTTCATTCCTCCTTTTCAAATTATTATACATGTAATGGTTATGCTTGTCAACTTTACAATGTTTAAAAGAAAAAAATAAAATTAAATTTAACTATTGAAATATAACTCAACTTTTGATATAATCAATTTATCATGCGAAAGGAATGCAATGAAAATGAAAAAAATTAAATTTGTCTTTTTGCTCACGGCTTTGATATGCCTTTTTGCAGCATTTGCACTTTCTGCGAATGCTGACACGGTCATTGATGCCGAAATGGTTCCTACGGGTCATAACTCAATTTCCGTAGAGTTTACGGGCGGTGCAACATTTATAACTTCAACACAGTTTTATGTTGAATACAATCCTGCTGTGTTGGAATACACATCTTTTACCGTGACATCCACACGTGAGGGTGATTTTGCATCTGTTTCCAAACAGGAGGACGGCAGATTACTTGTTAATTTCTTTGCCGCAACACATGCTTACAAAAGCAAGATGCTGAAAATCAATTTTAATGTGCTCAATACTAATACTTCTGTATATGGTTTTGAAGCAACCGTAAAGAATGTATACGCAAGTAAAGAAAACAGCGGTGCAAATTCAGCTGTTCTTACTGATGGTGTTGTTATCTGGGACATCCCCACGATTGTTGGCCTTCGCGCCGATTGTCAGACTGCAGGTATGTTCTATGAGGCAGACGGCAGCAGAACAGAGCCGGATTACACAAAGCTGAGGGTTTTTGCAACCTGGTCCAACGGCATTAACGTTCAGGTTCCGGTTGAGGCATGCTCGATTAAGCTGCAAAAGATGTACAGCGATGATCCCGATGCTCCTTTCGACACAACACCGGAAAACAACATTGGCGGAAACATGTATGAGGTTACGGTTTCTTACAAAGGCGTTTCTGACAAGTATTTCATTTTTGTCGGTGTTCCGAAGCCTGAACATATTTATGTTCAAACGGATCCCAATAAAATGTCTTATCTTCAGGATACAACAGAAGCCTTTGATCTGACCGGTGCTGTAATAAAAGCACAATATCCCGGAGAATCTTTTGCAGTTAATGCAAAGCTGGAACAGGTGATTGTTAAGGACTTTGATCCCACCATTCCCGGTGAACAGGATGTCACGCTTGAATATCAGGGTTGCACAACCACTTTGACAATTATGATTGAGCCTGATATCCCTTCCCGCATTGAAATCACAAAGAATCCCGACTTGTTGACTTATAAGCAGGATTCCGTTGATGAGGTCATGCTTAGCGGTATTGTTGTCAAGGCTTATTTTGCAGATGGCAGAGTAAAGACTGTTGATGAAGATGAGCTTGTTGCAAGCGGCTTTAAGCCTTCCACGATCGGCAAGCAGACAATCACAGTAACCTATCGCACAAAAACTGCACAGTTTGAAGTTGAGGTAGAACCTCTGGTTGTATATCCCGAACGTATCGAAATCGTTACGCTTCCGATCAAAACCAACTACTTCCAGAATGCCGAAGAAAATCTTGTTACAACCGGCTTGAAGGTAAACGGCATATATGCTGACGGTACTGTTGAAAACATTCGCTTGAATGACCTTGATTTTATCGGTTTTGATCTTTCTGATGTAGGAACAAAGACGATT
The DNA here is from genome assembly GCA_045587645.1 of Acutalibacteraceae bacterium. Classification (GTDB taxonomy): domain Bacteria; phylum Bacillota; class Clostridia; order Oscillospirales; family Acutalibacteraceae; genus RUG806. The sequence goes on along the minus strand of JAZNCO010000099.1, from coordinate 53,196 downwards.
ATCGTTCGCTATTTCGAGCTTGAAACCTCTTTTGAAATAACGGTTGAAAAAGTTCCGGATCCGACAGAGCCTGTAAGTCTTACAATCACTGTTGCACCCGAAAAAAGAGAATACACTCGTTTTTCTGATGAAGAATTGGATCTTACCGGCATGGAACTGGTAGCAACGCTTGGCAATGGCGAAGAGGTTGCTGTTTCACTTGACGAGGTGATTGTTTCCGGTTTTGATCTTACAAGTGATGAGGATGTGCAGATCATTTCCATTCGTTATAAAAATGTTACCACTGCATTGTTTATTTCCATCGTTGCAAATGAAGAGCTTCTTTATGGCGACGTGGATGGAGATAATAAGCTGACCTCGGGTGATGCTCGTCTTGCTCTGCGCATTGCAGTTGGTCTTGAAACAGAAGATACTTTGACTGCATTCCAGATCAATATGGCCGACTATGACAGAGATGGATCTGTTACATCTTCGGATGCTCGTTCCATCCTTCGTATTTCGGTTGGTCTTACTCCGTAAATTATTTTAAGAACACATCGTTTTCGGTGTGTTCTTTTTTTAGTTTTTCTTTTTTGTATTGATTTATTGTTTTATATATGGTATTCTTTTTTTTACAATAGGAGGTGAACTTATGTTTTATGTAATAATGGATCTGGAATGGAATAATTCGTATAACAAAATAAAAAAGTGCTTTGTAAATGAGATTCTTGAAATAGGTGCCGTACTTGTAGATGAAAATCTGGATGTTATTGATACTTATTCTGTAATTATCAAATCTCAATTGATTAAAAAATTATCCGGCAGAGTTAAAAATCTTACGCACATCACGAATGAAGATATGCGAATGGGTATCTCTTTTCATCGTGCATTTGCTGAGTTTGAAAAATGGATCGGGAACAGGGATTGTATTTTTCTTTCCTGGGGCAATTCGGACATACGTGTGCTGGTAGATAATTTTGATATGTTCTGCGGTACAAAAAAGGTTCCGTTTTTAACGCAATATGTTGACTTGCAAAAATATTGTCAGGAATTTATTGTCAATGTCAACACACAACAGATCGGACTTGTGAATGCTGCAACAGAAATGGGAATTGATGTCAGCAATTGTAATTTTCATCGTGCGTTGGAGGACAGTCTGCTTGGCTTGCGTTGCTTGAAAAAAAGCTACAATCGTGAGCATTTGCAGAATCTTGCTGTAATATGTGATGATGCATTCTATAAAAAGCTTTCATTCAAGGCATCATATATTACTAATATCAACAGTCCAAAAATCGACAGATCAAAAATGAAGTGTGATTGCAATATTTGCGATACGCCGATGAAACGAATGAGTGATTGGAAGTGTATCAATCAATCGTTTTCTGCTATCTTCTTATGCAAGAATTGTGAGCGACTCGTAACCTTTCATATTAAATTCAAAGAATATTACGACCATATTGATGTAAAAACCAATATAACCGAAATGAAAAAAACGCAGGATGCTGATTCTGAAGCTTAAAAAAACAGCCATACGGCTGTTTTTTTTTGTATATTGCTTATAATTTGTGCAATACTGAAATTGAATTCATATTAGGAGAGATGCAATATGCTGACAGCTGAAGAACTCAAAGCCATCGAAGATCAACTCGGCGTTGAAGAACTGATGATTAAAAAAATGAAAAACTATGCCTCACAGCTTAGTGATCCGCAGTTAAAAACATGCTGCGATCAGATCATTGCACAACACAAAAAGCATTATACCACACTCTTGAATCATTTGCAGTAAAGGAGGTAAATTATGTACGGTAACTTAGGCGACAAAGAAATGATGGGCGATGTTCTCGCAGGACAGAAAATGATTACAGGAATTTATAACACATTCTCAAATGAATGTACAAACGATGCATTGCGCACAGATATGCTCACCATTTTACGCGAAGAGCATAATATCCAGGCGGATGTTTTTAATGAGATGAAAAAACGAGGCTGGTATGCTCCTGCAAATGCAGATACTTCTGCTGTTCAACAAGCAAAAGCAAAATTCACGGGAATACAATCATCTCTGTAAAAATAAGACGGAATCCGTTGTGGGTTCCGTCTTATGATTATATGAGCTTACAGAGCAGACGCAATATCTTTTGCATCGCGAGCAATCATAAGCTCTTCGTTTGTAGGAATAACAAATACGCGAACCTTTGAATCAGCAGTGGAAAGCTCACCACCGTTGCCTTTGATTGCTGTTTTGTTGACTTCTTCATTGAAGCCGATTCCGAGATAGCTGAGGTTTTCGATAACATTTTTACGAAGCGGCTGAGAGTTCTCACCAATTCCGCCGGTGAATACAATTGCATCAACACCCTGCATTGCAGCGATGTAAGCGCCGATATACTTTCTGATCTGATACCAGAGCATATTCAGTGCAATCTGCGCTCTTTCGTTACCCTCTGCAGCTGCTGCGAGAATGTCACGGTCATCGTGAGAAACGCCGGAAACTGCCTTGATGCCGGATTGCTTATTGAGGAAGTTGCTGGTCTGCGCAGGTGTCCATCCTTCTTTTTCCTGCAGATAAGTAACTGCGGAAGGATCAATAGCGCCGGAACGAGTACCCATCATCAGACCATCGAGGGGAGTAAGGCCCATTGTTGTATCAATAACCTTTCCGCCTTTGACAGCGGTGATAGAAGAACCATTACCGAGGTGGCAGGTGATGATCTTGAGATCTTCAATATCTTTGCCCATGATGCGAGCGCATTCAGTACTTACATAGCGGTGGGATGTACCATGGAAGCCGTATTTTCTGATTGCATATTTCTCATAGAATTCATAAGGAATACCGAAAAGATATGCTTCGGGAGGCATGGTGGAATGGAATGCGTTGTCGAATACACAGATTTCAGGAACCTCTTTGCCGAAAACTTCAACACAAGCACGAATACCCTGAATGTGAGCAGGATTGTGAAGCGGAGCAAGATCACAAAGGCTTTCAATGCCTTCAATGACACTGTCATCAACAAGAACACTCTTGTTGAACAGAGCACCGCCCTGCACGATACGATGACCGACAGCACCGATTTCGCTGAGGTCATCAATGACCTTGGTCGAACCTTCTGTCAGGCACTTTTTAACTTCCTGAAACGCAATAGTATGATTAGGAAGCTCCATGTCATATTCAAGCTTTTCGCCCGTAGCAATCACTTTTGCTTCAACATGACCTCCCATTGCGATTCTTTCGCAAATACCTTTTGCAATGGTGATTTCGCCGTCCATATCAATCAGCTGATATTTCAGCGAAGAGCTGCCGCAGTTAATAACAAGAACTTTCACTGTGTTTTCCTCCGTTTTTACTAAAAAATTACCTTTCATATTATACCATTAAAAATATTTTTTTCAAGTCAATTGCATAAAATATTACATAAAAATATTGTAAATATAAAATAATCTTGAGTTTAATAAGTAAATATGATATTGTTGTAGAAAGAGGTGAATATCTGAATGAGAACAGCAGCAATTATTGCAGAATACAATCCGTTTCACAATGGTCATTATTATCACGTGCAAAAAACCCGACTAAACGGTTGCAGTCATGTGATTGCTGTGATGAGTGGCAATTATGTGCAACGGGGAACTCCTGCATTCGCAGACAGATTTATCCGCGCGCAAACTGCGATACAATGCGGTGTTGATCTTGTATTGGAGTTGCCGTTGCCGTGGTCATCCAGCGCTGCGCAGGATTTTGCAGACGGAGCCTTACAGGTTATAAAAGCAACGGGAATTGCGGATGTTTTGTCATTCGGATGCGAATCAACCGATCTGCAGTTGCTGAAAAATTCAATTGACCGCTTGCGCTGCGATGAAATGCAGGATTATATACATCACTATTTAGATAAAGGCTTTTCGTATCCTTCTGCGATTGCCAATGCTCTGCATAAGGCAGGGGAGTTGCAGATCTGTGATTTTATATCAAAACCCAATAATATACTTGCAATGGAATATTGTAAGCAACTTGCGGATTGCAATATTGAACCCATGCCGATTTTGCGTGTCGGATGCGAGCATGATGATGATTCACCTTTTGAGTCTTTTGCGAGTGCATCGTTATTGAGAAAAGAAATATACAAATTGTATAATGATAATAAAGAATTATACAGCTTGTATCATCTGATGCCTAAACCGTCATTTCAACTTTTAAACAATGAAATTTCAGCAAAGAATGCGCCTGCAGATCTGAAAAAATTCAATCTTGCTTCCATGGCTCGTTTGCAGATGCTGTCGATTGATGATTTTATTTCTTTACCATGTATGGCTGACGGAATGCAATATCGACTTTATGATGCAATCCAAAAATCTGTTTCTTTTGAACAAGCATGTGACATTGCCAAAAGTAAGCAAATGACACATGCAAGAATCAGAAGAACATTATTGCATGCAACTCTCGGCATGCAGAAATTACAACCAATGAAAAAGGTGCCGTATATTCGCGTACTTGCACTGAACAGAAAAGGCAGAGAGTTATTAAAATTGATGCAAACAGAGTCAAGCCTGCCGATCATTATGCGTCATGCCGATGCATCAAAACTTGATGATTATGGATTGATGGTGTACAATTTTAATCAAAGTGCAAATGATTTTTACAATCTGTGCTTACCGCAACCGCGTTGTGCAGGTACAGACAAAACCAAAAATGTTTATATTGAAGAATAAAGGAGAGATTTATAATGAGTGTTTCTGCAAAACTTTTAACAGCATTTTGGGGTATAACAGAAAAAGGAGATGCAAAGCGCATTGCCCGTCAAAGTCCGCCGGACGGTATTACAACCGTTTGCGATATTGCTTATCACGCTGATGGCATCAAAAGTCATTTGTTTGATGTATATTATCCCGAAAACACAAGCAACAAGCTACCTGTCATAATCGATATTCACGGCGGCGGTTGGATGTATGGATACAAGGAAATCAACAAATATTATAATATGCATCTCGCTTCCCGCGGATTTACGGTTTTCAGCCTGAATTACACGCTTGCTCCGCAGGCAAACTATAAAATGCAGATCCGCGAATGCTTCACTGCATTTCAGTTTATTGAAAATAACGCTTCTGAATATCCTGCCGATATGAATAATGTATTTCTTACAGGCGACAGCGCAGGCGGACATCTTGCTGCACTTTGCTGTGAAATTTTCGGAAACAACACCCTTCCTGCAGTATTTGGCGTAGAATTACCATCATTTACTATCCGCGCTGCCGCCTTCACCTGCGGTGCGTTCTCCATGCCGAATATGTTGGCAGGAATCAAAGTTCCGCTTGCGCAGGAATATGCACGCTTTGTACTGGGGGATGAATTAAAGAACGAACAAAGCAATCGTTATTGCAATGCAACACAATTGCTGGAAGAATGCAAAATGCCTCCGATGTACTTATCAAGCAGCAAGCAAGATTTTATCGGCAGTGAAACTAAAAAATTCTGCAAAAAGCTGGATGAATTGCAGATTCCTTACACCTTACGATTTTGGGACAAGGGAAAAGAACATGCGCTTCCTCATGTGTTCAATATCATTGAACCGGGATACCCCGAAAGCATTATCACAAATAATGAAATGACTGACTTTCTGAAGAAGCACATGGTATAATCCTTATTCATTTGTAAGCCGCCTTTTTAATCTCTTCAGGCTCTTTGTTTCTATTCTTGATACATAGGAACGCGAAATACCCAACAGCCTGCCAATTTCAATTTGTGTCATCGGCTCATTGCCATCAAGTCCATATCGCATTGTGAGTATCATTTTTTCACGCTCATCTTCGATTTCAGAAACAAACTGTCGTACTTTACAGCATTCTGTTTGCGTGTTTATATCATCAAAAATCGTATCATCCGTATACAGAATATCCATCAATGTCAACGGATTTCCTTCGCTGTCTGTTTCAATCGGTTCATCCAATGATATATCATGCTGACTTTTCTTCTGACTTCTGAAGTACATCAGTATTTCATTTTCAATACAACGAGCTGCATAGGTAGCAAGTCTGACGCCTTTGTCTGTCTGAAAGGTATTAACAGCTTTAATCAAACCAAGTGTTCCGATGGAAATCAGATCATCCTGATCACAATCAAACGCATAATATTTTTTAATAACATGAACCACCAGCCGTAGATTGTGCTCTATCAGTTTCTTTCTTGCAGTTTCATCGCCGTTTTTCATTTGAGTCAGTAGTTTTTCTTCATCGTTTTTCTTTAATGCCGGTGGAAAAATCCCGGGATTATCAATATGCAATGCAAGAAAAACAAACCTTGAAAATACAACAGACAGAATATTATCAAACATAAAATCACCTGCACTTCTTCTTTTGCAACATGTATATGCTGACAAAAAGATGTCCGTGCAGGTCCTTTTTTAAGTATTTTCTTTTGCTATCAGAAATGCATATTGCTGCAATTCTTCAAGCGATTGCAAAGTGCTTAATTCACGGCGGTATCTTGCTGCCCCATGCAAGCCTTTTGTATACCACAATGCATGCTTTCTGACTTCGCAGATTCCGTGTTTTTCACCGTTTCGATTGCAGATATCCTGCGCATGTCTCAGCATGATCAACATTCGTTCTGTTACCGGTGGGTCAGGTAAAACAGTGCCGTCCGTCAGATATGCATTGATCTGTGAAAACAGCCAAGGTCTGCCGAGGGCTCCTCTGCCGACCATAATAAAATCACATCCCGTTTCCTCATACATTCGTGCGGCAGATTTTATATCGGCAATATCTCCATTACCAATCACGGGGACGGAAACGGCTTGTTTTACTTTGCGGATAATATCAAGATCTACGGGCGGACTATACATCTGATCCCTTGTTCTGCCATGCACCGTAATTGCAGCTGCACCATTCTTTTCTGCAATTTCTGCCATCTGCACTGCATTGATATGCTCTATATCCCAACCGGCTCTGATTTTTACAGTTACCGGAACATCCACAGCTTGCGTGACAGACTTCACAATTTCACCGGCAAGCTGCGGAGTTTTCATCAGGGAAGAGCCAGCGCCGCCTTTTGTAACCTTCGGAGCAGGACAGCCCATATTGATATCAATAAATTCCGGATGATACCGCAGCGCATGTACGGCCGCCTGTGCCATAACTACCGGTTCATTTCCAAATAACTGTATGCCGGACGGATGTTCTGCATCATCGAGCAGAAGCAATTCATCAGATTTTTTATCCTTCATCTGAATGCCTTTTGCACTGACCATTTCACCGACAGTATATGCCGCACCAAATCCTCTGCACAACGTGCGGAAGGAAATATCCGCAACCCCTGCCATGGGTGCCAGTGCAGCAAAAGCATCCAATTCAATGTTTCCGATTTTCATATTACTCACCATAAAATTAAGTTGAAACTATATTAACATATAAAATTAAAAAAATAAAGTAGATTCTTGAAAAGAATTGTGCTATACTTAAAATAGGTTAATTTGGAAGGAATTGAGGGATCATTTTGAAGCTTCTTGTTATTGACGGAAACAGTCTTATAAACCGCGCTTTTTACGGCATCAAGCTCCTGACTGCTTCTGACGGACATTATACAAATGCAATTTTCGGTTTTTTCAATATGTTGTTTTCTTTAAAAGAAACAGTTGAGCCCGACGGCATTGCTGTAGCATTTGATCTGAAAGCACCGACATTCCGTCATAAAATGTATGATGCTTACAAGGCAGGCAGAAAAGGCATGCCACCCGAGCTTCATGAGCAGCTCGAGCCGGTCAAGGAATTACTGCGTGCTTTTGGTTATCATGTGCTTTCACTTGAAGGCTATGAGGCGGATGATATCCTCGGCACGTTGTCTGCCGGTTGCAAAGAAACGGATCACTGCTATATCGCAACAGGGGACCGTGATTCATTGCAGCTTGTAAGAGATAATGTTACGGTATTGCTGACCGCCACAAAAGGCGGACAGACCGTTCTCACACACTATACACCGCAAAAACTGATGGAAGAATACGGTGTTGAGCCCTGGCAGATGATTGAACTGAAAGCACTACAGGGAGATACATCTGACAATATTCCCGGAGTGCTCGGAATCGGTCCGAAATCAGCAGGAGAACTGATCAAACAATGCGGCAGTATTGAACATTTGTACGAACAGCTTACTTCGTTAAAAATGACCGACAATATGCGCAAAAAACTGGAAGCAGGGAAGGAGAGCGCATTCTTAAGTCGTAAGCTGGGCGAAATCTGTTTGCAGGTTCCCATTGATAACAATCCTGCAACCTATAAATCCAAACCTGCTGACAATGCGCTTTTATACAAATTGCTGGCAAAGCATGAGTTAGTAAAGTTTATCAAAAAACTGGGACTTGAAGCTATACAGGATAACAACGCTGCTCCCGATCAGGCCATTTCACTGAAAATAATAAAAGCAGATTTTGAAACAATTCTCAAACAAATCTATGCAGAAAACAAAGCATATTTTTTGGCATCCTTTGACAATGCAACAATCACGGATCTTATATTTTGTTTTGAAGACAGGATAGCGATCTGCGATGCCTTTGATCTGCTGTTTCTTTCAAAATTCAAATCTGTTCTGGAAGATGACAAAATCAAAAAATTGATTTACGATTCCAAGCTTCTGCATAAATGGGCATTGAAAAATGATATCCGTATCAATAATATTTGCATGGATGTGCAACTCGGCGGTTATCTCATCAACCCCAACGCAAATGATTATTCGATAAAAACGCAGTGCATAACCATGAATATTCCTGTGATTGATTGCAGTTGTGATATGGAGTTGAATGCTGTTGAGACAGAGCTGACTGCAGATGCAGTTTATATGCGGGTGCTTTGCGATAAAATCATCGCAGCACTGGAATCGAACAATCAGATTGATTTGCTGTATGACATTGAATTACCGTTAAGCCGCGTACTTGCATCCATGGAAACTGTTGGTTTTTGTGTCGATGCGGATGGAATCGGCAGTTTTTCCGAAAAGCTTCACAATGATATTTTGGTTCTTGAGCAAGAAATATACAATGAAGCACAATGTTCCTTCAATATCAACTCTCCCAAGCAGCTCGGTGAAGTACTTTTTGAGAAAATGCAATTACCCCATGGCAAGAAGACCAAAACAGGATATTCTACCAATGCTGAGATTTTGGAATCACTGTCTGCAGATTATCCGTTTGTGCAGAAAATTCTTGACTATCGGGCATATTCCAAATTAAGATCAACCTATTGCGAAGGTATGCTGAAGTTGATAGATGCAGACGGACGCATCCGTTCAACGCTGAATCAGACCGAAACGAGAACAGGAAGACTTTCATCCTCTGAACCGAATCTGCAGAATATCCCCGTACGCACAGAGCTTGGCAGAGAAATGCGTAAATTCTTCAAGGCTGCCGACGGTAATGTTCTGATTGATGCTGACTATTCACAGATTGAATTGCGTGTTCTTGCTGCCGCAGCAGAGGATATCAATATGTGTAAGGCATTCACCGATGGTATAGATATTCACACTGTAACAGCTTCTCAGGTATTCAACATGCCAATCGATATGGTAACCCCACTGATGCGTTCTCGTGCAAAAGCGGTCAATTTCGGTATCGTTTACGGAATCGGTGCATTTTCACTTGCAAAGGATATCGGAGTAACGCGACGTGAAGCAGATCAATATATCAAAAACTATCTTGCTCATTATCATGGTGTTGCGGCATACATGGATCAATGTATTGAAGCAGCAAAAGAATGCGGATATTCTGAAACGCTATTACACAGACGGCGCTATCTGCCTGAATTACGCTCCTCCAACGGCATGATGCGTGCATTCGGTGAGCGTGTTGCCCGCAATATGCCGATTCAGGGAACTGCTGCGGATATTATTAAAATTGCAATGATCCGTGTTTTTGACCGCTTACAATCCGAATTACCGCAGGTAAAACTCATTATGCAGGTGCATGATGAATTGATACTTGAAGCACCGATTGAATATGCCGAAGCTGCCGCGTTAATTCTGAAAGAGGAAATGGAAAACGCTATGCATCTTGCCGTTCCGCTGTCTGTGGATGTGCATATCGGCAAAACATGGTATGATGCAAAAGGATGATTATGAAAGAATTTGAAATAAGATCCGCCATTCATACTGATATCGCAGTCTGCGCACAGATTGAAGCTGACAATTTCTCTGAACCATGGTCAGAAAAGTCCTTTATGGATGCATTGACAGATTCCAACACGCTGTTTCATGTAATTTGCACAGATGACAAAACGATTGGCTATTATGTAGCAGGCAACATCTGTGATGAGATCAACTTATATACGATTGCTGTTGCAGATACATGCAAAGGTCATGGATACGGCAAAGCGTTGCTGCAGCATTTGATAGATACTGCAAAACGCATGAATGCACTGTTTATAGGTCTTGAAGTGCGGGTTTCAAATGAAAAAGCAATCTCTTTATATGAGCAACATGGATTTATCTGCAACGGAAAAAGACCTGGTTTTTACAAAAAACCAACGGAAGATGCATATCTTTATACACTGTATTTAAACGAGGAAATGACATGAAAATTTTAAGCATCGAATCATCCTGTGATGAAACAGCCGCTGCCGTCGTTGAAGACGGCAGAACGGTTCTATCCGATATTGTTGCATCACAGGTTGAAGAGCATAAACTGTATGGCGGTGTTGTACCGGAAATAGCTTCCAGAAGACATTGTGAGGCCATTTCTCAGGTTGTGACATCGGCACTCGAAGAAGCAAAAACCGAATTGAAAGACATTGATGCAATTGCCGTAACCGCCTGCCCGGGACTTATCGGTGCATTGCTGGTAGGTGTCAACTTTGCCAAAGGATTAGCCTTTTCAGCTGATAAACCTCTGATTCCCGTTCACCATCTTCGCTCGCATATTGCAGCGAACTATGTCTGCCATCCTCAATTGAAACCTCCGTTTCTTGCATTGGTGGTTTCGGGTGGACATACATCTTTTGTGAAGGTGAATGACTATACGGATTTTGAAATTATCGGAGCAACGCGTGATGATGCGGCAGGAGAGGCGCTTGACAAAGCAGCCCGTGCCATGGGCCTACCTTACCCCGGCGGATTGCACATGGATAAGGAAGCTGTTGGCGGAAATGCAAAATCATTTGTGTTTCCGAATCCGAAGGTGGATAATGCACCTTATGATTGCTCTTTTTCGGGTTTAAAGACAAGTGTTATCAATTTGCTTCATAATGCACAGCAAAAAGGGGAGACTGTTGATATAAAAGATTTGTCAGCTTCTTATCTTCATGCCGTTGTACATTCTCTGACGCAAAGAACCGAAATGGCACTTGATGAATTCGGTTTTGAAAAATTGGTTCTTGCAGGAGGCGTATCTGCAAATTCAGTCCTGCGTTGTGAAATGCAAGCTCTTTGCGACAAGAAAGCTGTTAAGCTTTATTATCCGACGCTGAATCTATGCGGCGACAATGCTGCTATGGTCGGAGCACAAGCATTTTATGAATACCGTGCCGGTCATATTGGCGATCTCACATTGAATGCGAAAGCCACCTGCGAAATTGATAATATTGATGCAATTTCAGCACATCAGTGATTGACAAATGCAGTCAGATTATGATATATTTAATTATAAAAAATTATCGTGAAAAAGGAGAATTTTCATGGCATTAACAACCAACAAATCGGTTCTTGAATGGATCGATGACAAAGTCAAGCTTGTCAAGCCTGATAATATTGTCTGGATTGACGGCAGCAAAGAACAGATTGAAGAACTGCGCGCACAGGCCTGTGCAACCGGTGAGCTTACAAAGCTCAATGAAGAATTGCTTCCGGATTGCTATCTTCACAGAACTGCAGTCAATGATGTAGCCCGTGTTGAACACAGAACCTTCATCTGCACAAAGACAAAGGAAGAAGCCGGTCCAACCAACAACTGGATGGATCCTGATGAATGCTACAAGATGCTTTATGATATTGCTCGTGACAGCTACATCGGCAGAACCATGTATGTCATTCCTTATTCCATGGGTCCCATCGGTTCCCGCTTCTCCAAGGTTGGCATCGAACTGACCGACAGCATCTATGTTGTTCTCAACATGGTTATCATGACCAGAGTGGGTAAGGCTGTTCTTGATGTTCTCGGCGACAGTGAAGATTGGGTAAGAGGCTTCCACAGCCGTTGCGATATTGATGAAGAAAAGCGCTATATCTGCCAGTTCCCGCAGGACAACACCATCATCTCCGTAAACTCCGGTTACGGCGGAAATGTTCTGCTCGGCAAAAAGTGCTTTGCACTCCGCATTGCTTCTTATCAGGGCTGGAAAGAAGGCTGGCAGGCTGAGCACATGCTCATCCTCGGCGTTCAGAACCCCAAGGGCGAAGTTCGTTATATCTGTGCTGCTTTCCCGTCTGCTTGCGGCAAAACCAATCTTGCTATGCTGATTCCGCCCGAAGGCTATCTTGCACAGGGTTACAAGGTGTGGTGTGTCGGTGACGACATTTCCTGGATCCGTAAGGGAGATGACGGCAGACTGTATGCAATCAACCCCGAAAACGGTTTCTTCGGCGTTGCCCCCGGCACCAATGTCAAGTCCAATCCCAATGCATTGGCATCTACCATGCAGGGTACTATTTTCACCAATGTTGCTCTGAATCTTGACAACAACACCGTTTGGTGGGAAGGTCTTGACAAGAATCCGCCCGAAAATGCACTTGAATGGAAGGGCAATCCCTGGAACGGCAAAGAAAGCACTGAAAAGGGCGCTCAACCCAACAGCCGATTCACAGCTCCTGCTGTCAACTGCCCCTGTCTGAGCAGTGAATTTGAAAATCCGCAGGGCGTGCCGATCTCCGCGATCGTATTCGGCGGCAGACGTGCAAAGCTCGCTCCGCTGGTTTATCAGTCCCGCGACTGGAACAACGGTGTATTCGTAGGCTCCATCATGGCTTCCGAAACCACAGCAGCCGCAACCGGTGCTGTCGGTGTTGTCCGTCGTGACCCCATGGCAATGCTTCCGTTCTGCGGCTACAACATGGCTGATTATTGGCAGCATTGGCTCAACATCGGCAAGACTCTTGATGCTGACAAGGCTCCCAAGATCTTCAACGTCAACTGGTTCCGCAAGGATGATGAAGGCAACTTCCTGTGGCCCGGCTTCGGTGACAACCTCAGAGTTCTCAACTGGATCCTTGATCGTTGTGAAGGCAAGGTAGATGCTCAGGAAACTGCAATCGGTTATGTTCCGTTTGCCAAGGACATCGACCTGACCGGTATTGAAGATGAGGTTTCCGTTGAAACACTCGAAAGCATTCTGACCGTTGACAATTCCCTTTGGGAAGATGAAGTAGCCGGAATTGAAGAGCTTTATGCAAAGTTCGGCGACAAGATGCCTGCTGACCTTCTGAAAGAGTTTGAAACCCTCAAGAGCAATCTTCAGAAATAAATAATTTCAGCCCGCTGTTTTTGTGACAGCGGGCTGTTTTTTAATACATTTTAGGAACAGAAGAAACAAAATTCGTGAGCAAATCATGGACTAATCTGTTGCAATTTGTCAACGGCAATCGCACCGTATTTTCACAAAAACCGCATAAAGACATGAGCTCCTTGACGGGGATCGGATTCACATCCGCGAACAACGCTTTTTCAAGCGGTGTAATATCTTTTTGCAAGACTGCTGCACGTTTATAATTTTCATTTTTACAAAGATCAACAAGGCTTCTCATCGTGCGTGGTATTATGTTTGCTGCAACGGAAATAACACCTTTGCCGCCGAGCGACATAATTGGTATCGTCTGATCATCATTTCCGCTGTAGATTGCAATGTTTTCTTTGCAGACTGCCATCGTTTCCGCAACGGAAGAAATATTTCCGTTTGCTTCCTTGATGCCGACTACTTGACTGATTTTTGCAAGCTCTGCATAAGTTTGTGGCTTGATATCAACACCGGTTCGCGATGGAACATTATATACAATAATCGGAGTCGAAACACGCTCTGCTATATACTCATAATGTGCAATAATGCCGTCCTGTGATGCTTTATTATAAAAGGGAGTGACGATCAATAAACCGTCAACTCCCTCTTTTTCGGCTTCATTTGATAAACGAACTGCCGTTTCCGTATTGTTTGAACCCGTTCCGGCAATAACCGGAATTGATTTATTTGCAGTTTCAACAGCAGTGCGAATGCACTCGCAACGCTCATCATAAGTCAATGTTGTTGCTTCACCGGTAGTTCCGCAAACAACAAGTGCCTGCGTACCGTTGCAGATCTGAAACTTACAAAGTTCCTCTAATTTTGAAAGATCAACATCCTTTGTATCAGGCTTGAACGGTGTGACCAACGCACACGCAGAGCCCTCAAAGAGAATTTCTTTCAAAAAAGACACTCCAAATTTTTATTTTACAGGTTCGATGTATCCCTGTGTACAAAGCAGCTCTGCAAGCAGAACGCCACCGCCTGCAGCACCACGAAGGGTGTTATGGGAAAGGCAAACGAACTTATAATCATATTGGCTGTCTTCACGAAGTCTGCCAACGGAAACTGCCATACCACCTTCAAGATCTCTGTGCAGCTTGGTCTGCGGCATATTGTCTTCCGTGAAGTAGTTGAGGAATTTCTTGGGTGCATGGGGCAGAGCAAGCTCCTGCGGAACAGAGGCAAAATTATCCCACACTGCAATGATTTCTTCCTTAGAGGGTTTGTTTTTAAAGCGTACAAACACAGCAGCCATGTGTCCGTCAGAAACGGGAACACGAAGGCATTGTGCGGTAAATTTGGGGGAAGTTGCAGGTACAATTTCACCGTTTTCTACCTTACCCCAGATCTTGAGGGGTTCCTGTTCGCTCTTTTCTTCTTCGCCACCGATATAAGGAATGACATTATCAATCATTTCAGGCCAACGATCAAAGGTTTTGCCGGCGCCGGAAATTGCCTGATAGGTGCAAACAAGAACATCTTCAACTCCGAATTTTTCATCCAGAGGATACAGTGCAGGAACATAGCTCTGCAGAGAGCAGTTGGACTTAACAGCAACAAAGCCTCTCTTTGTACCGAGTCTCTTTTTCTGATCTTCAATGACCTTTGCATGGTCATAATTAAGTTCAGGAATGATCATCGGAACATCAGCAGTGAAGCGATGTGCACTGTTGTTGGAAATAACAGGACATTCAAGCTTTGCATAAGCATCTTCCAACGCTCTGATTTCATCCTTCTTCATATCAACTGCGCAGAAAACAAAGTCAACAGCAGAAGCGATTTTTTCCATGTCAGCCTGTGCATCAAGAACAGTAAGATTCTTGACATTTTCAGGCAGGGAAGTGGTCATGACCCATCTGCTGCCGAGAGCTTCCTCATAAGTTTTTCCTGCGGATCTTGCACTTGCAGCAAGAACAACAATTTCAAACCACGGATGATCGTGCAGAAGCGAGATAAAACGCTGTCCGACCATGCCGGTTGCGCCGATTATACCGACTTTATACTTCTTATCCACAAATATTCCTCCTAAAATGAAAATTAACTGTTGTAAAAAGCAGTGAAAAAAAGTATAATGTATTTTAGCACTGCAAAGGCAGTATGTCAATCTTTTTTTTAAGTTGGTAGTAAAATGAAAAAATCAGATTTTTATTTTGATCTCCCCGAGGAACTGATTGCGCAGATTCCTCTTGAACAACGAGACACTTCACGCATGCTGGTAATCGGCAAACATTCTCAAAAATTAGAACACAGACACTTTTATGATATCATTGATTATCTCAATCCGGGTGATTGTCTTGTGCTGAACAATTCCCGTGTTTTACCTGCAAGAATCTACGGAACTCGCACCGACACAGGGGCAATTGTAGAGTTTCTGTTGTTGCACAATATGGGCAATGACACATGGGAAGTAATAACCGGACCTGGCAAAAAAGCAAAGGCCGGCACTTCTTTTACATTCGGAAACGGACTGTTATCCTGTGATGTCATTGATGTTATGGATAACGGCAATCGTGTTGCAAAATTTCAATACGAGGGCAACAGTTTTTATGCTGTTCTTGACCAAATCGGCGAAATGCCCCTGCCGCATTATATTCATGAAAAGCTCAATGATGCAGAGCGTTACCAGACAGTTTATGCAAAAGAGAAAGGATCGGCTGCCGCACCGACAGCAGGCCTGCACTTTACTCCTGAATTGCTGCAAAAAATTGCCGATAAAGGCGTTTCTGTTGCATATATAACCTTGCATGTCGGTATTGGTACATTCCGCCCCGTAAAGGTCGAAAATATTGAAGATCACGAAATGCATTTTGAGCACTTTTCTATCAGTCAGGAAGCAGCAGATGAAATCAATACCTGCAAGCAAAACGGCGGCAGGGTGATTGCTGTCGGAACTACATGCACGAGAACACTTGAATCCTGCGCTGACGAGCACGGAATGCTTCATCCCTGTGCGGATAAGACAAATATCTTTATATATCCGGGTTATAAATTCAAATGCATCGATTCCCTGATTACAAATTTCCATCTGCCCGAGAGCACACTGATAATGCTCGTATCTGCTTTCTGCGGCAGAGAAAACGCACTCAATGCGTATAAAACAGCCATTGAAGAAAGATACAGATTTTTTTCATTTGGTGATGTTTGCTACATTTCTGATTCGATTTAAGAGGTAATAATAATGTATACTTTAATAAAAAAGGAAGGCAATGCCAGACGCGGCAGATTCGAAACTGTACACGGTACGGTTGATTTGCCCGGTTTTATGAATGTTGCAACCGCGGCTGCAATAAAAGGTGGTTTGTCGGCTTATGACCTTGAAACAATCCGTTGTCAGGTCATGCTCTGCAATACATATCATCTGCATGTCAGAACAGGGGATGAAACCATCAAAGAATTGGGCGGCTTGCATCGCCTGACCGGATGGTCAGGTCCGATTCTGACCGATAGCGGCGGATTTCAGGTTTTTTCTCTTGCAAAATTGAGAAAAATCAAGGAAGAAGGCGTAACATTCAATTCCCATATTGACGGCAGACGTATTTTTATGGGACCGGAAGAAATCATGCGTATTCAATCCAACCTCGCCTCCACCATTGCAATGGCATTTGATGAATGTGTAGAGAATCCGTCCACACATGAGTATTCAAAAAAGTCCTGCGAAAGAACGGAGCGTTGGTTATATCGCTGTAAGGACGAGCATGAACGGCTGAATGCCCTTTGTGACACGATCAACAAAAAGCAGATGCTGTTCGGTATCAACCAAGGTTGTGTTTTTGATGACCTGCGTGTGCAAAATATGATCAATATAGCAAAGCTCGACCTTGATGGTTATGCAATCGGCGGACTTGCGGTAGGGGAGCCTGCAGAGGATATGTACCGCATTATTTGCTCAGTTGAACCGTATATGCCTGCCAACAAGCCGCGCTATCTGATGGGTGTCGGCACACCTGTCAACATTCTTGAAGGAGTCCACCGGGGAGTCGATCTGTTTGACTGCGTTATGCCGTCCAGAAATGCCCGTCACGGCCACTTATTCACATGGAACGGTGTTATAAATCTGAACAATGCAAAATATGAAAAAGATATGTCACCGATTGACAGCGAATGTGATTGTCCTGTCTGCCGTGCGCATTCAAGAGCATACATTCGACACCTGATGAAAGCAAAAGAAATACTTGCCATGCGTCTTTGTGTTATGCACAATCTGTATTTCTATAATACGCTCATGGAAAAAATCCGTGATAATCTTGACAATGGTACTTTTGAGGAATTTTATCAAAAATACCGCGTAATTCTTGATAAACGCATATAATTTTTATTATTTAGGTATTGCATTTTGTTGACATGTCGTGTATAATATTTTGGAATTTATTAACGGAGGAAAAATAATGTTAGATCTCTACTCTCTCTGCATGGGCTTAGGCCAGACTGCATCAACAGGTGCTGACGGTGAAGCTACTTCACAAAGTCCCGTAATGATGTTTGTTCTTATGGGTGTTATGGTTGTCGGTATGTACTTCCTGACAATTCGTCCCCAGAAGAAAAAACAGAAAGAAGAACAGCAGCTTCGCGATTCCGTTCAGATCGGTGATGAAATTACCACCATCGGCGGTATTGTCGGCAGAATCGTTACCGTTAAGGAAGATTCCATTGTTATTGAAACCGGTGCAGACCGCACTAAGATGAAGCTGATGCGTTGGGCTATTCAGACCAACAACACCGGTAATGAAAGGGCAGAAGCTGAAAAGAAAGCACTTGAGGCTGCTCAGGCAGCAGAAAAGGAAGAACGCAAAAAGGGTAAGCGCCGCAAGAAGGGTGAACCTCTTGAAGAACCCGCAACTTCTTCTGAAGAATGAGAATATATTTGTCCGACACCTCATACATTTTGTATGAGGTGTTTTTTATGTCCAAAGAAAGAAAAATCAAAGCAGGCTCAGACAGATCTATCCGTAATATTCTAAAAAGTACTTTTATAGGCCTTTTCCTGTTTGCATTCTTTTCATGCATTTGTGCAGTTATTATCGCAAACAGCAATATGGAACTTAATAACATAAAATATCTGTTTATTATATCATTATTGTTGGCAAGTTTTGCAACTGCAGTGATTGCGGCTTTTTCTAATCGAAATATGAAAGGGCTTATTGTTGGTCTGTTGACATCTTTTATGCTGACATTTGTTATTATGCTATGTACTGTTATAATCAATGCTGCCTGCATATCAGGTATTGGTTACAGTTTGTTTTTATCATCAGTTATAATCGGCATACCGGGTGGCATTATCGGTGCAAACTTAAAACAATAATAATTTATAACTAAAAATTATAATGATCAACAAAACATACAACCTGAAATCAATAAATGCATCCATTAAAAACAATTTGCCGTTCTTTATTTTAATTTCTGTTTACATCACAGGCTTGTTTTTGTCTGTTCTTCATTCTGTCACAATGCAGGATGCTGAAGGTATCATCAATGATGTTTTTTCAGAAACAGTCGATTATAAAAAAACGGCACAGATTATATTTATTATAAATCTTATATACACAATTGTCTTTTTTTTAAACGGATTCTGCATGCTTGGAAAACCATTCACAATGCTCTTGCTTTTAACATACAGCTTTCTGCTTGGCTCATTATTGATAATTGTATTTCGGCAACAAAATACGAATAATATATTTATGTTCTCCATATTATATATATTTCCGGCAGTATTATTCAGCATTTCACAGATCTCTGCATGTGTTCAAAGTGTGTTTTTCAGTGAAGATCTGTACAATAATTATTTTAAAAACAGCGTTATAAAAACAAAAATCAGAACATATCTGAAGCGATATGCTCTGATTCTGTTGCTCAATTGCAGTGGGGGAGTGATGATGTCAATCGTTGCTGCCGTTTTCATTCGATAAATCTTCGGGCATTGATGTCTTAAATGAAGCCAACGGGTTGCTGTCTGCTGCAGCTTTCAATTGCTGCGGAGATACATGCGTGTAGATCTGTGTGGTTGCAAGACTCTCATGGCCGAGAATTTCCTTCAGCGCCAATGTATCCACATTTCCATGCTGATACATCAGTGTGGCTGCTGTGTGTCGTAATTTGTGCACAGAGTATCCGTCACCGAGTCCTGCTTTTTCAAGATATGTTTTAACAAGATGCTGCACTGTTTTTGGACTGATGCGTCGTTTGCGATCACTCAGAAACAGTGCATTTTTATCAATCACTCCATCCTTCGGCCGAACCTTCATATATGCTGCAATGGAATCTACACAGGCCTGATTCAGATAAACCATGCGCTGTTTGTTTCCTTTGCCGGTAATAATAACATATACCGAGTTCTTTGTATATGAAATATCATTATAATTCAAAGAAACCAATTCAGCCAATCGCATTCCGCAATTTAAAAACAATGTTATTATACAAAAATCGCGTTCTTTGTTCAATCCGTCAATGCAATTCAATAAATCTATGCTTTGTTCAAGCGTTAAAAACTTCGGCAAGGTTTTTTCGATTTTCGGAGATTCCAGATTGGACATAGGATTGATTTTAATATGATTGCGATTTGCAAGAAAACGATAAAATGTTCGGATGGAAGATAATTTTCTGGCACGAGTTTTTGCAGAATTGTTTCGTTCGGTTTTGCAGAACGCAAGAAACTCATAAACATCAGTATTGGTCAGTTTTGCAAAATCATCTGCAGTGAAATAAGTGATGTCAATTTTTGAAAAATCTTTTTCACCGGATTGTCTTGATGCGACAAACAAAAGAAATGTGCGCAGATCAGAAGCATATTCTTCAACAGTCAATGCAGATTTATTTTTTACAACATTCAGATCGATCAAAAATTCACGCAATAGTTGCGGTAATGTGCTGCGAACAATAGCCATGGTTAAAAATTCCTTTCAAAGCAATATTGGTAAAAAGAGCTGAAAAAGCCTGATTATATGATTTTGCACTCCCCTGAATTATACAAAATATTGATTTTGTATAATTGAAAATCATTATTTTCAGGCACACCTTTTTTGCTCTTCCCCGGTATACTGCCGTGAGTAAAACAAACTTAATCCTTTTGCTCTTTGCCGTATTTTTTTATGATTCGCATAATTGCAATACTCAAAATAACAATAACAATTGTTGCACTTCTGTTAGCTTTTGCATCCATAACTTTCTTTTTCATATTCTTCAACCTTTCTCTTGAGTTAAAGGTATTAAGCTACCGACATCCGTTAATGGTTTGTCTATAAGATTGATCGGTTTAATATCAAACCGCTTCAAAAATTCCGTTATTCTCATGTGATCACGATGAAATTCTAAATTGCCGCAAAACGCCAAAGTATGTTCGCTTAATTTGCCGCAACTTCCACCGATAAAGCCATAATCATATCCCGGCAATCTTATATCCCCTTTTGCTACCAAACAAACCTGCATGTTACTTTTTTCAGCAACTTTTGCAATCCCGGGGTCATCTGTCAGTATAGCATTTGGTGCAATGGGCGCGACCGAACACTTAATATAGCCTTGTTTTACCGTCAACTGTTTACAGTTATTGCCATAAAATGGAAGTTTGCTATGAATCAATCTGTTAAATACAGAATAATATGCGGTATCAATACAATTCAATAGACAATCATTCGGATACGGAGATCTGACATTTTCTTGTATTATAACACAAAATCCGAGTGAAATCAATTTTTCTTTTAAATTCATTTGCGATTCGGAAATGATTATTTTATTGCCCGTCAACGGACAAGCTGCAATATCTGCATGTGTTTGCAAAGCAGGTTCAACAGCAGGTTCATAATCAGCAATAAGTAAAGAATCCACATGTCGCAACAGAGCATCCCGCAGTTCTTTGGAAACTTTGCCGCATAATAAATGACAGACCTTCCCTGTCGGCAAATGCGGCGTCGGAATCAGATCAAATTTCATCAAAAGCTACCGCCGGCTTCGATAACAGCCTCACGCACCGTGCGAACACCAATAATTTCAATCTGTTCACTCCAGTTATGAGATAACTGTTTTTTATTATGATACGGGATAATGCATTTCTTAAATCCAAGACGGATTCCTTCACGAATGCGCTGCTCACAGCTGTTGACGGAACGAACCTCACCCGAAAGACCGATTTCACCGAAAATCAAAATGCTTTCAGGAACAACCGTATCCTTCATGCTTGATACAAGAGAAACTGCAACCGACAAATCTGCTGCAGGCTCGTCCAGTCGTAAGCCGCCTGCTATATTGACATAGCAATCCATATTTCCGAAGAAATAACCGGCACGCTTCTCAAGAACTGCAAGCAGCATAGCGGTTCTGTTATAATCGAAACCGGTTGACATTCGACGCGGATTACCGAAACCTGATGTTGTTACAAGTCCTTGTACCTCTGCAAGAATCGGTCGTGAGCCCTCCATTGTGCAAGTGATACATGATCCGGAGGCATTCTTTGCCCTGCCTGAAATGAGCATTTTGGACGGATTTGTAACTTCAATCAAGCCTTGCTCGCACATCTCAAACACACCGATTTCATTTGTGGAGCCGAATCGGTTCTTAACTGCCCGCAGAATGCGACAGGAAACATGTTTTTCACCTTCAAAATATAAAACACAGTCTACAATATGCTCAAGCACCTTCGGTCCTGCAATATTGCCGTCCTTATTTACATGACCGACAATGAATACGGGTATATTCAAGCTCTTTGCCGCACGCATAAGAAGACTTGTGCTTTCCCTGACTTGGGTGATACTGCCCGGCAGCGATTGAATTTCACTGATTGCAAGCGTCTGAACAGAGTCAATAATGACTATGTCAGGAGCTTCAGAGCGCATATATTCGCAGATGTACTGCGTATCGGTTTCACAGAGAATATACAGATTATCTGTTTTTACCCCCAATCGCAATGCCCGGCTTTTGATCTGATGAGCAGACTCCTCCCCTGCCACATATAAAATTTTATGTGACCTGCCAAGGTTTTCGCATGCCTGAAGAAGTATTGTTGATTTGCCGATCCCCGGATCCCCCGAAAGTAAAACCAACGAGCCTTTTACAAGACCACCACCAAGAACACGATTTAATTCGCCGATACCTGTATCATATCGGGTCGTATTCTCTTCTGTAATTTCATTCAAACGCTTTGCGGCTGAAAACTGCAAATTATTGCCAACAGACTTTTGTGAAGTCGAAACAATTGAGCGCACTTCTTCATTCATTGTATTCCATTCGCCGCAATCAGGGCACTGACCGCACCATTTCGGTGCAGTGCAGCCACAATTACTGCAAACATAAATTGTTTTTACCTTGGGAGCCATTCACGCAATCCTCTCTGTGTTATAATAACGAATCAATCCCCCGGCGATGCAAAGGGAGATTTTGGTTCCGTAGTCAGGCTTTTTCAAAAGACTACATTCCTCTTGGTTGGACAGAAAACCGCATTCAACCATAATAGCAGGTATCTGCGCATGATACAAGAGATAAATATCAGTTCCGGCTGCTTTGACTTTTCTGCTGTTATCCGCTTGCAATTCCGCAATGGTGTAATTCTGAACAGATTCTGCAATCTGCCTGCCGACATCTGTATTATCAGAGTAAAAAACCTGCAGTCCGTTGATCGATTCATCCTCATATTGATTCTGGTGAATACCGATATAAACAGATTGCGGATTATTGTTTAAAATTTCCATGCGAGCATTGATGTCGGAAATTTTCCTTTTTCTGATTGTAGGCTGCTCATGATCAGCAAGGTCAGCATCAGTTGTCCGAATCATAATTGTATCCATACCAAACAGACTGCACATTGCCTGAAGCTGCAATGCAATCTGAAGATTGATTTCTTTTTCATAAGTGCCGTCTATTGCAATTGCGCCGCCATCTTCCCCGCCATGTCCGGCATCAATAATCAACAAAGGAACTTTTTCGCCTCCTGCTGTTGTCGGAAAGGCATTCTCCTGATTTGTAATGTAGATCAAGGCGAAAATAAAAATAGCAGATAAAACAATCGATATTCCGAATAACTTTTTGTTTACATTCATTTGCAATACTCCTAAATAATATTTTTTTATTTATATGCGTATTGCAAATGAATATATACATATTAAAAAAGCGGCGCAGAAAATGCGCCGCTTTCAAAGTTAAATTATTTCATCATGCTAGCGACTTCGTCAGCAAAATTGTCTTCACGCTTTGCAAGACCTTCGCCCTTTGCAAAACGATAGAAACCGGTAGCGGTGAAGGAACCACCGAGTTCTTTAGCAGTGTTTGCAATATAAGTTCTGACATTTACGCTGTCATCCTTAACAAATGCCTGATCAAGAAGACATACTTCCTTGAAGAACTTATTGATCTTACCTGCAATGATGCCTTCCATAACCTTTTCGGGCTTGTTAGCCATCTTGGGATCTTCCTTCATCTGAGCGATCATGATGCCTTTTTCGTGTTCAATAACTTCTGCGGGTACAACAGCACCTTCAAGGAACTGGGGATTCATAGCTGCAACCTGCATTGCAACGTCTTTACCCATAGCCTTGAATGCATCTGTCTTATAGGAATCGTCTGCACAGTCAAATGTGACCATAACACCAACGCTGCCGCCTGCGTGAATGTAAGTAGATACAACGCCTTCGTGACGAACGAAACGGCGGATCTTCATGTTTTCACCGATGGAAAGAACTGCATTCTGGAATGCTTCAGCAACAGTTTCTTCAGTACCGTTGAGCTTCAGATTCACAAGTGCATCGACATCAGCGGGGTTTTCGATAACGATGGTCTTAGCGACATCGAGAACGAGCTGCTGGAACTTATCATTCTTGGCAACGAAGTCAGTTTCAGAGTTGACTTCAACAAGAACACCGATATTTTTTTCTTCATCATTGTAAGCAAGAACAACGCCTTCTGCAGCGATTCTGCTTGCCTTCTTGGTAGCAAGAGCAAGTCCTCTTTCGCGCAGTACGTCAACTGCCTTATCCATATCGCCGTCAGCTTCTACAAGAGCCTTCTTGCAATCCATCATGCCTGCGCCGGTCTTCTCACGAAGAGCCTGAACGTCTTTTGCGGTAAATGCCATAATTCATTTCCTCCTGTTATTTTAATTTAAAATGACGCCCGCACCGCGGGTACAGGCGTCCGATATTATTGTTTCTTATTCAGCAAAGTCTGCGGTTTCTTCAGCAGCTTCTTCAGCAACAGGAGCAGTGGTTTCGCCCTGTCTGCCTTCGATAACAGCATCAGCAATAGCGCCTGCAATCAGCTTAACAGCTCTGATAGCATCATCATTTCCGGGGATTACATAATCGATTTCATCGGGATCGCAGTTTGTATCAACGATAGCAACGATCGGAATATGAAGCTTCTTTGCTTCAAGAACAGCAATTCTTTCCTTGCGAGGGTCAACGATGAACATAGCAGCGGGCTGTCTCTTCATACCGGTGATACCGCCGAGGAACTTTTCAAGCTTTTCTCTTTCGAGCTTGAGCTTAGCAACTTCCTTCTTGGGAAGCAGATCGAATGTGCCGTCTGTTTCCATTGCATTGAGCTGTTCAAGTCTCTTGATTCTCTTCTTGATGGTGTTGAAGTTTGTAAGCATACCGCCGAGCCAACGTGCATTAACGAAGGGCATTTCGCAACGGATTGCTTCTTCCTTGATGGAATCCATAGCCTGCTTTTTGGTGCCTACGAACAGGATGTCGCCGCCGTTAGCGGAGAGCTCACGAACGAACATGTAAGCATCTTCAAGCTTTTTGACCGTCTTCTGAAGGTCGATGATGTAGATACCGTTACGTTCGGTGAAGATGTAGGGAGCCATTTTGGGGTTCCATCTACGGGTTTGATGTCCAAAGTGGACGCCAGCTTCGAGAAGCTGTTTCATGGATACTACTGACATTTGTTTTTTCCTCCTTTTGTTACACCTCCGCAATCTTCATCTTACACAGACACCGAAGTGCACACTGTATAAATCCGATTGCGTGCGATTTGCTCAAGAATTATAACACAAACATTTTCATTTTTCAAGTACTTTTTAACAAGAAATTGAAAAAATTTTTGTAAAAACTGCTGTTATTTCTGCATTGCGATAAAATCACGGTAGCTGATCATCTCAACACCATGATCTTTCAGGTATCTGTGTGTTTCGGGATCCTTCATCAACTGATATTCCCATACACGATCCTGCCAGGAACCGGTAATGTTCTTGAGTTCATCGCATTCAAGTGCGGGATGCACAAAGGTTTCTGTTACTCCGTCGGGAATGTTTGTCCAGATATTCAGGATGTGCTTTTTGTATTGTTCATAAGTTCCCTGACGCATTTCTTTTGTCCAGTTCGGGAATAAAAGATAATCAGGCATAAGTACGTTGAATTTCTTCCCCCATTTTTTGCCTATCAAGGAAGAAATGTAATGGAGAATATACGGTGTATCGGCAGGCTGCACACGCTTGTTTGCTTTAGTATAAAGGCGGAATGCATAACCGTACTCACCGCAGACCCTCAATGTCATTTTCAGAAGCTCAAAGCGAAGACCGATGTGTCCGTAAAGCGAGCCCATGTGATTGTCAATGTGAGAAGGTTTCATACCCATCTTCAGTGCCTTGTCAATTTGAGCTCTGACCTCTTTTTCAAGTTCATCCAATTTTGCGTTTTTTGTAACCTGTATACAGTTGTGCCACATATAACCGTCTTCATCTACAAGGCTTTTTCCGTCCGTCAACGGCTTCCAACGCCAATCCTGCCACTCGGCAGTTGCTGTCAGATGGATCCCCATAGCAAATTCCGGATGTTCGATTGAATAACGAACTGCATCTTCAGCATAAGCACAAGGCATCATAATGGTTGTTGATTTTAAAAATCCACCTTCAAGCAATTCAAAAACTGCTTTATTGGCAGCCTCGCACATGCCGCAGTCATCAGCATTTACAATAAGATATTTTGCCATGATAACACCGCTTTCCTATTATTTGTATTCATTATAA
This sequence comes from Acutalibacteraceae bacterium, assembly GCA_045587645.1. Classification (GTDB taxonomy): domain Bacteria; phylum Bacillota; class Clostridia; order Oscillospirales; family Acutalibacteraceae; genus RUG806. Next base: position 26,813 of record JAZNCO010000099.1, on the reverse strand, counting down.
CAAATTATGATCAGTTAAAAATGTACAATTTGTAAACATTATTTGTCATACAATCGGCAAACTGCGAACATTCGATTTATAGTTGCTTTTTGTTTGATCGGATGATATAATTTTCTTTGAAATAAAAAAGATAATAAGAGGCACATTATGCAGATCGGTTTTACATCCACATCTTTCAGGCAGATAAGAAAACTTGATACAATCGTTGATATTGCATCACAGGCGAAGGTTGATTGCATTGAATGGGGCGGCGACATCCATGTAAAAGATATCACTTCGGCGAAACTGGCAAAAAAACTTTGTGATGAAGCCGGTATCAAGATTTGCTCTTACGGCAGTTATTATTGCGTAGGCAGTAAAAAGACGGAAGAATGGCAGACAATCTGCGAAATTGCAAAAACAATGGGTGCATCCGCTGTACGTGTATGGCTGGGTAAAAACGACAGCGAACTGACTGACGCCGATATGTATAATTCCCTTGTTGAAGATGCGAAAAACATCTGCGAAGTTGCGGTGAAATACAACCTCACCGTCTGCCCCGAATGTCACGACAATACCTATAACAACAATACGGATGCCTTTTTGAAAATTTGCAAAGATATTGACCGTGATAATTTCAAAACATATTTTCAGTCCCGTTATCGTCGAAAAGAATATGACCTTGACAGAATTGAGCGAACGACTCCTTATCTGGAAAGTGTGCATATTTCTTTCTCTGAACAGATGCGGGAACAATTTCCGAAATACAAGCCCGATTATATTGATGCACTTTTAGATAAAATTTTATCCGTCGGTTTTGACGGTAATCTTCTTATTGAATACACATATTTATTCAGCTATCTGGGTTTAAAATCAAATATGATAAAAGACATACAGAAAATAAAAGAAAAGGTGGGAAAAGCCCAATGAAAATCGCCCTGTTTGGTACAAATCAGATACAGTTTTCAAAAGTTTACACACATACGGTGCTGAAAAAACTCGGTGAGTATGCTGAACTGTCCGAAAAAATCAACAGAAAAAACTTAAAGGAAAACGCAGACTTTCTTTCCGATTGCGAAATTGCATTTGCAACATGGGGAATGCCGAAATTCACAAAAGAAGAAATTCGCACTTTTATGCCAAAGCTGAAAGCGGTATTTTATGCAGCCGGAACAGTTCAATATTTTGCAATGCCCTTTCTTGAATGCGGCATAAAGGTTTTCAGCGCTTTTGCAGCCAATGCCATTCCTGTCGCCGAATACACTTTTGCCCAAATAACACTTGCAGCAAAGGGATATTTTCAATCTGCAAAATATTATCGTTTCCTTTTACCTCGTTCGTTTGTATTTGCAAATACCACAACGGGTAATTTTAATTGCAAAGTCGGATTGATCGGCCTCGGCACAATTGGCCAATTGGTAGCAGAACGGTTAAAGAAGCTTGATGTTGAAGTTTTTGCTTATGATCCTTTTGTAAGTCAGGAAAAAGCTGCTGAATATAATATAACACTCATAGGTCTTGACGAACTTTTCACCTCTTGTGATATCATCAGTAATCATCTTGCAAATAAAGAAGAGCTTAAAAATGTATTCAATTACAAGCTGTTCAGAAAAATGAAAAAGCATTCTACATTCATCAACACCGGACGCGGTGCGCAGGTTGCAGAATATGCACTTGCATTTTCTCTGATTTTGCATCCGTCAAGAACATTCGTTGCAGATGTAATCAAATTTGAATATTTCCCTTACATCAGTCCTCTGTTCTGGTGTCCGAATGCAATTCTCACTCCTCACATTGCAGGAAGCACCGGCAATGAACCACAAAGAATGGCTTATTATATGATAGAAGAAATGGAACGCTTCAATAATGGTGAGCAAACAAAATATGAAGTAACCGTTGATATGCTCGAAAGAATGGCATAATCAGAAAAAATGGAGGGAATTCGATGATTCTTCTATATTCTTTTCTTGTCATTTGTGGGGCAATTCTTCTGTTGACAGTCAGTGAAATTGTATATTTTCTTATGATGATTCCTGCTCAGGAACTTCCGTCAGATAATGAGCGTGATACATATTCTACAGAGGTGAACGGAAAGAAGTTTGAGGATTTATATTATTATCTGACAAATGTTAATCACGATATCGTTTTTACTGAAGATGAAGTACATGCCTTACTCCTTAAACAGAGCAATTACATGAAGATGCGGTTTGACTGTTCTGATTTCAGAGCGCAGATGCTTTTTAAAATCTATAAAGATTGCTGCAATGTTCTGAGTGAAAAAAGCAGGGCTCTTATCAAGAATACTTTTCTTGATTTTAAATACTTCATGGATGAACCAGGCGATGACAGCATGTGCTACTGGTCTGAAAATCATCTGATACTGTTTTCCGTCAGTGAATATCTTGCCGGGCAGGAATGGCCGGATGAGGTTTTTCAAAATACCCAAATGACAGGCAAGGAACATATGAGAAAAGCAAAAATGCGCATTGATGCATGGATGGAACAACGCTTTAAATTTGGCTTTTCGGAGTATCTGAGCAACAACTATATAGCAGAAGATCTGGCTCCTATGGCGAATTTTATTGCATACGCAAATGATGAAAAAGCAGTTCAACAAATGAAGATCATTATGGATATTTTATGGTTTGATGTTGCACTGAACAGCACCTGCAACCGTTTTGTTTCCGTAAGCTCAAGGATGTACGGCAACAACAAAGCCGGAAATTTCTACGGCAACAGCATTCAGAGTGCCATGAATATTCTTTGGGGAAAAGATATTATCAATGATGTGCTGACTGATCCGCATATTTCCGATAAAGAAAAGGACGAAATTATTTCAAGTCTTAATAAGCAACCGAATTATATTGTATTATGCTTTACCGACATTGTAAAAAAAGGACTTTATATTTTACCGGAAGCAATTAAAGACATTGCAGTTACAAAAGAAACATTCGTTTCAAAAATAGGTTGCGGTCTTTCTCCTGACGATATGCAAAATGAAGGTCTGATCGGTTGTGAGCCGCAACAGATCATGGCACAGTTCGGTGCGGAATCATTTACCAATCATCAGGTTATTGCCAACACAATGAAATATCTCAAGGATAACAAAATGTATCGAAACTCCTTCCTAGGATATTTCAAATACTTGAATCTGACCATTTTTAAAGCAGTCAACTGGAGCAAATTTGCAGATAAACACAACATTATGCCACATGGAATTGCACTTGGAAGAGGTAATATTTACACCTATCGGACGGCTCGATATTCACTTTCGACAGATATCTGTAAGGATATTGACAAGTGTGGTGCACAAGATCATGCGTGGTCAGCAAATATCAGTGAAACGCTGACACTGTTCATCACCCATCCTGCAGGAAACGGCAATGGTAGCTTCGGCACCTCACCGGGTTATTGGATCGGCAATGGCAGACGACCGATGAGTGTACAGCATAAAAATGTAAATATTACGATTTATAAGCTCCCTGATAAAAAACGACTTGGTGAAACAGCAATAGCAAAGATGACACATGCCTATATGCCCAAGGATTTTTATGACGAATTTGAAATGCAGAATGACAGAGTTTTTGCAAGAAAAAACGGCGTGCTTGTTGCACTGATTGCAAACGGAAAATTAGCTTATAAACCATTTGATCCTGAATCAGCGAAAGGAATTCATAAAAACAGGAGTTTTCCCGATTCATGTTCGCTCAAAAGTGAATTTGATCTGTGCAGATTTGGCGGAGAATATCATATATATATTACAGAATTGTCGGATGTCGATACCGAATCTTTTAAACAATTCAAAGAAAGAATCAATCGGAATGTAATTCAATTTAACAATAACAAAGTATTATATAAATCAAACACAGGCACACTCAATGCAGATTATGATGGTAATTTTGCAATTGATGACATGCCTGTTGCCACTATCTATGATCGCTATGACAGTCAATTCTGCAAAGCAAAAAGAAAGGCTCCGACAATTCTTATCAACAGTGGAAAGAACAAGTTGTATTTGGATTTCAAATGCGCAAAAAGAGAAATGATATAGTCATCGAACACAAAGAAAGCTATTCTTCTTATGGATGACCTTGCATAACAAAAAAAATAACGGTGCCCTAAAGGGTACCGTTATTTTTTTTGGCGGAGAGCAAGGGATTCGAACCCTCGATACGGTTTTGGCGTATACACGATTTCCAGTCGTGCTCCTTAGACCATCTCGGACAACTCTCCGTGTTGCTCAAGTATTATACACAATTGTTTTATAAAAATCAAGTCTTTTTTTTATTTTTTTTGAAAAATTTTATGAAGATTTTTTTGCCACCTCAAATGATATGCAAATACCAATTTTTCCACAAGAAAATCATAAAGCACAAAGATAATATTCATCAAAACGGCAGTTATCAAAAGTGAATATTTACCAAAATCACCGAAGTCATCATAATCCACTCCAAAGACATACATGCAGATAACTACAGAAAGAGCAATGGCGATATTATAGATAAGCAATTCAAGAATGAATCGGACCGCTTTTATTTTCACTTTTTTCTCAAATGCGGAACGAAGCATAGGATAATATCCGAAGAATAAAATAAACATAACAGCCGCTTCTTTATCACTCAACAAGAACAGCGCCAGCAGACTGATCGCAGCATAAGTGCCAAATGCCCAACCGTTACCGACTTCAATCATAATAAGAATCAGCAAAACACCGGCAAACGGAGGACTTGTATAAGTCAGAAAAGGATTGATATAGGTCAGCAACATCAAAACCAAAGCCAAAGATGCCGTAACTCCGCATATGGTAGTTTTATAACTTTCGCGCATACTGCTCCCCTCCTGATTATTTTGTCATATATAATAGCAAAAAGGATAAAATATATCAATTCTTTTTCAAAAAAAAGTAGACATGTTTGAATTGAAGATTTATAATAAAGAAAAAACAAAGGACTGAAATGAATGAGCTACTTATATGAAATACATTGTCACACTTCAGAAGTCAGCGGATGCGGAAAAATTTGCGCTGCAGAGGTTGTGAAGCTGTTAATGGAAAGCAACTACAGCGGTGTTGTGATCACAGATCATTTTACATCCGGAGGAATAAAAGGCAAACCGATAACGGATTGGAATGAATATGTTGATGCTTTTCTTGTCGGCTACAGAACGGCGAAAGAAAATGCAACACAGGATTTTCATGTATTGCTTGGTGCAGAAATCCGTTTTCCCGAAAATGACAACGATTATTTGTTGCTTGGTATAACGGAAGAATTCTTATATAACAATCCGTTTATAAACAGTAAGTCATTGCGTGAATGCAGTGAAATTGCACACGAAAACAATGTACTGATTGTGCAGGCACATCCGATGCGCAATTCTATGACGATCATGCGTCCTGAATATCTGGACGGATATGAAGTATACAACGGCAACGCACGACACAATTCAAGAAATACTATCGCTGATGCATGGGCAACACTCAATGATAAAATCAAAACATCCGGCTCAGACTTCCATGAATATGAAGATCTTGCAAGAGGCGGTATGTGGTTTGAAAATGAGATCACGAACACACAAGAGCTTGCGAATGAATTAAAAAACGGCAAATACACATTGAAAAAAACAGAATAACCAAAAAGCGGCAGTTCGGAAGTTCTGCCGCTTTTACATATTCAAGGCTTGTTATTCCGGAATTGAGAAGTGCTTATCTTCACCGGGGACATCATTATTACCGTCAGGAATACCGCCACCGTAGAAGTAGTCATAGAAATATTCATAAAAATCTTCGTAATTTCCGCTGTCATCACCGAAATATTCGTAGAAATCTTCCTGTGCATCGTCTTGAGCTGCACCATTGTCTTCATCTGTCTTTTCTACAAGAGTAGCCGTTACAGTGAAGGTCTGAATGTCAATATAGTCGGTTCCTTCATCATTCATAATAATACGGGCAACACTCAACTCAAAGGAGTCGCCGACATTGGAATTCTGTATCATTTGAACAAGAAGATCAGGATTTGTGAGCTCCTGACCGTCAACTGCAGTAACGATGTCATTAACCTGAAGCTCAGTATTATACAAGCTGGAATCCTTTGTAATATCAGCAATCACAATAGAGCCTGACGGCAGATTGTTTTCTTCAATCAGATCAGAAAGGAACTGACTGTAATAGATTGCCTGCACATAAGAAATGCCGAGTTTTGGTGTTTTAGGAGCAATACCGGTTTCAATAACAGCGTTTATTACCTTAATCACAGTTGCAGAAGGAACTGAAAAACCAAGGCCCTCATATCCTTCAGCAGTAATTTTCAGTGCGTTGATCCCGACGATCTGACCGTATGCATTGACAAGTGCACCACCGGAGTTTCCGTGATTGATGGGTGCATCGTGCTGGATGCAGCAAAGCTGATAACTGGTTTGCGTTGTAACCAGACGATTCACAGCGGAAACCATACCTCTTGTAAAGGTTCCTGCAAACTTGGAGCTGTATGGAGATCCAATAGCGTATACGGTTGCACCCGGCTGCAGCTCATCAGAATCACCGAATTCAGCAATCTGCAAGCCGGTTGCCCGAATGCGAACCACACCGATGTCATTGGTGTCATCATAATTGACAACCTCCGCAGTGTGTACGGAACCGTCCCACAACTCTACCTTGATATTATAATCAGAATCATTGATAACATGAGCGCAGGTGACAATATAAGTATACTTATTAACGGAATCTTCCTGACAAATCACACCGGAGCCCAAAACTCCAAGCTCCCCTGTAGATCGCTGATACGCAAGTATACTGACTGAACTTTTGAATACCTTCTGATACACTTCAGCAGCAGAAAGTCCTTCCTCTTCTGCATCAGCAGAGGAAACCGATGAAACATAGGGAACATCACTCAAGCCGTTGCCGTTCTTTGCATCATTATTTCCGCCACCAACCAGCACAACGGCAAAAGCACCAACCGCAAAAACAATTAAAATGCAAGCAATTGCAAGAAATGCAGCTTTTCCTTTTGATTTTTTCTTTGCAGGTACATCATTTGCATATTGCGGATATGCATAAGCATTCTGCTGTGTGCGAGGTTGATAATAACTGTTTGCATTTGCTGCGTTCGGTTGAGCATACGCAAAAGGAGGCATTACCGAATCCGCACCGTTATTACTTTCAAATGCGTGTACAGATTGACTGTCTGCAAGAGCATCATTTGCTTCGCCGGCATCGGGCTCAGTTGCATCAGGTTGTGTATCTTCTTCGGGTGCAACCGATGATTCAAACAGTTCATCGCTCGTATTGTCGGTTGCTTCATTGATTTCATTGTCAACAGTATCACTGTTTTCATTTTCAGGATGCATGCGTTCCGCATCCATGTCATTGTTGACATCCAAAGGGTTGTTCATATTATCAGGATCGTACATATATATACCTCTTTCCGTATTTACAAATTCATACCTATATTATTATATGTTTTCTTTAAACATTATTAAATAAAGGCAAAAGAACTACAAATTTTGTATATTCTTCCTTACTAACCGCCTGAATGGTTCCACCATGCATCTCAACAATACTGCGTACTATATGCAAGCCGATGCCAAAGCTGGAAGCATCAAGACCTCTGGATTTGTCTACCTTATAAAAACGATCAAAAATACTGTTCAATTCATCTTTTGGAATAGAACTGCCTGTATTTGCAATGGTTAATTTTGCACAGTGTTTTTCCGTGGATAGGTCAATTTTGATTGTGCCGTCATTGAGAGTGAATTTTACGGCATTATCAATCAGATTGTAAACCACTTGTCGGATCAAAGCTTCATCTGCGCGGATTCTAACAGTGTCCAGTTTTTCAATTCCGACAATATCTATATTCTTATCCGTAATGTTTTTTTCAAACCCGATAAAGACCTGAATCAACAACTGATCGAGAGAAAATTCAGAAAACTCAAGTTCCACCTTACCTGCTTCTATTTTTGACATATTCAACATGGAAACAACAAGACCGGACAGATGCTTGACAACTTCTGAAACGATATTCAGATAATGCTCTGTTTCATGCGGCGGAATTGTTCCATCCAGAATGCCGTCAATAAAGCCGCTGATTGTAGTCATTGGCGTTTTCAGCTCATGAGAAACATTTGCAACGAAATTCTTTCTGGATTTTTCATTTTCTTCCAGATTTTTAGCCATCAGATTAAATGCAGCCGACAGTTCATTGAATTCCTCATAGCGTGCCACATTACGGATGCGATAAGAAAAATCACCGGCAGCATAATGCTTTGTAGCCTCTGCCATTTTGCGCAACGGACGGACGATTCTGTATGTTACAGCCAATGAGCAAAAGAATGCCATAATAACAGCAACACAGCTTGCACCTACAGTCATCTTCATATATTGCGTTATATACGGTTGATATCCAACACTCAGGAGTTGCACTGCGAACAGATAAAATTTTTGTCCGTCTTCAGAAACAGCAGAAAATCCGATTTGAATATAATCCTGCTCGGAGTCAATATCAATAGGACCTTTTTGCAGCAAACCAAGCGGTTGCATATCCACATCGGCAAGCGTTTGTTTTGCAAAGTAACATCCGCTGTGTTTTTCACATGTAAATCGAGTTAATGTTGAATCTGTTCCATCATGCACATCCGCACACATCAAAACTTTTCCGTTTTCGTCGCAAAGTAAAAATTCAGCGTTTTCTGCATTTTGCATGTTTATTATAAGATTTCTGAAATCGTCATTTTCAAAAATGTCATCAGCATCATTCGCGGAGATCTCATTGACAAGAAAGCTGCAACTGTCAGAAAGCTTCTTTTGCAGATCATCCGACCATGTTGTTGCAACAAAAAACATAAGCGACAAGGATGAAATCAAAAGACAAAAAAGAACAAGACATGTCAGAATCATGAAATAATGCTCAAAAATACTGACAGCACGTTTGTTTTTTATCAGCTTCATCTTCATACCTCCTTGTCTGTAAAAATAAAAGCCGATTAAAAACCGGCTCTTATTAGTTGCTGATTGAAAATTTGTTATCGATTGTTCTCAGTATTTATTTCAAGAAAACAGAATCAGGAATTTTTCTTAAGTTCAAATTTATAACCGACACTCCACACGGTGCGTAATTCCCATTCTGTTGATACACCTTCAAGTTTTTCGCGAAGTCTTTTTACATGCACATCAATTGTTCGTGAATCACCGTAGAATTCATATCCCCAAACCTCGTCAAGCAGCTGATCTCTTGTAAAAACACGATTCGGGTTGCTTGCCAAATGGAAAATCAACTCAAGTTCTTTCGGAGGGGTATCAACCTGTACACCGTTTACCTTCATCTCATAATTTGTGAGATTGATGGAGAGCTTATCATAATGCACTTCTTTTATCGGTTCAACAGTTACATTGTTGGATCTGCGCAAAACAGCCTTGATTCGTGCAACAACCTCTTTTGTTTCAAACGGCTTGACTATATAATCATCGGCACCGAGTTCAAGACCGAGTATGCGATCAAAGGTCTCACCTTTTGCAGTTACCATTATAATTGGCACATTGGAGGTTGCACGGATTTTACGACATACCTGCCAGCCATCAAGTTCAGGCAGCATAACATCAAGGAGTATAAGATGCGGCTTGATCGAAGATACAAGATCAACTGCTGTTTGACCGTCATATACAATTTCCGTTGAATAGCCTTCTTTGGAAAGATACAAGCGCAATAATTCACATATATTCGGATCATCATCAACAATCATTATCTTTTCATTCATTTTGCTCTCCTCCTTTGTGAAATCAGTATGTGATTTTACGTTGCTTTGATACTACGATCAAAACAATGCCGGCAACTGCAGCCAACGATGCAACAATAATAAAAACAACAGAGGTATTGTTTTGTTCATTCACTGCAATTGGTGTGTTGACATCAACAGCAGCACTGACCTGAGTATCGTTAAAAGCTTGCTGATGAGAAAGGTACTGCTCAAGACTCACGGCACCAGCTATATTCTCATCCCCGTTTGAATAAACGGAAACGGCTTTTTCGGAAAGAGCTGAAACATGCTCCATATTACTTGCACCGGAATCAGTTGTGACCGATGCACCGATTACCGTATCGCCATTATCAAAAATTGCATCCTGCACAATTGTGCCAACAATCGGTGTTACGGCATCTTCAGCCGCAGAACCACCGGCAACCAGTGCATTTCCGACAGATTCAGCAACAGAATACAGTTCAAGACCACCGATTCCGCTGAGTACCGCATTTGTCTTTTCTGCATGCTCAGCCTTGCTGAATAAGTCCAAAGATACTACTGACATTGTAATGGATGTATCCGTTAATCCTCCGTAACTGCTTCCGACTGTACCGACCGACGGCAAAACCGTCAGAAAACCGTTTTCAAGCACAGCAGACAAACCGGGAACAGAAGTATTGATTGAAGGTATTGCAGAGTCAATGCTACCGCTGACAGTGGAATTACCGACGCTCGAAGAAGTAAAATTATCCAGCAAATCACCAAATCCGACACCAACACCTATCGAGCCGAGAATGCTGCCGACGAGTTCGGTATCATTCTGGATATAGCCCGGAGCATAGAGAGAATCGTCCAATTCGTAATTACCGCTGAATATATCCTCAAGATCGGGATCCTCAACTAGAACAGAGTCAGAATAAATCAACCCCTGTACAACTTTGAGATAATATGTCGCAGTGAATTTTTCAGCATTGTAATCATAAACACATTTTATGGTTATGGTCTGTGATTCAAGATTCGGATTCAATTCGATCTCATTGAAATTGCCGTCTTCAATCAACTCACCGTTTGCGGTTATTTTAATCATCTTTGCATTGTTTTCATTGTTGCAAACATAGCTCATCGGATACAACCAGATCGAGTTGCGCTTATACTTCAATGTTGCAGTGTAATTATATACATCAGCATAAAACTCACCGAGCTCCATATCAAATCGCCCCGTTTGTTCAGCAACTGCTGCAAAAGCATCCTCATAAGAAATACTGTCTGTCTGCAGCGAGAGCTGCACTTCCTGTCCCATCAGCTGCAACAGATAAAAAGCTACACAATCCCGTTGCATAGCTTCTGCAAGCTCATCTGCATTGCAGGAAACATTGTATTTTGTACCAAGCATAGCAGCAAGATAACGAATCTTGATTTCATCAAATGAAATATTATCAGGTGCAGTGATCCCCTGCTTGCGTATCGTCATGAGTGCAACAAGACGATATACTTCTTCTTCTGTCATGTCCTTTGACACATCGTAGCCTGCGCTCCAGAGCGTATATTTGGACATCGCAAGAATATATTCATCCAGTGAAAGATGATCGCTGACGGTTGTCCATTCCTGAACCGCATTCATGTCAATACCCGTAATAACACTCATATAACTCACGATTGCTGTTTCAAGTGCAGTGCCGGCAGGAATTTTACCACCCATCAAATAGGAATCCAAGGAACCGGATTTCAGAATCACATAAAGCGCACGAGCCATTACAAGCGTATCAGCATCAGCATTATCAGGATAAACAATGCCGCAATCGATCAGATACTGCTTGATTTCTGCATCAGATGTATCGTCATCAATAATTGACGAATTGTTATTCAAAATCTCAAAAAGATAAACATAGGCAGCTCTTGCTGAGCCTTCATTCAGTTCATAAAGCTGACAGGCTTCATCAACATCATTCTTAAAGGATTCGGAAGTTTCCGTATAAGGATAATCAGGCTGCGCAACCAATGTAACATTGGCAACAATATCACTGATACCGGTCAGACTTTCTTTCACCGTCAGGTCAGTCAACCAAGACTTATTGATTTGCTGATAATCATATTGTGTTTCAAATGTTGTAATTGCAGCAACAGCGGAAAAAGCACAGGCAAAAGAAATCAAAAAACACAACATGACGGATAAAAAGCGAACGGAAGTTTTGTATTTCATAAGACGGCTCCTTTCGAACCCGATAAAAATTATAATAATTAAATTGATTTTACAATAAAAGGCTGCAAATGTCAACAACATTATAAAAAAAACAGCATCTGCAAGAAAATATGCAGATGCTGTCAGTTGATCAATCACAAACAGTTTCAAATGTATAAACGGTTTCGGAAACAAATTCTTCTCCGGCATTAAAAATGCAATTCGGGAAAGACGGTTTATTCGGACTGTCGGGATAATACTGTGTTTCAAGGCAGAAGCCACTGCGATGCTGCATGGGAGTTCCGTCTTTTCCTGTTTCTCCTTTTAAGAAATTACCTGCATAAAATTGTACACCGGGCATAGTTGTATAAACATGCATTGCAATTCCGCTTTCGTCAGAATATGCATACGCACATTTGCGCAAGGTTCCATCTGCATCATCAATAACAAAATTATGATCGTAGCCGCCCGTCAGTTTCAACTGATCTTCATCGCAATTGATATCTCTGCCGATCGCCTTTGCTTCCCTGAAATCGAATGCTGTACCGGCAACAGACATCAATTCACCGGTCGGGATACTCAATGCATTTACAGGCGTAATATAACTGCTGTATAACTGCAGATCATGAGAAAGAATATCACCGTTTGCAAAGCCGGCAAGATTGAAATAAGCATGGTTGGTAGGATTGATCGGGGTCTTTCGGTCACTGACTGCATTATAGGAAATATGCAGGTCATTATTCTGACCAAGCTTGTATACGATGCGTACCTTCATTTCTCCGGGAAACCCGTTCAAGCCATCAGGACTGGTATAGCAGAATTCAACTGAATCTGAATCAGTGATAATGCTTTTCCATATTTCAAAACTGAACTCACCGCCTGCATGCAGACAGGTTACAGGATTACCGTCATTGTCGGATTCGTTTTTAATGACTTCAAAGGTCTGCCCGTCAATTGCGAATGTGCCGTTTCCGATTCTGTTTGCACAAGGACCGACAGCAGCGCCCTGATAAGATGACTTTTCCAGATACTCCTCAACAGTATCAAAGCCGAGAAGAATATCCTGCTCAATACCGTTTTTGTCAGGCAATATAATGCTTCTGAGAGTAGCTCCCAATGAAAGCACGGTTATCTTCATACCGTTGTTATTTTCGAGTGTAAATTCAAAAACATCTCTTCCGTCGGGCATGGTTCCGAACGGTGCTTTTGTAACAGTCATATAATAACTCCTTTTAAGTTTATTAACAGTTTGACTTGTAACATTATAATGCAAAACACACAAAAAGTCAATGTCTATTATATGTATATTTATACCGCAACTTGTATATTATTTCAACAAATTGTCGATTTTTACAGTATTGACGAAAACAAATAAATATTGTATAATAAAATGAAGTATTATATGTGGAGAGAAATATTATGAGTTTTATTGAATTGAATTCTGTCTACAAAAAATATCAGACCGGTGAAGTTGTTATTACAGCACTTGACGGTGTGACTTTTTCGGTAGAGCAAGGTGAACTGTGCATTGTTGTCGGCCCCAGCGGCGCCGGTAAAACGACGGTTCTGAATATTCTCGGCGGTATTGATGATTGTGATGACGGCAAGGTACGTGTCGGTGGCGAATTGATTAACAACTATAACAGCAAAAATCTTGCTTTGTACAGACGTCATGATGTCGGCTTTGTTTTTCAGTTTTATAATCTTGTGCCGAACCTTACGGCGTTGGAGAATGTCGAACTGGCATCACAGATCAGCAACAAGGCATTGAACCCGACACGTGTTCTTGAACGTGTCGGTCTTGGTGACCGTTTACACAACTTCCCTGCTCAGTTATCCGGTGGTGAACAACAGCGTGTTTCTATTGCACGTGCTCTTGCAAAAAATCCGAAGCTGTTGCTTTGCGATGAGCCGACAGGTGCATTGGACTATGCTACAGGCAAACAAATTTTATCCCTCTTACAGGAAACAAGCAAAGAAACAGGTATGACGGTTGTTATTATCACGCACAATCAGGCACTTACACCGATGGCTGACAGAGTCATTTCCATGCGAAACGGTCGCGTACAAAGAATTACTGTAAACGATAATCCGCTGTCGGTTGATCAGATCGAATGGTAAACATCATGAAAAATAAGCCATGGAGGTGAGCTGCTCTTGACGAAAGCATATCTTAAAAGTGTCCTGCGTTCTATACAGCGCAGTTTCAGCCGATTTATATCAATAGTTATCATCATTGCATTAGGTCTTGCTTTTTTTGTCGGCATAAAAGCAACCGCCCCTGACATGCGTAAAACCGCACAGGATTATTTCATCGACAGCAATCTGATGGATATCCGTGTGCAATCATCCATCGGACTGAGCGATGAGGATATTCAGGCAATCCGCAATATTGATCCGAACATTGAAGCAGTGATCGGTCAGAAATTCAAGGATGCACTGGTGCTTGTCAACGGCGAGATAGAAAAAGATATTGACGGCACACAGATCAGCACGCGTGTTTACGGCATCAATACAGGGCTTCTTGCCAATCACATCAACTATGGTGTCAATGAAGCAGCTTATATGAACCGCCCGATGCTTCTTGAAGGTGAATATCCCGATGCTCCGAATGAATGCCTTGTGGATGCAAGTGCCTTATCAACACCTGACAGTTATCAGATCGGCAGCACAATTACTCTTGTTGGTGACAATGAGGACCTGCGAGCATCTTTCACAGAAACAGAATTCACGATCGTCGGTGTTATCCAAACGCCTTATTACATTTCCTTTGAAAGAGGCAATACGCTGATCGGCAGCGGTAAGGTCGGCACCTTTATAATTGTACCTGACAGCGTTTTTGTGCAAGATTATTATACAGAACTTTATGTTAAAATTGTAGGCTCCGATGCTTATGATGCCTTTTCAAATGAATATCTCAATTATATTGCGCCCTACCTTGCAATGATCAAAGCGATTGCTCCGTCACGCCTTGAAGCAAGAGTGACATACCTGCAGCAAACCTTACCCGGTAAGATTTCCGATGCGGAAAATCTGCTTGCTGATGCATCCGCTGTGGCGGGTTCGCAGATTCAGGAACTGAAAAATACCATTTCAACTCTTGAAGAAAGCAAAAAACTGTTGCAGGAACAGCTTGCAAAAGCACAGGAAACTTATAATGTAACACTCGCAGATGCTGAAGAGGAGCTCGCATTAAACAGAATTGATTATGATGAGAATTTAACGCAATATAATACACTGCTTGCGCAATATCAGACCAATTCCGCAGCATACGCAGAGCAGAATGCTGCCTACACCACTGCTTATGCTGAATATTCAGCAAATTTGCAGGAATATAATACAGCGTACAATTCTTATAAGCAGGCTCAAACCCAAGTTGAAACTACCAACACAATGATTGCAGAAACTGAGGCATTGCTCACGATGCTGGATAATCGTCAGAATGGTGATTTTTCAAGCGATGAAATGGCAGCAATCAATAAGTTCCTGCAAACAACATATCCCGGTCTTTATGAAGATCTTGTCGGCTCCACAACTGCAGGACTTGCGACTGAATTGGCAGCATATGCAAGACCGATTTTGCAACAATATAAGGCTGAGCTTATAGTGCAGGAAGCTGAACTTGCAGCGATTGAAACGCAACTCAATACAATGCAATCAGAGTTAGCAGCTGCCAATGTCACTTTGACCTCCACAAAGCAACAGTTGGATGCTGCCGAAATTGAATTGACAGCCGCATACAATCAATTGCTGGAATATTCCAAGGAATTGTCATCTGCAGGAACGGAAATTACAAGCTCTGATTTTCAATTGTCTCTGCAAAAGATTCAGACGCAGATGATGATTACCGAGCTGACCAATCAGTTAAAAACCATAGAAACAAATCTGACAACGGCGCAGGCAGCCTTGCAATCAGCAACGGCACAGTTGGACGGCTTGCTTGCAAATGAAACAGGCATGTATCAACAGCAGCTTGACAATGCAAAGAAGCTGCTTGACAGTCTGAATAATGTGTATTGGAATATCTATGATCGTTACGATACGCCGGGATATTCCAGCTTCAGTTCAACAACAAAGAACCTCGAAGTATTGGCAAATATATTCCCGATCTTCTTCTTTGTTGTTGCTGCTTTGGTCTGTCTGACAACCATGACCCGTATGATCGATGAAGACAGAACAACACTTGGTACACTCAAGGCATTGGGTTATGACAACAAAACCATTGCAGCAAAGTATATCATCTATTCACTCTCTGCCTGTGTACTCGGCTGCACCTTCGGCATTCTGTTGGGTATGTATATTTTCCCGTTTGCTATATTCAAGGCTTACAGCATCATGTTTACAATTCCCGCATTGCAATACACCTTGCCCATCGGCAGTTCGGTAGCCGGTATTGTTATTGCATTGCTTTGCACATTGGTTGTAACGTTGGTTGCATTGCGCCGTGACCTTGCAGAGGTTCCTGCCATGCTTATGCGAGCAAAAGCCCCGAAAGCCGGTAAGCGTATTTTGCTTGAAAATGTCAATTTCATCTGGCGAAGAATGCGCTTTACAAACAAAGTAACGGCCCGTAATCTTTTCAGAAACAAGCAGCGTTTATTCATGACGGTAATCGGCATTGCAGGTTGTTCTGCACTGATGCTTGCAAGCCTTGGCATGTACAACTCTGTATCAGCCATCCGATCCAAACAATATGGCGACAATGCTATTTCGCATTACGATTTTCAGGTAATGTTCGACTCTGCGCAAGACGGAACATCGGGTGAATACAAAACCGTTGCAAATTCCAACTCAGTCAGCTCTACCCTGTTGATATCTATGAAGGCAGTTACGGGCTATTCCCTGCGCACGGATGCGCAAGAAGACGTCTATCTTCTCTCTCCTTCGGATCCTGCTTTGCTTGCTGATTACATTACCCTGCAGAATCGAACAACCGGAAAAATCTATGTACCAACCATAGCAGGCGCTTTGATTTCTGAAAAATTTGCTAAAGATACCAACACAAAAGTTGGCGATACGGTATTTATTCAGACATCTGATGCAAAAACGTATGAAATTTTTGTAGCAGGTATTGTAGAGAATTACACATTCCATTATATTTACATTTCACCTGATTACTATGCTGAGTTGTTCGGCGCATACCCGACTTATAACTATTGCCTCGGCAATTTGTCTGATGCAGTTCGTTCTGCTGATGAAAGCACACTTGCCTCACTCAAAGGTCAGATGGCAACAAAGCTGATGAGCCAGCCGGGCATTCAGGCTGTCAGCTTCACATCAGATGTTGATGACTCGCTTTCCGAAATCACAAATGCTTTGACAGCTGTCGTAGCTGTATTCTTCCTTTCCGCGTTGATTCTTGCTTTTGTAGTTCTGTATAACCTGACCAATATCAATATTCTTGAAAGAAACCGCGAATTGGCAACGCTGAAAGTTCTGGGCTTCCTTGACAATGAAGTGCATGCTTATGTCTTAAAAGAAAACATCATATTGACAGCATTCGGCACTGCGTTCGGCATGGGACTTGGCATAGTCCTGCATTATCTGCTGATCACGTATGCGGAAATTGATACGGTTATGTTTGGCAGAACCATTGAATGGTTCTCGTTCCTTATTGCGGTTGTGTTAACATTTGCATTTGCGGCACTTGTAAATGCTATTGTTAACAGAAAACTCAAACACATTGATATGGCAATGTCACTGAAATCAGTTGAATGAAGCAACTTCACTAAAAAATCCCACACCGACCGGTGTGGGATTTTTTCAAATGTAAAAATCAGATTTCACTCATCTTAACAGGGCGATTTTCAACTGCAGACTTCTTTGCAGCAAGAGCAATCTTGACAGACTGCAAGCCTGCATCGATGCCGCAAGGAACATCCTTGTCATTAACAATCGCATCCACAAAGTCGAGCATTTCTGTGGTGTAGGACTGCATGTATCTTTCAAGGAAGAAATACAGCGGCTTTTCACCGGTTACACCGTTTTCATCGGAGATAACAGCACTGGAAAGTGTGTCATTCGCACTTGCTACGGAACCCTTGTTGCCGAACACTTCTGCTCTCTGGTCATAACCGTAAGCGGCACGACGGGAATTGTCGATTACACAAAGTGCTCCGTTTGCCATTTTCAGAGTAATGATAGCTGTATCAAAGTCACCCTGTTCACCGATTGCAGGATCAACAAGCACGGTTGCAGCAACATATACTTCATCAACATCACTGCCTGCGAGGAAGCAAGCCATGTCAAAATCGTGAATCGCCATATCCATGAAGATGCCGCCTGAAACCTTAATGTATGCAGGGTTGGGCGGAGCAGGGTCACGGGATGTGATCTTGATAATATGCGGATCACCGATTCTGCCTGCATTGACTGCTGCACGGACGGCTGCAAAGTTATGGTCAAAACGACGGTTAAATCCGACCTGGTATTTCAGATTGGTTCCCTCAAGAGCCTTTTTGACTTCTTCAATCTTTTCAATAGACTGATCAATGGGCTTTTCACAGAAGATGTGCTTGCCTGCGGCAATTGCTTCCATGGAAATGGATGCATGTGTGTCAGTGGATGAACAAATCAGCACAGCATCAATTTCAGGATCAGCAAGAATCTGTTTGTAATCAGAATAAATTTCTGTTACTCCCATGCTTTCGATGAATTCCTTTGTTTCATCATTGAGGAAGGGTTCAGCAACACTCTTGACGCGAGCGTTTTTGACATGATAGGTAATGGATTCAAGGTGAACCTTACCGATTCTGCCAGCGCCGATAATACCAATATTGATCATAGCATTATACTCCTTTATTTTTATATTGTACCGTCCCATGTGGAAACGGTTTCTTTTTTCATTTCTTCTTCATCGAACCAGCGGGTGGTCACACACTTGGATTCGGTATAGAAACGCACGGCATCCTTGCCTAGGCAATGCAGATCACCAAAGAAAGACTGTTTATGCCCCGAGAACGGGAAGAAGCCGACAGGAACAGGAATGCCGACATTGACACCGACCATACCGCCGTCCGTGCGATTTGCAAATTCTCTTGCATAGTAACCGTTCTGCGTGAAAATGACAGATCCGTTAGCAAAAGGATTTGCATTCATCACGGAAAGACCTTCTTCAAAGTCCTTTACACGCTTGATGCTGAGAACCGGTCCGAAGATTTCGCAGTTGCCGACCTTTGAATCATGCGGAACGAAGTCAAGAACGGTGGGGCCGACATAGAAGCCGTTTTTCAGTTCTTCTGCAACTTCATATTCTCTGCCGTCAAGAACGAGCTTTGCACCCTCTTCAAGACCTTTTTCGATCCAACCAAGCACTCTCTGCTTGTGTGCTGCGGAAATAACGGGGCCGAGTCCTGTTGCTCTGTCATACGCAGCACCGATTTTAAGGTTCTTGGCAAGTCTTACGATTTCGGCAACAAGCTGATCGGCAATGGATTCCTGTGCAACAACAACAGGCAGAGCCATGCAACGTTCACCTGCACAACCGAATGCGGAATTGATAATAGCGGCTGCTGTTCTTGTGATGGGAGCATCTTCAAGAACAAGTGCATGGTTTTTGGCTTCACACAGGCACTGTACACGCTTGCCGGATGCAGCCGCACGGGCATAAATATGCTTGCCGGTGGTGGTGGATCCGACAAAAGAAATACCTGCAATATCGGGATTGTCAAGAATGACCTCATCCACTTCATTTCTTGAACAGGTGACCATATTCAGAACACCGTCGGGAAGTCCTGCTTCCTTGTACAGTTCAGCAATTCGAAGTGCGGTTCTCGGGGTCTGTGAATTGAGTTTGAGAACCATGCAGTTACCTGCAGCAATGCAGTTGGGAGCCATCCAGCCCATGGGAATCATGGCAGGGAAATTAAACGGAATGATGCCTGCAAAAACGCCTAGCGGCTCACGATAAAGAACGGTATCGTAACCGACTGAAGTGCCCATCAGAGAATCGCCCATCATCTGTGTGGGAATCTGCAATGCATTTTCGGTGCCTTCCTTTGCCTTCAACACATCACCTTCGGCTTCCTTCCATGCCTTGCCGTTTTCTTCAGCAACAAGATAAGTCAGTTCATCCATGTGCTTCATGAGCAGTTCACGAACCTTAAAAAGAATCTGTGTTCTTTTCACAACAGGTGTCTTTTTCCATGCCGGAAAAGCGGCTTTTGCTGTTTGAATAGCATACTGTACCTCGTCAGCCGTACAGCAGGGTGCTTTTGCAATGATTTCACCTGTGCTGGGATTGTAAACATCAAAATATTTATCTGTTTTGGATTCAACGAACTGACCGTTGATAAATACTTTTAAAATTTCAGCCATTTTTTTACTCCTTACAGTCCTGCTTTTTCAGCGATGTATTTTCTTGCCTTGACAGCATATTCAAAGGGATTTGCAATTGCAGGATCCTGCTCTGCTTCAACAAGCACATAACCCTCATAATCGTTTTCGGCAAGAACCTTGAAAATCGGTTCAAAATCAATGGCACCGTCTCCGGGAACAGTAAATGTCCCCATACGAACACCCTGCAAAAAGCTCAGATGGTTTTCCTTGACCTTTGCTACCACTTCGGGACGGATGTCCTTCAGATGTACATGCTTGATACGCTTTGCATACTTTTTGAGGACGGACATATAATCTTCGCCGCAGTATGCAAGATGACCGGAGTCAAACAGCAGACTGAACAACTCGGGGTCTGTATTTTCCATCAGACGGTCAATTTCAGCTTCGGTCTGCACAACAGTACCCATATGGTGATGAAATGTAAGCGCAATACCCATATCTTTAGCGACTTTACCGAGTTTGTTAAGGCCTGTGCAAAGTGCGTCCCATTCTTCATCGTTCATCACATATTTGTCATCAAACACAGACAAATCGGTACCCTGAATGGAGTGTCCCTGTTCGGAAACACCAACGACTTTAGCCCCCATTGCCTTGAGGAATGTGATATGTTCAATAAAACCTTTTTCGGTTTCTTCGTAGGGCTTTGTGGTCAGAAAGGTGGAGAACCATGCATTGCAGACCTGCATGCCGCGGATATCAAGATAACGATGCAGCTCGGCAGGGTCTTTCGGATATTTGTTGCCGACTTCGCAGCCCGTAAATCCTGCCAAAGCCATTTCAGACACACACTGCTCAAAGGTGACCTCACTGCCGAGATCCGGCATATCATCATTTGTCCAGCCGATCGGTGCGATACCGAGTTTTACTTTGTTCTTATCCAACATCAATATTTCCTCGCTTTCTTAAAGTTCTCTGCTTTATTTTTGTAAGCGTTCTGAACGCTTTCTTTGCCGGAAACGGATGCAATACCAACATTCCACCATGCACCGTATCCGTCGGTCATGGTCTTGGGAAGAACCTTTATGTCTATCAAGGTGGATACGGTCTGTTTTTTGCTGTCTTCAAGTGCAAAAGCAAGATCTTCCATTGTTCTTACGGAGTATGTCTTTGCACCATATGCGGCTGCATTCATAGCATAATCAATCTGCATGAGATCGCCAAGCAGGTTGCCGTTTTCATCGCGTTTTCTGAATTCGGTTGCAAGATTGCCAATGCCGTTGGACATCTGCAGATTATTGATACATCCGAAACCAATGTTATCAAACAACAGTACGTTGATTTTTGCATTTTCCTGAATGCTTGTAACCAATTCGGAATGAAGCATCAGATAACTGCCGTCACCGCAGAATGCATAGACTTCCCTGTCGGGTTCGGCAAGCTTGGAGCCGAGTGCACCTGCAATTTCATAACCCATGCAGGAATAGCCGTATTCCATGTTATATGTATCTCTGACATCACTTGTCCACATTCTCTGCATGCAACCCGGTAAGCTGCCGGCAGCAGCAACTGCAATAGCATCGTCTGCAATGTTTTCACGGATGTATGCAAGAACCTGTGTTTGTGTGAGACCTCTGCCGTACATTTCCTGCATCTCAGGAATGGAGCGTTCGTCACGCGCCTTAATCAGCGGTTCAAAAGAATCATCCACGCAATATGCGGAAAGTTTTTCCATTTCTGCAGACCAAACGGCTTTTGCATCTGCAATTTCAGTTGTGTAATCGGTTTTATAATTCACTTTTTCAAGAGCTGCATCCAATTTTGCAAGCGTTGCCTTTGCATCACCGACAGCTTTGACGGAATCCAATTTATAAGCATCAAAACGATCAGTATTGATGGTGACAAACTTTACATCGGGATTTTGGAACAGTGATTTGGAGGCAGTTGTAAAATCGGAAAATCTTGTGCCGACACCAATAACAACATCCGCATCTTTTGCAATCATATTGGCTGCAGCATTTCCGGTAACACCGACTCCGCCGAGATTATGTGAATGCGAAGAAAGAACAGCACTTTTACCGTTCTGTGTTTCAGCAAGTGCGATATTGTATTTCTCAACAAATGCTTCAACAGCCTCGCCTGCTTCCGAATAACGCACACCGCCACCCGCAATCAAAAGAGGTTTTTTTGCATTTGTGATGACGGTTGCAATATCTTCAATTTCTTCATCCGCTGCAGGCGTTCTGACAATTTTATGCACACGCTTTGCAAAGAACAAATCGGGATAATCATAGCTTTCACCTTCCACATCCTGACAAAGAGAGATGCAGACAGCGCCGCAATTTGCAGAATCCGTAAGTACGCGCATAGCATTGATCATGGCACTCATCAACTGTTCGGGTCTTGTGATTCTGTCCCAATATCTGCAAACGGGTTTGTAAGCATCGTTCGTTGTAACAGCCAGCGAATACGGCTGTTCAAACTGTTGCAGAACGGGGTCGGGCTGACGGATCGCAAATGTATCTGCCGGGAACAACAACAGCGGCACGTTATTGACGGTTGCCGTTGCGGCTGCTGTGATCATATTGCAAGCACCGGGACCGATGGAGGAAGCACAGGCAATGATTTTTCTTCTGTTGTGCTGTTTTGCAAACGAAGCGGCAACATGTGCCATCCCCTGCTCATTTTTGCCTTGATAGACCTTTAACTGACCGGGATTTTCATCCAATGCCTGACCGATACCGCAGACGATACCATGCCCGAAAACGGTAAAAATACCGTCTACAAATTTTGTTTCTTTGCCGTCAAAACTGACATACTGGTTGTCGAGAAAGCGGATGAGCGCTTGTCCCATTGTCATAATTGCCATACAATCAGTCCTTTCATTATTTGGAATAATCGTCTTTTAATAACCATTCATGCTCGGGGGCTGTAAAACGGGTAGTTTTATACCAAGGGTTGCCGTCAAGATGACGGATCATCCATACATAATACATCTCATAACCCGGAGCTGTCACCTGCTGATGGACTTCGCCGTCATGAATAAAGCAGACATCACCGTGTTCACTCTTGTAAGTATCATTGCCGTTAAAACAGGCTCCAAAGCCCTGCTCAGGATTGAACTGATAATAATACACTTCGGGCTGCGGATGATGATGCGGCGGATAGCTCGACCAGCATCCTTGCTTGTTGAACACTTCACCGAGCACCATATTTGAATACGGCGCATTGTCATAATCAAAAATAGTGGAAACAACTCTGTGACCTGCTCCATTCCATTGACCGACGCCAAATTCCTGATAGAGCACATCTTCAGGCTTATAGAAAACAGGTATAAAACTATTGCTATTTTCAGCCTGCTGCACAATAAATTCACAATCGCTGACGGCTTCAATTTCAACCTTTACATCTTTCGGCACATGCAGACAATACGGTTTTTTTTCAAAAGCGTTGACTCTATTCGCCAATTCGATATTACCGTTCCATTTGAAAACAAGTGCGCCTTTCAGAAGAAGATATGCAGTTTCGCATTTGCTGTCTGCTATGCTGAAAATACTGCCTTTGGTCATCTTCTTTACGAATATCGTCATGTTCATGTCGGCATTTTTACCGCCGATTTCACAAAGCAGTTTTTCATTCAATTCATTGAATATAAGTTTTTCGAGCATCCTGCCACCTCTTATACACGGGCAACCATTTCGCCGTATTCTGCTTTTTCTGCGGCAATGAATTCTTCTACCTGCTGTACATTGGGCATATCCTGCGAACAAGCGTGACTTGCAACAAGCATAGCCGCAGCCGCACTGCCGAATTCAAGACAGTCGATAATTTCCTTGCCTTCAAACAAGCTGTAAAGGAATGCGGAGGTGTAACCGTCGCCGCCGCCGAAGGATTTGAGCAGTTTTACGGGGAACGGTTTGATGGAATAACTCTTTCCGTCATTTGTGTATGCAGTAGATCCGTCTTTGCCGTGGGTGATAATAACAATTTTAGCACCGCAATTCTGCCAATAGGCGGCTGAGGCGGTATCCGTACCGTCAAGACCGATCAGTCGTTCGGTCAGGTCATATTCGGGGCGAGAACCGACAATAATATCCGCTTGCGATGCAACAAGTGAATAATAAACGGAAATCTCATCTTCGCATTTCCAATTATATGCGCGGTAGTCAATAACAAAAATAACGGGAATATTGTTCTTTTTGGCAAGTGCAAGTGCTTTCAGTGATGCTTCTCTTGAGGGACTTTCAGCAAGTGCCGTACCGGAGAGCAACAAAGCTGCACCGTCTTTTATGTATTCTTCATCAATGTCCGCACATTCGAGTTTCAGGTCCGCGGCTTCATTGCGGTACATAACGATGCTGCTTTCGGTCGGAGATTTGATTTCAGTAAACGTAAGACCGATCTTTTCGCCGTTCTTGCAACGGACAATACGGGAAGTATCAATGCCTTCATTGTTAAAGAAATCCGTTACAAAAGTGCCGAATTGGTCATCGGAAACACGCGCAAAGAAACCGCACTTCTTGCCGTAGCGTGCAAGACCGACAGCAATATTTGCAGGTGAACCGCCAAGGTAGCGTTTGAATGTTGTGCTTTCATTCAAAGGGCAATTGTAGTCAACGGGATTGAAATCCACCGCGACACGACCGAGCAGGATCAGATCATACTTTTTGTTCTGCGGAAATTCAATGTACTTCATATTAAACTCCTTATCATTTTTTAAACTTTGTTATTGAAAATTTCTATGTGCTTTTTTATGTTTTTCTTTGTGCCATTGATCATTGCGGATGACAAACGAAAATAGTCAGCAGTTTCTGTGCTGTCACAATAATCTTTTGCATATCTTG
Source organism: Acutalibacteraceae bacterium (assembly GCA_045587645.1). Taxonomy (GTDB): domain Bacteria; phylum Bacillota; class Clostridia; order Oscillospirales; family Acutalibacteraceae; genus RUG806. The sequence continues at coordinate 1,805 of JAZNCO010000099.1, read as the reverse complement.
CAAGAGAATCAAAGCTTGCCGTTGCAATGTTGATTTTGCGAATGCCGAGAGAAATTGCCTTTCTGAACATTGCATCCGTTATGCCTGTGCCGCCATGCAAAACAAGCGGTATTTCGACCTTGTTGTGAATCTGTTCAAGGATATCAAAACGCAAGGACGGCAGAACAGGATAATTACCATGCGCATTGCCAATAGCAACAGCTAAAGCATCAATACCGGTTTGTATGCAAAAATCAGCCGCTATGTCCGGATCCGTACAGGTTATGATATGCTCTGCGGTGTCACCTTCATTGCCGCCTACAACACCAAGCTCCGCTTCAACACTTGCACCATACTGCCGTGCAAGTGCAACGACCTCTTTGGTTGCATTTATGTTTTCTTCATAAGGTAAAAGCGAAGCATCCAGCATAACAGAGGTAAAGCCATATTCAAGTGCCTGCTTCACACAATCAATTGTAAGTCCGTGATCAAGATGCACTGCAATATCAACATTACTGTTTTCAGCGGCAGAAATCATCATCGGAGCCATCAACGCAAGCGGAGAATTTTTCAAGCGTTTTTCAGCGATCTGCAAAATAATGGGAGTGTTTATTTCTTCGGCAGCCTGAACTGCCCCCATGATCATTTCCATATTCCCTACACTAAATGCGCCGATTGCTTTTTTCTCATTTTGTGCATCATTCATCAAATGATTTAAAGAAACAAGAGGCATATTTTTCACCCTTTCTAATTTAATATACTACTTTATTTATTATTATTCAATAGTAAATTAAAATAAAGGTTGAATAAGACCGTAAAATATTTTATAATTATGTCAGGTGGTGATACTGTGAAAAAAAAGATCTTAATAGCAGTTCTTGTTATTCTTCTGATTCTTGCGGCGCTGTTTTTTTTGCTGCTTTATCTTTTGGCACAAGGAATCGGCGGTGCAGTGCAGGCGGCAGGAAATGAGTTTTTTAACAATATGGCCGAAGGAATCGCAAACGGATTGATAGATAACGGACTTGAAATTGCAAGTGAAATGATGTCTGAAGGCGTATCGACCGTTCTCGGAGGATTAAAATGACCCCTGCTGATTATATAGAATTTTTGCATAAAATAGAAAAACTGAAAAGCACCACTCGTCACTCATGGACATCCACAGGCAGACATGAGTCTGTTGCAGAGCATTCATGGAGGCTTGCAGTGATGGCAATGCTTTGTCATGATGAATATCCTGACATCAACATTGATAAAGTTATAAAGATGTCTTTGGTTCATGATTTCGGTGAAGCTGTGACCGGCGATATTCCTGCTTTCTTAAAAACAAAAGAACACGAAACCGTTGAGGATGAAGCCGTTGTTTCCTTGCTTTCTGTGTTGCCGGATACTTTGCGAGAGGAATTTACTGCCCTGTTTGATGAAATGAACGCCTTGCAGACAAAAGAAGCGAAGTTATTCAAGGCTCTTGATAATATGGAAGCATTGATTTCCCACAACGAGGCACCGCTTTCAACCTGGCTTGAGAATGAATATAGCGACAACCTGACATACGGACAAGAGAATGTCATGTGGTCCGATTGGACTATAAAACTGAAAGATGCCATAAAAGCGGACAGTCTTCGTAAAATAGAATCTGAAAGAAAATAAATGCAAACGGCAGGCCTTGTTTCAGGTCTGCCGTATTTTATTATATAGGAAATTGCTCGCGTTGTGAGCAATTTGCATATAATTCGCCTGCGGCTCATTGAATGACGCAAGCTTATTGAACAAAAACACCTTTTCGCCCCCAAGATTGGGGGACGGGGGGTTGATTCGTCGAAGAC
>JAZNCO010000098.1:0-59650 GCA_045587645.1 Acutalibacteraceae bacterium | reverse complement strand
TTTTTGGATATTTATTTGTATTATTTTGTTTAAATTTGTGCGTGGTCGTAAATCAGGGGACAGTACTGCGATTGACATTTTGGAAAAATGATTATGTCAATCACAGTAGCCGTCCCCATGATTGACTCCCCAACTCCCCGACAAACCGTAATTTATCTATCTCTTTTTGTTTTCGTAAAGGTTTGGAATCAAGACGAAAAGCAACAACCGCCACTCTGGCAAGTGACGGTTGTTAAGAAAAAGTAACATCCGTAACGCCAACCGCTTTAAACGGTTGCCTCTACGGCTTTATTATATACAAAAAAATCTGATTTGCCAACGTTGTTCCGATTATTTTGTTTTTACCTTGCACAAAGGAGAGATTTTTTATGTCCTGTATTGCTGCTGTCTGCACGCCCAATGCTTCGGGCGGTGTGGCAATTGTCCGTATTTCGGGCGAGGGTGCGCTGGAAATTGCCGACCGCGTGTTTGCCACGGTCAGTGAAAAACCGCTGTCCTCCATGAAGGGCTACCGTGCCGCTTACGGAAAAATTCATGACGGTGATACTGTGCTCGATGAGGGTGTCGCCATTGTTTACCGTGCGCCGCACAGCTATACGGGTGAGGATGTTGCAGAGATCTGCTGTCACGGCGGTCTGTTTGTGACCAAAAGACTGCTTCGCGCCATATTGAATGCAGGCGCCGTGCCTGCCGCGGCAGGGGAGTTCACACGCAGGGCGTTTCTCAACGGCAGAATGGATCTTTCCGAAGCCGAAGCGGTCATGAATGTTATTTCCGCACAGGGTGAGCAGGCATTGGCAGCCGCCAATGCGACGCTTTCGGGCAGCGTCAGCCGTGCAATTGACCGCATCGCAGACAGCCTGACCAATGCTGCGGCAGGACTTGCCGTGTGGACGGATTATCCCGATGAGGATGTGCCGAGCGTGTCGGAGGATGCTTTGCTTGCCACCATGCAGACCGCAAAAAGCGACCTTGATGTGCTTATTGCCCGTTATGACAGCGGCAGAGCCGTTACCGAGGGTGTGTCGGCGGTCATCTGCGGCAAGCCCAATGTCGGCAAGAGCACGCTGATGAATCTGCTTTCGGGCAGACAGCGCTCCATTGTCACGAGCATTGCAGGCACGACCCGTGATATCATTGAGGAAACCGTGCGCGTGGGTGAGATCGTTCTGCGCCTGAGCGACACGGCAGGACTTCGCGCCACCGATGACGAGGTCGAGGGCATCGGTGTTGCCATGGCAAGAGAAAAAATGCAGGAGGCGGCTTTGCTGTTGGCTGTGTTTGACAGCTCGGTTGCTCTCAATGAGGAGGATTATGCCCTGCTCAATCAGTGCAAAAACCGCACCGCTGTGGCAATCATCAACAAAAGCGACCTCGAAAGTGCATTTGAAATTTCCGAAATCGAAAAATATATTCCGCATACCTGCTTTATTTCTGCCAAGAATCCCGAATCAGCACAAATTTTTGCAGACCTGCTTGCAAAAGTGCTCGGCACAAATGCCTTTGATGCCAACGGTGAGGTGCTTGCAGGTGAACGGCAAAGACAGTGCTGTGCAAATGCGGTCAACCACCTGGAGCAAGGCATTTTTGCCTTGCAAAACGGTGAAACACTCGATGCCATTGGTGTGTGCATTGACTGTGCGCTCGGTGAGCTGTTTGCGCTGACGGGCAAAAAGGTCAGCGAAGCCGTGGTGTCGGAGGTGTTTGCAAAATTCTGCGTAGGAAAGTAAATTTTATGTTAAAAAACCCCGCTTTTGGCGGGGTTTCATCATGTTCAGATGTTTTTCATAACCTCTGTCAGGAACTTGACAGCATTGCCGATGTCGGTTTCGGGGCTTTCGCCGCATTCGCGTTCGATGGTAAGGAAGCCCTTGAAGCCGATTTCGTTGAGTGCCTTGATGTAATTCGGCCAATCGACCTGACCCTGTCCGAGGGGTACTTCTTCAAAGCTCGGGCCCGTGACGAGTGCTTCCTTGATGCCGTAAACGACCTCGGGGTCATTGTCACGAAGACGGATACCGTCCTTTGCGTGGGTGTGGACAATATAATCCTTGAGCGTGTAAACAGCCTGTACGGGGTCATCACCCGTGACCATGACAAGGTTTGCAGGGTCGAGGTTGACGGCAACACCGCGTGAGTGCAGGGAATCCAGGAAGCCCTTGAGGTCCTTTGCGGTTTCGGGGCCGGTTTCCACTGCAAAATGCGCATCAATGGAGTCTGCATATTCGGCAAGCTGTGCGCAGGCTTCCTGCATGATCTTGTAGCGGTCATGGTTGGGATCGGTCGGCACAACACCGATGTGGGTGGTGACGATGTCGGTTTCAAGGTCCTTTGCAAGGTCCAGAATGCGCTTGCTCTTTTCAACGCGTTCTGCGTTTTCTTCCTTGTGACCGAAGCCGCCGCCGAGGTCACCGCAGAGTGCGGAAATCACAAGACCGTTGTCCTTGACAAGATTCAGAAATTCACGGCGCTGTGCCGCATTGAGGTTTTCGGGTGCCATTTCGCCACGGGTGGCATAGACCTGAATACCCTTTGCACCGAGCTTGGCAGCGGTCTGCACCTGTTCAGCCTTTGTTTTGTTTCTCAGAGAGTCAATGATAATACCAATGGGGAGTGCCATTTGCTTTTCCTCCGTTTGTTATAGATTTTTTATTCACAGAAATTTTTCAGCGTGGATATGTCAATATCCTCATACTGCTTCAGGAAGTCAAGAAGCAGAGTTGCAATCTGTCTGCAGCCGCCCTCGGTGTTGCTTTCGATGTTCAGCGGCAGAATCGGGTCGTGCACGCTGAGTCGCAGCAGCAGCCAACCGTCGCCGTGGGCTTTGTCAAAGGACACACGGAAGCCTTCACGGTTGTCGTTTGCAGGGGTTGCAAAGGGCAGGGAAGAAGCCCATTGTGCAAGCCCGGCAATCACCTTTTCACCGACAGGACGGAAATCTGTCTGCAAAATTTTGAAACGCAGTTCCTTTTCTTCCTTGGCTTCGGCAAGAGAAGCGATCACGCTCGAAAGTGTTTTGCCCTCTTTGCGCAGATTCGCAAGCAGGATGATGATTTTTGTAATCAGATAAGCACCGTCATCGAGGAAATAATTCTCACGCAGTGCCGCATGACCCGAGGTTTCAATGGCAAGCGGACAGTTAATGCCCTCGTTGTTCAGACGGATTGCTTCATTGATGACATTCTTGTAGCCTCTGCGGAAGCGATGGTGCACACCGCCCAGATGCTCGTTGATGAACGCGGCAAGACCGTCACTCGTGACAGAGTCCGTAACAATCGTACCGCCCTGTTCGTTTTCGAGTGCAATGGCGGAAGCGAGTGCCACAAGACGGTTGCGGTTGATTTCCTTGCCGTCGGCATCCACGCAGGCGGCACGGTCCACGTCGGTGTCAAAAATCACACCGAAATCAGCCTTATTCCGCAACACACTGCGGCAGATAAATCCCATCGCATCGGCATTTTCGGGGTTGGGTATGTGGTTGGGGAAACTGCCGTCGGGGTTTAAAAACTCACTGCCCGACACATCCGCACCCAGAACAGACAATACCTTTTCGGCATAAAATCCGCCCACACCGTTGCCTGCATCCACCACAATGTGAAAGCCTGCAAGCGGCTTGTTGTAGTCCTCTGCATTGACACCCTTTTTAATGATGTCGCAAAGCAGTGCGGAATATTTTGTGATGTAATCGCATTTTTCGACACTGCCGGGTGCTTCGGCAAAGGGGCAGTCTTTTTCGGCGGCATTCAATATGGCTGTGATGTCGCTGCCCTCAAAGCCGCCGGCACGGGTGAAGAATTTCAGACCGTTCTTGTCGGACGGATGGTGGCTTGCGGTGATCTGCACAGCAGCGGTGCAGCCCTCGGTCACGGTGGTCATGAACATGGCAGGTGTGGAGCACAGGCCACAGTCAGTGACCTTGACACCGTATTTTGTGAACACACCGCAAAGGGCATGCAGAATGCGCTCGCCCGAAAGTCGGGAATCCCTGCCGATAAAAATGCGCATATCGGCAGGTGTTGTATTTGTTTTTTCGGCAATGACGGACAACACACCCACGGCAATTTTCTGAATGACCGCATCGTTGAGATCGCAGTTGTCACCCAATGCCGTGCCGCGGATATCCGTACCGCTTTTTAAGTAAGATAAAGACATTTTACTCAGTCCTTTTTTAAGACTTAGTGGTATTTCGGCAGCCAGCCTTCGTGTGCTGCAATCAAATCATCCACAAGGTTGACCGTTTCGTCAATGGTAAGCTCACTCGATACGTGCGGATCGAGCATGGCAGCCTGATAAATGGCATCCTTTTTCAGCGTGACGGCGGCTTCGATGGTGAGCAGCTGCACATTGATCATGGTCATGTTCATGGCAGCGAGCTGCAGAGGCAGTGCCGGCTGCTGACAGCCCTGTACGCCGTATTTGTTGACAAGGCAGGCGACCTCAACACAAGCCTCCTTGGGCAGGTTGGGAATCAGACCGTTGTTGAGCACATTGCCGCCGATTTTGTAAGGAATGTCGGTGACCATGGCTTCCATAATGTAAGAAGCATATTCATGGGTGCGGTTGTGGCTGACATCGTCGGTGAGATACTTTTTGCGGTCTTCATTCCAGCGTGCGATCTGATTGATGCAGCGGCGCGGATATTCATCCAGCGGAATGTTGTAGCGGGTGATGAGCTCCGGATGCTTATCCTTGATGAAGAAGTTGTTGTATTCTGCGTTGTGTTCGCTGGATTCGGTGCAGTAGTGACCGAAACGGCGGATGTATTCGTAACGGACGAGGTCATTGTGATCGGTCACACCGCTTTCAAGCACGGCAATGGCTTTTCTGCGGATTTCGGGATACAGATCGGTGCCGTCTGCATCCTCGATTTCAAGCAGCCAGCCCATGTGGTTGATGCCTGCAATGCGCTCGCGGATGGGCTCGGTGTAGGGGATCTCAAGGGCATTCAAAAGACCTCTTGAGCAGCCCTGCACGGAGTGGCAAAGGCCGACGGTGTTGATGCCTGTATATCTCTGCATATAGCCTGCAAGCTGTGCCATGGGGTTGGTGTAGTTCAGGAACCATGCGTTCGGGCAGACCTCTTCCATATCGTTTGCGAAGTCCTTGAGCACGGGAATGGTGCGAAGTGCTCTGAAGATACCGCCAATGCCCTGCGAGTCTGCAATGGTCTGACGAAGACCATACTTCTTGGGCACTTCAAAGTCGATGATAGTGCAGGGGTCATAAAGACCGACCTGAATGGCATTCACAACGAAGTTTGCCCCGCGAAGGGCATCTTTGCGGTTTTCAACACCGAGATATTTTGTGATCTTTGCACGGGACTCGTTGACATTTCTGTTGATGGCATTGATCATGATCCAGCTGTCTTCCAGACGGGATGCATCGATATCATACAGTGCGATTTCGCATTCGCGAAGGGCGGGTGTGCACATAACGTCACCGAGCACGTTTTTGGCAAATACGGTGCTGCCTGCACCCATAAATGTAATTTTCATAAATTTTTGTTCCTTTCCCGTTATTATGCAATAAAAAGATTGCACTTAAAATAAGTATATATACTTTGTACACAATAGTCAATATTTTTTTAATATTCTTGCTAAATTTGTCAATAGTATTGACTTTTCATGTGGCAAGTGGTATTTTTGAATAGAACAAAGTTCAAATGCGAAAGGAGTTTTTCATTATGAGCGCACCCGAAAAGGTCATTCTTTTCAACGGACAGAATCTTGATAACTGGACCACCCGTGACGGCAATCCCGCAGGTTGGGTCGTGGAAGACGGCATTACCACCGTCACCGCAAGAACAGGCGATATTATGACCAAGGAGGTTTTCGGCGACTGCTTCCTGCATGTCGAATTCCGCATTCCCGATATGCCTGAGGCAGAAGGCCAGGCAAAGGGCAACTCCGGTGTTTATATTCACGGCAGATACGAAGTGCAGGTGCTCGACAGCTACGGTCTTGAACCCGGCAAGGGCGATTGCTCGGCAGTTTATGATTGTCATGCACCCCTGTTCAATGCCTGCAAGCCTGCTATGGAATGGCAGTCGTACGATATCATTTTCCGTACCGCACGCTTTGACGAGGACGGCAATGTGACCGAAAAGCCCCGTCTGACCCTGCTGCACAACGGCATGCCCGTGCACAACAACATTGTGCTCGAAAATGTCACCGGCGGCGCACTCGGCGAAATGTGCAAGGAAGGTCCGCTGCTTCTGCAGGATCACGGCAATGCAGTTTCCTACCGTAATATTTATGTTTACCGCCTGCCCGAAAAAGGACTGGACAGATATTAAAAAGAATCCGCCCTCACACGAGGGCGGATTTTTTGTTTGTTTAACGCAACCGCAACACCTTCGGGTTGTCGAGTGCCATTACAAGCACGGGAATCAGAACGATCTGCACAATGATGCCCGGAACGGCATTGGTGAATGCGCCTGCAAGGAAAGCTGCAAAGGTAAAGCCGCCGCCGTTTATGCCCATGCAAACAAGCATGGCAAGACCCCATACCACTCTGCCGGCAAGCATGGCGGTCAGCAGGGAGCAATAAATGTAACCCTTTTTACGCGGCATCCATTTGTGCATAAGACCTGCAACTGCGCCGTAGGCGGCAAGCTCAAAAGCCATGCACACCGCTGTCGGAAAAAACGGCGGCATGCCGAGTGTCAGAGAGCGCAGCACAGGTGCGATGAGGCCCACCGCAAGTCCCCACGATCGGCCGCAGATAAAGCCGCACAGCAGAACGGGAATATGCATCGGGCAGAGCATCGAGCCGATTTCGGGAATCTGTCCCGTCAGAAACGGCATCACATAGGCGAGCGCAAGAAATGCGGCTGCAAAAACCATTTTCAGAAAATTGTTTTTTTTCATCATTCTCTTTCCTTCCGTAGGGTGACGGATATAATCCGAACCCGTTTTTTACAGGCAGATTTCCGTCGATACTTCGTTAAAATCCTCGAAAATCCACAAAGGATTTTCTGCGTTTTGTGTCTCGTCTCGTCAAAAATCCTCACTGTAAAAAATCTTCGACCCGAAAACGAGATATTTTTATTGGATTTTTGGGGTTGAGACCGCAGGAAGGCTGTCGCCTTTCAAGGGTAAAACGCCGAAAAGACTTAAAAATAGCCGTTTTCGGGCGGGTTCGGATTATACCCGTCACCCTAAACAAAAAAGTGCCGATATCTCTGCAGAGATACAGACACTTTCATAGTATCAATATAGTTAGTACAATATTTATCCGAAAAAGGCTCCTGCCCTGTATGCTGTTCTTCTGAACAGTAATTGTCAGTATAGCATGATTTTTGTCAAAATGCAAGCACTTTTCAAAGAAGAGTCTGCAGCTTGGCAAGTGCATCCTCAATCAGTGCTGCCACACTGAGATTGGCCACACCTGCAACCAGATTTTCGCATTTGCTGACGGGCAGCAGGATCTTTGCAGCACGGCTTTGTCCCACGGCAACCGCCATGGCAGGTGTGATTTCACCCAACAGTGAATCTGCGATCACAATACCGATGGGGCCGATGATGAGATCGGCACTGCGGCAGGCAACCAGCACGGGGTTTTCACCCGTTGCGGCGGCTTTTGCACCGCTTTTGAGCATGGCGGCAGTGGCAACCGCATTGGTTCCGACCGCCATGATTTCCGTCTGCGGATATTTTTCGTTGATGGCTTTGATGAGCTGACTGCCGAGCTGACCGCCCTGCCCGTCAATGACAAGAATTTTCATTTTTTATTTGCTCCTTGTGTTTTCGCAATGCCTTGAAAAAGGAGGACAGCATTTGGGCGCATTCCTCCTGTAGCACGCCGCGTTCAACAACGGGCTTGTGGTTGTAGGGTAGTGCAGTCAGGTCAATGACCGAGCCCATGGAGCCTGCTTTTGTATCGCTTGCGCCGAATACCACGCGCTCAATGCGTGCATTGATGATTGCTCCCGTGCACATCGGACAGGGTTCTAAAGTCACATACAGCGTGCATCCCGGCAGGCGCCAGCCACCCAATTTTTTACAGGCATTGTCAATGGCTTCGATTTCGGCATGGTAGAGGGCATTTTTGCCGATCTCACGGCGGTTTCTGCCCGTTGCGATGACCTCACCGTTTCGCACAATGACCGCACCGACGGGTGTTTCCCACTCGTCAGCGGCTTGCTGCGCCAATGCAAGCGCCTGCTGCATGAATTGAATATCCTGCTCCATGCTTACAGCTGATCGTCAAAATATTTCAGGGTCTTCAGACCGCAGGCGACACCCTTTTTGGCATCCTCCATGCCTTCAAATTCAACAGTGATCCAGTTGTCATAGCCGTGTGCTTCGAGGATGCGCAGGCACTGCAGTACGGGTACATCACCGTGGCCGATGATGGCACCGCGCAGTGCGTTGCCGCCGCGTGAACGGAAAAAGCCGTCGGGCGGAATCACGCCGTTACCGTTTTTGACATGGAAGTCCTTTGCATGGACATGGAAGGCATAGGGAGCCAGTCTGCCCACAGCTGTGGCAGGATTTTCGTCTGCACACAGGAAGTTGCCGAGGTCCACGAGTGCACCGAAGTTATCATCCGCAACCGCATTGATGAGCTTTTCCACACGGTCGGAATCCTGACAGAAGAAGCCGTGATTTTCGACCATGGTGCGTATACCCTTGGTCTTTGCATACTGCGTGACGGCACGGTAGCCGTCAGCAAGAATCGGAAGCGCCTGATCGAAGCCCTTACTGCCTCTTTCGCCGTCTTTGAAGCCCGATGTGGCATCATGGCGCATGAGCTTAACACCTAAAATGGCAGCAATATCCACTTCTTTTTTCAGCTTTTCGACCTGATCCTCATTTTTCAGAAAATCCGCACCGATGCTGTAGCAGACGATTTCAATACCGACTCTGTCCGCTTCCGCTTTCAGCTCGGCGGCATATTCTGCCTTGTCCTTGCCCTCGGGGGTGTTGATTTCGGCAAATTCAATGCCGTCAAAGCCCATTTCCTTTGCAAGGGCAATGAGTTCAAATTCGGTATATAAGCCTGCGTGACGAAGCTGGGAATAGCTGTAGGAGCTGACGCTGTATTTCATAATAAACATCCTTCCGTGAAGAAAATTTTACCTTTTCAGTGTAACACGGACGGGGAATAATGTCAATAAAGTTATTTTTTACCTTCTTTCTTCATCTTGTAAAAAAGTTTCGGTTGTGCTATACTATTACGATAGAAAAATATTTTTTAAGAGTGATACAATGAACACCTTATTTCTTGATATCCGCGATCCTTTACAGAATACCGAAGCCGTACGCACCGCCGCCGCATTTTTGCGTGACGGTGAGGTGGTTGCCATGCCTACGGAAACCGTTTACGGTCTTGCTGCCAATGCCTTTGACAGCACGGCGGTTGAAAAAATATTTGCCGCCAAGGGCAGACCGCAGGACAATCCGCTGATTGTGCACGTAGCCTATGTGCAGGAGCTGTTTGACCTTGCCGCCCATGTGCCGACGGCAGCCTTGCGCCTGGCAGAAAAATTCTGGCCGGGTCCGTTGACCGTTATTCTTCCTAAAAAGGACTGCGTGCCCGATGCTGTCAGCGGCGGTCTTTCTACGGTTGCCGTGCGTATGCCCTCGCATCCGTCTGCCAATGCGCTCATCCGTGCCGCAGGTGTTCCGCTTGCCGCGCCGAGTGCGAATATTTCAGGCTTCCCGAGCCCGACGGAGGTGCGCCATGTTATGGATGATATGGACGGCAGAATTGCAGCCGTCTGTGACGGCGGAAGCTGTGAATTCGGAGTGGAAAGCACCGTTCTGACCCTTGCAACGGAGATTCCCCGCCTGCTGCGTCCGGGCAGTGTCACCCTTGAACAATTGCGCGATGTCATCGGTGAGGTACAGGTGGACGATGCCGTCCTCAACCCCTTGCAGGCAGGGAAGACCGCCTCATCACCGGGCATGAAATACCGCCATTATGCGCCCGAGGCAAAGATCACGGTTGTCAAGGGTTCGGCGGAGGATTTTTATAAATTTATAGAAAAAAATGCAGATAAAAACGATTTTGCGCTTTGTTTTGATGAGGATGTGCCGCATATTGCACTGCAATGTGTCACCTTCGGACAAGCCGATGACCCGTTTTCGCAGACCCACCGTCTGTTTGAAGCACTGCGTGAGCTGGACGAAAAAAAGGCGCAGACGGTCTGGGCAAGAGATCCTTCTTCGGACGGGGTCGGGCTTGCCGTGTGTAACCGTCTGTACCGTGCGGCAGGCTTTTGCTTTGTTCACAACACCTGTGTTGTCGGCATTACGGGCATTACGGGTGCAGGCAAAAGCACACTGACAAAGCTCTTTGCACAAAAGGGCTTCGGTGTTGCGGATGCGGACGAGATCGCACGCAGTATCACTGAAAAGGGCTCACCCGTGCTCACGCAGCTTGCGCAGGCTTTCGGTGAGGATATTCTGCTTTCTGACGGTACATTGGATCGTCGCAAGCTCGGTGTGCGTGCCTTTGCGGATGCCGAAAGCACCAAAAAGCTCAACAGCATCACACATCCTGCCATTCTCGAGCGCATCCGCACAACAGTGCTTGCGCTGCAGAGGGACGGAAAAAATGCCGTGCTCGATGTTCCGCTTCTGTTTGAAACGGGACTTGACAGGCTTTGTGACCACACGGTGTATATCACCGCCGATCACGATGTCCGTCTTGCGAGATTGCTTACGCGTGACGGTCTTTCTGCGCAGGAGATCGAAAAACGCATGCAGGCGAGGCATGATGAAAATTATTTTATTGAGCGCAGTGATTTTGTGCTTGAAAACAACGGAAAACAACCGCTTGAGGCGCTGTTTGAGGATCTGTTTAAAAAAATCATGGCATAATCAACCATAATTTACCGCACCATTTTTGAAAGGAGAATCACCTTGACCTGTTCTTTTTTCGGATGCAAAAAATACACCTTTGAGTTGTTCTATTTTGTGCGCAAGGCCGCAAAGGAATTGATTGAGCAAAAGGGTGTGGACACCTTTTATATTTGTCAGCAGGGCAGCCTCGACCGCACGGCGGTCGCGGTGGTGGAGCATCTTCGCTATACATACCCCGATCTCAACCTGAAATATGCGCTTCCGGACGGGAAGGGCGAAAAGCAGCTGCAGGAATTCACCCGCATTGCCGAGCTTGAATATGACAAGGAAATGCCCTCTGCCCGTGCCATTGCCAAACGCTATCTCGGCATGTTTCAGAGCATGGATTTTGTGATTGCAGCCTGTGTGAATGAGGCTGCGGTTGCTCCGATTGTTGAGATGGCAGAAAAATACGAGGTAGGCATCCTCGTGGTGAATGATAAGGATAACTGATCTATGGAAAAATCACTATATGACCGTCTTTGTGCTGCCTCTGACCGCCGCAAGGAGATTGAAACGCAGCTTTGCGACCCTGTTGTTGCAAGCGATATTCAGGCTTCTGCAAAGCTCATGCAGGAGCTTTCAAGGCTTTCACCCGTGGCTGAAAAATTCAACGAGTGGCTGCAGGCAGACAGTACTGTCAACGAAACCGGACAGCTGCTTGAGGATACCCTTGACAAGGATTTCCGTGCGCTTGTGTTTGAGGAACACGAAAGCGCGCTTGCGGCTTGTGAAAAACTGGAGGAAGAGCTCAAAATCCTGCTTCTGCCGAGGGATCCGAACGATGACCGCAATGTTATTTTAGAGATCCGTGCCGGTACGGGCGGTGAGGAGGGTGCCCTGTTTGCAGGCACACTTCTGCGTATGTATTCCATGTATGCGCAGACCAGAGGCTACCGCACCTCGGTGCTCAATGCAACTCCGACCGAGCTTGGCGGATATAAGGAAGTCACGGTGGAGATCCACGGTACGGGTGCATATTCGCGGTTCAAGTTTGAAAGCGGTGTGCACCGTGTGCAGCGTGTGCCCGAAACCGAAACGCAGGGCAGAATCCACACCTCAGCTGCGACCGTTGCGGTGTTTCCCGAGGCGGAGGATGTGGAAATAGATATCAATCCTGCCGATCTGCAGATCGATACCTTCCGTGCAGGCGGTGCAGGCGGTCAGCACATCAACAAAACCGAATCCGCCATCCGCATCACCCACCTGCCCACGGGGCTTGTGGTGGAATGTCAGGACGAGCGCAGTCAGTATAAAAACAAGGATAAGGCAATGAAGGTGCTCAAAATCAGACTGCTTGAAAGCGAACGCCGCAAGCAGGCCGAAAAGCAGGCCGGCGAACGTCGCAGCATGGTCGGCTCGGGGGATCGCAGTGAAAAAATACGCACCTATAATTATCATCAGTACCGCGTGACCGACCACCGCATCGGTCTGACCCTTTATAAAATCGAGAATATTTTAAACGGCGATCTGGATGAGCTTGTCGATGCACTCATCACCGCAGACACGGCAGAAAAATTAGGGAAAAGGGAAGAATAAAAAAGGAGGAGCAATATGAACGCACAGGACAGAATGATGAATAAAAAATGGGGTATTTTCAACCACTATCTGTATTGGAGTGAAAAAGGTCCCTCTTTTTTTGAAGGCAAGGATGAACAGACGATCATGCTTGATATGGCGAAGGAATACAATGAGCAGGTCAATGCCGTTGACACCGACAAAATGGCAGAAACGCTGCATGAGATCGGCTGCGGCTATTACATCATCACCATCATGCAGGGCACCCGTTTTATGATTGCGCCCAATGCCGCATTTACCCGTATCACGGGCATTGCACCGGGGGAAGCCTGTGCCGAACGCGATCTGATCCGGGATCTTGCACTGTCCCTGCAGAAATATGACATCGACCTTTATCTCTACTTCACGGGAGACGGTCCGCATTTTGACAAGGTCGCAGGGCCTGCCATGGGGCTTTATGAGGATTATCAGGCAGGGCTGCACGGCAAGGTGGACGAGCATTTCGTGCGCAACTGGGCAGCCGTTCTTGAGGAATATGCCGTGCGCTACGGCAGCCTTGTCAAGGGCTGGTGGGTGGACGGCTGTTATGCCTCTTTAGGTTATAACAACGAGCTGCTTTCCGTCTATTACAATGCCATGAAAAAGGGCAATCCCGATGTGCTGGCTGCCTTCAACAGCGGCACGGCAAGCTTCGTAAGCCCCGACGGTGACGATACGCCCGTCAAATGGTATGAAAACGAGGGCTTCACCTGCGGTGAGGACAATGATTTTACTTATATTTTCAAGTCCCGTTTCACAGACGGAGCGCAGAATCATCTGCTTATTCCCATGGGCAACTACCGCGACGGCAATGTGACCGCAGGCTGGTGCAACACGGGTGTCAGACGCAGCAAGGAATATATGGCCGATTACATAAAACAGAACAACGCCGCCGGTGCGGTCATCACGGTGGATATCTTTGTGGACCGCCGCGGCAATTTTGACCCTGAGCAAGTGGAGGCACTTAAGTTTATCGGCAAGGCGGTCAACGGGAAATAAGAATATTTTTACTCATAACTTCAGCCAAATTTACGGCATATTTGGTATATATTACAAATATAATACAATTGAGCAAAACTTGTTGATTTTTCAGAAAAAATATGCTATAAAAAAATGTGGAATTCAATCGGCTTTTGTCGGCAGATTCTTTTGCAGATCTGCGTGCTTGAGCGATATGAAAATATATAAAAAAGAGGTCTTCATAATGGGGAAAATGCAGAAAAAATTTAAACAGATAACACTTCTGCTGGCAATGATTCTTTTGTTTGCTTTTGCAATGCCTGTTTTTGCACAGGAACAGGATATAACGGGAGGCGAAACATCTTCCGAAGAAACATCGTCTGAAGAAACTTCATCTGAGGAAACATCTTCCGAAGAAACTTCATCTGAAGAAACTTCATCCGAGGAAACATCTTCCGAAGAAACTTCTTCCGAAGAGCCGTCTTCCGATCCCGTCGTATTGCCGATCATGGGTGACCTGAACGCAGACGGTAAGGTTGACTCCGGTGAAGCAAGAACCGTGCTTCGTGTTTCGGTCGGTCTGGATGAGATCGATGATGCAGTCGCAGCGTATGCGGATATGGATCACAACGGTGTCATCAACTCCGGTGATGCCCGTGAGGTGCTTCGTACTGCTGTCGGCCTGACTGAAGAGGAACAGCATGCTTTTGTAAACGGTGAAGTCACGGCTGCCACCTGCAGCGCAGAGGGCTGTGTTGCTTACACCTGCACACATTGCGAGCTGGCAGGCTCCGTTGTATTGGCAAAGCTGCCGCACGACTTTGCATCCGTCACAAAAACCGAAGCCACCTGCACGGTTGACGGTCTTGACGAACAGGTATGCACCGTCTGCGGAGAGGAAAAGGATATTGTCCTCAAGGCAAAGGGTCATACATACGAGGAAACAAGCCGTACCGAAGCCACCTGTACCGCAACAGGTCTTGTAAAATCCGCTTGCTCCGTGTGCGGTGATACAAAAGAAGAAACCATCAAGGCCAATGGTCATTCCTACAAGGAAACCAAGAATCAGGCTGCTACCTGCACCGCAGCCGGTGTCAAGGAATACACCTGCTCGGTCTGCACCGATGTGCTTTCTGTTCCGAGCAATGCGCTCGGTCACAACATGGTGCGCTGCACGGCAACCACTCCCCAGCATTGCGACCGCTGCGGTGAAAAATACACGGGTGTACAGCAGGCAGCAAGCGGTCTTTACTATTACTACACCAAGAACGGCAACACCTATTCCTGCGCAAAGAACAAGATCGTCGGTTCTTCTTACTACGGTCCCGACGGCGCGAGAGTGGATGACGAAGCCATCAATGCAGCTGTTGAATTTGTAAATACATACACAGATTCCTCTGCTTCCAATTACAGCCGCTTCAGCACATGTTATTATATCATGGTTGACTACTTTGTTTACGGTAACAACCCCGATGCAACCCAGACTCCCGACGGCAGACACATTCCCGGCTATGCAACGCAGATGTTCAGCGAGTGGAAGGGCAACTGCTACCGCTTCGCAGCCGCAGTGGCTTACTGCGGCAGAGTATTGGGCTTTGATGTCGGCTTCATCACCGGTCAGATCACCGCTTCGGGCGGCGGCACCACCACCCACGGTCTTACCACGGTCAAGTACAACGGCACGACCTATTGGTGCGATGCCATGATGGAAAACAAATACCCCAACTACAATTCCTTTATGGTCACCAAGAATTCTTATCCCTATGGCTATACCGCTTACTACAGCATCAATATGAGTGTTGCAAACGGAAAGGTAACCTGGTCATGATTTTCAGCTCCATTGCTTTCATAAGCGTATTTCTTCCGCTTGTCTTTGTCCTGCATCAGATCCTGCCCGGTATCAAGGCGAAGAATGTCATGCTCATCATCTTCAGCCTTGCCTTTTATGCCTACGGCGAACCGATCTACGTGTTCCTGATGATCGCTTCTTCAATCTGGAACTACCTGTTTGCTCTTGCGGTTGACAAGTGTGCGGATCCGAAAAAGCGCAAAGCCGTTATTGTTACCTCGGTCATTGTCAATCTGCTTCCCCTCGGCTACTTCAAATACACAGGCTTCCTGTTTGAAACCATCAACAGCATTTTCGGCACCGAACTGACCGTTCCGCAGATCGCTCTGCCCATCGGTATTTCGTTCTTCACCTTCCAGGCTCTGTCCTATGTTGTTGATGTTTACAGAAAAAAGGTCAATGTGGAAAAGAACTATTTCAACGTTCTGCTTTACATCACCTTCTTTCCGCAGCTCATCGCAGGTCCCATTGTTAAATTCCACGATGTCAACATGGCACTTTCGCAGCGCCATGCAAGCAGCACCGATATTGCAAACGGCTTCCGCCGCTTTATCTGCGGTGTCGGCAAAAAGGTTATTTTCGCAAATGTAACAGGGCAGATCACCGACATGATGTTTGCAAGCAGCGTGGATGATATGAACATCCTGTCTGTCTGGCTTGCATCCGTCGCCTGCATGCTTCGTATTTATTACGATTTCAGCGGCTATTCCGATATGGCGATCGGTATGGGACAGATGTTCGGCTTCAAGTTCCTTGAAAACTTCAACTATCCCTACACCGCAACCTCTATTAAAGAGTTCTGGAGCCGTTGGCATATTTCCATGTTCACATGGTTCACCGAATATCTTTACTTCCCCCTCGGCGGCAACCGCAAGGGTGTCGGCAGAGCCCGTTTCAACATGATGGTCGTCTTTTTCATGACGGGTCTTTGGCACGGTGCCACATGGGCTTATGTTCTGTGGGGCTGCATGCACGGTGTGTTCCGTGTGCTGGAGGATGTGTTCAAGAAATTCTTCAAAAAGCTGCCCAAGGTCATTGCCTACATTTACACCATGATGGTTGTCAGCATCGGCTTCTCGTTGCTGTGCGTGACCTCGTTCCGCGACTGGGGCGTGTTCGTCGGCAAGATGTTTGCAGGCTTTGATTTCTCTCCCGAAGCCATGAGCATTTTTATGCAGTACATGACACCGTGGAACATTGTGATTCTGGTCATTGCAGCCTTCGGCGCAGGCCCGATGCGTTATATCTCCGAAAAGGTCAAGGCCATGGTGCTCGGCGACAATGTGGTCGGCACAAAGGCAAAGGTGCTCAATGTCAGCCTGTATGTGCTGAGCATTGCACTGCTCATTTTCTGCATGATCCGCCTGTCCTCGGATACCTATAACCCCTTCATTTACTTCAGATTTTAAGGCAGGTGGCGAATATGAAAAAAAGATCCAATATTTTTTATGTCGTTGTCTGCTTCATCATCAGTCTGATTCCCTTTGTGTGTATGCCCTTTGCACCCGAAGCAGACGGCACGCTTGAAAAGCGAACCCTTGCCGAATTTCCCTCTTTGATTGAGGACGGCAAATTCAATTTCAATATCCTTGAGGAATTGGGCGATTACTTCAACGATCACTTTGCATTCAGACAGCAGATGGTTGCCGCCGATGCACAGCTTTTGGACAAGTTTGCAACCTCGTCCGTGGACAGCGTAATCCGCGGAACGGACGGCTGGCTGTATTACACCTCCACCGTCTATGACTATTCGGGCTACAACACCATGTCCGAACGCTATGCTTATAATGTGGCGCATACGCTTGCGCAGACACAAGCCTTTGTTGAAGCCAACGGCGCACAGTTTGCCTATGTGGTCGCACCCAACAAAAATTCACTCTATCCCGAGCATATGCCCTATTATCTGCCTGTGGTGGACGATGAAAACAACATGGATGTCATCCGCAGACAGTTGAATAGTCTGGGTGTCAATTTCGTTGATCTGTTCCCGGTTTTTGAAGCGCAGGAGGAAGAGCTTTATCTCCACCGCGACTCCCACTGGAACAACAAGGGCGCCTTGCTTGCCTACAATACCATCATGGACTATCTGCAGATTGAGCATGAGGATTACGCAGATGCTCCCTATACCAAGGCAAAAACCGAATACGGCGACCTCGGCAATATGCTTTACGGTGTTGCCGCCGAACCCGAATGGAACTATTATTACGATATTGAAGATCTGTACACCACCAAAACGCCCATTCAGAGCGTGGAGGATCCGTTCATTCAGTCGGAAAATCCGAGTGGTGAGGGCAGCCTGCTGATCTACCGTGACTCCTTCACCAACGCAATGCTTCCGTTTTTTGCAAACGAGTTTGCATCGGCAGTGTTCAACAGAGGGCAGCCCTATGCAGTTGAGTTCAATATGAGCATTTATAAGCCCGATGTTGTGATCATCGAGGTCGGTGAACGCGGTAACTTTGTGCTCGGCTATCAGCCGCCTGTTTTCACGGGTGCCGTAACCGAAATCACCGAAAAGGTTGCGCCTGCTGCCGAAAACAACAGCACGCTTTCCTTCGGCAACTCAAAGAATGCAATGACATTCTATCTCATCAACGGCATTATTGATGGCTACACGGATTACACGGATGTGTATGTCTGTGTCAACGGCACGTATTATGAAGCCTTCACCGTAACAAGTGAGGACGCAACCAATGACTACGGCTATATGCTGTATGTCGGCAAGAGTCTGATTACGGACACGCAGGTCGATATCTCGGTCGTAATCAATGAAAACGGTCAATACATCGAAGTATGTAACGATATATTTACTATTACGGAGGAATAAAAAATGAAAAAAGTACTCGCAATTGCAACCGTACTTCTTCTTGTTCTCACCCTGTTCGCAGGCTGCGGCAAGGAAGCACAGGAAATCACCGTCAAAGACCAGAAGAATTCCGTCACCGTCACCTTTGAAAAAGGCATGACAGTGGAAGAGCTGCTCGCTCAGGTCGGCCTTGTCCTCGGCGAAAAGGACGAAGTCACACCTGCACTCGACACCGTTCTTGAAGAGCCCGTTGAGGTCAGCGTTGCCCGTTATGCAAAGGTCAATGTTGTAATCACCGAAGAGGTCAAGGAAGAAGCTACTGAAGCTGCAACGGAAGAAGCTGAAGAAGCTGAAGAAGCAGAAGAAGCTTCCGAAGAAGCCACCGAGGCTGC
Source organism: Acutalibacteraceae bacterium (assembly GCA_045587645.1). Lineage (GTDB taxonomy): Bacteria > Bacillota > Clostridia > Oscillospirales > Acutalibacteraceae > RUG806. The sequence continues at coordinate 41,236 of JAZNCO010000098.1, read as the reverse complement.
TGCTCCTGCAACCAAGACCGTTGCGGTTGAGCTTGTCGGCGGCACGGTTGCCGATGCACTCGCAGAAGCAGGCATCAAGGAAGAACAGATCGTTGAGATCAATGTTGAGCTGACCGACTATCTCTCCGACCTTGACGGCGATATTCTTGTTACCGTCGGCGAACTGAAGGTTGAGGAAGAAAGCGCAACCACCGCTGAAGGTGTTACTGAGCCTGCAACTGAGGCTGCTACCGAAGAAGCCACCACAGCAAAGACAACCACCACAACCACCACATCTTCTTATGAAGATGACGAGGATGATACCACCACAACCACCCGCAACCGCAACGAGCTGACCACCAACGCTCCCGTGACTGAGCCCGATGTGGCTCCCACCATGGAACCCGTTGTCACTGATCCTCCCACAGAAGCTTCCACAGAAGCTCCTGACACAGGCAACAATGAGCCTGCTACTGAAAAATACCTTGTCAGTACAGAATGGGGAGGCGGCTGTGATAATCCCAACGAAGGTTATGTAATTTATACATATTCCGACGGTTCCCAGGAATTTGAATATTACGAAGAAAGACCCGACTGGATCTGATTGCACTACACAAACAAAAAGGATTGCACACGCGTGCAATCCTTTTTTGGTTCTTCACGGAAAGTTGTGGGAATGTTGCAATTAAGAGCAATGTTTATATTCTGAATAAGAATTATATTGTGAAAAACTTGTGTTATTCATGTGAATCTTTTCAAGTCTTGCAAAAAAGGCTTGCATGTTAAGGAAAAAGATGTTAAACTATTACCGTAAAGATTTATTTTTTGACGGAGGTGGATGTATGAGAGTCGGTCTTACCGAAAGTGAAGCCGATACAACCGTTTCTTCGCTTGCAAAATGGGCAGAATGGCTTGTTGCTGTTATCACAGCCCTGAAAAACTTTCTCGTCAGCATCGGACTGATGGACGGAGAGGTTGAAGAAGCACCGGCAGAATAAACCTTTTTACTTTGGTTGTAATTTTTTTTACAATATTATTCTTAAACAGAAAAGAGGTCAGAATAATGGACGAAATTCTCGGCATGCTCGGTTTCGGCAGCATCGGTGAAGGCGAAGACATTCCTGCCATCATCAATGAATTTGCAGCTATCCTTGCAAAGATCATCGAAATCATTACTGCTTTCATGAACGGCGATTTCAGCGCAATCACCGGTGGCACAGACAGCAGCGCAACCAACAGTGAAGTTTAATTGAACTGAAATGGTGAAATAAGGATCGGTTTAAACACCGGTCTTTTTTTCATTTCCACCAAAAATTGTGTTAATCTTTTGGCAAAAATGTTAAAACTTTGGACATATTTGCATTTTACTATTGTAATTACAAAGCATTTGTGGTATGCTCAATAAGCGGATGTATATGTCCGTAGTTCATTAAAAGTGAGGTGCACACCAATGATTATCGGTAAGAACGACAACTACGCATGGATCCAGACCTTCATCGATTACCTGAAGGAAATCATCGACATGATCATGAAGCTCTTCGGCTCTGTTAACACTGAAGATACCACTGTTAACGAATAAGTCTGAAAGCGTACCCATTGCAATTTTAATCTGTACAGAAAAAATAAAGACTCCCTTCGGAGCCTTTATTTTTTTACTTTATAGGAAACTGCGTTCCTATAAAGCAAAAAGAATTATATGTCCCTCCGTCGCCCGTTGCACGTGCTCGGAGATGGACGAATCGAAAACGGTCGCCGCGTTACGGCGAAGCCGTTTTCTTGTCTTCATTTTCTTTTCTTATGCAACTAAATCAATGGTGTAAACCGCGTTGGTGAACCATTTGTTGGTCAGGAAGTTACGGGGACGGAAGATGACCTTGCTGTCATATACCTCCATCTGCATGCCTGTTGCGGAAACGGGATTGCCGAAGGAGTTGACAATGCCGTAGGTCGGCAGAGAAACATAGGTCACACCGTTGAGCTGTTCAACATTCGAGAAGCCAACAAAGTCGGCTGCGGCTTCGCTCTTGATACCGCCGTGGATGTGACCGCTGATGTAGAATACATTGCTGTATTTTTCCATGACGGACTTGATATCGTTCTTTTCGAGCTCGATTTCACTGTCGGGATACACGATCTCCTGACCGTTTGTGCCGTCCACGGGCCAATGGCAGACCACAAATGCAGGCTTGCCGTCTGCGGTTGCTCGGGCAAGCTCGCTGTCAAGGAAAGCAAGCTGCGCCTCGGAAATGTCCATGCCGTCCCAATGACCGCCGTCAATGACCTCGTCACCGAGTACGATGAAGGTGTAGCCGTTGACCTCATAGGAATAATAGTTATCCTGTGCATCAATGCCGAGATATTCGTTGTTGTAGCGAATGAAGTTTGCCTTTGCTTCCTCACGGGTGATATTTGTCACATCACGGTCACCGACATGACCGATGTCATGGTTGCCGGCTGCAGTGATGGCAACGGCAGGGGAGTGCTCGGAAAAAATTTCATAATGTCTTGCAAGCGAAGCTTCGTCTGCATAGTTTGTGATGTCGCCTGCAACAACAACGGCATCGATATCGACCTTTGCTCTTTGCAGATTTTTAAGCCCGACAACCAGAAACAGCGGACGGAGAATCTCGGTTTCTTCCAGATGCGTGTCGGAAATGAGCTCAACCGTCATTCTGCAGTCATCCTCCGCATTGTTGATAACGGGAAGCTCAAAGCCTGCATAGGGAATCACAGTGAGAACAATTGCCATGATAAAGGACAAAAAATTGGACATGATGGATTTGAAAACAGCCATAATATTACCCTCACTTTTTCATATATATTATTATCATACCATAATAAAAGCCAAATAACAAGAGCTTTTTATTCAAATGCAGGCATCAGCTCATAGATAATTGCCTGACAGACATTGTAAATATAGGTGCTTTCGTCCAGACTTCTTGCACAGCCCGAGGTGAACACCACAACACCGTTGCGGTAATCCTTGTCCATGGCATACGCACCGTGGAAGCCGTAGGACGAGCCCGTGTGGGTGTAGTGGGTCATACCGTCATACAGACTCGGGATGATATAAGTTGCAAAGCCGATGATTTCATAGCCGTTTATGTATTGGTCGCACAGCATTTCGTTGACCGCAGCCTGCGACAGCACACGCTTGCCGTTTTCGGCAACACCGCCGTTCAGCAGCATGCAAAGCACCTTGGCATAATCCCCGGCATTGATCAGCAGGTTTCCCTGTGTGATATGCACGGTCTGACCGAGCACAGACGAATAGCGGATATTGTTGAAATAATAGTCTCCCCATTGCTCCGAGCCGCCCGAGTAGAGCTTTGCATAGTCCTTGCTTGCAAGTGAGGTCGAAACATAGCCTGCATCCAATCCCAAGGGATCGATGATGTATTCCTGCGCGAGGTCTTCAAAGCATCTGCCTGTTGCAAGCTCACAGATGCAACCGACCAACGCCGCACCGAAGTTGGAATATTCGGAAATTTCACCGGGACGGTTGTAGAGATTGTAATTGGACGAATCGTTGAGCAGTGATTTGATGGAATAGGTGGAGCCGCTTTCAAGGCTTTTGTTAAAAGAACCGCCGCCCGTGATCGAGGAGGAATGAGTCATCAGCATCTGCAGTGTGATTTTGTCATTCGGGTACGAAGGATTACGCACGGTAAAGCCGAAATATTTGCTGATATCCTCATTCAGATTCAGCACCCCTCTGTCCACCAGTGCCATGCAGGTCGCGAAGGTAATAAGCTTCGACAGGGATGAGGCACGGAACTTGGTGATGTCTGTAACGGCTTTGCCCGTCTGCTTGTCGGAAACGCCGTAATTATAGGTGCCGACTACCTTGCCGTCACGGATGACCGCTGCCTGCACACCGTAGGCTTCATATTTCTTGCAGATCGCATCCACAGCCGACTTGTTATAGGCGTATGGGCTTTTTTCTTCCAGACCGACTGCCATGCGCAGAATAATTCTTGCATCCGCAGAGTCCAGATTGCCGTCGCGGTTGGCATCCATGGCAAACTGATATTCATAATCCTCGCCGCACAGCCTTAGAATATCGACATCATCCTCCAGCCACACCACATAGCGCAGTGCAAGTCTTGCATCGTCTGCGGTGACAGCACCATCATTGTTGACATCTCCTGTCAGAAAATAATTGGTAATGCCGATGGCGGATGCACACATGCCCATGCTGCCGAACACAATGCAGCAGACCGTTACGGCAGCGATTATTTTTTTGATTTTTCTGAACATTTAGCAGCCCTCCTGTTGATAAAAGAACAGTTTTATTTTAGCACTTTTTTTCGTAAAAAGCAATCGTGTAATAATAATGAGTAAACGGAATGAAAGATTACAAAGTTGTAAAGATTTTGTAATCAAAACAACCTTTTTTTTACATAAAATGCGGTATATAATATAGCTGTAAACACGAAATCTTCCTACTTCAAATCCCATATATTCAGAAAGAGCCTCGTCAATTGCCGGACGAGGTTTTTTCTTTTGTCAGGAAAAAAGCACGCAGCTGCAAACGGTACAGCTGCGCAAAAATCATAATTTTTTACCGAATGCAAGGTTGTTTGTGTTTTCACCGATGCACTCGAAGCCGTATCTTTCATAGAAACGCACAGCCCCCGTGTTATGTCTGAATACCGTCAGCATGATACCGCGGCATTTTTTTTCACGCAGATGGTCGAACAATGTCTGCATAAGAAGCGTGCCGATGCCCTTGCCCTGATAATCGGGCAGCAGGTCAATGTGCAGATGAGCAGGGTAGTCAGCCGAATATTTTGCATGCAAAACAATGCTTTCCTCAGCCCATTTGTGCTCGGAGATGCGGTCGGGGTCAATGCGTGTTTTGAAGTCGCTGAAAAATACCTCACGGAAAGCAGAAAAGTCCTCTGCGCACAGAATATAGCCCACGGCATTGTCATTTTCGTCTGCAAACACAAAGCAGTTGTGCCCTTCGCGTTCAATATAGTAGTCGCAGTAGGTGGTCAGCAGAAAATGCTGTCCCTTTTCGTCGGCATCGCAGGGTCCGTCACTGTTCAGGCAGATGTAGCGTACTGCATCGCGGTCTTTGGCTTCATACGGTCTGATCGGCATTGTCTATCCTTTCTTGCTTTTTGACAGCAGGGGTGAAGTTGATAACAAACAGCAGGACCTCGTACATTGCAACGGGGATCATTTCCATCAGTGCGCTTTTGCCCACCCCGATGAAGATGATGAGGAAGGTTGCAAAAATGCCGAACATGCAAGCTGTCAGCACTCCGAAATGCTTTTGTTTTTTGATATTGAAAATGAAAAACAGCACACCTGCGGCAAGCATGAACACAATGAACACACCCGTGGCGACCCAGTGCAGAATGCGCTTGGGATTCCAGTCGGCAATGCTGTGACCGAGCGTGAGCGCAATGCAGCACACACCGACAACCGACAGCACGCAAAGCACATTGAGGAACTTACTCTTGTAGTCGAATTTTTTGTACATGTACTGCAGGTTGCAAACCACACCGCCTGCGGTGAGCAGTCCCCAGATCCAGAAAAAGATTTTGCGTTCGGGTGTTTCGCACAGCAGCGACAGTGTTCCGAGCTCACTTGCCGGGTTGTTGCCCCAGCAGAACGGCAGCACCAGCCCGTACACAAATGCACAACCAAGCAGTGTCATGCAGAACGGCTTGCTGAAAAGGAAATTCTTTTTGTTCATGGATATACCTCTTTTGCCTTTTTTTGTATACCTATTGTAGCATGTCTGCACATAAAATGCAACAGCCCCGTTTTTTTAATTAAATAATGAAAAATTTTTGCAACTTTCAATGATTATCATGTATAATACAGATGGAAAAATATGCAAACGGAGGTTGGTTTTTATGATTGAAAAATTTACGGCACTGTTCGGCAGTGTTTTTGAAGAAAACAATGTGAATGTGAATATTTGTTACAACAACACCCGTGCAGTTTGCTATTGTGAGAAAACACACAGATACACCGACGAAAAATACATCCTGACCGTCTGCGGCAAGGAAGCGGAAATTCTTTGCTCGGGTGAAAAGAGTGCGTTTTATGCCCTTTGCGACCTTGCCATGCGCCTTGATGAAAACACACTTGCAGACGGCAGATTTGTCTGTGCACCATCGTTTAAGGTCAGAGGCTACATAGAGGGCTTTTACGGTACCCCCTGGACGCATGAAAGCAGGCTTTCCGTGCTGTCCTGCATGGCAAAAAACCGCATGAACACGGTTTACTATGCACCCAAGGACGATGTGTATCACAGGGATCTGTGGAGGGATTTATACCCCGAGGAAGATCTTCTGCGGCTCAAAGAATTGCTCGATGCCGCAAAGAGTTATTATATGGACTTTTACTGGTGCGTTGCACCGGGTCTTTCAATGAAATATTCGGACGAAGCCGAGTTCAACGCACTTATGGAAAAAACAAAGCAGCTGTATGCAATCGGTGTTCGCTCGTTCGGTCTGCTGCTGGATGATATCGACGAAGAGCTCGAATTTGAAGAGGACCGTGCCCTGTACGGCGAAACGGTCAATGCCCATATCGAGCTGATTGAAAAATATTATGCCGCCCTGCTCACCCTTGACAGCAGAAATAAACTCACCGTCTGCCCGACCCTTTATAACGGCAAGGGTACGGAATATTATATCTCCAGGCTGGGACAGAGCATTTCTCCGATGGTTTCGATTTTCTGGACAGGCAGGGATGTATGTTCACGGGATCTGACAAGCCTTGAAGCCCTGAAATTCATCGAGGGCACGCACCACAAGCCGCTGTATTGGGATAATTACCCCGTCAACGACTGCTCGATGTTCAATGAAATGCACCTGTCACCCATCATCAACCGTGATGCGGATCTGTGGAAATATTCCGAGGGTATTATTTCAAACTGCATGGAATATGCCGAGTGTTCAAAAATACCGCTGATTACCTTTGCCGAGTATCTCTGGGACAGCGAAAATTACAACTCCGAGGCCGCCTACGAAAAGGCAATCCGTCAGGTGGTAGGCAAGGAGAATGCAGAAAACTTCCTTGTTTTTGCGGATCACCTGTATACCTCGTGCCTGAAGGATGCCAATTCAAGACGCATGCACAAGCTGTTCAATGATGTGGAACGGGCATGCAACGCAGGCGACATTGCGCAGGCGATGACCCTTGTCAGCGGTTATGTTGAAAAAATGACCCTCTGCCGTGAATACCTGCGCCGCGACCTGCCGATCTGCCGTGAGCTTGCAAAATGGGCAGAAAAATTCGCCATTGCCTGCGACATCATCACCACGCTTGTGGAATATGTCATGGACAGTGACGACGAACTGCTTGCAAAAATCGATGCACTCATCGACCGTTACGATTCCATGCCCGTCCGCCTGACCCCCGACATGAACCTCAGGGAGGAGCTCGGCAATCTGCTGCATGCAGACATTTTTAAATCTGCAAATAAGTGATAAATGAACGGATCGTCGGCTTTGCAAAAGCACAACACCGACCGATCGCAACAGAACCGCCCTCGTAAGAAGGCGGTTCTGCTTTTGGAGATATGAAGAAGAAATGTCAATTGTCTTTTTAAAAGAAAAACACGGATGAAGATTCAGATGCCTACGGTTTGCTCACGGAACTGCAACGGACGGTGATGCGTTTTTCACCACCGTAGGTGCAGGTGTACAGAATCAGATCGTTGCCTGTGTCCTTGACCTTGTCCGTATCGGTCGGCAGCAGAAGCTCGACCGAATCGACCTTGTAGGTGCGCACTTCGGAATCCATGTCCGTGAAAATGATCGTGTCGCCCGGATTCAGATGTCCGAGATAGCCGAAATGCCAGCGGTAGTTATGGGCGGCAATCACAAGATTGTCGGTTTTTGTGCTGCCGTAATAGCGACAGGGGGCGATGGTGAGTCTGTCATAATCCCATTCGCTCATCACGGGCAGATCGAGCGCAAGCGCAGGAATTGACAGATAGCCGATATAGCCGTAGCCGTCAATTTCCTTGACGGTCATTTCCTCGTCAAAGGGATCAACGATTGCAGGCTGCTGTTCGTTTTCGGCAATGGCAATGCGGATGGAATCCATCACCACAAGCGCATTGTCACGGGCGGCATTGCTTTCATGGTTGTTATAAATAAGCAGTCCCAGGGCAAAGCAGATGCAAAGTGCACCGACCGTCATAAAAGCAAGGGCTGTTTTTCTTTTCATGCTTCTTCCTCGTCCTTTTTACCGAGATTGAGCATTGCCCAGCCGATGCTGAACAGCAAAAGCCCTGCCGTTGCAAACACGGGCACGGGCCAGTTGAGCTGTCCGGTGTCGATCAGCTCATCCTCGGGCGGCTTATCGGGCGGCGGTGGCGGTTCATCGGGCGGCACAGTCGGCTCTTCCTCGTAATCCTCGTGGGTGTTGATGATGATCACTGTCCGTTCCGAGGTCACATAGGTGACTGTATATTCCGCAGGAACCTCCGTTTCAACCACACTCCATGCGTAATGGTTGCTGAGGTTATCCCATCTGTAATACCAGTTGTTTGCGGCATTGAGCTGCACGGTTTCAACGATCACGCCGTCTCTCAGCAGTGCCGCCGTAATGCTCTGGGGAATGGTATCTGTTGTTTTCCAGCGCTTTTTGACACTGATATAGGTTTCCTCATACTCGCCCTTGTCATCTTCCACCTTGGGGGAGGCATCCACATCGCTGATCCATTCTTCGTTTGTTGTATCCTTGATCGGCAACGCAACAATAAAGGGATTCGGCGCAAGATAGCCTTCGGTTCTGCCGACGGGGACAATGAGATAAGCACCGAACGGCAGATTGCCGAAAACGGTCGTGCCTGCGGCATCGGTGAATTGCTCGGTATAAGCAATATTATTTCTTTGTGCATAAGCGGTCAGATGCACGGGCAGATAGGAATCGGAAAAATTGCCTGCCGGCATGCCGTTGCCTGCAAAATCCTCGGTGTAGGAAAAATGCACACCGTTTCTGTCTGTGTAAGCTGTGGCAATGCGGTACAATCTGAATGTGATGCCCGACAGCGGTTGGTTGTCGCTGTCACGCAGGGTGATGGTAATGCTGCCCGTTGATGTTCCGATCGAAGCGGCGGCGGTGCTGACGGAAAACAGGGCAATGCACACGGCTGCAACAAGCATTATTGCAAAAAATCGTTTGGCTTTGGTTCTGCTTTTCACAAGCACACGCTCCTTTCTTTCGGTTTATTCGGTCTTCTTGCTTTCAGGCGGGTTGTTGCTTTCGTCTTCTTTTTTCTTTTTGTTCCGGTTGTTATTCCTGCCGCTTTTGACAAGCAGAACAATCAGCAGCATTGCCAGAATGGGAGCCGCTACGGCAGGGGTGACGATCAGCGGATCGATCTGATAGGCTTCGGTGATGACATTGATCACCTTTTTTTCTTCCACATTTTCAATGCGTGTTCCGCGCACGAGCATACGGTGGGTATTGATGCCGTAAGGAGTACAGGTAACAAGGGTGCAGTAATCCTCGCCTGCAACGATGTTCAGGGCATCGGTTTCGTGCGGCAGAACAATAAGGATCTGATCGACCTGATAGGTGATTGTTTTGTCAAGAATGCGGATGGTGAAAATGTCGCCGATTTCAACCTTGTCGAGATTGGTGAACAGCTTGGCAGAGGGCAGACCGCGGTGTGCAGACAGCACGGAATGGGTGCTTTCACCGCCGACGGGAATGGACGAGCCCTCCACATGGCCGACTGCAGAGTTGAGCACCTTGTCGCTTGTGCCGTGGTAAATGGGAAGCTGCACCTTGATTTTGTCGATGGTGATGTAGCCCATCATCCCGTCACCGTTGACATCAAGGGTATTGTAATATTCCTCGGCAATACTCTTGTGGTTCATAAAGGGAAAGGACATATTTCTGATTTTCTGATTGTAAGCATCAGCTGCTTCAAAAAAGGCAGAATAATCCTCGGGTGTCAGGTCCACGATGAGGTCATCGTAATTCATGACCGCCTTGGATTGGCGTTTTTCGTTCCAGAAATCGCTGATGGTGGGATACAGCAAAACAATCAGCCCCACCAGAAATATGGCAACAAGTATAATGGTTGATACGCTGCTGCTTTTTTTCTTTTGTGCAGGTTTCTTTTTATCTTTATTCATTATAGATATACTCACCTTGATAAAATTCTCAACGTCATCACCGCCACACGCGGAAACAACGGTCAGAATTTTATCCTGAAGCATTCCGGGGGTGTTCCCCTGCCGGGGTAAGCCGGCAGGGGATATGTTGCTCAGAAGTTAGCTTTCGGAATCCGATTCCTCAGATTCACGGTTCCTTCAAGCAAAGGCAGCCATTCTCTTCTTGGAAACAAGAACTACGAGTGCGCAAACCATAAGAAGGCCGCCGACTACATAGAAGATGGTGGTACCGATGCCACCGGTTTCGGGAAGCAGAGAACCGGTTTGGTTCAACACTTTGACAGTAGGATCAGCATTGTTATTTACTTTGAAAGTAGGAGCAGGTGCACCTTCTTCAATACCGCTTGTGATAACAACTTCAACAGGTGCAGTCAGAATGTTGTAACCATCGGGAGCATCCGTTTCTTTCAGTTGATATGTGCCTTCGTCAAGACCGAGGAAATAAAGTTCACCGCTGTCAGGCGTTGTGAAAGATGCAACTGTTCCGTCCGCATCTACTTCATAGGTGAGAACATCATCAGCACCGGTAACATCGGAGAATTTAATAACATTGCCCGTTGCATCAAGAAGCTGGAATGTAGCACCGGCAAGAGGTTTCTCTTGTGCTGCATCGCCTGTGCCTTCAACCATGTACTTCAATACATCGAATTTCCATGTGTAAGTTTGTGTTGTATGTTCTTGGGTTTTCCATTCGTTGTTTTCACCATATTTAAGATAAACAGTATTGAGGTGAGCAGCTTCAACAACAGCATTTTCATTGAGCGTTGCAGAATATTCAACAAGAATCTTTACATCCGCATCATTATCTTCAATTGTTGCGATGAAATCATTATCGAATTCAATTTCAAAGGTACATCCGCAAGTACCGGAAGTTTTAACTTCATAATGGCCTGCTGCTTCATATTCTGTACCATTGACAGAAACTTTTACGCTGGCAGGGTCGAAAGTAAGAGCTGTGTCCATGGTATCATGCATGACGTAATTGACAGCACCATAGCCGACAGTAATGTAAGATCTGTAGTTGACAACCTGATCGATGTCAGCATCGTTCCATGTACCCCAGCCGCCGTCTGGATTGCTCATTTTGCTGTCTTCCTGAACTTCCTTGGTGATGTCAGGCTGCTTGTTCTTTTCAACTGCAGTGACAGTAGAATTTGTGTTTGTCAGAGAGCAAAGAGTACCGACGGTGGTGTCAACAGCATAGTAACCGAGGTCAAGACCTTCGAATTTTACATTTGCAGATGTTGCCTTTTCAGATTGTGCAGCTGAAACGCTTGCGGTATCTTTTGCATATGCAACAGCAGCAGTGGCAAGATCCTGATCTACAGTTTTGCCGTCTGTCAAAACAACAGTTTTTTCGTCTGCATTGGTAATGGTGAAGTAATCTTTACCTGCACCGGTACTGAAGAATGCATCCCAACCTTCTGCAATTGTGTAGACACCCTTTGAGGCGTCTGCTGCGGAGGGTTCAAAATCGAGCATCTTGTACACGCTGTAAGTGGAGTCCACGATCGCGTTGGTGATGGTGATGCTGCCTGTGCCTGCTGCGAATGCCATAACTGCGCAGGAGAGAACGAGGGTGAGTGCTACTAAAACTGCAAATACTTTTTTCATTTTGTTTACTTCCTTTCTTTTTTTAATTTGCAATTTTGGTTCCTGAGATTTTTACATAATCCGTCGCAAGTGATTCTACTTATTGCGAAGCGGAGATTTTTCCAAACCTCCTTTCCCGCTTGCGGCGAATGATGCTATACAAAACCGGAGTTGCCGCCAGAGCAAAACCGATTATTGTAACATAGAGAGTTCCCGTACCGCCCGTTTCGGGGAGCACGAAGCCGTAGGTGTAGTTTTCAACGGCAATGATGGTGGTGACGGTCTGTATGATACCGTCCGAATCCGGCTCATAGAAGTAAAAATAAACAGGCTTTGAGAGTATCTGATATCCTTCGGGGGCTGCATCCTCCACCAGCGCATACGGGCCGCCGAGGGTGAGATACTGCGTTTGGATGACCACCGTGCCGTCCGCTCCCGTTGTGTAAGAACCGAGGTAATAAAGAGTTTTGCCGGAATCGGTGGTGATGCTCTGTGTTGCTGTGTCGGGAATAATCATACCCGGGACTTTGACAGTGCCGTACAGGTGGAATGAAACATCCGGCAAGGGCACACCCGTGTCACCGTCCTGCTTGAGCAGGGTGATATCGTGTATAGAACCCGATGCACCGCCCGAATGCTCTTCAACCTTGAAAACGGCATCAATGATATCCGTAATCTGTGCCTTGCCGTCGATTCTGACCGCATTGCTGACGGAAACAAGTCCGCTTTGTGTAACAAGGGTGGTATAGTCAATGCGGATATGCAGCTCATCCGGCAGGTTGAAGGACAATCGGTTTGCATTCTGGTCATAGGTGACGGTGTAGTTATAATCACTGTCTGCACTATCGAAGTCAATCCAGTTGCCGTTTTCGTCTTCGTACAACAGCTTGATGGAATCCCAATAAACCGACAAGGTCTTCGTCATGGTGTCTTCAATGGTGATCCTGTCGGCTCCGGGCAGAATGTCCAGCGCATTGCGGTTGACATGAATGTCAAATGTGAGCTTGTTATTCGCCTGCACCACCTGCTTGTCGAGAAGACCCGTTTTGATTTCAACTGTATCAGTTGCCGGACCGGAGGTGTTATCACCATTCCATGTCAGCTCGGCTGTATTATCGAGCACATATTTGTTATCTTCTACAGAATTCAGATATTCATCCTTGAGCTTGAGTTTGTAAGTGAAAACATGGTTGCCGCCGCCCATATTGTTGCAATATGTCTGATAAGTATCAAGCGTTGCAAGCCAGTCAACACCCCAACCGCTGTCAGGATTCGTCTTATCAAGCACAAGCTCTGTGGAAGCTATGTTCATGGAATTTCCGCTGACAGTACCGTTATAGGTGAAACAGTTGAGCCAGTTGTTTGCATTCCACGGGTCATAACACATTAAAGAAAGTGAACCGGGCACATATTCCAGTTTTTCATCAAAAGTATCCGTAAAGTAGGCAATATCCGAAGATGCAAGATAGCCTCCGTTGCCGTTTGTACCCGGTATTGTATTATAGAAAATAACCGTGTAATCTATAGTGCCATCTTCGTTCACTGCAGATTTCTTGAAAATCTTAGGGGAATATTGATACGGCGCTAAAGCTTCTTGGGCAATTACCGATGTGTAATTGAGTGTAGCGCTGTTATTCAGCGTGAAGCCATCAAGAAGAGTATCCACCAACTCATTTTCGCCGGTCAGCGAACCGCTCCATTCATTGCCTGTTTTTGAGTCAAAAGGAATTTTGTAAGAAATAACAAGCCTTGCATCTTCATCCAGGCACCACTTTGATAATTCTTGATCTGCCGTTGAAGTATTGAAGAAAATATTGAAGGTGTGTTGCGTATCATAAAGTCCCGGTGAAAGAAGAATATATGTATTTTCTATGGGGCCGCCTTCAACATAGGGGGTAAATTCAATCGTTCTGCCGGACTCGGTGTAAGCTGTAATGACCACATCTTGCGGGGAGTTTTCCGAGTAAAGAAATTCACCTGTGGTTTGCTTCCAAAGACTTGCTGCGTCTGAAAGATAGAAGCCACCCCAATTACTGATAACGCCCGGCACATCGGCTTCAATGGTAAAATAAACATATTCACCGTCATTGCCATATGCATTTTTTTGAACGCGTGGTACAAAACCGACAACATCAGCTTCACCACCTGCAGTTTCCTGCTTGCCGTTGATTGTGGCTGAAATGCTGTTGTTATATTGTCGCTGTTCCCCCTCAGCAGGAAGATCGTATGTTGTGTAATAGAAAATATCGAACATATAACCTTCGGGCAATGCAAACTCCATGGAGTTGCCGTTGATGGTGACTTGATCCCAGCTCAGGTATGTATCCGTCAGGGCATTTCCCCATTCGTCATAATGCTTGATTAAAATGGGCTGTCCGGTATAGTATTGAAGTCCTTCTCCGAGAGTATCAATAACCACCGTTCCCTGAAGATTGCTGTTGTTCTTCCTGATTGCAACCTCCCATTCAATAACAGCAACATTGTTATTGTTTGCATCTTTAAGAACGGTCTGCTTGCCGTTTTTTGCCATTTTTTCAAGCTCAACAGTAACCCAGTTTTCCTTATAATTGCCGACTGTATTCCCTCCGGAATCATGCCCTTCGCCATAGACACCATTGCCAAGTGATACTGTATCATTTGAAAGTTTATCGTCGTCTATTTTTGTTTTGTAGGTAATCAGATATCCGTTGCCTGCTGAAAAGTCGGGAAAACCAACCAATGAAAAACCACTGTAATTGGGAGTAAATGAATCACCTGCTGTTGGCTGCGGATCAAGGGGATTGCCATTAAGGTCGGTAACAACAATTGTGTCGCGCAACATCTGATGTGTGTGCCATGTATAGTCTTCAAGGGTGAAATCTTTCACCAAGCCGTGAGTCGCTTCCACTCTTACGGTATATTCCATGGTGTGATCATCAGGATCATAATTCCCATGTGTTTTGGTTATATCGACACCGGCGCTGCCGTCCACATTCAGCTCAATTCTGATCTGATCGTTGAACACGACCTCATTGGTGCCGCCCGACATCGATTCACCGACCGAAGCATTGAACTCAATGATAAAGTCAACATTCGAATATCTGTGACCGAAGCAAAGCCCGTCGTCACCGTCATAGAAGGTGACCAGCAAATATCCGTTCTCATCAATGAAATATTCACCGACATCCTCAATGGTTCCGTTTTCCGTGATGGCTGTGATGGGATGCCACTCCGTAAACGGCTCGCAATGGAAATTTGCAGGGATCTGATAGGTCAGATGGTGTTCGTCATTGTGTCCGAACTGCAGCCATTGATCACCGGTATTCTGTTCCTTGAATTCCATGGTGATAATATAGGTTTGTCCGATATACACGGTCGAACCGTCTGTGATCGGCTCGTGCTCCTGTGTACTGAATGTAACATCCACAAGAAAATCCGTCAGATCCGTTCTGTATTCAATATTCGGTTCTCCCGTGCTCATCATCAGCATCGGCGGATTGCTTTGCACGGAATATACGACCCCGGCAGTTGCATCCCCATCGGTAATCAAAGAATCCGCCCCGGATTTTCCGTATTCCGTATCCTTTGCAAACTGAAGCTTGCCTGTTTGACCGTAACCGATGATGTTGTCGGCAGCGGTAATGGTTTTGGTTTCAACACGGTCATGGCTGTCGCCTGCAATGATCAGCAGACTGTTGTCGCTGACCGACAAGATGATACCCACCGTGTCTGCAACCGAATCTCCGTCCGTGTCATAAAAGACGACATCGCCTCTTTGCGGTGTGTATGCATCGGCAGCCGCATAAGCGTATTTATCCTGCCACGCAAGGCGCATGGCTTCTGCACCTGCACGCTTGAGGTCGGACACATTGTTGATATTGGAATAATGCAGGCAGAACGAAACGAACATTGCATTCCATTTGCCGTAAGGATTGCCGTACCACTCACCGTAACGGGTATAGCCGTTGCGGTTGCCGTCGGCATCAAATGCAAAGTTCTTTTCGCTTTCCGTGTAGCCCATCTGACTTATGGCAACGGCAATCAGATTTTCGGGAATATTATTGGTGATTTCAATATCGTCAATTGTAGCAAGCCAGTCGCTGACCGTTTCAATATCCGCGGTTTTGTCGGGGAAGCATTCACTCGTATGCGTATGCTCAACAGCGCTACACACAAGTGTTTTCTCATAGCAATCATCCGTGTGGGTGTGCACGGCGGCATCGGGTGCTGCATCTCCGTCCGTTACAGATCCGGATATCCTTTCTTCGGAAATCAGCGGAATACCCTCTTCCGGTCCGCAAACAAGCGCACTTGTATAGCAAGCCTCACCGTGGGTGTGCTCGTCCATACCGCACAGCGCATCTGCCGTGGCGGTGATACCGACCAGCTTGAGCCACCAGAAAACGATGACAGCGACCGCAACTGCAAATACCAAAAACAAAGCGGCAAGTTTTTTGCTGTCGATTCTGAATTTTTTGTGTCTGTCAAGATAATTCGTGTTGATGCTGTCCAAACCTGCCACCTCCTCTTTTGATTTTTGCATATTGTTACAAAATGTATATTATTTAATAATGCTGATTTTTTCAAACGGCCATATTCTGAAAAAGATCTTGCCGATAATGTATTCTTCGCTGACAAGTCCGATCACACTGCTGCGGCTGTCAATAGAGGTTGAACGGTGATCGCCTAAAACAAAGTAATGATTATCCGTCACATAGCATGGAAATGTGATGTCACATTCGCCCAATGCCTTGTCGGTGATATACGGCTCATCGAGCAGCTCGTCATTCACATAGACATTGCCGTTTTCATCGATGTTGATTTTATCGCCGGGCAAGCCGATGATTCTTTTAATGAGCAATTTGTTCTGATATGTGAAGCAGCAGAACTCTTCTCTTTCAAGATTTTTTGTCTTCAGAAGAATGACGATTTCTTCATCATGGAGGGTCGGCTCCATGCTCGAGCCCGAAATCTGAAGAACCGGCAGCGCAAGTGTTGCAATCAGAACGGCAACGGCAGCAACAACAATCAGAGAATACATGGTGGTGCGAAGCACCTGCTTGTATTTGCGATTGTATTTTTCTCTGAGAATTTCCGCTTCGATCTGTGCCGTTGTGGGTAACGACCAAGCCTTTTTTTGTTTTTTTCTTACCATTTAGGGAAACGCTCCTGTGAAAGGGATCAATTGGATTTTTCAAGCAAATTTTTTAAGCGTAATCTGACGATGTTCGCAAGCTCGTCGGGAAAAACATTGATTTTTTCATCCTGCTTCGCAAAAAAGCGCAGCATCTGCCTGTATATTTCTCTGTCTGCCGGCAGGGGGACATCCCGAAGAACAGGCTTCGCCTGTGCATTGCCGCTGTTTTTCGGAGCAGCTGTTTGCGCCTGCCCTGTATTTGCCTGCAGGGATGCCTGCAATCTGTTTGCAGACTGTAAGGAATTTTCAAGCTGACGGGTCAGAACCGAAAGGCTGTCGAGTTGCTGCAATGCTTCATTTTCTGCGGTCAGCTTTTGCATCTGCTCTTTCAGCTTTTTGTTTTCCTTGCCGGCATCAAGAAGCAATTCAAGCAATTCAAGACGACTCATTTTTCTGAGTTCTTTCGTTGTCATGTGAACCGTAACTCCTTCAGTTTTCTCTGTGAAAAATAAATTATAATGCTGTATTTGCGAAATTATAGTCTTACTGTCCACATTACAATATAACACATTTTCTTTCTTTTTTCAAGACTTTTCACGATGGTTGTTTGTTTATTTTTTTATTTTATTAACAATAAAAGATAATCGTTGCCGAGGCAAAAAGAAAAAGCACCGCAAAAGCCTGCAGCATCGGACTTATTGGTTTTTCAGCACAAAAATGGTTCAAATTGCAAAAGGTTAGGATTATACCCGTCACCCTATGCACAAAAAATCCCTGTTTTTTCAGAGTTTCCAATGATATATTTATTGCTGAAATAAAAAATCGTCTTCGACGAATCAACCCCCCGTCCCCCAATCTTGGGGGCGAAAAGGTGTTTTTGTTATATGCAAATTGCTCACAACGCGAGCAATTTCCTATATAATAAAAAAGAGAATAATATTGACAATTCGTTACGAATGCAATATAATTTTCATGGTGATCATTATGGAAAGAAGAATTGCAAATTTAATTGTCGGCAAAGCAGGCGGCACCGCTGGGAAAGACTCCAAAACCTATAAGGTGTCATTGCCGAGCAAATGGATTGCCGAACTTGGACTTGCAGATTCTGAAATTGAAATTGCATTTGATGGTGAAAGGATTATTATCTTACCGCATTTATCTGTGGATCAGTTTCTGGAAAACAAAAAATCGCTTGGTCACAGCCTGATGAAGCTTTCGTTTTATGACAAAGATGTGTTATGCAGCAAAATTGTTGCAGACTTTACGGACAAAACGGTGTCTGTGAAAAACACAACCGGGAATATCGTAAAAACCGCATTTGGCAACAACGAAGTGCCGACCTGGGAGGATTTTCAGAATTTTCTGGAGGAACGTTGCGTGCCGCGAAGCCGCAGCGGTATCAGAGAATATCTGGAAACAATCGGAGTGGACGAATATAACCCGCTTGCAATCATCAAAAAAACAAGCGGCAGAATGGCAGAAGACAACCAATGGATTCAATTGGAGGAGATACTGTGACAGTAAAACTTGTAACGAACGAAAAGGTTGCCGAAACATCTTCAAAGGGCAATCAGGAAAAGTGGCTTGATAAAGAGACAAATAAATGGTATAAGCTCGATCAATTCGGTTACGAGGCCTTGGCAGAAACCTTCATATCAAAGCTGCTTGAAAAAAGCAACATTGAATCCGAAACACCGTTCACATTCGTTCGTTATGAACCGGAACGGATGCATGTTCACGGCAGAGACAGAACAGGCTGTGCGAGCAAAAACTTTTTGGAGGACGGACAATCTATTATTACGCTTAACCATTTGTTATCCCGTCAGCTTGGTGCTCCGCTCAAAGATAAACTGGAACGGCTCAGCAGCGACAAAAAGCGAATTCAGTATCTTGCAGAAGCAACCGCTGAATATACGGGGCTTGCAGAATTTCCGCAGTATCTCACATTGCTTTTTGAAACAGATGCTCTGTTTCTGAATGACGACCGCCACCTCAACAATATCGCGGTCATTGAGCAAAACGGAAAATTCAGATACTGCCCGATTTTTGATAACGGTGCCGGTCTGCTGTCCAATGTTCAGTTTTCTCCGATGGATATTGATCCCAAAGGTCTAATCAAAGACATTGTTGCGCGTCCGTTCAACACCAGCTTTAACCGTCAGATCAATACGGCACGAGCGCTTTACGGAGCGCAACTGAAAATGCCTGCGCTTACACGAACGGAAATAATGGAATTGCTGATCCCGATGCTCGGATATTACCCCGTGCGTGACAGAAGCATCATTGCCGACCGTGTAACGGAATGTGTCCTTACAAGACAAAAATTCAACAAGTGAGTATAAATCAATTCAGAGGAGCGATAAACATACACACAGGGGACATACACCTTTCGAGCTTGATGACTGTTATGTGGTGGATGCCATTATTGAAAACAGCATACAGCCCAAAGTGAAAACTCCGAGCAAAAACGGAAAATGTCCATGCGGCAGCGGCAAGAAATATAAAAGATGTTGCGGTAAAGAATAAATATAAAGGAGATCATTATGCCAAAAGAAATATCAGAAAAAGCTTGGCAACTCTTTCGGGAAAAGGTACCCATTTGGCAAGATGCATATATAGATAAACTGAATCAGGAATATATTGAGATATTAAATTCATCGAATTCTCCTGCTGATAAGTTTTGGGAATTGGAAAAGCGTATCAACGCAGACAAACGTAAAACCGGCGTAGTATGTGATATGAGAAAATCAAAAATGGTTGAAAATATCATCTCTTTCATTACCGATGGTGTTATCGGCATAGATGATTTATCGGAATTCGATGATGATTTAAAGGTAGCCATTCAACTCATACTCGCATTTTAACACAGTTTTTTTGACAAAACCGCCTTGTTCCTTTCTCGGGAACAAGGCGGTTCTGCTTTTTGGAGATATGAAAAGGAAGGATTATCGGTCTTTTTCAAAGGATAAAATTTCACCTGTTTCGGCGTGGATGTCGTATTCGTATTCGGTAAGGCCGACACGGAATTCCACCTCGTAATGATAAATGCCGTTGTCGTAATCTCGTTCGGTGCGGTCAAACACGGCATCGGCAGCCGCCACACCTGCGTGGTCAAGGGCAATGCGTTTTGCTTCTTCGGGGGTGATGAAAACCGACTGCTCGTAGGACGAGGAAGCACCGCTGTCGAGCACGGAATCGGGCACGGTTACACCCGAAGCCTGCTCTTTGAGAATGTCGCCGAGAAGATCTGCAACCTTGTCAATGGATTCCTGCGCCGGGTTGGTAGCGGATCCGGGTTCTGCCGGTGCTGTACTGTCCTGTTCGATCGCATCCGTCTGTACTTCGGCTTCATTTGTCGGTACGGCTTCTGTGGCATTGCCGATGAGTGCATCTTCAATTGCATCCTCCACGGCATCGACACGGCTTTCAACCGCATCTTCGATGGGGTCGAATTTGCTTTCGATCATATCCTCCACCGCATCTGCCTTGCTTTCAACGGCATCCTCAATGCGGTCTGCGGTTGTGCAGCCCGAAAACACCAGCACCGCGGCCAGCACAAGAATCAGAGTAATGATTATTTTCTCAAACATTTCAAAAAACTCCTTTCATGCAGTGAGTATTGGAAAATTTTCATAGCAATATCATAAAAATTTTCAAACAACCGCTGACGGAAAACAAGGAAGGGGAGCATTGCCTGCTCCCCCTGAAAAAAATTAACCAAAGTATCTCTTGAGCAGACCTTCCAGTCCTCTGCCGTGGCGGGCTTCGTCACGGGCCATTTCGTGAACGGTGTCGTGGATGGCATCCAGGCCGTTCTTCTTTGCACAGGCGGCGAGGTCGAACTTGCCCTGGGTTGCGCCGTATTCGCAGTCAACGCGCCACTTCAGATTGTCCTTGGTGGTAGCCTTCATCATGGGTACGAGGTCTTCACCGAGCAGTTCAGCAAACTTTGCTGCGTGTTCTGCTTCTTCGTAAGCAGCCTTTTCCCAGTACAGGCCGACTCCGGGATAGCCTTCACGGTGTGCAATGCGTGCCATGCACAGATACATGCCGACCTCGGAGCATTCTCCGTTGAAGTTGGCCATGAGCTGCTCGAAGATATATTTCTTGTCTTCTTCGGAAATGTCGGGGTTGTTCTTGACGGTCTTGGCATAGACGCCGTATTCATGTTCGGCAGCGAGCTTCATTTCGCCGACGACTTCGTTGAACTTTTCAGCAGGAACCTTGCAGACGGGGCATCTTTCGGGAGCTGCATCACCTTCGTGAACATAACCGCAAACGGAACAAACAAACTTCTTCATTTTCATTACCTCCATAAATACATATAAAATTATTTTTTTGTTTATGATAACACTTTCGTGTTATGCTTTACATTTTTTGCAGGTGCCGTAGAGCATGATGGCACCGGAAAGAATTTCGCTGTCGGTCATCGTTCTTGCCTGTTCGATGATCGGTTCTGCATCCAGCGGCAGGTCGATGACCGCGCGGCAGGTATTGCAGATGAGGTGGCTGTGGCCACAGGCGTTTCCGTCGAACCGTACCACACCGTCGGCGGCGATTTTTTGCGCCTTGCCTTCCTCACACAGCTGGGTAAGATTGCGGTAGACCGTTGCCAGACTCAAAGCGGGGAACTCCTGCTTGACGGAAAAATAAATTTCCTCTGCCGTGGGGTGGTCATACCGTGCACACAGATGTGCGTACACTGCGTCCCGTTGTCGGGAGTGTCTTTGACTGACCATTTTTATTCTCCTTTCGGCTGTTGTGTTATCGCTAACGATAATCACTATCGTTATTATACTTGTTTTTCGCCGTTTGTCAATAGGTTTTTCAAAAATTTTTCTGATTTTTTTGATTTTTTTTGCAGACTCTGCGGTCATTGCTTTTTCCGCACATGGATGATATAATTGTACTTATAAATATGGCAAGCGGAGGGTGTGCGTATGGATTATAATAAAAAACCGAAAATGGTTCTGTTTGATGTCGGCGGCACTTTGTTCGATGACGGCAGGTGCATTCCTGAAGACGGTCTTGCAAAGCTCAGACTTGCGGCGGACAATCCCGACATCACCAACGATGCAACCCTGATTTCCCTCTGGAATGAATATGCGGATGAGGTGTACATAGGGCACAAATCAAAATCGGGCACCGTTCTCGATCTTCCGCTGTCTGCAATCCTGAAATTTATCACCATGAAGGCAGGTCTGCACTTCCATATTTCCATGCCTGAGCAGGAGGAAATCTTTGACCGTTATAACTCCACAAGGACGGTCATGGGCGGTATTCCCGAACTGCTCACCGCTTTGCATGAACAGGGCATCCGCACGGCTGTCATCAGCAACAATGCCATGTCCGGTGACGGGCTTGCATTGGCAATCAAACGATGGATTCCCGAAGAAAAATTTGAATTTTTCCTGACAAGTGCGGATGTGAGTCTTTGCAAGCCCGATCAGGCGATTTTTGAAGCAGCTGCCGCTTATGCTGCTTTGCCGACATCCGACTGCTGGTACTGCGGTGACAGTAAAATTCCCGATGTGGACGGCGCAAGGCACAGCGGTATGACACCCGTGCTGCTGGATAAAAAATCGGAAATTCCGTTTGAAATGCGCCGTGGCGGTGAAAAAGGGGAGTATCTGACCGTAAATCATTGGGATGTGCTCAGGGAGCATATCTGCAGCCTTTGATAAATATTGACAAGCTGCATACAAACGGCTATAATATTCCGCATTGCGACAAAAATGTACATCTATAATAATGAAAAGAGATTGATATGAAAAAAATTCCCCGTTTTGCAGAAGCCGCATGGATCTGCGGAATTGTATTCTGTGCGTTCGGTGTGGCACTGACCATCAAAGCCGATTTCGGTGTTTCCATGATCGCAGCGCCGCCGTATATTCTGCATGCAAAAATATCCGAATATTTTCCGTCCTTTACTTTGGGCACCACGGAATACTGTTTTCAGGGTGTTCTTCTGTTGGTGATGCTTGCGGTTGTGCGCAGAATCAGGCTCAAGTATTTCATGTGCTTCCTGACCGCCGTAATTTACGGCAAGGTGCTTGACCTGATGCTGTTTCTGCTCGGCGGCGGTGAGGCGTATGAGCAGATGCCCGTGCGGATCGTGGTGTTTGCAGCAGGCGGTGTCATTACCTCGCTTGCCATTGCGTTCTTTTTCCGCACCTACCTGCCGTTGCAGATCTATGAGCTGTTCGTCACGGAATGTGCCGCCGTGTTCAACAAGCCGAATGAAAAGGTGAAGTATATTTTTGACGGCGGCTGCCTGCTTATTTCCGTCACGCTCACGCTTGTGCTGTTCAGGGGCTTCGAGGGCATCGGTGTCGGAACCATCATTCTGACCCTTGCAAACGCGCCGATTATTGCCGGATGCGGCAAGCTTCTTGATAAATGCTTTGATTTTTCTCCGCTTTCCCCGAAGCTTGAAAAAAAATATAAATAAAGACACAAATTTTTCAATTTTTTTAAAAAAAGGTCTTGACGAACGCTTAATAATGTGCTATATTATCACTTGCGTTCAGCGCAAAACCTACACGCTGGTGTAGCTCAGTTGGTAGAGCAGCTGATTTGTAATCAGCAGGTCGGGGGTTCGAGTCCGTCCACCAGCTCCACCTTTTTATACAGGGTGTAGCGTTTTAATTGAATATGGGAGAATTCCCGAGCGGCCAAAGGGGTCAGACTGTAAATCTGTTGTCAGTGACTTCGGTGGTTCGAATCCACCTTCTCCCACCAGAAAAAAGACCAAGTCTTTGACTTGGTCTTTTTTCATCCAATCCGAAGGATTGGTATGTAATCGCCGTCAGGCGTATGTAATCAGCGAAGCTGTATGTAATCACCTTGGTGTATGCAATCTTCGGATTGATTACATGCATCCCTGCGGGATGATTACATACATTTCCTTGCGGCAATGATTACATTCCGAAACTTCGTTTCGGATTACATCCAACACTTCGTGTTGATAAAAAATCACAGCTTCGCCGTGATTTTTTACATGCCCACAGCAATTTCCAGATAGGTGATTTTTTGGGTTTTGCCGTTGTTGGTGCATTCGACATCGAGTATGTTCGGCAGGTCGGCGGTGTCCTCCATGGTGAATGCATAGATCATGCAATCCTCACGGCAATAGCCTTGCGGCACATCCGTTCCGTCGGCTTCGCTTCTGCCGTAGACCTCGGACTGTCCTTGTGCCTTGCAGGCTCGTCCGTTCAGCGTCAGCACAAGGTCATTTTCACTTGCAAGCTCGTTTTTAAGTCCGACATAAACCGTCACGCTTGCGTTTTCGGGGATATAGCCCGTGCTGATGCTGATTGTGGCGGTTTTGCCTGTTTTGAGCTTCACGGGCAGAGGGTCATAGGGTTCATAGCCTTCGGGGACGGTATCCTGGAAGGTGACGATATGACGGCGGGAATACCCCAGGATTTCATCCAGGCTGCCGCAGGTGTCATATACCTCACGGTGGCGGTCATTGACGGTGCCTGCCGACATATAATTGAACAGATACAGTCCGTCTGCGCCCTCGGTGAGATACTGTGCGCCGTAGCCGCGGACCGCTTCGGCAGAGGCACAGCAGTTTTTGGACTGCGTGTTGATGAGCGTTTCAATGCCGGCATAAATGTCAATGCCTTCGCATCTTGCTATCCAGTCTGCAATCGGCATGGCACTGTCATTGGAGGTGAATCGGGGTGTGACGGTGATGCTGTCTACCAGCTTTTCATCACACCATGTCAGCACATCGAAGCCGTATGCCTTGCATTGGTCGAGATCACGCATCAGGCGGACAGACAGCTTGATGTCATGTCCCCATTTTTCTTCTGCTTCTTTCACAATTTGAGCCGTCTGACGAATATAATCGTTCATAATTGCAACAATTTCCGCATTGTCTTCGTTGATGTAATCGAAGCAATAAATTTCTCTCATAAAATCAAGCTCAAGCCCCGTAACATCGTATTTCAAAAGCTGCTCACGGGTGTAATCGAGCATATATGCACGGATTTCGGGGATTTTGTAATTCAGGCAATAACGGTAATAGCCGTATTCTTCGCCAATCGTCCAGCCGTTTTCAACCGCTTCATAGAAAAGCTCGCCTCTTAACTGGCTTGTTTCGGCATCGGGATCGTGGCAGTCGTTCATACGCAGCGAGAGCCACGGATTGATGCCCACCTCCTTGCATTTTTCGATCCACACGGCAAAAATATCAACATTCTGCTCGTTGTAGAAGGTATGCAGGCCGTAGTAATTGCTGTAATCCACTTGCTTGCCGTTCTGCAATTCTTCACCGTAGAGGTCACCGCGGAAGGTGAGAAACTCCGTGGGCACATCCGAGCTCTGGCAGAAGATGTTGAAGATGAGGTCTGTTACACCCGAATCTGCATATTGCAGAACATATTCATTGAGGCTGTCCGTGTCGGTCTTGCCCTCTCTTGCAAGCTCATTCCAGAAGCCCCACCAATGGGAATCGTCCGCATTCACAAAAAGTCGGTTACTCTGCGACACATGATCAAGTCCTTTCGTCTGTACGGTTTTGTCCTCAAAGGGATGCTCAAGGTGCTCGGGCAGCATATTTTTTACGGACAAAAAGCCGACAGGCAGCAAAAGCAGCACGCAGACTGCCGCAAGCAATGCCGTTTTGCCTTTTGTTGTGTTGAATCCTGCTGCCGTTATGACGGTAAAAACGAAAAACACCACCGAGAGAAGCAGGGTCATATAGCCTGCGACCTCATTGGGGTATTCGTTGTTCAGAATAACGGAATGGATGATCGTCATGCCGAGAAAAACGACAATGCCGACGGCAGCACCCGCAATCAGTGCTTTTCTGACAGGATGGGATTTCTCTCTGCTTTTCAGGAAAATGCAGGTAAGACCTGCAAAGGAAAGCAGCACAAACACCACCCCTGCCATGTAAATGACGGGATTGTAGTGCACAAATTTTTCATAAAAAACGAACAGACTGAACGCAGCAAAAGCAATACAGCCAAAAAGAGAAAGCAATGCATTTTTCTGATTCATTATGATTTTTTCTTTCATAAAATCACCGTCTTTCAGTTTGATGCATGATCTTGCAATAGTAGGGGTTGACGCCCTCGGCATCCCGTATGAGAGTGAAAAATCCCTGCAAACCGACCATTTTCAACGGGTCGTCGAGGCGCCGACCCTACAAAGTAAACCGTCAATCTGTTCGCTAAACCATAATTTGTCTTAAGTTGACGACATTGCCTTGCAGGGGGCGACAAGAGGTGGAGGAGGGCGGTTTGTGTGAAACCGCAACTCTCCGCTAAACCAAAAATCTGCAATCCGTTAAATTTTTTCTACAACAAGGCTGTGTACTTCGTTGTCGGTAAGAGCAAGCTCAATTTCGAGTGTGCCCCTGAAGCGTTCAAAGAAGTCAATTTCCTTGCCGTCGAGTGTGACCCTATAAGCATGGTTTTCGTTCATCGTCACAATGGCGGTGGACTTTTTGTTTGTGCCGAAAGCGGTGATTTCCGCCTTGAATGCGGTGTTGTCTTCGCTAAATGTGGCCTTGTCAACCCAGGTGTCAAAGCCTGTATTGAAGGTGCCGGGCTTGAAATAGGCATTTGCCCACATGGTGATGGGGGTGGAAAGACCGCCGAAGTTGTGGAACCAGCCGCCTCTGCCGGTTACAACATTGACCATTTCAAAGGTGTAATAGGAATAGTCCACCTCACGCTTCCAGATATCAAGAGCGAGCTTTGCAATGGTGTAGGCAAAATCGCTTTCGCCGAGGTCGAGCATGGCTTTCCAGATGAACCACTGATGCGGAAACCATATATTGCCGTTCCAGTAGCCGTTGACCATGAAATAGCCGGCGGTGACATCCACGGCGCTGATGCCGTAGGGGGAGAGCATTTCGTTTTCATTCTTGAGGTGGCCGAGAATGGCTTCTCTTTGTTCCTCGTTGCAGGCACCTGCAATGATGGGATAAATGCCGTCCAGGCCCTTGTTGAGGTTTTCGCCGTCCTCGGTGAGCATGAAGCCCTGCGGTTCGTAGTTTTCGTTGTGCAGGACATAACTGAAATAGCCGCTGTCCTTGTCCCATGAATAGGTGGTCAGTGCGTTGGTGAGTCTTTCGATGTCCTTTTCATACACCGCAACGTCCTCTGCCTTGCCGAGCTTTGCAGCCACCATGCGCAGGATTTTACCACAGCGGATGAGCTGTGAGGTGGAAATAACGGGGGCGGTGGTGTCACGGATGTTTCTGTCCATCATGGCAACCTGCGCAGGATAATCATCCATGCCGCTGGAGGAATAGAAATAATCGTAGGTGGTGGTCAGGCCGCTTTTGAGCTTTGCGGTGGTGGAGCCCATGATTCTGCCTGCAAGGAATTCGTAATAAAGCTTTGCACGGGGGTACATATCCAGCAGCTTTGTTTTGTCGTTTCTGCGTTTGAGCATTTCAAGATACAGATACATCTGCACGGGCACGGGCGAGCCGTGATGCAGGAATGCATAATCGGTGTTGCTCTCGTCGCTGAAATAGGTGTCGAGGCTGTATTCGGCAAACTGCTCGGAATAATCGTTCATGCCCAGACCGATGAAGCCCGAATCCCATGTGTAAAGGCAGTCCCATCGCTTGCCGGGGGTGTGGTGGATGATATATTCGCCGTGCTTGTAAATCGGATACACGGCATTGACCATAACGGTGGATTTGAGAATATCGCAGCTCAGCTCATACTTTTTGCCCTCGCTGTTGTAGTCGGCAGCATTCACCTCGGGCAGACGGGCAAGATAAATTTTTTCGTATTCCTCTGCACACTTGTATTCGGTTTCACCCTTGGAAATAACCGCATATTCAACATGGCGGCTGTTCGGCTGCACAAAAATGGTGTGCACAATGGAGTTCAGGAAAAAGCCGTCGTCGCTGTGCTTTCTCGAAAAAGCACCCGTGAAGCTTTCGGCAACATCGTCGAAGGTGGGGTCGGAGTTGGAAAGCCTTGCAGTCATGCAGTCTTCAAGGGCACCCGTTTCGATGGTACGAAGACGGGTGTTGTCGTTGAAGGTGCGCAGAATAAATCTGCCGTCCACATCCTCGTAGCTGCATGCGGTTAAGTAGCCGCCGTCGGGATGCTTTGCGGTGGTGTAATCGGGTGTGAACGCATAGGGAAGCATTTCCGCTTTGACCTGCTCGCAATCCTCTTTTTCGCAGATGCAGAAAAAGTCGAATTCAATGCCGCCCGTGCCGAGGGAATCCAGCTTGAGCGTCAGCGCACCCTTGTCGATTTTGCCGATGTCAAAGAATTTGACGACAGGCTCGTCAACAGGCTCAAAGTTCAGTTCGGTGCTGCCGTTGAGCAGGAATGCGGCAGGCGTTTCGGCAGGCACGATGTTGACACCGACCATTTTGCCCTGTATGTATTCAATGCCTGCAGAACGGTAGCGCACGGCAAGCACGGGGTTTGCATAATCATTTCTGACCTGCATGGTCAGCGAAACAAAGTCTCCCTTTTCGCCGCCGAACGGCAGCAGCACACGGTGCGGCATGTGCCATTTGCCGGCTCTGTCACCAAGTCCGAAGCCGCCGACAAAGCGGTTGTCGGCAAATTCACCCTTTTTGAAGCCGTCGGCATTCTGCTCATCCCACGGACGGGTGATGGAATACTGATAGCGGTCATATTCAAGAGCCTTTTTGTAGTCGCACTTTGCAGGCAGAGAGAGCTTGCAATAAGAGGGTGTGGGGTATTCAACCGATTGGAAGAAGTTGACAACACAGTTCTGAATCAGCTCGGTGTTGTTCACAAGCTCGGTTCGCACCAGCGTGCTTTCGTCCGTCAGCTTCACATAAGAAACCTCGGCATACACCCTGTCCTTCCATTCCAGATCATAGCGATAAGTGAAAACGGAATAATCGGGGCTGCAGCGCCACGGATGGCAACCGCAGGGCAGCGTGGTGTTGGGCACCTTGATATCACCGCCGAACACGGCAGGTGCAACCGTAAAGTCAAAACGCACACCGTTTGCAAAGCTGTGGTCGGCAATGCGTGAAATGCCCATATATTTTTTTCCGTAAGGTCCCCATGCAGGGAAGCATTTTGAATAAACAGCCATAATACGCTCCTTGTTGAAATGATTGTATTTATTTTATCCTGATTATTTTTTATTTTACAACATGCACAGTAATTTTGCAATCCGCTTGACGGCAAACAAGGAAAAAATGTATAATAAAAAACGGTGATTTATGATGAATACATATCTGAACGAAATAACTTCTGCGCCCGTCAACACGGTAGGCGGAAAAATTGTTTATAAAATCCCTGCCGGTGCGTATTGCGCCAACGGGGATCTCGGTGTTGTGTTTGACAACGATGAAAACGGACTTGTTCTGCACATTTCAAAATGCGATTTCTGGAAATTCACACCCGGTGCGCACAAGGACGGCGGCATCAAGACCGTCGGGGCGATCCGCATTGAGAATGTGGATCTGCATGAATACAACATGAAGCAATATTTTGACAAGGGACTGCTGGACTGCACCTTCGGCAAGGTGGGGCTTGAGCTGTTTGTTGCACCCGAAAACATAATTTATTTTGAACTCAAAGCACCTGCAAACGAACCGTTGCCAAGTGTTTCGGTCACCATGCCCGACACTTGTAATTCAAAAAATACCGCATACGAACAGGACGGTCTTGCCTGCTTTGAACGCAGGTTTGAAGAAACGCACCTTGAGCGCACAACGGCGGTCTGCGTGTGTCTGCAACAGACGGGCAATCGCTTCTGCGTATCGGTTGCAACCAATTTTGACGATGCAAATTTTGCCGAAAAAGCACGCAGCATGGTGAGAAACAGTGATTACGACCGCGACAAGGCAAGAACGCACGAGCAATGGCAGACCTTTTTTGCCGCATCGTCCGTAACCCTTGCGGATAAGGAAATCGAGCTGTATTACAACGCCAGCCTTTACCACCTTGCAGGCTGCATGGGCAACAAGGCATTTCCGCCGGGGCTGTTCGGCAATTTCGTGACGGACGATTTCTTCCCGTGGGCAGGCGACTACCACATGAACTACAACTACGAAGCACCGTGGTACTGCGTTTTTTCCGCCAATCACCCGGAGCTTTTTGACGGCTACATGACCCCCGTCAACGAAATGCGTGACTATGCAAAAAAATTCGCCTCACTGTTCGGCTGCCGCGGTTATGCACTGCCCGTCAGCTTCGGTCCGAAGGCAATGGATGTATTCAGTCAGCCTGATTGCAAGGAGCACGGCATTCTGTTTTTGGGTCAGAAAAGCCATGCCGCCTATGCCTGCGTGATTCCGCTGATGCATTGGTTTGCGACCTTCGACAAGGAATATGCAAAAGAAAATTACTATGATTTTGTTTTCAATACTGCCCTTTTCTGGGAGGACTACCTCGTAAAGAAAAACGGCAGATATATCATCAAAAACGATGCCGCCCATGAAATTCCCTACTATCGCGGCAAGGATTTTAAAGCCCTTACCCACATCGGACAGCTGCATACCGTCAATGCAATCAATTCCCTCGGACTTGTGAAAATGCTGTTCAAGGGCATTCTTGCCATGGCAAGGGAATTGGGTCTTAATGAAGAAAAATATCCCCTTTGGGAGGACATCAACCGGAACCTGAGCGACTTCCCGACATTCATCAAAAAAGGTAAGAAGTGCTTCCGCTATGCAAAATTCGGTATCCGTTGGCGGGATGACAACACGGTCGGTCTGCAGCACATTTATCCTGCCTCGCAGGTCGGTCTGTCATCGGATAAAAAACTGCTTCAAATTGCACGCAATACCTATTTTATCAACGACCGCCGACTGGATGACAACGGCTCGAACTCATATCTGCCTGCCGGTGCAAGAATCGGTGTTGACCCTGCATTTTTAATGGAGGGCTTGCGGCAGAATATCAGGGAATTCGGAATGCCTAATAAGCTGTTCCGTCACCACGGCGGCGGCATTGAGCATCTGACGACCGTGCCTGCCACCGTCAACGAAATGCTTTTGCAGGGACACGAGGGCATCATCCGTCTGTTTCCGTGCTGGGATAAGGCATCGCCTGCAAAATTTGAGAATCTGCGTGCCGACGGGGCATTCCTTGTATCGGCAGAGATGAAAAATGAGTGCATCGGCTCCGTTAAAATCAAAAGCCTGCAGGGCAGAGCATGCACCGTGCAGGACTTCGGCATAACGCATATTTTCAATGCCGCAGACAACGGGGAAGTACCGTTTGCCAAAAACGACAGCACCGTCACCTTTGCAACGCAGGCAGGTGCTGTGTATATACTGCAATAACAAGCACAGAAAGGGCTGTGATTTTTTGAACGAGCTTTGTAATATTTTCGGCAGTCTGCATGACGGGCAGACCCTTGTGCTTGAAAACAAGACCTACCATGCTTACCCCGAGGACAGTGTGCATCTGACGGGTTATTTCTGCACCAACACCGCCAAAAAGGACGAAAACCCGAACGGTGAGCGCGACACACCGATGTATCTTTATAATAAAAGGAATATCATCATCGACGGCAACGGGGCTGTTGTGATGATCCACGGCAAAATGACCCCCTTTGTGTTTGACCGCTGTGAAAACATCACCGTAAAAAACCTGACCGTGGATTATGCCGTACCGACCATGACGGAATTTACCGTCCTTTCCAACCGTGACGGTGTGTGCGAGCTTGCCGTCAATCCTGCTTGCCTGTTCCGCGTGGACGGCAATGACCTGTATTGGTGTGGTGAAACGGCAAAAAACGGCTCTCCCTATTGGGAAAACCGTTGCAATGCGCCCAAACGCTATGTAAAAGTTTATGACCCCGCAGCGCAGAATTGCAGGAATTTCAGGCGCGAGGATCTGACCTTTACCGACATTGAGCAGCTTGATGAGCACACCCTGCGTGTGACCCTGCAGGACAAAAATGCGGATTTTGTGCCGGGGCATATTTTTCAGACACGCAACATTATCCGCGATCAGTCGGGTAGTCTGTTTCAGCGGTGCAGAAATCTTTATTTTGAAAATCTTCGCATCTGCTTCATGCACGGGCTTGGCATGGTGTCGCAGTTCTGCGAAAATGTCACCTTTTATAACTGTGATTTCACGCCTGCCGAGGGCAGAACCATGGCAAGCACGGCTGACTTTTTTCAGTTTTCGGGCTGCAAGGGCAGCATTACGGTCGATTCGTGCAAGGCGCACGGTGCACAGGATGATTATATCAATGCCCACGGCACACATCTGCAGATCGTTGCCGCCAATGAAAATGAAAGCAGCATGACCGTCCGCTTCATGCATGCCGAAACATGGGGCTTGCAGGCATTTGAGCAAGGGGATGCACTTGCATTCATCCGTTGGGACACGCTGATTCCTTATGGCGAAAACGCGGTAAAAAAATATGAAAAACTGAATGATACCGATATCCGTCTGTATCTTGAAAAGCCTTTGCCAGACGGCATTGTCCTTGGCAAGGATGCGGTGGAAAATGTGACATGGTCGCCATCGCTTTATGTGCGCAACTGCGATTTCGGTGTCACTGCAGGCAGAGGCATTCTCTGCACGGTACGCGGTGAGGTCATCATTGAAAATAACCGCTTTTACCACCTCTGGGGACCTGCACTGCTGGTGGAGGACGATTGCAATTTCTGGTTTGAATCGGGGCTGACGAATCACATCATCTTCCGCAACAACACCGTCACGGGCTGTAATTACGGGCAGATTTATACCGACGGGGCGGTCATCTGCTATTCGCCCAAGGTGATGAATCCCGACAGCACAGAGGCCGTCCACGGCAAGCTGACCCTGACGGGGAACACCTTCACACAGTCTTACACGGGCAGGCACACCGTCAGCCTTGCGTATCTGCGCGAATCAGACATTGCCGACAACACAAGCGATGCACCGATGGTGGTAATAAAATGAAAAAAGGGCAGCAAAGCCCTTTTTTGTTTAAGATATTTATGATTAAGATAATAAAATACCATATCTCGTTATTTCCTCTTCAAAAAAACAAATTGACTGTGTTTTTATTCTGCTATTTAGTTAAAATGTGTCGATTTAACGAAGTTCATAAGACTTCACTATGTTAACTTCGTTTTTTCAAAGCATTATGCTGATATTATTTTGTTGGTTTTTTCACGGAAAAATGTAAGGTACAAATAAATCGCGGTTTGTTTTACATCAAAAAAATTTGGAGGTGTCGGTTTTTACCGACACCACAGAGAATAAGATTTATTATTCAAAAAGATATTCATATCTGTCCTTTTCTTCTTTTGAAAATTTTTCAAGGTTAGTTTCAATATCTTTTTTCATATATTAGTTCTCTAAAAGTTTTTTATAATCGTCTCTCATTTTATTCCTCCAACAAATCTTCGGGCATACAGCCAAGAGCTTTAGCAATTGATTTCAGGTGGTTGTATTGAGCTTTGTTGATGTCTGTTTTTCGCTGTTCGTAAAGCTGTATTGAGCGAATGGATATATCCGCAGCTCTTGCAAGTTCTGATTGAGAAAGGTTACTCTCTTTACGAAGTCGTGCGAGATTAGTTTCGCCACTTTTCTGCATAATGTTATTAAATACTTCCACAGCTTTACTGGGGTCAGCTTCGTGAAGGACTCCATATAAATTATAAAGAGTGTCATAAGAGATTTTTTTACAGATGAAAGCAAATGTTTTACCTGTGTACCACTGATAATATGCCAAAATCCAACCTATCCAATATTCGGGAGGATAATCAATGTAAGGCATTTCCGCAATGTCACTTGATTTTTTGCCACACTTTTCTAAAATGTGTCTTGCTAATTCAATGCCCGACATACCCGAAATAAACTTTACATTACCTCTTCCGTACTCATCGGCAATACCGCTTGTAATGAACAAATCCAAAAATTCCTGACCGTCCATATTACAGAAGAGCGTAGCATATTCTACCGCACCACCCAAAGTTTCCATTGCATCGTCAAGATGGATTTCATCGTAAGCGTGGATCATCATTTTTCACCTGCCCTGTTAAGATATCCCGTACATATAAATCATTCGGATTTATTATGAAGTCCGCACCGTGATTATCAAGATATGCTCTCTTTGCTCTGTTTTCTCTTTCCATACGTTTGGCATTATAGATACTGCCGTCTGCAATTTCATATTCTATGAATTTTATTTTATCAAAAGCCTTCGGTGACATAAGAACAATCTGTTCACCAAGCTCGCCTAATTTCATCGCCTGTGATAACTGACTTACAGAGATGACATTGTTCAAAAAGTCTTTCGCATAAGAAAAATACGAATCGTCAGCCCTGTATCCCCATATAACATCATAACCTGAAATATCGGGAAGAAATTCTTCTAAAATATATTTACTTGCCTGACGGGATATTGGTGAACGCTTCTGAAAGGTACGATTGTCAAGAAGAATTGCAATCCAGTTAAGTATATTATAGCCATCTTTATTAAGATAGAGCACATTCAAATCAGAAACATCCAACTCATATTTATTTGCAAAACCATCCTTTATAGTCGGGCAAGCCCACTCTCTTGCAAGTTCGACTTTTTCCGTACAGTAAAACCCTCTGCCATAATCGTTTTTATCAGAGCCAAAACCGTAAATCGGTTTTTCAACTATTTCAGGAGAACCGTGATATAAAACCATGATAATACCTCACTACCCAAACATTTTATATCATTCTATTGATACAATATAACTATATCATTCTATTGATACAATGTCAATAATATTCTCTTTTTTTGTACTTTCATTGTACAAATTAAAGAAGAGTTTGTCTAATGTGCAAATGTCAATAAAAAGAAAACCAAGAAAGATTTTACTCTCTCTTGGTTATTTCTTTTCCTTCAGCAATGCACGGTATCCAATGACTGTTTTTATAAACTGTCCTTAGCAACCCCGTGCGTGAGCAGGGAGTTTTTAGTGTTTGAATCAATCGTCGTCTTCTTCGTCCTCGTCGATGGCATCGAGCTCAAGAACCGTGCCGCAGTTGGGGCATTCGATGGCATCATCTTCGCCGTCGAACAGTTCTTCATCAAAGTAAACGATTTCGTGGCAGGCAGGGCATTCAAACTCATAAAGAGCATCCTCTTCAAATTCGCCGAAGCCGTCACAGCCGTCGCAGCCTTCGCAATCGCCGTCGCAGAAGTCTTCGTCCTCTTCATAAACGAATTCTTCAAGATCGCCGAGGTCAAGGTCGATGGTGTCAACCTGATCGGTGAGGTCCTCCACGCTGAGTGCAAGATCGTCGAGCACGTCGATAATAGCGGAGAACAGCTTGCCTTCGGCGGAAGCCTTGTCTACATTCAGACCGTCAGCAAGACCCTTGAGGTATGCAACTTTTTCGATTGTAGTCATAATTGTATTCCTCCTTGTGAAATTGGGGAAAATTATTCTTTTGCGCGGGACATGTATTCGCCTGTACGGGTGTCGATGTTGATGAGCTCGCCTTCGTCGATGAACAGCGGAACTCTGACAACAGCGCCGGTTTCAAGCGTTGCGGGCTTGAGGGTGTTGGTTGCGGTGTCACCCTTGAAGCCGGGTTCGGTTTCGGTAACCTGCAGGGTTACGAATGTGGGGGGTTCCACACCGAATACCTTGCCCTTGTAGGACAGAATGCGGCAAACCATGTTTTCCTTAACGAACTTGAAGCTGTCATCAAGGTCGGATGCGGAAACGGGGATCATGTCATATGTTTCGCCGTCCATGAAGTAATACAGATCGCCGTCATTGTAGGAATATTCCATTTCTTTTCTTTCGATGTATGCGGTGGGGAACTTGTCAGAGGGGCTGAAGGTCTTTTCAACAACGCCGCCTGCAATAACATTCTTGATCTTGGTGCGGACGAAAGCTGCGCCCTTACCGGGTTTAACATGCTGGAATTCAACGATCTGCCAGACCGCACCGTCCATTTCAAAAGTCATGCCGTTTCTGAAATCGCCGGCTACTACCATAATTATCTTTCCTTTCCTTTACGGGCAAAAATACCCGGAATTTTTTCTTATCAGCAGTATTATAATATATTATTGTATAAATTGCAAGACCCAATTATTCGCTTGCGTAGTTGGTGAAATAGCCCTGCACAAGAACAACGGGAGTACCTCTGTCACCGCTGCCGCTGGTCAGGTCGCAAAGCGAGCCGAGCAGGTCGGTCAGCTGACGGGGGGTAGTACCCTCGCTCTGCATGTTGCCCACAAGGTCGGCATCCTTTGCACGGATCTTTTCACGCATTGCCTTGGCGAGCTCTTCACCCGAAAGGTCGGAAAATTCGTTGTCTGCAAAGTATTTCATTTTCAGCTCATTGGGTGTGCCGACAAGACGCGGTGTGTGTGCCGGAGAAACAACGGGGTCAGCCAGCTCCCAGATGCCGCCGACGGGATCCTTGAAGCAGCCGTCACCGTAAACCATGCATTCGATGTGCTTGCCGGTGGCTTCCTTGAGCTTTGCGTGCAAATCAGCTACAAAAGCGGCGCAATCTCTGGGGAAGAGCTTGACCTTGTCTTCGGTTGCCTTGTTGGAGCCGAGCAGGCCGTATTCGGACCAGCCGCTGCCGTCAACGCTTTCGTTGAGGATCTGGTCGATTCTCCATACATTTGCACTCTCGTCCGCTGCCTTGATTCTTCTCTGTGTGCGGAAACGGCTGTGGATGTCGCAGCAGAGAATATTCTTGGTGTAGTTGAGCATATATTTGGGGTCATTGGAGAAAATGATTTCAATGTTATCACCGAAGCTCTTGTAGAACTCGATGTAGTCCACACCCGTGAAGCGGTGAACGGTGTTGTTTCCGAACACGGCACGGAAACCTGCTTCGTCAAAGGAATCGGAGTAGGGGTTAACACCCTTTTCGTCTGCTTCGTCGATGCTCACAAGCTGATTACCGACTTCGTCACCGGGGTAGGAAAGCTGCACATACAGCTTTTCGCAAGCCATGGACAGCCCCTTCAGCAGCACCGAGAAACGGTTACGGCTGAGGATGGGGAACACAATACCCATGTCCTTGCCGCCGAGCTTTGCTTTGACATCTGCGGCAATCTGTTCGGTGGTGGCATAGTTGCCCTGCGTTCTGCCGACAACAGCCTCGGTCACACCGACGATGTCGCCGTCATTGAGTTCAAAGCCTTCATTGTCACGGGCAGCCAGAATGCTCTTGACGATTTCGCCCGCAAGGTCATCTCCCTGCTGGAAAATCGGACAAATGATACCTCTGGAAGTTACGCCTGTTGTTCTCATTTTTGATAACCTCTATTCTTAAACTAAAATTTTAAACGGGATAAAATTATAAACAAATCAGTTCTTTGGGACAGGTGGTCAGATTTCTGTGACCGTTTTCGGTGATGACCGCCATGTCCTCAATGCGCACACCGAATTTTCCGGGCAGATAAATACCGGGCTCCACCGTTACCACATGACCGGTGTGCAGGGTGTGTGCGGATTTCGGGCTGACACGCGGCTGCTCGTGAATTTCAATACCCACGCCGTGGCCCGTGCCGTGGCCGAAGCTTTTGCCGTAGCCTGCTTTTTCAATAATATCTCTGCCTGCCTTGTCGGCATCAAAACCCGTCACGCCGTCCTTGAGCGCTTCCAGCGAAGCCTTCTGTGCGGCAAGCACGGTGTTGTAAACTTCTTTTTGTTCCTCGGTGGGTGTGCCGATGAACACGGTTCTTGTCATGTCGGAATGATAGCCGTTGACCACTGCGCCGTAGTCCATGGTGAGAAAGTCACCCGATTCGATTTTTTTGTCGGTCGGAACCCCGTGAGGCATGGACGAATTGGCACCGCTGACACAGATGGTTTCAAAGGACAGTGCCTCTGCCCCGTGGGAAAGCATATAGTAATCAAGCGCAAGCTGAATTTCTTTTTCGGTCTTGCCGACCTTGATTTCGCCTAAAATATAATCAAATGCTTCTTCCGCAATTTTCTGTGCGGCAAGAATATACTGAATTTCTTCCTCGGTTTTGACCATGCGCTGTTCTTCGATCAGCTTTGTCAGCGCATCGCCGTCATCCAATGTGACATCGGGCAGATCCTTGCACCATTTTTTATATTCTGCAACGGTCAGGCGGTCGGCTTCGATGCATACATTTTTAATATTTTTCTCTTTGAAGATTTCCGTAAGCTGCTTTGCAAGATCGGAGCTGTCGCACACATCACAGGCGGTGATCGCCTTGCCTGCGGCCTCGGTGTAGCGGCTGTCGGTCCAGAAACGGGCAAAGCCGTCCGCACAAACAAGCAAACATCCGTCCGAGCTTGGAAAACCGGTGTAATAACGGCGGTTGACCTCACTGAAAATCAGCGCAGCATCACTTGTTTTTTTCAGCTTTTCTGCTAAAACGGCGATTTTCAGCATGGCGTTCTTTTCTCCTCTTTGCAAGGTATTCATCTTCTTTTTTGCGCTCTCTGCGCAGCTTCTTTGCAAAGAGCTTTTCAGGCTCAAAGGGATCGACCTTTACGGAAATACAGCCTGCCTTGTTGGCACCCATGACATCCTTGAACAGGCGGTCACCGATCATAACAATGTCTTCTACATTGACCTGCAGCATCTTTGCCGCCTTGAAGAAGGCGCCCGTGTTGGGCTTTTCCGCAAAGGAAATCCACGGCAGCTTGCCGAATTTGCGGCTGAGCATCCATGCACGGATGGTGTAGGTGTTGGTGATGATAATGACGGGGAAGCCCGCACCGCGGACCATGGTCAGCCATTCTTTGACACCGCCGGGAGCATGCAGCGTGCTGTCGAGCACGGTGGTATTGTCAAGGTCCACCGCAACCGCCTTTGCACCCATGTTATACAGATCATCAAGGGTGATATCCGTAATGCGTTTGTATTCATAATCGGGGTAAGCATCATGCATAACCGGACACTCCTTTCTGATTCTGCACAAAGCACACATTATATAATACCATATTATTGGCAAAAATTCAATCGAACAAAATCACAAAATCAAAAAAAATTAAAACGGACCTTACAAGAAGGCCCGTTTTTTTGCTTTTTTACTTATACTTGCGTTTACGAGCCGCTTCCGATTTCTTCTTTCTCTTAACAGAAGGCTTCTCGTAATGCTCTCTCTTGCGAACTTCCTGGATAACGCCGTCGCGAGATGTCTGACGCTTAAAACGTCTCAGCGCACTGTCGAGAGATTCGTTCTCTTTAACTTTGATCGTACTCATTCTCTATTCCCTCCCTCCGCTTAACCGCGTGGGTATTAACATTCTTGTCATTTGACACTTCGCTATTATACAACAGCGTTTTGCCGGTGTCAATATTTTTTTCACCTTTTTCCTGTATTTTTTCTTAAATTTTTTGTCGGAATCTCATTCCACAGGGTAAAGCCCAAAATCAATGCACCTCCGATGATTTGCAGGCTTGTCATCTTCTCGTGCAGAATTGTTACCGAGCACAGCACCGCCACCAATGGGTCCACATAGCTGAGAATGGCGGCCTTCTGCCCGGGTAATTCTTTAAGAGAAGAAAAATAGAGGCAATAGGTGATTCCCGTGTGCACAATACCGACCGCAAGCAGGAAAATCCAGTCCTTTGTGTTCAGCGTGCCGAGGTTGCAGCCGTCTGTGAATCCGACATAGGGCACAAGCACCGCCGTTGCTGCAAGAAACTGCAAAAAGGTGCGGTGCAGACCCTGCACACCCTTGATGAATTTGTTCAGCAGGATGACTGTGGCATACAGTCCCGCGGCACCCAAGCCGAATGCAATACCCTTGATGTGGTTTGTTCCCGCACTCAGATCCCCGATACCCGTGATGAGCACGATGCCGAGTGTTGAAAAACCGAAGCACAGCCATTGCTTGAGTCCCATTTTTTCCTTGAACAGCAACGGGCACACAAGAGTGACGATGACGGGGGCGAAATAATAACTCAAGGTTGCAACAGACACGGTAGTGTAGTTGTAGGCTTCAAACAGCAAGATCCAGTTGAAGCCCATTGCCACACCTGACAGCAATAATAAAGGTAATTCTTTTTTTATTTTTGCAAAGTCGATTCGCTGTTTTGTGAACAACAGCACAAAACCGACCAGCACCGTTGCCATGACGGCTCTGTAGAGTGCAATTTCCCCCGACGGCAGACCGATGTTACGCACAAAAAGACCGATCGTGCCGAACACGACCATGGACAATGTCAGTTGCAATCTTGCATCTTTCAGAAATTTCATCATTTTCTCTCCGAAACAAAAGTTGCAGCAAGTATAGCACAGACAGGCGCAAAAGGTCAAGACTGCAATGCGAGTTTTATATTTTCAGAGAAAAATATTGACAACTACGAAAATATCGTACATAATGATGGTGGCACTACGATAATATCGTATGTAAGGAGCTGTAAAATGTAAAAAATATATCTGCTTCTGGCTTATCCGAAAAATGTGCAGGAAAATTTGACACCGGCACAGGAAAAAGCAATCAAAATGTTGG
Source organism: Acutalibacteraceae bacterium (assembly GCA_045587645.1). Classification (GTDB taxonomy): domain Bacteria; phylum Bacillota; class Clostridia; order Oscillospirales; family Acutalibacteraceae; genus RUG806. The sequence continues at coordinate 1,005 of JAZNCO010000098.1, read as the reverse complement.
TTGATGCACTGAAAAAGGAGTGATTTTTATGTCTGATTTGTTATCTTTTGAATCTTCGCTTTCCATGGAAGAAATAGAAAATAATTTTAAGGATTTTGATTTTTTTGAAGGTATAATGGCAGGGCTTAACGAAGCATTGGCCTTTGAAAAAGGAACGGCAAGTGCACAGACCTTTGCAAGAAAAAGTTCTTTACCCGTTGTGGATGTTGCAATGGTCAGAACTTCTCTCAGCATGACCCAAAAAAGTTTTGCAAATCTGCTCGGCGTATCTCCGCGTACGGTGGAAGCCTGGGAATGCGGCAAATCCACACCGACACCGACCGCCAAAAAACTGATGTATCTGATTGCAAATGATCACTCGTTGGTACAGCGTTTGTCCGAATAAGTATGCATATATAATTTGATTTTCTTTTATAGAAAAATAAAGGAAAAGTATATAGTATAAAAGAAAAAGGAGAGAACGTCATACAGAAGAAACGATTTTTGCTTCTCTTGTTGCCGCTTGTGACCCTGCTCTTAGAAATCCTGCCTTACGGTGCGGTCTGCAATTTTGCCGTATCACCAACCGAAACCATGCGCGAAACCTTTTCTTATTTCAGCCTGACCCCCTACGGTTATGCCAATTTCACTCCGTTTATTACGGCGGTGCTGACGGTGGTTGTGTTTGCATTGTTGCTGATTTACTGTCTGACAGGCAAGCAGAAGCTGAAAAATGTGTCTTTTTATATTCTGATTGCCGCGTGCATCCTCTCATTCGGGCAACTTCTGTTCGGTCTTTCGTATTTTTCCGTGGTGGGACTGCTCATCTCGCTGATGCTGATTGCACAATTGCCGATCATGAAGAAAATCAAATGATGTAAATTATGGTTTAGCGAACAGATTGACGGTTTCATTTTGTAGGGGATGACGCCTCGGCATCCCGTATGGGGATAAAAAATCCCTGCAAACCGACCGTTTGCAACGGGTCGTCGTGGGCGCCGACCCCTACAGGATAATAAACCGACA
>JAZNCO010000097.1:0-23000 GCA_045587645.1 Acutalibacteraceae bacterium | reverse complement strand
GGGAACGCATACCATGCGTTCCGTTGTAAAATTGATACTGAGAGTGTAATACAAAACCTCATCAAACCACCAATTTGCTTGGAACGGATAATATCCGTTCCCTACGGATTGCGTACATCTTCCATTTTGTTGAACAGATTTACGGTTTTATTTGTAGGGGATGACGCCTCGGCATCCCGTATGAGGCTGAGAAAGCCCTGCAAACCGACCATTTGCAACGGGTCGTCGAAGGCGCCGACCCCTACAGGATGATAAACCAACTCACCGATAAACCATAATTTATTTTATTCATAGAATGTCATCTGCGCCACCACTGTCTGCATATCCTCGGGCAAGGGGGCAGTGAAGGACAGCGGTTCTTTGGTAACGGGGTGGGCAAAGGTGAGCTTTTCACAATGCAATGCGGCGCGGTCGGGCGGACAGACGGTCGAGCCGTACATCTCATCTCCGATCAGCGGTGTGCCGAGTGAGGCAAAATGCACTCTTATCTGATGCGTTCTGCCCGTTTCAAGACAAACGCGAAGCAGAGAGCATTCCCCGTTTGTTGCAAGCGCCTGCCAATGGGTGACGGCATACTCCCCTGTTTCCCCGACGGCACGAAGCGTTTTCATGGGATCGGGACGGTAAATGGGCTTGTCGATGGTGCCCGTGCCCTCATAGACACCGCCTGCGATGGCAAGATATTCTTTTTCATAATTGCCCGAAAGTGCCGCAGCGGCAAGCTGATTCATGGCGCACAGCACAAGTCCCGAAGTGCATTTATCCAATCTGCCGACGGCACGGAACACCGCATCGGGTCGGTGTGCGGCAACGCAGTTTGCAAGCGAATCGTCCTGATGATTATGGGTCGGGTGCATGGCAAGCCCAGCCGGCTTGTTGACGACCAGAATATCGGCATCCTCATACACAATATCGAGCTTCACAACGGGCACGGCGGTGACGGTGCTTTCCTCCTCGGGCAGGTTGACGGTGAGCACATCCCCCGTTTTCAGCCTGTCGATGGTGCGGATATGCTCCCCGTTGAGCAGAATGCCGTCGGGACGGTATTTAAGCGAAATCGTCAAACGCGAGGACAGGCCTGCTTCACCGCGCAGAAAATGGATGACCTTGCGCCCGTCATAGCTTGCAGGTATCACAAAATCAAGCCTTCTTCCCATATCGGCACCACCTTTCTTTAATATGCTGTTAATATTTCAATGGTATACTTTTTACAAATCAAAGTCAAGTGCTTGACAAGTCGGATTTTGTGTTTTATTATACATATATGTTGAACAGAAGGAGGAAAAGTGTATGATTGAAAACAAAATAATGCTTCCCCGTGCAGCCTGTCCCGAAGAAGTCGGCGTTTCATCCAAGGAAATTGCCCGATTTATGCAGCATATCAAGGACAGCAAGCTCGGTTTTCATTCTTTTATGGTCATCCGCCACGGCAAGGTTGCCGCAGAATGCTATTTTGCCCCTTACAATGCCGACACACCGCATCAGATGTATTCCGTCAGCAAATCCGTGACCTCCACCGCGATCGGGCTTTGCGTAAAGGAAGGGCTGCTGTCGGTAGAGGATCGCATTGTTGACATTTTCCCCGACTACATACCTGCCGATGCCGATGCACGGCTTTATAAATTGCAGGTCAAACACCTGCTGACCATGACCTCGGGCAAGAATGTGTCCTTTCTGGAGGACAAGCGGAAGAATGACTGGATCACAGCCTTCCTGAACGCACCGTGGTACAATGACCCGGGTGCGGAATTCCGTTATATCAATGAAAATATTTATATGCTGTGCGCCATTGTGCACCGCGTGACGGGGCAGACCGTGCGTGACTTTCTGCAGCCCAGACTGTTTGCACCGCTCGGCATTGACTATCCGCAGTGGGAAACCGATGCCTACAATGTGGAGGCAGGCGGTTGGGGTATTTTCCTGAAAACCGAGGATCTTGCCAAGCTGATGCTGATGTATCATCAGGGCGGTGTGTTCAACGGACAGCGTATTCTCGACGAGGAATGGGTCAGAACCGCCACAAGCAAGGTCGTTGACAACTCCAACAACATGGGACACGACAGCTCCAACGGCTACGGCTATTGCTTCTGGCAGAATCCGTTTGCAAACTCTTACCGTGCCGACGGCATGTTCACCCAGCAGGGCATTGTGTTCAGCGATTACGATGCACTGTTCATCTGCACGGCAGGCATCAACTGCGAGGACAATGCACGCACCGCCATCTGGCCGTATTTTCCGCGAGCTTTCTATGACGAAAACGCAGTGCATGCAGACACATCTTATGACGGGCTTGACGAGCTGTTGAAAAATGCAGTGCATGACACACCGCTGCCGGCTTCCGAAAGCATCTGGGAACAGCGACTGGAGGGTTCTGTGATCCGTCTTCGCAAGAATGTGATCCTCAACCTGGCAGGCTTCCCCGTCAGCATGCTGCCGATGGCGGTCGTGTATATGGCATGCGACAAAGCGGGCAACATTGACAACATCGAATTTTCGTTCCGCGAAAAGGAATGCAGCATGACCTGGACAGAAGGGCACGAAAAGAATACCGTCATCTGCGGTATGGACGGACATCACCGCTACGGCACCATGCGCCTCGGACAGCTCAATTATACCGTCTGCTGCAGTGCATATTGGAACAAAACAAATAACCTGATCGTGGATGTGCGCCCCGTCAACACCATCGGCAAGCGCAGGCTTTCGTTCACCTTCTCGCTGAATGACCGCGTGGTAATGAAGCCCTCGAGTGAACCGTCGGTAGCCGGCATTGCCGCCAACCTTGCGGAGGGTGTGCCCGGCATGTTCAAAAACAAGATGATCGTGAAAATTGCACAGCAGGCACTCTACATGCTGCCGGTCATCGTGGAGCCGAAGCACAGAGGCAGAATCGTCCGCAAAAAATAAGATAACATAATATGTAAACAAAAAAACAGGTATTTTCAAGTGCAGCTTGAAAGTACCTGTTTTACGATTCACGGTATGAAAAATATACTCACTTATTCGCCTGTATCTGCTTCGGGATCGTATACCATATAATAATTATGGATTTTTTCGCCTTTCCAATACTCGTATTTCACCGTCCGGAAGCCCAGCTTCTCATAAAACGGCACATTGTCGGGATTCTGCGTTTCAAGACCGAGCTTATAGCCCAACGGCACCAGATCGGCAATGCCCTGCTTTATGAGCCTTGTGGCAATCCCCTTGCCCTGATGGGCAGGATCGGTGAATACGGGAGAAATGATGAGTGTATTCTTTTCAAACACCTTGGCATCAAGATGGCTGTATGCCTTGAGAATTTTGACGGTGCTTTTGGCATAAACAGCCAGCATCGGCCATGTCGGACAAAGCCAGAAATCAAAAATGGTATAGTCATTGTGTGCATCGCGCCAGATGCAGATGCCTCTGTGCTCCTCATCGGTGTAAATAATATCCTCACGGTTGGAGGTCATCAGCCGTGCAAGCATGAAGTGGTAGTCATAACGCTTTCTCCATTTGTCATGCTTTGTTGCATACATGTGCACGGGGTCGGTCACATAAGCCTCTGCCGCCATACGGGCATAGTAGCTGAGTTGCCTGAAGGTCAGTTTTGTTCTTTTGTGTTCCATTTTTGTCCTCGCAAAAAATCAAAAAATATATTGCCCGTATCCTGTACGGTCGGCGCAATTATATTCAGATTTTGTTCGGGAAAGGATCGTTATTCCCCGAACACTTTTTTTATCAATGCATCATATTCCTTCCATGCGTCGGTGTGCATAAGCTCGGGCATGGCATCGGCAATGCTGCGGTGATACCAACGGTGCATTTTCGGATCCGTCTGATTGAACCGTTGATAAAACGCTGCTCCGATTGCTGCATAATCGCGTTTGAAGGAACGCAGATTGGAGAGTTTGTCGCCAAGACAGATCATCTTGACAGCCACATCCGTTGTGCTGCGAAGGTCATCGATTGTTTCCTGCTTGCGGATAAGCCATGTATCTGCAGCAGGACGGTCTGCCCTTTTGTTTTCACTTTCGGCGACAACAAGCTGTGCGACCCGTTCTCCGAACAGGCTGCGGATTTCTTCAACAGAGGTATCGGTATCCTCGACAACATCATGCAGCACCGCCGCCGCGAGAATGCAGGGGTCATCCGTCATGGTGCCGACGATGGCAGCCGCCTCCATGGGATGCAGCAGATAGGGTGTAGCTGTTCCCTTTCTTCGCATTGCATCATGCTTTTCTGCCGCAAGCTGCACGGCAAGACTGAGCAGCTCCATTCGTTTCCCCCTGTCTGCATTTTTTATTGCGTTACATTTTACGGCTCGTCAGAGTCGGGTTCCCCCCAGGTGGCAGTGTCCTCCAGTCCGACCGAGGCGCGAAGCAACAATCTTGCATCACCGGATGTGATCACACCGTCTTTTTCGACATCGGCTGCTGCCAAAGCTGCTGCAGACAGCGTTTCAAGACCGACGGATGCACGAAGTGCAAGACGGGCATCCGCTGCCGTGATCGCACCGTCAAAATCAATATCCCCCATGGAATACAGACGCGGAATCTCTTCGGTAAAGACCGCACCGCAGGTGGTGCAGAGTCGTCTGCGCAGGCCTGTGCTCTGGGTTGTAGGCCGGGTAAGCACCGTCCACGCGGTAAAGGTGTGTTCATCGGCAGGTGTTGTTTTCTCACAGCCGGTGCATGCACCCCAGTGGTGGGTAGCATCATGCGTGATGACAAAGCTGTGGTCACCGCCCTTGCCGTAGCCGCTGCCGCAATATTCGCAGACAGCCTGCTTTTCGCAGGAGGCAACACCGCCGGAGCATTTTGCGGTCAGCGTTGCGCCGCAATCAAGGCAGGAAGCCGTATGGGTGTCATTGCCGTTGGAAACGAATGTATCGGGTCGGCAGGTGATTTTTTCACCGCCGAACTGCTCACAGCCGTTGACACATTGCAGGCAGTGTGTTCCGTTTCCGTTGTCCTTTGCCGTGCCGCTGTAATCATGCTTGAGAGGGTTGCCGTAGGAAGCAAGACAGCCCTCGCAGACTGCTGCTGCAAGGCAGGTTGCCTGACCGCCGAAGCAGGGCTGCTCGGTCACGGTGTAGTTGCAGGAATCACAAATGGCAATATGGGTACCGTTCTGATTGGGGATGCAGGAATAATCACACGAAAGCACAACATCTGCTTCGCAGGCAGTGCAGAAGCGAGTGTGCGTACCGTCATTTTTGGAAACAGCCTGCCCTTGCGCACCCTGCGGGAAGGTGTGAGGAAGCAATTCGCCGTAGGCAGTGCCGCAGACCGTGCAGACAGCCCTTTCGGTGCAGGTTGCCGTACCGCCCGTGCAGGCTTCGGACACAGTGCCGTTACATTCCGTGCAGGTCTTGGTATGTGCGGCAATGCCGTCACCGACCCAATCGCCGTAGGTGCATGCAGTCGTGTCACCGCCCGTTTGCTGACAGCCGTTGACACAAAGCCTTGCGTGGGTGCCGTCGCCATTGGGAGCAAGCGCACCGCTGTAATCATGCTGCAGCAGGTCACCGTAGTCACCCTTGCAGATGTCGCATTTTGCATATTCGGCACAGGTGGCTTGTCCGCCCGTGCAGGTTCCGTCTATAACCGCTTTGCAGACCGTGCATGCGGCGCTGTGCGTACCGTCCTCATTGGAAACAAAGGTGTCAGGTGTGCAGGCAGCCGCTTCGCCGTAAGCCTCACAGCCGTTGACACACTGCAAGGAGTGCGTGCCGTCCTCGTTGTTCTTGGCTTCGCCCGTGTAAGAATGCGAAAGCACATTGCCGTAAGCCGTTTCGCAGAATCTGCAGGTTGCCGCAGCAAGACAGCTTGCCTTGCCGCCCGAGCAGTATTCGTCAATGGTGAAGGTGCAAAGAGTGCAGGTTTTTGTATGCACACCTGCGGATTTGTTTGTATAGCCGTATTCGCAGTCTGCGAGACCGCCGTATTGTTCACAGCCGTTCACACAAAGGAATACATGTGTGCCGTCATAATTATTCTTGACATTGCCCGTGTAGGAATGCGGCAAAACATCACCGTAAGCCACACCGCAACGCTCGCAGATTGCAACGGTCAGACAGGTAACGGTGCCGCCGTAGCAATTCTCATTCTTGCTTTCACCGCAGACGGTGCAGGACAGCTTGTGGGTGGTGTTGTCGCCGTTGTTGAGTGCGACACCGTAGGTGCAGCCGATTTTTTCATTGCCGTATTCACCGCAGCCGCTGACACAACGGTAGGAATGCGTGCCGTCGCCGTTGCCCTTGGGCTGACCGGAATAGTTGTGGGAAAGCTTCTGTCCGTACTGTGCTTCACAGACCGAGCAGACCGCTTTTGCAAGGCAGGTAGCCGTGCCGCCGTCGCAGGACTGATTGATGCTGACACCGCAATTGTTTGCACAGTACAAGGAATGGGTATTGTTCTTATTGGCAACGACTCTGCCGCCTGCAAACTGATGATTTGCGCAGATGATCTGCACCGTGGCAGGTGTTACCTTTGTGTTGACATCGACCGAGCCGATGCCCATATCGGTCGTGGCAGAGGCAGAGAAAGTGATCTCATGCTCACCCACTGCGGCATTGCCGAGTACGACGAAGGTAAGCTGCAGGACAGCGCCGTCAAGGTCTGTGTTTTCTTCAAAGGAAACGCTTGCCACGCGGTTGCCCAGATCAACCGTCTGTTCACCGCCGCACAGCCACTGCATTTTGTCGAGCATGAAAACATCATCGTCAAAAACGATGTCGGAAACCGTAAGACTTGTCAGAAACGGAGCATCCAGAGTAATAAAAACATCCACGCTGTCGCCGACGGTAACACTGTCATAGCCGCCGCCGTCAAGTGCCGCAACCGAAAGCTTTGTCACGGTGCCGAACACGGTGACATTGCCTGCAGGCATACGAAGGGGCTTATATTCGCCGTCCGCCAGCAGCCAGCCCGAGAAGGTGAAGCCCTCCTGCGGAACATAGGCAAGGTATTCAATGGGCTGATTGTATTCGTAGGTCTGCGAGGTATGATAATTACCGTTGAGATAATAGGTCAGCACATATTTATTCGGTGTGAGCTTGCCGTAGAAGGTCAGATCACTGTCGGGCATGGTTTCGGGAATGGCTACGGTCAGTGCCGGATCAAGATACCAGCCCGAGAAGGTATAGCCCTCCGTTTCATCATAATTGCGAAGCGGTTCAATGGTATCACCATAGATATAATTTTCCTGTCTGAGTGCCGTATCCACGCCGTCCACAAAATAGGAAATCGTGTAAAGCTTGCGTGTGTATTTACCGTAAACGGTCAGATCGCCGTCGGGCATCGCAGAGGGCGCAGGAACGGTGCAGTCGGCATCCGAAAACCAGCCCGAAAAGCTGTAGCCCGTTTCAACGGGATAGGTAAAATGGGACAATACATCACCGTAATGTGCGGTTTCTGTTTTATAAACCGCACCGTTGACACAATAGGTCAGCTTGTAATCATTCTGCGTAAGCACACCATAAAGCTGCGTATCGCTGAGGATCACGGAATGCTCGTCAAAAACCACACCATCCTTATCCGACCAGCCCGAGAAGGTGTATCCCGTGGGCACAGTCAGCTCCGGAAAAACGATCGTTTCACCGTAACGATAGGCTTGCGCTTTATCGTATTCTTCTCCGTTGAGGAAGTATGTGACGATGTAATATGTCTGCCCGTCCGCAGTGTCGGCAAATGCAGAAAAGCCTGCAAGGGAAGGAATCATCAACAGAACGGCAAGAAGCACCGCCAAGGATTTTTTAATCAGTTTTCTCATAGTTTCACCCAAAATATTCTCAATTCGGCAAGCTGCCGTCTTTATTTACAAATAAAACGCTGCGTATTGCTTCATCCAACCCTACGCTGATGCGAAGAATAAGTCTTGCATCCGCAGCGGTGACCTCTCCGTCACGGTCAGCATCGGCAGCCGCAAGATCGGTAGCAGTCGGTTCATCCATTCCGACACTGTAGCGCAGCGCTGCTCTGGCATCGGCGGCATCCGTTGTTGTGCCGTTGCCGTCTGCATCTCCGATGGGTCTGCCCCAGACCTGATGCGAGCAGGTACGGCAGGAATAAACAAATCCGCGTGCCGTGGCAGCAAAGTCACCGCGTACAAAGGAATGCTTTTCGGTGGCTTCACCCTCTGCCGCACAGTTTGCACAATCAAGGCGGTGATACGAGTCATTCACAATCGTATACTTTGTAAAGCTGTGTTCACCCGTTACCGTGCCGTATTCGCCGCCGCACTGTGAACAGATCGCCGCCTGCAGGCAGGTAAGCACACCGCCTGAACAGGATAGCGTTACCGTCTGTTCGCACACGGTGCAAAGACCGCTGTGTGTACCGTCACCGTTGGATTCGGCTTGCGACAGGCTGTGTCCCGTTGCAGCAACGGGATTCTCGGTTTTAGTGTCAGAACAGTAAAGACAATCATAAACCGTGTATCCGTCCTCGGTGCAGGTCGGCTTGACAACAAGACCGGGTGCATAGGTATGCCCGTTTGCAGGCACGGCATTGTCCTCATATTCAAATGCACACACCGTACAGCGAAGCTTTTCGTAACCGCCCTCGGTGCAGGTGGGGCTGACGGTTTCATATACCTCACCGCTGTGCCCCGTGGCAGGTGTTTCGTTGATGACACCGCTGTAATCACAGCGTGAGCAGGTAACCTCCGTATAGCCGTCCTCGGTACAGGTCGGATCAACGACACTGTACTTCTCATCGTGACCGAGTGCCTTGATGCTCTGCGAAACGGTATGTGTACAACGGCTGCATTTATGCAGGATCATTCCCCTGACCGTACATGTCGGCTCCGTTGTGGAATAAATGTTCATATCATGCCCGAGCTTTTCGATCGGTTCAAAATAGCTCGCCGTGCAGCGGCTGCATTCAAAGGTTTTTCTTCCCTCTGCCGTGCAGGCAGGCTCCAGAACATTTGCAAGTGAATAATCGTGTCCGAGTGCCGCAACAGGCACCGATTCCGCAAACACGGCTTCACAGACCGTGCAGCTGACCGCTGCGGTATAGCCATCCTGCATGCAGGTGGCAGCCTTTGCAGGTGTGGTCACCACCGTATGTCCCGTTGCAGGAATCAGAAGACCGATCTCATTCGAGCCGCACTTTTCACAATAGCGGTCAACCAGTCCGTCCGTTGTGCAGGTCGGGGTTTTGTGGACAACTTCCTTCCAGATATGCCCCGTTGCGGGAATAACCTCACCCTGAAACAGAACGATCTCGCAAACCGAACAGATCACATGCTGTGTGTTTCCGTCCTCGGTGCAGGTGGCACGCTTCTCCACTGTCTGCACCAGACGGGTATGCTCCTGCGTGGCAGGCAGTGTGCGCTGTCCGACCGCATCGCAGTTTTTGCACTTGGTTTCCTCCAGACCGGGCTGGCAGTTCGGCTCCTTCACCACGGTCGTATTATCGAGATCCCAATCATGGGCCTTTTTGCTGACCTTTTTCTGTTCTATAAGGATCTCACCGCAGACACCGCAATGTGCGCCCTCGGTCAAGCCCGTGGCAGAGCAGGTGGCTTCTACGGCAGGATCATTGACAACCGTATGCTCACCCGTTGCGGCAATGGCTTCCTCAAGGGTCGCATCGCAATCAAGGCAGGCATATTGCAGCGTTCCCTGCTCCACGCAGGTCGGTGCAAGAATCTGCATCCCCTCGTCCCATGTATGACCCGTCGCAGGTGTTTCATCCGTAAAAATCTTATCACCGCACAGGGTGCAGGTTTTTTCGGTATGACCGCCCTCGGTGCAGGTCGGTCTTAAAATAATGCTGTAATATTCACATTCACCGGGCTCCACACTGCCGCAAAGCAGGCATTCTCTGCGATGCTGTCCCTCCCGTCCGGACCAATCACTCCAGCTGTGCTCACAGTCACTTGCCTGCACACCGGAAAACAAAAATGCGATTCCGAGCAAAACAATCATCACCGGAACGGCAAATATTTTCACAAACCGTTTCACTGCGAAGCCTCCCTTTCGCCGTTCATTGCAAAAAATAATAATAATTACGCATAATAATATATTTTAATTATATAACGAATACACTGCAATGTCAATTCCGAATTTCTGCCAACAAGACTTGTAGAAATAAAAAAAAAGATGTATAATAACACAAAAAAAACACAGAGGTGCCAGCCATGGCTGTTTTGATCCGTGCCGCACACAGCGGCGATATTCCCGATTTACACAGAATGCTTCTCTCCATTGCCGAATTTCACGGGCAGGCGCGTCCGGATATTTTCAAAACGGGGGCGGCAAAATACACACCCGAAGAATTGCAGACCTTGCTTGCGGATGACACATACCGTATCTTTGTTGCTGAGGACAAGGGTGTGTTCGGTTATGTGTTCTGCATCCTGCAGACGGTGCAGGGGCATCTTCTGCTGCAGGACAAAAAGGAGCTTTATGTGGATGACCTGTTTGTGGATGCCGACCGTCGCGGTGCCGGTGCGGCAACACTGCTGATGCAGAAAGCGCAGGAAGAAGCAAGGAATTGCGGCTGCGACTGCGTGACGCTGAATGTGTGGAATGTTCCCTCTTCGGCATTGCCGTTTTACGAAAAGCTCGGCTATACAGAGCGAAAGAGATATATGGAGCTGCCGCTTGAAGATATAAAAGAAGATATAAAATGAAACTGAAATAAAGCAAAAGGCTGTTGAAAAACAGTCTTTTTTTTGCGGTAAATTATGGTTTAGATAAACCATAATTTACATCAAACAGCAGCTCCGCTATTGCAACGGAGCTGCTGTTTTATATGTTATTTATTTGGCTGCTTTTTGTTTTTCCTTTTTGGGCGGTTTTTCAAATTTCAGATGGCGGATGTGGGCAGGCAAACCGTTCTTGACATCGTCGCCCTCCTCAAAATCCAGACCGCCTTCGTAGGTGGCAGGTGTGTAGCCCTCCTCGGCAAGCTGTGCACGCTGCTGCAGCACCTTCATTGCATACAGATACTGCGGTGTGTTGTAGTCCCAGAAAATGTAAGGAATGATCATCAGTGCATGGCCGACAAGGTCAAACACAAGGGGAATAACAAGAATATCCCATCTTGCATCATCCAGGAACAGAACATCCCAGTTGCTGTTGAAGCCGTTGTGCAGCAGAAGCACGGGAATAATCAATCCGACAAGGGTGGTCACGGGGCTTGTGAACCAGCCGTATACGCCCGTGAAGCTTTCCATACGCTCACCCGAGAGATACATCTGATAGTCGTTCAGACGGATACCCATGTCGCTCTTTGCAAAGTTGGCAGGCTCAATGATAAAACCGCGGATCCACAGCGAAGCAAACAGAACCCAACCGCAAAGAATGATGTTATCACCGAGGAAGGTCAGCGCAAGAATGCTCATCAGGGTGCTGACAACCTCCACAATCTGCTTGTAGATCGCCATCTGACGGAACGAGAAGTGCTTGAGCACAATGGGAGAAAGTAATGCGGGAATGGTACCGCGGAATGCCCACAGCAGGCTGGCAACAAGGCTGTATTCCAGACCGCTCAGGCGCAGGGTGTAAAGGAAAATAACCGTATTCAGACCGATCATACCGTTACCGAGCGAGTCAATCAGCCCCGAAATGGTGTTAAGCCTGTGATACTTATTACGAAGCACACTGAAAATACCGTACCAGAACGACACCTGCTGCTTCTTTTCAATGGGCGGCTCGGGAATACGCTCCTTGACATTCTTTGCAAAATACAGCGTGATAAGCGCACAGGGCACAAACACACCGGGGATAACCCAACGGAAGAAGTTGATATCATCAAAGGCGCCGAGCACGGGGATGACAGCCGCAAAGACGGAGTTAAGAAGATGTGCAATTTTGACGGGATAGGCACGCACGATCATGCGCTCCTCGGGATTGGGACTGATGACCTGTGTGCAGCTTTCCATGCGGTTTCCGAAATCATACAGGCCATACAGACTGAACAGCAGATATGCCATCCACAGACGGTCGTTGACATCGGTGACATTGTAGATGGGCAGCCAGCCGATGAGCACAACCATAACGCACTTCTGCACAACATCGGAATAGAGAATATATTTGTATCTGCCGAATTTCGGGACAAGCAGCTTTCTCCAGAAAATACCTCTTGCACCGCCGAAGCCGCTGCAAAGCAGCTGCACACCGAAAATCTTGAAAAAGCTTCTGGCATTGATGCCCGAAAGGCTGTTGAGGAACAAAATCAGGCGGCTGTCTGCCGGCAGGAATGAGGATACATCAAAAATCAGCAGAAGCAGCGCAAGCAGAAATGCTGAGATGTAAATTCCGTAAACCGTCCGTTCTGTTTTTTTCGGCATGAAACCAAGGTTATCGGAAACGATCCAGCCCAGAATATTCCAAAGATAGCTCAGCGGAATACCGATCAGCGAGATAACGGAAAAGGCAAGATAAGGCAGGTCATAATGGTACATGATAAGGTAGCAGCCCGCGCTGAAGCCGATGTAGCCGAGCGGTGCCTGCGCACCGTAGTTGAAGGTAACCCCCATGAAAATGTCAAGATATTCACGGAAGGATACATACCTGCCCTTGCTTGCGTCTGCCGTTTTCCAATGCGCACGCACATAAGAAAGTGCATTCTTCACTTTACCTGCCATCTTATTGCACCTCCCTTGCTTCATTGTAGGAAACTTCAATGTCCGTCATCAGAACCTTTCTTCTCTGCGGCTTCCAGAGCTGACCGAGCTCCATTTCCTCTGCCTGTTCCTCGGAAGCTGCCATGCGCACAACGGGAACATTGTCGCACTTATGGAAGGCATGGTGACCGATGGATTTCACGGATGCAGGGATAAACAGGTCGGTAAGACCTCTGCATTCCGTAAAAGCATCCGTACCGATGCTTTGCAGCGTATCGGGCAGGATGATTTCCTGCAGCTGATGGCATTTGAAAAAGCCGAGATTACCGATGCTGATAAGCTGTTCGGGCAGGGTGACATATTGCAGCTTGTCGGCATACGCAAAGCTAAGCTCCCCGACAGCCGTTACGGTGGACTGAATTTCATATTTTGTGCCGACCTCATCAAAACGAAGATCAAATTCGTTTTTGGTCATTTTGCCGTCCTCATCGGGCTCTGCGGTCTTTTCGGCTTCAAGCAGAGGCTTGATTGCATCCAGAAATGCAGGCGCATCCTCTGCCGAAGCAGGTCCTGCAACACCCATTTCGATTGCGGTGCGATATTCACCGTTCTTTGTCGGATACAGCACAAGCTCCGTAGGAATACCGTCACCGTTTGCGCATTTGTAAAGCACACCGAACGAAGAAATATAATTGCTGTTTTCGGGATGCACGATCACCGCATAGAGATTTTTGCAGGTGTAAAAGGCCTTGGAGTCGATTTCCTTTACATCCTTGCCGATGAAAATGAAATTCACCGATTCGTCACAGCACACCGCAAAACGGCGCACCGTGGTAACGGGCTTTGTTTCATCAGGCACATCCTGCTCATTTCTGACATAATCCACCGTCAGCACCTTGCGGCTGCCGCCGTGGTATTCATCGAGCATGAATGTTCCGTCTGCATTTTCCTTAAATGCAAACAGATCCTTTGAAATGGAATTGAAGCTGAAAAACATGGACAAGCCGACAAAGCAGACCAGCATCACGATGAATGCCGCTTTCTTGACGATTGCCTTGCCGAAAAAGCCCTTTGACGGATCATCACTGATCTTTACATCCGGTTTTTTGTCGAACAGCGGATCATACAACAGCTTACCCTCTGAAATGCGTTTGTTCTCATTTTCCAAAGCAAGCCCCTCCTTTTTTGATTCATATCACCATAATAAACAATTTATACAAAATTTTCAAGCATTTTTTTTAAAATATTAAACATTTTGTAACATTCGTCAGATATATGTCCGTGCTTGATTTTTATTTTTTCTTATGGTATGATGTGAAAAAAGGAGGTGCCGGACGGTGAAAAGAATATTACTCACAGCCACCCTGCTGTGCATTTTGCTGCTTTGCGCCTGCACGCAGACACCCGAACAGCCGCAGACGGCAGTGCAACAAAGCACCACCCTTGTAAGCGCACAGAACGGCACACCCTATGCCGCCATCGGCTCGCTCGTGCCCGGCGGTGCCATGGTCACCTCCTACAGCCCCGACGGCACCTGCTACTATGCCGCTTTCAATTATGCCGACGGCAACAAGGCGGTGGAATTCACCTATGACACCCAGACGGGTACGGTGCTGTTCCGTTCCGATTTTTATTACACAAACGGTCTTCTTTCGTCCGTTGTTTCGCAGGCAACCGCCGACAAGGGATATGGTTATACCCTTGCAAACGGTGCGATTGCAGCCTGCAAAAAAATAGAAACCGTTTATGAAAACGGCAAGGAAGTTTTTAAGGAATATACCGATTTTTCGGATAACCGCTTTGCAAGAACCAGGGTGCGTTACGGCACGGACGGCGGATATGTGAGTGTATGGCAGGAAAACGGCAGACTGCGGCAGGTTCGCAGTGTTGCCATGGACGGCGCACAGCTGTTCACCTCCGATTACGGCATTGTGGTCGGAACATGGATCAACTGCGGCGCGTTCGGCAACGCAACCGTGGTGTCCATCGGCACGGACGGCAGCTACACCCTGCACTTTTCCGACCGTACACACCGCCTTTCGGACGGTACCTTCTATGCGGGACTTGACCTGTATGTGGTGGTCAATGCCGCCTTTGACACAGCCGCCGCCGTTTACAGCAAAAACGGCACCTCTCTTTGCGAATATCAGGTAACATATATCTCCGACGGCAGTGCAAAATACAGTTATTCCGAATACGGCATTCCCGTCTGTACCCTGCAATATGACCGCACAGGCAGGCAAACGAATATTGTCAGTGCCGACGGCGGGGATTATTTCGGCAGCACACCCGTAAGCATCGGTCAGAGCTTCGGACAAGGCTCGGTGTGCGAGGTGAACGAGGACGGCTCGTTCACGGTTGTCTATTTCAACAGACCCTACCTGCACACGGACGGTACATTCACACAGAACACCACGCTGTATGCTTTTTTTGACACAAACCGCCGCCTTGCAGGCAATAAATATTACAGCGGCAACAAAACCGTTGCCGAATGCGACTACACCTACAACCCCGACGGCACCTTCCGCGTAAAAGTCACCGAAGGAGAAACGGTGAATTATTTCAACGGCTGATTTGCAGAAAAGGATAGTGATAAACCGTGAATGCAAAATGCAGGAATGCAAAATGCAAAATTATGGGTCGCTTCGCTCCGATTTATAGAATATGAAGAATGTTACATATAAAAAAACCGCCTGAGGCGGTTTTTTTATTCAGCGTGTGCTTCCAGCCATGCCTTTGCCTTGTCGGCAGACATACGGGTGATGTTTTCGGCAGGATAGATGGATTCTGCGCCGCCGTTGACATACAGGAAGAACTTGCCGTTGGCGGTTTTATAAAGGGATTCCTCATAACCGTCGGCATCACCGAAATTGCCGCTTGTGAACTTTGCAACAAGCTCTGCGTTTTCGGTATCGTATTCAACCTTACAGATGACTTTTTTCATGTATTTCAACTCCTTTTTGGTTTATTGTACGCGAAGTATGTGCATTATTATACCACATTGAATGCAAAAAATCAATATATAGTTTTTATATTTCCTTTTACGAAAATTGCAGCATCTGCATTGACATCATAAGTGAAAAATGATATAAATATTGCAGCACAAAAAGTAAGGGACATTCGTATGCTTCATTTTGAAAGTGACTATATTCAGGGTGCACACCCTGCCATTCTTGAAAACCTGATCAAAACCAATTTTATTGCCCAGACGGGCTACGGTGTGGACTGCTTCTGCGAGGATGCAAGAGCCAAAATCCGCACCGCCTGCGGTGACGAAACGGCAGATGTATTTTTTCTTGTCGGCGGCACACAGGCAAATGCCACCGTTATTGACGCAATGCTTAAAAATTTCGAGGGTGTTGTTGCCGCTGTGACGGGCCACATCAACGGTCACGAAGCGGGCGCGGTGGAAGCCGACGGACACAAGGTTCTTCCCCTGCCGCATCACCTGGGCAAAATTGATGCGACCGAACTTGCAGACTTGCTTGCCACCTTCTATGCCGATGACAATCATGACCACATGATCTTCCCCGGTATGGTCTATATTTCACATCCCACGGAATACGGCACACTCTACACAAAGGACGAGCTGACCGCCATTTCCGAGCTCTGCCGTCAATACAATATGCTGCTGTTTTTAGACGGCGCAAGGCTCGGCTATGCGCTGACAAGCCTTGGCACCGACCTCGACCTGCCGACCATTGCACAGCTTTGTGATGTGTTCTGCATCGGCGGCACAAAGTGCGGCGCACTCTGCGGTGAAGCGGTGGTATTCCCCCGTCACGGTGCACCGAAGCAGTTTTTCACCACCGTCAAACAGCACGGCGCTCTGCTTGCAAAGGGCAGACTGCTCGGTGTGCAGTTCGACACCCTGTTCACGGACGGTCTTTACATGGAAATCTGCAAGAATGCCAATGTGCAGGCAGAAAAAGTGCGCAAGTCATTGAAAGAAAAGGGCTATGAAATTTTCATCGAAACCGTTTCCAATCAGATCTTTATTGTGCTTAAAAATGAGGCACTGAAAAAACTGAGTGAAAAGGTCTGCTTCGGCTTCTGGGAAAAGAAAGACGACAACCACACCGTTGTGCGCATTGCCACCAGCTGGGCCACCACGGATGAAGATGTGGCAGCACTGCTTGCCTTACTGTAAGAAAATAAACGAATCCCATCTGCACATCAAATGATGCCTGCAGATGGGATTTTTCTTTATTTGAAATTCACAATATCAGACAGTTCATACAACAGGATCCGTTGGTCTGCTGCCGCTTCATTCCGTACAGCCGTATCGAAGCCCGATTCCGCAAACAAAGCATAGTAAAAGGCTGCATTTTCTTTCAGCGGTGAAAGCTTTGCTTTTGTATCAAGATATTCGGCATAAGAAAAGGGAGTTTTTTTGAATTTACATTCACCGACCAGATAGTCCTTTTCATCTCTTCCGATTCCCAACAAATCGATTTCCGTCTCGGCGATACGCGATCCGCTTTTTGCCGCGGCATCACGCACCGTTGTTTTTCCTGTCCAGCGGCCTAATTTTACATATCGGAACGGCAACCGATTTTTCTTCTGCATTTCTTTTACAAACTCCTTGCAGACAGCTTCAAAAGCATGGGAAGCAAATTCATGCAGTGCAGGCTCGACAACATGGGTAAACACGCCTTGCGCATCCCCGTCTTCAAGCTGTGAATAATTGGTAAAGCCGAACGCATACCAGAATCTGAAAAAATTATCGGTAAGACGGTATGTGCCCCTGCTTGTATTTGCTTTTTCCTTGATTTTCGAATCGACTGAAAATTCCCGTTCAATAATGCCCAATTCAATCAGATTTTTAAGATATACACTTGTTTTTGAAGTATCCTCAACCAAAGATTTCTGACTGATGTCATTAAGCTTCGTATTCCCGAGTGCAACGGCTTCAATAACGGAATTGTAGATCGGTGTCTCCCGAAGCTCCTGGTGCAAAAGAAAATCCACCTCACTGTACAGCACACAGCCCTTGGTCAGAATGTTTTTCTTTATATTCTCGGACAAAGGCAAATCGGGATCAAACTGACAAAGATAATGCGGAATACCGCCCAGAATTGAATAGGCGATGATTTTATCTGTATCAGAGTACGCGGGAAAGAATTTTACGGCATCATAAAAACCCATTTCCGTCATTTTATATATGCCCGTGGCTCTGCCGTACAGCGGATTTTTTTCGGCAAGCAGCTCTTTTTCAATAAAGCTCATGGCGCTGCCGCAAAGAATCACCATCACATTGCTGTCCTTCAGCTGTGTATCCCAAAGATTCTGCAAAACGGACGGAATGCTTTTATTTGCCTTGCACATATACGGAAATTCATCGATTACAATCAGTTTTTTTTCTTCGCCGTAAGGTAACTCAAGGATCGCCCCGAATGCACTTTCCCAATCCGCAAATTCAGAAAGATACTTTTTGGCAGGTATGTCCTCCTGCAAAAGGCGTTTTGAGAATTTCTGCAGCTGCACCTTGTCCGTGCTTTGTGTGCAGGAATAAAAAATATGCTTTTTATTTTTGCAGAATTCTTTCAATGTTTCTGTTTTCCCGACACGCCGTCTGCCGTAAAGCACAACCAGCTGTCCGTTTTTTGCCGCATATTTATTTTCCAGAAACTGCAGTTCCGATTCTCTTCCGATAAACACAGAATCACCTCATTTTCTCAAATCGTGATTTACTAAATCGTGATTTGATATTATTATACCCGCTTCTGCAAAGAAAATCAAGTGTTTTTCCGTTTCATTGCCGCAAGTTCCGATATTTTTCAAAAATCGGTGTAATAATTGCCCCGATTATCCGTGTAAGAGGTGAAGACCACAGAAGACGGGAATGCTCCGATCCCGCAAACGGTCTTCGGAAAGGAGGAACCCATGGATCACGGTGCAGGTAGCTACCGCCGTTTTCTTGAGGGTGACGAAACTGCTTTAGTCGAAATCGTTTCACAATACCGTCCCGGTTTGCAGAATTACATTTACTCCATCGTAAACAACATTACCGTTGCAGAAGATCTGACCGAAGAAACCTTTGTGAAGCTGTTTACCAAAAAACCGAAAAACAAAGGCACGGCTTCTTTCAAAACATGGCTTTACGCAATCGGAAGAAATCTCGCACTGGACTGGCTGCGAAAAAATCCGCAGGGCAGATATATTTCCATTGATGAAATCCGCAATCTTGAAAGCGATGTCAGAGAACTTACGGAGCTGTATTGCATGGATGAGGAAAGAAAAGCCGTCCGTGAGGCACTCAATCATATCAACCCCGATTACAGAAATGTATTGCTGCTGTTTTATTTTGAAGATTTCGATGTTGCGGAAATTGCAAAAATCCTGAAGAAAACGAAAAAAAACACTTCTGTTCTGCTGCACAGAGCCAAAAACGCACTCAAAAATCAACTGCAAAAGGAGAATTTTACTTATGAGATCCGATAAGGACATGGCTGAAAACATTTTAAGAAAGGTGAATATGATGAACGAAAAAAAAGCAACAAGAAAAAATATAATCACGAAAACTGCGGCATTTGCCTTGGCATTCGTAATGATGGTTACGGCAGGATTTGCACTTTTTAACGGCAATACTCCCCTTGCAGCCGACCATGCAAATGACGGCACAAACACATCCGAAACCGGCAATGCCCTGAATAAAAATTTCTGCCTGATTGTAGCCAATGCGGCAACGGCAACCGAAACCACACTTGCAAAAGAAAGCAATATATCTGCACCGATGGGCGGCATTCTGTTTGTCAAGGACACACGCGGCATGAGTGATCTTGATATCAACAAGATTCCTTATGAACTGAAAGTAAAACTGCAGGCTCTTTACGGCACCGAAAGCGGCTGGGAAATTCACGGCGAATCGGGCGAAACGGCACTGTATTTCGGCACAATGGACCACATCCGCATTAAGCTCGACAATCCCGATACGGTTGAAAAAATCACCCTGTCCTGCACAGAAAACGGCAATCTGACTGTCGGTGACGAAACACTGATTGCATCTCCCGGTGCGTATATTCAGACTGTAAAAACAGGAAAAACGATCATTGTGACCGGCGAAGAATACAAAATTGTTTATGCACAGAACGACGGCATGACCTTTGATTGGTTTGTTTCCGAAACACTGAAAGAAACACTCAAAGCAAATCCGGCAATGCCGCTGTCCGAAATCAGCGATCTCATCACCGGCACCGTTACCTATACAGACGGCACACAGGACAGTTTTACACTCACCCTGACTTTTGACAACGACGGCAATCTGACCACCCGTTACGCAGCATAACAATGCACACATAAAACACAGTCTGCTCGTTTTCCGGGCAGGCTGTTGTTATGATTCATAATTATGCAAACAGGTTACGGAACCAGCTGAAGACGGGATAAATAACACGCATGATAGCGGTGGTGGTTTTAAAGCTGAACAGATCAATAAACACAAAGCGTGTGTTTTTGCCCATGATTTCATCGTATGTTACATTATAGGTTTCATAGGCAGCAGGATCGTTTTCGTTGAGCACAAAAATTCTTGCACTGCGGTTGCCCTTGTCACCGTAGGTGGCAAAGCCTGCGCCTGCGTTGTAGCCCATTTTGATGCCTTCCTCGGTAATGCCGACAAAGTTGTTGATGTGGTCATGGCCGAAGTATGCGCCGATGATGTCGCCCTTTTCGAGCCATGCCTCATACTGTCCGGTGGTAACGGTCTGCTTTTCCGAGCAGGGCGCTTCATAGCAAAAGCTGTTACCTTCACAGAGCTTGTCTTCAGTAAGGCGATACCACTTGTAGTCTTCCATGCTGAAATAAGCATTCTGAATATCATCGGTTTCTTCCATGAACTGATAGATTTCCTTGACGGGAATGTGCTGGAAAAGAATGGAGGGAACGATCTCACCGCCGTTGTCTGCCTTGAGCGCATCGGAGGTATTCTTGTACCATTCCACCTGCTCGCTGATAACACCGCGGTAGCCGCCGACCTCCTCGTTGCGGTTACCGGTGTCCATCATATAAACATTAAAAGCATAGCCCGTGCCGTCGGAATTGAGAACGGGCACATTGTATGTACCGGGGTCACAGACCTCCTCGGGGATAACACAGCTTTCATATGTTTTCAAAACATCGATCATTGCTTCCAAAGAAATAACATCCGTCACCTCGTGGTCATGATTGCCGAATGTGAACAAAAACGGAATGCCCCTGTCTGCAACAGGCTTCATAAGATTCAGAAGGGTGGCTTCCACGCTCTCTGCCGTTGCAAAGGAATTGCGATCCGTATGGGTGTCACCGACAATCACAACAAGATCGGGCTGTTCGGCATCGAGAATGGCCTCCATCAGGGCAATGGTCTTTTTGTGCGGAGTCTTGTTGTCCTGCAGGTCGTTGAACATACAGATCTTGAATGTGCCGTCCTCGTGAACCTGCAGGGCGGTGTCATTTTTTAAGGTTGCCGCAGAAGCAGGCGCAAAGCAGGAACAGCACAACAGCAGAATCATAAAAATGCTGACAAATGCTTTTAAAATTCTTTTCATACCATCTTTCTCCTTTATAAAAAGCATCCTTTTGTCCCTTGAAGCAACGGACGAAGAGGATGCAAAAGTTACATTATAAATGCAATATCCAGCTTGCAAAGCCGAAGTAAACAAGCAGCGACACGGCATCGACAATGGTGGTAATGAACGGACTTGCCATAACAGCCGGGTCAAAATTGAGTTTCTTTGCAAGAAGCGGCATCGAGCAGCCGATGAGCTTCGACAGAACGACCGTGACACCGAGCGTGATGCTTACCACAAAGGCAACAAGCACGGAAATATCCGTGTTGCCGAGCAGCAGACGGTCAATCAGCAGCACCTTGACAAAGGTTGCCGCAGTCAGCGTCAGACCGCAAAGAATGGAAACCTTGAATTCCTTGAAAAGAACCTTGACGGCATCGGGAAAGTCAATTTCACCCAGTGAGATACCACGAATGACCGTAACCGAGGACTGACTGCCTGCGTTACCGCCCGTACCCATGAGCATCGGGATGAACGCGGTGAGCACAACCAAAGCGGAAAGTGCATTTTCAAAGTGGTTGATGATGATTCCCGTAAGTGTTGCAGAAAGCATGAGCAGCAGCAGCCACGGAATACGGGCCTTCCACAATTCGCTGATGCCGGTTTTGAGATAGGGCTTGTCGGTCGGGGTAACAGCCGAGATAATAGCCATATCCTCGTCCGCTTCCTCCTGCAGAACGTCAATGGCATCGTCGAAGGTTATGATACCGACCAATCTGTCCTCACGGTCCACAACGGGCATGGCAAGGAAGTCGTAATGCGAAAACAGCACGGCGATTTCCTCACGGTCATCCTCGGTGTGCACGTGAATGACATTGGTATCCATAATGTCTTCCACCGCTGTGTCCTCATTGGCAAGCAGCAGGTCCTTGACCGACACAACACCGATCAGACGGCGGTTGTCGGTGACATAGCAGGTATAAACGGTTTCCTTGTCAAGCGCAACACTGCGGATATAAGCAAAGGCTTCTCCGACGGTAAAGTGCTTTCTGAGATAGACATATTCCGTGGTCATAATCGAGCCTGCGGAATTGTCGGGGTATTTGAGCAGTTCGTTGACCGAGCGACGGGTTTCGGGTGAAGCGTTTTTAAGAATACGCTGCACCACGTTTGCAGGCATTTCCTCAATGATATCAACGGTGTCATCGTCATACAATTCATCGAGCAGACCCGTCAATTCGCGGTCGGTAAAGGATGTAATGAGCGTTTCCTGCCTGTCCGAATCCATTTCAACAAAGGCTTCGGCGGCAAGCTCCTTGGGGAGCAGTCTGAAAACAACGAGCAAGCCGTCATTATCAAGCTCCGAAAAAATTTCCGCTAAGTCGGCACCCTCCATGCAGGCGAGCATTTCACGCAGCTGGGGGTATTTTTTGCCGCTGAGCAGCTTACGGATGATATCCGTGATTTTCTGAATGCCTTCCATTCGTATTCCTCCTGTTTTTTTGTGTGTGGGAAAAATCCCGACAGAAGTAATACGCAAAAAGACGGCAGTCGAGGATACGCACCCCGACCTGATCGGAGTGTTATCGCAAACCCGTCGGTGTAACAGACGGATCTGCCGCAAGTATTACGTAATCGTGCGTGCAACTTCGCGGTCGGCCACCGGAATTTGCGCCGTTACTGTCTGCGTCCATGTCTGTTCCACCTCGTTTTCTTGTTTGGTATGCGGCAAAGCTGCCGAACATTACTATTATAAAACCGCTGTGCGAAAAAGTCAAGACAAAACACTTTTCACAGTGTACAAAAAACTGTAGAGTCGTCAATGATAGGTGACACTTTTCTCAAAAAAATATGATGTTGAAAATTGTTTCCTGAGCCTGAGACAAAAAAAGGATAGAATTTGCTCAAAGTAGCCACCGCCGAAGGCGGCTTGACCTTGATTGATTGAGC
>JAZNCO010000096.1:0-12107 GCA_045587645.1 Acutalibacteraceae bacterium | reverse complement strand
AATACTTCTATCTCGATTTTGGGGGCGTTTCCTATTTGTCAATTCGCATTTTGTATGATTATTTTCCCTCTCTTTTGTGCATCTTTTTTCTTCATTTCCTTAAGTTGACGACATTGCCCTTTCAGGGGCGACAAGTATTTGAGGGGTTCCGTCAGTAAGATAAACCGTAATTTATCAACCAAAAAAACCGGCTGCCCTTGCGGACAACCGGTCATTTTTATGGGTTCTGATTCCTTATTCAGCGTCGGGCTCGTACATAGCCTTGAGCTTGAGCAGGTGAGCATATCTGTCAACAGAGGTCTTTTCAGCCAGTGCGAACAGTTCTTCTGCTCTTTCGGGGAAGGAACGGGTGAGGGAGGAATAACGGGCTTCGTTCATGATGAAGTCACGATAGCTTGCGGTAGCAGGCTTGGAATCGATGGTGAAGGGATTCTTGCCTTCTGCCTTGAGAGCCGGGTTGTAACGGAACATGTTCCAGTAACCGCAATCAACAGCCTTCTTCATTTCAGCCTGGCAGTTTACCATGCCGCCCTTGATGGAGTGCATTTCGCAGGGTGCGTATGCAATGATAAGGGAAGGACCGTTGTAAGCTTCTGCTTCCTTGATTGCCTTGAGGGTCTGATTCTGGTCAGCGCCCATAGCGATCTGTGCAACATAGACATAGCCGTAGCTCATAGCGATTTCAGCAAGGCTCTTCTTTGCAATTGCCTTACCGGCAGCTGCGAACTGAGCAACCTGACCGATGTTGGAAGCCTTGGATGCCTGTCCGCCGGTGTTGGAGTAAACTTCGGTGTCGAATACCATGATGTTTACATCTTCGCCGGAAGCAAGAACGTGGTCAACACCGCCGAAGCCGATGTCGTATGCCCAACCGTCGCCGCCGAAGATCCATACGGACTTCTTGCCGAGGTAATCCTTGTTTGCAAGGATATCCTTCTTGAGCTGGCAATCGCAATCGCAAGCTTCAAGAGCAGCAACAAGTGCAGCAGCAGCAGCGTTGTTCTTTTCGCCGTCGTTAAGAGTTGCAAGATATGCATCAGCAGCAGCCTTGACTTCTGCCTTGGTGTTTTCACCGGCAGCAATAGCTTCAACCTTTGCGATCAGAGCGTTGCGAAGAGCACCCTGGCCGAGGAACATACCGAAGCCATGTTCTGCGTTGTCTTCAAACAGGGAGTTAGCCCATGCAGGACCCTGACCCTTCTTGTTGACGGTGTAGGGAGATGTTGCAGCCGGGCCACCCCAGATGGAGGAACAACCGGTAGCATTGGAGATATACATTCTGTCACCGAACAGCTGGGTGATCAGACGGGCATAAGAGGTTTCGGCACAACCTGCGCAGGAGCCGGAGAACTCAAGCAGCGGCTGCTTGTACTGGCTGGAGATAACGGTAGCAGCAGTAGCAACTTCTTTCTTTTCTTCGACATTGGCAACACAGTAGTTGAAAACTTCCTGCTGTGCTTCCTGGCTGTCCTTGGCGACCATCTTCAGGGAGTTGGTCGGGCAGACACCGATACATACGCCGCAACCCATGCAATCATAGGGAGAAACTGCAAGCGTGTACTTGTATTCGGTCTTGACAATGGGCTTGGGAGCGATCTTTGTAGCAGCGGGAGCAGCTGCAACTTCAGCATCGGTCATAGCGAAGGGACGGATGGTAGCGTGCGGGCAAACGAATGCGCACTTGTTACATTTTGCACAAGTGGTGGGATCCCATTCGGGAACCATAACAGCAACGCCTCTCTTTTCGTAAGCGGCTGCACCGTGTTCAAATGTACCGTCAGCGTGATCCATGAATACGGAAACAGGCAGGCTGTCGCCGTCCATGAGAGCAACGGGCTTCATGATGTTGTCAACCATCTTGACGAGCTTTGCGGGACCTTCGGATGCAGCAGCAGCGGCATCGTCGGAAGCGGTTGCCCAGTCAGCAGGAATTTCAACCTGCACATAAGCGGTTGCACCGGCATCGATAGCCTTGTGGTTCATATCAACAATATCCTGGCCCTTCTTGAGGTAGGACTTTGTTGCAGCATCCTTCATGTACTGGATAGCTTCAGCCTGCGGCAGAACTGCTGCAAGGGAGAAGAATGCAGACTGCAGGATGGTGTTGGTTCTCTTGCCCATACCGATTTCAACTGCAAGGTCGATTGCGTTGATGGTGTAGAGCTTGATGTTGTTGTTGGCGATGTAACGCTTTGCTTCAGCGGGCATCTGCGCATTGAGCTCTTCGGGAGTCCACTGGCAGTTGATCAGGAAGATACCGCCGGGCTTGACGTCGTTGACCATCTTGTAACCCTTGGTAACATAGGACGGATTGTGGCAAGCGACGAAGTCAGCCTTGTTAATGTAATAGGGGCTCTTGATCGGGCTGTCACCGAAACGAAGGTGAGAAATGGTGATGCCGCCGGTCTTCTTGGAGTCATACTGGAAGTATGCCTGAACATATTTATCGGTATGGTCACCGATGATCTTGATGGAGTTCTTGTTTGCACCGACAGTACCGTCGCCGCCGAGACCCCAGAACTTGCACTCGATGGTGCCTGCAGCTGCAGTGTTGGGAGAGGGCTTTTCTTCAAGAGAAAGGTAGGTAACGTCATCGTTGATGCCAAGGGTAAAGTGCTTCTTAGGAGCATCCTTATCCATTTCTTCATATACTGCAAATACGCTTGAGGGAGGTGTATCCTTGGAGCCGAGACCGTAACGCCCGCCGAGCACTTCGATACCGGTTCTGCCTTCAGCGTTGAGAGCAGCGATAACATCAAGGAACAGAGGTTCGCCGATGGAGCCGGGTTCCTTGGTTCTGTCAAGAACAGCAATTCTTTTGCAGGTTGCGGGGATAGCAGCAACGAACTTGTCGGTTGCGAAGGGTCTGTAAAGACGAACCTTGATAAGACCGACCTTTTCGCCCTTTGCGGTCAGGTAGTCGATGACTTCTTCTGCAACGTCGCAGAGCGAGCCCATGGGTACGATAACCTTTTCTGCATCGGGAGCACCGTAGTAGTTGAACAGCTTGTAGTCTGTGCCGAGCTTGGCATTGACTTTGTCCATGTATTCTTCAACAATACCGGGAACTGCATCATAATACTTGTTGCAGGCTTCTCTGTGCTGGAAGAAGATGTCGCCGTTTTCGTGGGAGCCACGCATGACGGGGCGTTCGGGATTGAGTGCGTTCTTGCGGAATGCAGCAACTGCATCCATATCGCACATTTCCTTGAGGTCTTCGTAATCCCAGCAAGCAACCTTCTGGATTTCGTGGGAGGTACGGAAGCCATCGAAGAAGTTGATGAAGGGAACACGGCTCTTGATGGATGCAAGGTGAGCAACTGCACCGAGATCCATAACTTCCTGCGTGTTGGTTTCTGCAAGCATTGCAAAACCGGTCTGACGGCAGGCATAAACGTCGGAATGGTCACCGAAGATGTTCAGAGCGTGGGAAGCAACTGTTCTTGCCGATACATGGAAAACGGAAGGAAGCAGTTCGCCTGCGATCTTGTACATGTTGGGGATCATAAGAAGAAGACCCTGGGAAGCGGTATAGGTGGTGGTCAAAGCACCTGCTGCAAGGGAACCGTGAACGGTACCTGCTGCACCTGCTTCGGACTGCATTTCAGCAACCTTGACGGTGGTGCCGAAGATGTTCTTGACACCCTGTGCGGACCACTGGTCAACATAGTCAGCCATCGGGCTGGACGGGGTGATGGGGTAGATACCGGCAACTTCAGTAAAAGCATAAGACACATATGCTGCTGCATTGTTGCCGTCCATGGATTTGAACTTTCTTGCCATTTTTATTCCTCCATAAATTATTAGCGTGTTTAAAAATTTTACACCAACGCATATTATAATACTTCCTGCGTAAAAAGTAAACAAGAAAAATTAAATTTTTTTGTAAAATTATTGTGTTTTTTCTTATAATATTTGTATACATTGTTAAAAAATCAACAATCCATATTATGCAGGCTGTCAGATTGTATAGTGGTTTGCTGTGCTAAAGTGATGAAATTTGTGCAAAAGGGAAAAATTCCGAAAAATAACTATTTTTTTCTTGCAATGGGGTTTTTCATGTTTTATTATATTTACCATAATTTTGCTGAAGCAAAGGAGTGAATCTGAGATGAATGCCTATATGACCAAGATTCTCGAACAAGTAAAAAAAGTAAATGCGAATGAACCCGAGTTCATTCAGACCGTGGAAGAGGTTTTCAATTCCATCGCACCCGTTATTGAAGCAGAGCCCATTTATGAAAAGCTGAACATCCTCGGCAGAATCGTTGAACCCGAACGCCAGATCATGTTCCGTGTTCCGTGGGTGGATGACAACGGCAATGTGCAGGTCAACCGCGGCTTCCGTGTGCAGTTCAACAGCGCCATCGGTCCTTATAAGGGCGGTCTTCGTTTCCATCCGTCCGTTTATATCGGTATTATGAAGTTCCTTGCTTTTGAGCAGACCTTCAAGAACAGCCTGACCGGTCTGCCCATGGGCGGCGGCAAGGGCGGCTCTGACTTTGATCCCATCGGCAAGTCCGATAATGAAGTCATGCGCTTCTGTCAGTCCTTCATGACGGAGCTTTATCGTCACATCGGCCCCGATGTGGACGTTCCTGCAGGTGACATCGGTGTCGGCGGTCGTGAGATCGGATACCTGTTCGGTCAATATAAAAGAATTAAGAATACCTATGAAAACGGTGTTCTCACCGGTAAGGGCTTCTCCTACGGCGGCTCCAGAATCCGTCCGGAAGCAACCGGTTACGGCGCTGTCTATTATGTACAGTGCATGCTTGAGCATTTTGAGGACAATATTAAGGATAAGACCGTTGCCATTTCCGGTTTCGGTAATGTTGCATGGGGTGTTGCTTCCAAGCTGACACAGCTGGGTGCCAAGGTCGTTACCCTGTCCGGTCCCGACGGCTACATCTACGATCCCGATGGTGTCAACACACCCGAAAAGATTGCCTATATGCTTGAAATGCGTGCAGGCGAGGGCAAGGTCAAGGCTTATGCCGACAAGTTCGGTGTTGAATTCTTCCCCGGTCAGAAGCCCTGGAATGTCAAGTGTGACATCTGCATGCCGTGTGCCACCCAGAACGAAGTCGGTATGGTCGAAGCAGAACAGATGGTCAACAACGGCGTTTCTTATTATGTCGAGGTTTCCAACATGCCCACCACCAACGAAGCACTCAAGTATCTGCATGACAATCTTCGCTGCGTAGCACCCTCCAAGGCTGTCAATGCGGGCGGTGTTGCAGTTTCGGGACTTGAAATGTCCCAGAACTCCATGCGTCTTGCATGGTCTGCTCAGGAAGTAGACGAAAAGCTCAGAGGTATTATGAGAAATATCCACGATACTTCCGTTGCTGCCGCTGAAAAATACGGCTTCGGTTATGACCTTGTTGCAGGTGCAAACATTGCAGGCTTCCTGAAGGTTGCCGATGCTATGATCGCACAGGGTATTGTGTAAAAAATATTTCAAAAAACTGCAAAAAAGTGCTTTACAAACGTAAAACTTTATGCTATACTGCATTACTGTCCGGGTTCTCGGTCTTTGGATTCAACCGCCAAGCGGTGCTCAACCTGCCTTTGACTGGGGCTCAGGATAAATAATAAATGAGGTGAAAAATCATGACTGCTGCTGAAAAAACCGCAATCATCAAAGAGTACGCTCTTCACGAAGGCGACACAGGTTCTCCCGAAGTTCAGATCGCTGTTCTCACCAAGAGAATCAACGACCTCACCGAGCACCTGAAGGTCAATAAGAAGGACCATCATTCCAGACGCGGCCTTCTCAAGATGGTCGGTCACAGAAGAAACCTTCTTGCTTATCTGCAGAAGGTTGATATCGAAAGATATCGTGCTATCATCGCAAAACTCGGCATCCGTAAATAAGCGATTCCGAAAGGCGGCAGGGCTTCTGCCGCCTTGTTTTGCATAATGCAAGACTTGTTTTTGCATTCATTTGCAATGTAATCTTCGGCAATGACAGCAGGGTTTTAGCAGTGAATAGAGTGTTTTCTCGTTGAGAATACTGTATTTATTGTTAAAATCCGTATGCATGCCGTGGAAATATAAAAAAATAACAGTGAGGTAAAAGAAATGTTTGAAGGCTTCAAAAAGTATGAAACCACTCTCGCAGGCCGTCCTTTTGTTGTAGAGGTCGGTAAAATGGCGCAGCTTGCCGGCGGCAGCTGTCTTGTCCGTTACGGCGAAACCGAAATCCTTTGCACTGCTACCATGGCAGACAAGCCCCGTGAGGGCGTGGACTTCTTCCCGATGTCCATTGACTTTGAAGAAAAGCTCTACTCCGTAGGTAAAATTCCCGGCTCCTTCCAGAGACGCGAAGGCAAGGCAAGTGACAAGGCTGTGCTTTGTGGCCGTGTGATCGACAGACCCATCCGTCCTCTGTTCCCCAAGGATATGAGAAATGATGTCGGCATCGTGGCAACCGTTATGTCCGTTGACCCCGATTGCCTTCCCGAAATCACCGCTATGATCGGTGTTTCCATCGCTCTTTCCATTTCCGAAATTCCGTGGGCAGGCCCCATCGCAGGTGTTTCCGTCGGTCTGATTGACGGCGAATACATCATGAACCCCACCGCTGAACAGCGTGAAAAGAGCGAAATGGCTGTCACCGTTGCTTCCACTGAAGATCTGATCGCCATGATCGAAGCCGGTGCAAACGAAATCGACAACGAAACCATGTTCAACGGCATCATGGCTGCTCACGAAGTCAACAAGGAAATGGTTGCATTCATCAAGGGCATCCAGGCTGAAATCGGCAAGGAAAAGGTTTCCTTCCCCTCCAACGATCCTTCCCACGAGCTCTACGAAGCTGTCAAGGAATTCGCAATCGAAGATGTCAAGGTTGCTCTTGATACCGATGACAAGCGTGTCCGCGACGAAAGACTTCGTCCCATCTATGCTGCTGTTCACGAAAAGTTCGATGAACTCTTCCCCGAAGAAGTTGCAAAAATTGATGACTGCCTGTACAAGCTGCAGAAGTTCATCGTCCGCCGTTGGCTTCTTGACGAAGGTAAGCGTGTTGACGGCAGAGGCATCAACGATATGCGTCCGCTGAATGCTGAAATTGACCTTCTCACCCGTGTACACGGCTCCGGTATGTTCACCCGCGGTCAGACCCAGGTTCTTACCGTAACCACCCTCGGTACCATGGGCGATGCTCAGCTTCTTGACGGTATTGATGAAGAAGAAAGCAAGAGATATATCCATCATTATAATTTCCCGGCATACTCTGTCGGTGAAACCAAGCCCTCCAGAGGCCCCGGCAGACGCGAAATCGGTCACGGTGCACTTGCTGAAAGAGCACTCATCCCCGTGCTTCCCTCTGTTGAAGAATTCCCCTACACCATCCGCCTTGTTTCCGAGGTTCTGTCCTCCAACGGCTCCACCTCACAGGCTTCCATCTGCGGCTCCACACTTTCTCTGATGGCAGCAGGTGTTCCCATCAAGGCTCCCGTTGCTGGTATTTCCTGCGGTCTTGTTACCGAAGGCGACCGCTTCATGACCATGGTTGACATTCAGGGTCTTGAAGACTTTTTCGGCGACATGGACTTCAAGGTCGGCGGCACCAAGAAGGGTATCACTGCTATCCAGATGGATACCAAGGTTCACGGCCTGACTCCCGAAATCGTCAAGGAAGCATTTGAAAAGACCTATGTTGCCCGCTGCAAGATTCTTGATGAAGTCATGCTTCCCTGCATCGCAGAGCCCAGAGCAGAGCTTTCCAAGTATGCTCCCAAGATGCTCACCACCAAGATCGATCCCGAAAAGATCGGCGATGTCATCGGTAAGCAGGGTAAGGTTATTCAGAAGATCTGCGCAGAATGCGATGTTAAGATCGACATTGAGGATGACGGCTCCGTATTCGTTTCCTCCACCGATCTTGACAATGCAAAGAAGGCTCTTGATATTATCCACACCATCGCAAACGATCCCGAGGTCGGTGCTATCTACAAGGGTGTTGTCACAAGACTGATGAGCTTCGGCGCATTCGTTGAAATCGCACCCGGTAAGGAAGGCATGGTGCATATCAGCCACCTTGATGTCAAGCGCGTTGAAAAGGTTGAAGATGTTGTCACGGTCGGTGACGAAATCATCGTTGAGGTTCTTCCCATTGACGATCAGGGCAGACTCAATCTCTCCAGAAGAAATGCTCTCATCAAGGTTGAAGGTCTTGTACCCGAAAACGAGGTTTCTGACGAACCCCGCAAGCCCCGTCAGGGCGGCCGAGGCGGCGATCGCAGAAACAACGATCGCAGACCCCGCAGAAATCACGATTGATTTTTGTAAATATTGACTATGAAGACTGTCCGCAAGGGCAGTCTTTTTTTTTGTGTTTGAGCAGAATGTATATTTTTTTTTGTTTTCTGTATGTATGCAGGAAAAAGGTAAAAAAATACCGAAAACACATATTGATAAAATATTAACAATCGAAATGGCGCGTCAAAAAATGGGGATTTTTGTGAAGTGCTTTCCCTTTACTTGTTGAAAACTTTGTTCAAAATGTTGAAAACTCTTGATTTTGGCAACACTTTTACTCGTTAAAAATTTAACAAGTAAAGTAATTTACTTGACTTAACAAAAGTTATTAACAATTTGTTGAAAACTTCATTTTTGCATATACAGCTTTTATCCATTTGTCATTTTCTGAATATTTTTTGCAAAAATTAAAAAAAATGATAGGCAAGGCGGTCAATTTGTGGTAAAATGCAAGCAGAAGGGAAGGTGCAATTATGTCCGTTTCACTTTTGGCAAATGCAAAAATCAATCTGTTTCTCGACCTCGGCGGTGTGCTGATGAACGGCTATCACGGAATATGGACAGTGATGCAATCCATCGACTTGGCAGATCGTATCACTGTGGACTTGACCGAAGAAGGCATTTCCGTTTCCTGCACGGATCAGAATATCCCCTCGGGTGAAAAGAATATCGCATACAAAGCGGCATCCTTGTTTCTGGATCTCATTGGTTCTCAAAAGGGTGTTCATATCGAAATAGAAAAAAGAATACCAAGTCAGGCAGGGCTTGGCGGCGGCAGTGCGGATGCGGCAGGTGTGCTGCGTGCACTGAATTGCCTGTTCGGTGAACCGTTGAACGAACGGCAGCTCGCAAAAATTGCGTTCCGCTGCGGTGCGGATGTTCCGTTTTGTCTTTCGGGCGGTATGCAGCTTTGTCAGAATATGGGCGAAGTGATTGCCCCCATGCCGTCATTGAAGGATGTGCATATTGTGATTGCCAAGCCGCAGGCAGGCGTTTCCACTGCTGAGGCTTATGCTGCTTATGATAATGCTGTGTGGGTGCGCAGAGCAGACCGCGAACAGTTTTTGTATTTTTCCGCAACGGGCAATACCCCCGAAATCCTGCGCCGTTGCTTCAATATTTTTGAGCAGTTCATTGAGGTGCCGGGCAGAGCCGACATCAAATCCGCCATGCGCAGATACAATGCAAAAGCGGCCTGCATGAGTGGCAGCGGTTCGGCTGTATACGGTATTTTTGTCGATCGCAAAACGGCTGAAGCCTGCGCAGCGGAGCTTGCAACGAAATTCAAGGATGTTTTTGTTTGTTCTCCTTGCGAAAACGGAATTATTTTTGAATAAACGGAATATTTTTCCGATAACCGTCCACACTTTCGGGTGAAAGGACGGTTTTTTTATGACCTCAACAAGAAGCTCTTATTTTTGTGCGGCAATCAGCCTTTTGTGTGCGTTTGCGGTTTGCCTTGGCAGTACCTCGGTTTATGCGCAGACCTGCTCGCAGGTGCGCGAGGATGTTTTGCGGCTGCATGTGATTGCCAATTCCGACAGCGAGGAAGATCAGAACATAAAATTACTGGTGCGTGACCGCCTGCTTGAGGTCGGTGCAGATTGTTTTGCGAATGCGGCAAGCAGACAGCAGGCAGCGGATGCCGTGCAGCAGGCAAGTGATCTGCTGACAACCGCCGCAAACGAGGTGCTCAAAGCGCACGGCATGGACTATACTGCAAGCATTACTGTGAAGGAAGAATATTTTGAAACAAGAACCTATGACGGTGTCACCCTGCCGGCAGGGGTGTATCTTGCCGTCTGTGCCGTATTGGGTGAAGGGCAGGGCAAAAACTGGTGGTGCGTGATGTTTCCGCCCTTGTGTCTGCCTGCCGTCACGGCAACCGAAAGCGAATATGCCTTGTTCGATGACAAAAACACCGCCGTCATCCAGGCGGAGGACGGGTATGTGATCCGCTTTAAAATCGTGGAGCTGATTGAAAAATGGAAGCAGAAAATAAAAGAAAAGCAGAACTCTTGATTTTATGCAAGCTGCGTGTTATACTTTTTTCCGGGTGATATAAATGGAAGATGTTTACAGCAAGTATTGCATAACAGGTGTCACGGCAACGGTTTTAAAAATAATGGGACTTCCCGTGCCTGCACAAATCGAAGAACCGCTTGCACCGATTGTTGAGAAACGGCAAAACAAAACCGCCGACCGTGCTTTTCTTTATAACCCCGATGCGGTGGCACTGTGGCTGTATCCGAAATACACGCAGCTTTTCAATCCCGTCATTGCAAACACGCAGACGGCACTGCCGCTGTTGTCTGTTATGCCGAGCGTGACCCCCGTGTGCTTTGCATCCATGTATACGGGACTTCTGCCCGTGCAACACGGAATCCGCAAATATGAAAAACCCGTTCTGCAGGTGAAAACGCTGTTCGATTATCTCTTGGAAAACGGCAAAAAGCCTGCCATTGTTTCAACGGCAGGCGACAGCATATCCCGCATTTTCCTCGAACGGGACATGGATTATTTTATTTACGATTCCGTCGAAGAGGTCAACGAAAAGGCAATGCAGCTCATTGCAGAGGATCAATATGATGTAATCGTGGTTTACAACGGCAATTACGACTCCCGTATGCACAAAACCGGCCCCGAAAGTGAAGAAGCCTTGCACGAGCTTGACGACAATGCACAAGCCTTTGCCCGTTTTGCCGAAGCAATCAGAACGCATTGGACGAAGCATAACACATTCTACGGCTTCATGCCCGACCACGGCTGCCATGCCATTGACGGCGACTGCGGCTCACACGGACTCGACATGGCAGAGGATATGAATGTGATTCACTTCTACGGCTTCAACGAAAAACAATAAATCCTGACATCCAGTGCACCGATTCATTCGGTGCATTTTTTGCTTTATAGGAAACTGCGTTCCTATAAAGCAAAAAAATATATGTCCCTCCGTCGCCCGCTGCACGTGCTCGAAGATGGACTATTCGAAAACGGTCGTCGCGTTACGGCGAAGCCGTTTTCTTGTGGCAATTTTTGTCGAAGCGTGCTATAATAGCAAACGGGCAAGGCAGACCTTGCACGGTAGGCGGTTACCTTCCGACATTCGGAGGGTGTCTTTCCCTCCGGAAAGGAGGGATTCGCATGACGGCATTTGAAAAGTTTTTCATCATTGTAAACTTTCTTCTTGCAATTGCGACTTTCATGTTGGATTTATCCGAACATATTTCTGACAGAAAAAAAGAAATAACCGCCCCAATCCTTCCAAGATAAGCGGTTATTTCGTTTAACACGGAAGGCTAACCGTCTATCGGTCTGCCTTGTTCACTTTATTATAGCAGTATTTCTGCATTCTGTCAACACCCGGGTGGGTGTTTTTTTGTTCTTCACGGAAAACTAAACCATAATTCATTGCAAAACCCACCGCGCCGCCGAATGGGAAACCAAACGGCGGCGCGGTATTATTGCGGGTGTCAGAAAAGGTTTGTTGAAAATCGGATATGCGGTGATGCTGTTTGCGGCAATCACCAAACGGGATTGTCGGACAGGAAATGTGAATTTAATTCACATTTCTGCATCACTCAACCGAAATTGAACAGCGGAGCGCTGTAGTGCAGTTCACCGCAGTCGCAGTATTGCTGAACACCGAGCAGGCGGAAGAACATGCAGATGATGTTCCAGAACAGACGAATGATTTCATTGTCGCTGTGGCACAGGTGGTCACAGTTGGCAATGGCTTCTTCGCGGTCGAGGTCAGCCTGCGTTTTGTAGGTTACGACAAGGTCGCAATCGGGCATCAAGAATGTGATTGATTTGGAATTGACATCCACGCCATC
>JAZNCO010000095.1:0-2133 GCA_045587645.1 Acutalibacteraceae bacterium | reverse complement strand
GGGTTGTGTGATCCGCAAGTGGCAGACGACAAGCCTCTCTGATGCCATTTGCGGATTTTTTGTGCTAACAACCCGAAAGGATGATAAGATGAAAATCAATGTTACAATGTTTTTTCTCTCTGAATTACGTCGCAAAAACAGTAAAATCGCCAAGCGTGTACTGCGTTGGTTTCAGCGGAACCGTTGGAGCGTAATCATTATGCAAGCAGGGATATTCTGGTTTGATCCGATTCCGACAATGTCCTGGATTCCCGAATATGTGAAACAAACAGTCCGGCGTTTTATGCTGAAACATTACCATGCAGAATTTGTGGAATACTTGCCGCTTCCGGCAGCATAAGAGGTGCAATATGGCTTACTTGTTTTACAATAAAGATGTTACAGATATGAGTATCCGCGAGATCAACAAACTTTTCCGGAAGCATGATGAATCCCATCTCTTCCCGATATGCGGCGAATTCAACGCTACGGAGCGGGCGATCCGACGACTCCGGAAGTTCCTGCGGGGACACGGCTCAAGTGGCGGCATTGAATATGCCTGTATGCTGGATGCGGAGATCGCAAATATCGTCAATCAATGCAATTAAAGGTGATGCTATGGACATTGATTTAAGTCAATTTGATCAAATCTGGCTGAACCTCTCCGGAGGCAAAGACAGCCAAACGCTCGCTTTGCAAATGGTTGACCTTGCTGGCAGACAAGGCGTCAGCGGAAGATTGCGAGCCGTTCACTCTGATACCGGAGCAGAATGGAGCTGTACCCGGAGTGTTGTGCAGAATTTATGTCTCCGTTTGGAAATTCCGTTGGAAATCGTTACGCCTAAAGTAACGATTCCGGAATACATCGAAAAACGGCAGTATTTTCCGTCAATGCGGTGTCGTTTCTGTACCTCCATCAAAACGGGAGCTATTGACAAACTGATCCGGAAATACAATCCTTTCCGGCAGGAGTCAAAGGTGCTCTGCGTTACCGGAGAACGGCGGGAAGAAAGTCCCAAACGCTCAAAACTTGCAGAATTTGAAGTTCACAAAACATTGACAGCCGGGAAACGTCAGGTTTTCCGTTACCGACCGTTACTGGATTGGAAAGAGTATCAGATTTGGGATGCTATCAAAAAAAGCGGCATTCCGGCTCATCCGGCATATACCGAATATGGCAATGAACGGCTATCCTGTGCATTGTGTATTTTTGCCTGCGATCAGGATTTGCGGAACGGAGCATTAAACCGTCCGGATCTTGCAGAACGTTATCTTAAAGTAGAACGGGAAAGCGGATTTCTCTTTCGTGAAAAACGGTCTCTGCGACAGATACTATATCCGCAAGTGGATGAAGATGATCTTTTTGTATGGGCAGAAAAATCCGCCGTTTAACCATAAAACAGGAGAAACATTATGGAAGAAAAAGTTACAGAAATCAAAAGAGAAATCGGAATATCCATTTTTGACGGCATATTCAAAATGGCAAAGGATGCCGGAGCTTTGAAGCAAATGGAAGCCATTATGGATTATCAGACGGCAGATCATTTCAACAATGAAGCAAAACTACCCATCACCAACCATCTTTTTAATGTCCGTTTTGAAGTGGATTTCGGTTGTTCCGAAGGCATTTATATTGATGCCTACATCGTTGGTGAAATCGACGAAGCTGATGGTGACAGGCGTATCCACATCGGGTTGATCAAAACGCTCGAAAATGATTTGAATGCAATGCGGATCATGGGCGAAGCCTGCGGAGTATTACAGTTCTATGCCAGAGAATATCTTTCTCAAAAGCTGGATAATCTTCTGCCCGATTATTCCAAATTTTTCATCTTTCACGAAAAACACCGGATTCATGTCTGCAATTACTGCAAGAATTTCGGCACCGTAGATGTTTTGGAATTTCCTCATCCGGAACCATCAGCAAACCGCAAGAAAAAGTTTGCCTTACGCTGCCGTGTTTGCGGAACCGGAAGCCATTATGAAAGCAGTTCGTTGCCTTTGATCCGTGCCTGGAACAAAGGTGATTCCTATATCTTTCCCAATGGGACAATACTTGTTCAACTATCTGAACTGCAAAAGATTTGTGCCTTAAAAGACAAAATCAAGTGTGATCTGAATTGTGCAAAATGTCCCGAAAAAGGCATCCGGGAA
>JAZNCO010000094.1:0-12562 GCA_045587645.1 Acutalibacteraceae bacterium | reverse complement strand
ATGGTAGTTATATAGATAAAGTGGTATTTACAAGCGCTGTATCCTTAGGGCACTCCGCATTCCACAGTTCCACCATTAAAGAGATCACTTTGCCAGCTGGATCAACATTGGGATTGTATGTATTCTCCAATTGCAAACAATTAGAAATGATTCGATACGGAGGCACAATGGAACAATGGAGTGCGATGATCCAAATACCCGCCTATGGCTACGACAATTCTGATTATGAAGAGCTTAACAAAGCAACCATTATTTGTTCTGACGGAACGATATCTCCCCAATAACACACAAAAGGCTTGACCTTACAGTCAAGCCTTTTTCATTAGAATAGAGTTGTTATCCAGTAAATAACTCCATAAATCACGCTGGCAACTGTGCCATACACAATAACCGGTCCGGCGATGGTGAATATCTTGGCGCCGACGCCGAGAATATAGCCTTCTGCTTGTGGTCAAGTAGGACCCATTAGTTCGACAAGAAAACTTTGCAAAAAGCGCTTGACAAGTTTACTTGGCGATGTTATACTTTGATTATGCATAGAAAACTTGGCAAAGGAGCTTTGTTATGAATAAAGATGATATTTTAAGAAAGAGCCGAAAAGAAAACCAAAACGGCGATGAACGGGAGAATCAGCTAAGAAAAGGCTCGGCATTGCCGGCAATCATCGCCATGGGGGTAACCGGATTAATCCTGATGATACTGGAAGTGGCTTTTCTGGATACCACGTTGCTTACAAATGGTTTGTATCTGCTTTTTAATGTAGTTGTATCTGTGCAACAATGGTATCTTTTGGGGATTCTAAAGAAAAAGGACTTTATATTTACCGGCATTTGCTTCAGCTTATGCTCTGTTTTGGGAATCTTGCGGCTAATTGATACATTTACCTCTATGATGTAAGGAACACGAAATATGACAGATAAACTTGTGTTAAAAAACTACCTAAAAGAAGCGCGTTGCACCGCTGGTTTGTCTCAGTCGCAATTAGCCAATATGGTTGGCGTATCCCGAAATACAATAAGTTCAATCGAGACAGGTCAATTCTGCCCTACTGCCAAACTCGCACTGGTTCTTTGTATTGCGTTGGACAAAAAATTTGAAGAACTGTTTTACTTTGAATGATATAAAAGGCTTGACCAATCGGTCAAGCCTTTTTGTTAGAACAACGTAGTTATCCAATAAATCAAGCCATAAACCACACTCGCCACCGTGCCGTACACGATAACAGGTCCTGCGATGGTAAACATCTTGGCACCAACGCCGAGGATATAGCCTTCTGCTGCTGTCAATATAGGACACACCATTTGAAAAATATTTACATTAAATCAGCGGTGTGGTATAATGAAATAAAGAGAGGTGGAATTATGACAAACCGACAAATTATGCTAAATGCATTAAAAAAACATACATTTCCGATTCTTCTAGAATTAGGTTTTACAGGAAAATATCCCAACTTCAGACGCAACCTTGATAATTGCATTGAATTAATTTCTTTCCAAACAAATAAATGGGGCGGATCTTTTACTATAGAGGTATCTGCTATCTTCCCAAACGGTAAAAATAAGAATTATGAACTATATGAGGGTGTGACCGAGGAGACCTTTTGTGTGGAAGCGACAAACCACCGCTACAGATTGCCAGGTATGTTTGACGGATGGTTTTATTATAGGGATATCTATCGTAAGCGCACTTTATTCTTCGGTAATATATATCGTGATGTTTCAGAAAAAGAGGCAGCCGATTTTGTGCCGCCTAACGGATTTAAACTAGTCCAGAAATTCAATGAAGATACCTCAGTTCAAATATGCAAAGAAATTAACATTCAATTCAAAAAAGCGCAGAAATGGCTTTCTGATTTTGAAAGTCAGAATGGAAAATGACACATCATTTAAGGCTTGACCGTTTGGTCAAGCCTTTCTCTTTAAAATAATGTTGTAATCCAATAAATAACCCCGTACAATGTTGCGGCGGCGGTGCCGAAGACAATAACGGGTCCTGCGATAGAAAACATATTCACAGCCGTACCGAGAATATGCCCTTCCGTTTTGAATTCGAGTGCAGGTGACACAACTGCATTGGCAAAGCCCGTAATGGGAACGAGCGTGCCCGCACCTGCGTGCTTTGCAATTTTGTCAAACACACCTAAGCCTGTCAGAACAGCGGCTAAAAAAATCAGAGTTACAGACACAAGCGTACCGACCGTCTTTTCGTCTTCGATTTTCATAGCATAAACGGTTTTCAGCACTTCACCAATGGTGCAGATCGTTCCGCCGATCAAAAAGGCTTTCAGGCAGTTTACGGCGCATGGTGAATTCGGCGAAGCGGCTTTGGTCATGTCTGCATATTGTTTGTTTTGTTTTTTCTTTTGCATATTCTTCATCCTTTCACATTCAGTATGAACAAAATGTAAAAGCAAATTACACTAACACGCAAAAAAAACCGCAGTCCTTTCGGATTGCGGTTGATTCTTGATTTGCTTATTCTGCAGTGTAGGGCAGAAGAGCAATCTGACGAGCGCGCTTGATAGCGATGGTCAGTTCTCTCTGATGAGCAGCACAAGTGCCGGTCACTCTGCGGGGCAGAATCTTCGCTCTTTCGGAAATGAAGCGGCGAAGCTTTGCAGTATCTTTGTAATCGATAACAGCGTCCTTTTCTACACAGAAAGTGCAAACCTTCTTGCGGCCTTTTCTGTTGTTGGGACGACGGTCACCTCTATCACTCTTTTCGAATGCCATTGGTTAATCCTCCTTAATAGATTTGACTCAGAACGGAAGGTCATCTTCTCCGGCGAGTTCGCTGAAGTCTTCACTGCCTGCGTTCTGATAGGCTGCGGGAGCACCGACACGACCGCCGGATGTTCCGCTTTCGGCTTTGGAGCCGCAAAAACTGACATTGTTCGCAACGATTTCGGTTGCTGTGCGCTTGTTTCCGTTCTTGTCTTCATAACTGCGTGTCTGGATGGAACCCTGCACGGCAATCATGGAGCCCTTCTGGAAATACTTGCTGACGAATTCAGCAGTCTGACGCCAGGCAACTACGTTGATAAAATCGGTCTGTCTGTCCTCACCGCTTTTTGCATAGCCGCGGTCTACAGCCACAGAAAATGTGGTCACAGACAAGCCGGTTGCGGTTGTGCGAAGCTCGGGATCTGCGGTCAGACGACCCATGATGATTGCACAGTTGAGCATTTTGAATACCCTCCTTATTTAGCAATGATCATTGTGCGGAGAACGCCGTCGGTAATGTTGGCAACACGATCGAGTTCAGCCGGGAAAGCAACGTCAGCAGAGAAGTTGTAGAGCACATAGTAGCCTTCAGTTTCGTAGTTGATGGCGTAAGCAAGTCTGCGCTGACCCCATTCATCGACACTGTCAAGAGTACCGTTGGCTTCAATAAGTGCCTGGAACTTTTCTACAAGACCTTTTGCCTTTTCTTCGCCCTCTTTCAGGGAGAATACCATTACGGTTTCGTAGTTTGACATATCTGCACCTCCTTTTGGACTTTGGCCCTGATGATCCTCAGAGCAAGGATGATTGCTGCCTTTTTGACAGCCTTAGTATTATATCAACAAGAATAAGACTTGTCAATAGTT
Source organism: Acutalibacteraceae bacterium (assembly GCA_045587645.1). Classification (GTDB taxonomy): domain Bacteria; phylum Bacillota; class Clostridia; order Oscillospirales; family Acutalibacteraceae; genus RUG806. The sequence continues at coordinate 8,973 of JAZNCO010000094.1, read as the reverse complement.
AATTCATGTTTTTCTGCAAATTTTATTTAATAAACATCCAGATCATATCAAAAATCGGAAGGCTGGTGATGGTTTCAAGGATAAACTGAATGAATTTGCCGAGCGGTGTGCCGAAGTCGAAGAAATAATGATTGAATTCACCCTCGGGAGCACCTTCGTAATCGAGAACAAAAGCCTGGGTATAAACGATACCGCCCTCGTTGATGATTTCTGCTCGGATGTAGTTGCCGAGACCTTCGATTTCGTCAAGATCAACCTCATTGCCGGTTGCAACGACCTGACCGCCGGAGACCCATGTAATGAGCATTGCGTTGTCGCAATCAATGGCAATTGTGTCGGCATCATCGTCAACCGTGATGCTGTCAATCTGCGGACCTGCAACCTCGTTGTCTGCACGGAACTTGTTGCCTGTACCTTCCTCGCCGTTTGCATTTTCTGCATAGATCGCATCGGCAATTGCTTTCAGTTCGGCACCGAATGCCTGCTTTTCGGCATCATCGGATGCAAGAAGGGCTGCTGCATAGCCGTTGAGCTCGTCTGCATTGCCGACATATTTGCTTGCTGCAAACATTTCACCGTTTTCAAGGGAAGCACGGAATGCATCGCTTGTCAGTTCTTCAAGAAGATGAATGCTGAAGCCGGAATCAACGATGTCAAGGTTATGCGCATCGGTGGTTGCGATGGCATAAACGGTTCTGCCCTGGGGAATGAGGTCTGTGAGCATGATATCCCACAGCTTACGGTCAAAACGGGTTCTGGAGTCACCCTTGGAGTTGATGTCAATACCGATGCAGCTGGGATAGTCAAGAAGCAGGTTTTCGAACTTATCAACGATATAATTGAAGTGAATGGTATTGGTATCGTATGCATCTGCGGTATAGATGGAATCACGGGCATTGGAGTATTCACCGGGATGGTTGATAACGCTGACACCGCCTGCACCGGCAATACCGGAAAGAGCAGTCACATAGTCGCTTGTGCCTGCAAGCATACCATCGCCCCAATCAACAAACCAGGAGTTGACATGGCAATTGTTGAAGGATGCGGCATTGTGCTCATTGCCGAACGGAACGCGCATCATGGGCTTACCGTCAGCCTGTGCATAATAGGTATTGCCGTCTTCGGTATCGGTCAGGGTGTATGTCTTGCCGTTGGCGGCAGTACCCTCTGCTTTCAGCGGAACGATGGGTGTGAAAGCACCTTCCTTGATGCCGAGTGCGATCTTGATATCGGGATCGGCATGACCGTCGGTCCAGTTGTAGTCAATTGTACCGTGGTCGGTGACAGCCATTGCATCAAAGCCGAGCTCATAGTGGCGTTCAACCATTTCAACAAGCGTGTTGCCGCCGTCGGAGGCATTGGTGTGGCAATGCAGGTCTGCTTTATACTGAATGACAACATCCCAGTTTACATTTGCATAAGGATTGGTGATCGTGTAATCAACCTCACCTGTTGCAGAAGCAAAACAGAAGCAATAAGTCAGCATAAGGCTGAGTGCCAATACGGTTACAACACTTTTTTTGAACTTGTGTGAGAAAAGTTTCATAATAACTCTCCTTTTCTTAATAGATGGTTTTATTATAGCGAAAAAAGAAAAAAATGTAAATCTGCGATTTTCACAAAAGCAGATTTACATTTTTGTATATTTTACATATAAGAATGAATTCTGTATGCTGTATATTCGTGGCTGAACCGATAGCCGAGCTTTTCTGCCAATGACACGGAAATACGGGTTGCTGCATCCCAGTTCGGATAGAGCTTGCGTTGCATGCATTCAAGAATCAATTTTGCACCGCAGGCGGCTGCAAGCCCTTTCCGACGATGGTTTTCATGCGTGACGATTTCAATTTCAATACCGCCCTCATAGGACGAAAAGGACGATGCACCTGCAATGATTTCTCCGTTTGCGACCGCGACAACACCGAGCCCGATTTCTGCAAATGCGGCATAATCAGGATAGTTGCACACAAAATCCTTTGACCATTCATGCTGCAGGCATTGATGATACAAGTCTTCATCGATCAGCTTCAATTGCACTGTTTTATCAACAGCATTCACAAAACCGTTCAGTTTTTCGGGGTCAAAATCGGGATCCCTGCGGATGGCATAACGGGAAAATTTTTCGCATTTTTCTCCCCGGACCTGTTCGATACAGCTTTCCCATGCTTCATTCTGCGGCACAAAAACGGCAAAATCACCTTTGAATGAATCAGGCTTGAATGCCGCCATTTCCCTGCTCGGCTCCCCTGCCAAAAAGACAAAGACATTCATAACAGCCATGGCGCAGGTGGGATTTTTTACATCATCTGCGTAGATTTCACCCATGATACCCTGCAAGGCAGAAAGGATGCAGGTGTCCGTGCAGCCGTCAAAAAGCGGTGCTGCGACAGACGGATTTTTCAATTTATAAATCATGCTTTTTCTCCGTTCTGAAAATCCTTCAGATATTCGGCAACCGAACGGCTCATTTCCACGGAAAAATCGGAATTATGCTTGCGTTCACAGAATCGGCGGCACCATTCCTCAAAGGAAAGCACACCCTTTTTGTAATCAAACATAGCAAACAATTCGTCTTTTTCCATGGTACGGTAGGTGTTTTCATGCACGATATGCGAAAGCTCACAACGGGCAGGCTTTTCACGGTCAGCTTGCTGCTGTGTGGGATAACCGAACACGACCATGGCGGCCGGAAATACATATTCGGGCAGTCCCAGCATTGCCCGGTGCTGTTCGCAGTTTTCCATGATATCACCGATGTAGCAGCTGCCAAGACCGAAGCTGTGGGCAGCCGTCACGGCATTCTGCGCGGCAATAACGGCATCCTGCACACTCAGAACAAAATCACCGACACCAAGCGCACGGGGAGAACAGCCCGTCAGCGAATACAAATCATACCACTTTTTAAAGTCGGCGCAGAAAATCAGTACAAGCTGTGCATCGGCAATAAACGGCTGATTGTCACAGGTGACGGACAATTCCTTTTGCAGGTTCTTGTCGGTTATATCAAGAATGGTATACATCTGCTGATTGCCTGCGGTGGGTGCGGCACAGGCTGCAAGCAGTATTTCCCTTTTAATTTCGGGAGAAATTGCCTGCGCGGTAAACGCACGCACACTTTTACGCTCATGCAGCTGACAGATGACCTCGTTCATAAGTAAAAATCCTTTTTACAGTTTGATAATTTTTTCTTCTACGGGTGCGTTGGGTCTGAAGTGCGGCACTTCAATCGTTCTTCCCTTGTTGGCAACGGAAATGCCCGACAGCAGACCGACAGCCGTCCATTCGCATGCCTTGTAAACATCGAGTTCGGGCTGTTTGTTGTCACGCACGGCATTGATGAAGTCTTCGACAATGAAGAAGTCACCGCCGTCATGGCCTGCCTTTTTCTGCTCCTCGGTTGCGTTTTTATAGCGTTCGGGGAGATATTCGGTAAATTCGGAAATATCGTGCCATTTCATATTGTGAATGGGGCTGTCTTCCCCGATGAGTGAAATGCGGTCAAAATCATTGCCGTGTGCCTTGGAACGGAATGCGCCCTTGGTACCCTGGAAATAATAAGAATCCATGTTGTGCGGATGGGCAGACATACAATCGGTACGGATCTGAATGAGCTTGCCCTTTTCGGTGCGGCACATGGTGGTGGTGCCGCTGTCCTGCTTGAGTCCGATGTCATTCCACACACCGGGTGAGAAGGTGGAAATTTCCGTTACACGGTCACCGGGGAACCACTGCATGGTCGGGCCTAAGCTGTGAGTCGGATAGAAATTGCCGCGAATACCGCACTGCCAATAAGATCGCCATGATGTTTTGCCGTCGGGATAAACAAACAGGTCGCCGATGTTGTGCATATACATACCTTCGGCATAATAGGGTTCACCGAATACACCTGCCTTGACCATATTCCTGACCATCTGCACCTTGGGTGCATAGATGTAGTTTTCGGCAAACATATAAATTTTGTTGTATTTTTCAACCGTTTCGCAAAGCCACCACAGCTCGTCCATACTGACACCTGCGGTCACCTCGCTCATAACATGCTTTCCGGCTTCGAGTGCGGCAATGGTCTGCGGCACATGGCACTGCATGGGTGTGGAAATGATGACGGCATCAATATCCGATTCGAGCATATCATCAAACACACGGAAGGTTTTTTCGACACCCGTTTTCTTTGCAATGTTCCTGAGATGGTCTTCATTCAGGTCACAGACGGCGGTGATTTCCACATCGGGAATGGAATTGAGTCCCATGAGTGTGGACATGCCTCTAGTGCCTGCAATACCGACTTTGATTTTTTTCATTTTGAAATCCTCCTTGTATTAAAGGGTAACAGTTGCCTTGACGGCTTCATGACCTGTCAGGGCGACACTGCGTGCATCGGGCTGTGAGAAAGCGGCAAAAACGGTAAATTTGCTGCCGAACACATCGCGGTTACCGTCTTCGTCAACACTTGTGAATGCGCGTTTATTGAGTACGATTTCAATTTCCTTCTCTTCGTTTTCGGCAAGAGAAACACGCTTGAAGCCGCAAAGGCTGTAGTTGCGTACGGCAAAGGCGGAGGTTTCGTCCTTGATATAAAGCTGCAGAACATCCTCTGCACATTTGCCGTCATTTCTGACCTTGACCTTAACGGTTGCGCCGTCAAAATTGCCGTCCGCATCGGTGATCTTTTCGACTGCAACGCTTTGTGCATAACAATCACCGTAGGTAAGCCCGAAGCCGAAGGGATACAGCGGTGTGCCTTCAAAATAACGGTAGGTACGGTTCTTCATGGAATAATCACAGAAATCCGGCAAATCCTCGGTGGACTCATAGAAGGTCAGCGGAAGCTTGCCGGAGGGGGCAAAATCACCGAACAGCAGTTCTGCAATGTCCTTACCGCCGCGCGCACCCGGATACCAGCACTGCACGATGGCATCCGCTTTTTCATCGGCAACACGCAGGTCCATGGCACTGCCGGTCATATTCAACAGGATAACGGGCTTACCCGTTGCAAGCACGCAATCCATAAGCATTCTCTGGGGAGCCGGAAGCAGCAACGAGGTCTTGTCGCCGGGGCCTGCATCGCCCTCCTCACCCTCGAGCCATTCATCAAGACCGAGCACAAGAACAACCACATCGGACAATTCGCAGATTGCCTGTGCCTCGGCAAGCTCATCGGGCTTGTCGTGCTTTGACAAGAATTCAATGGATTCTCTCCACTTGTGGCAGCCCTCGGAATACCAGACACGGGCAGTTTCTCCGAGATAATCCTGAATACCCTCAAGCACGGTGATGTAACGCGAGGATGTGCCGTGGTAATTGCCGACCAAAGCATCACGGGAGTTTGCATTGGGGCCGATGACGGCAATGTTTTTGATGTTGTCTTTATTCAGCGGCAGAATGCCGTTGTTTTTGAGCATAACAAGGCTTTCGCGGGTTGCCTTGTGTGACAGATTGATATGCTCCTTGCATTCAACGATTTCGTAAGGAATTTTATCGAATTCGGTTTCATCGAACAGACCGAGCATAAAGCGTGTTGTGAACAGACGCACGCAGGCACGGTCGATATATTTTTCATCGAGAATACCCTCGGCATATGCATCAAGAATACGCTGATAAGTACAGCCGCAGTTGACATCACAGCCCTTTTCAAGAGCAAGCTTCACGGATTCCTCGGGTCTTGCGGTGACTTTGTGGTTTTCATGGAAATCCTTGATTGCCCAACAGTCGGAAACATAGTGCCCCTCAAAGCCCCATTTGCCTCTGAGATATTCATTCATAAGTACTTCGTGTGCACAGCAGGGCTCATCGTTGGTACGGTTATAAGCACCCATGACGGCTTCGACCTTGGCTTCCCTGACACAGGCTTCAAAGGCAGGCAGATAGGTTTCTTCCATATCCTTACGGGATGCGATTGCATTGAAGGTATGGCGCTGCGGCTCGGGGCCCGAATGCACGGCAAAGTGCTTGGCACAGGCGGCGGCTTTGAGATATTCACCGTCACCCTGCACACCCTTGACGAACTGCACACCCATACGGGAGGTCAGATACGGGTCTTCACCGTAGGTTTCGTGACCTCTGCCCCAACGCGGATCGCGGAAGATGTTGACATTGGGCGACCAGAAGGTCAGTCCCTTGTAAATATCCCTGTCCCCTCTCGTGCTCTGCATATTGTATTTGGCTCTGCCCTCGTTGCCGATGCAGTCACCGACCGTGAACAGCAGCTCCTCGTCAAAGGATGCCGCCATGCCGATTGCCTGCGGAAACATGGTTGCCGTTCCGGCTCTTGCAACACCGTGCAGGGCTTCATTCCACCAGTTGTATTCGGGGATACCCAGTCTTTCGATTGCGGGTGAATCGAATTTCAGCTGCGATGCCTTTTCTTCCACCGTCATCTGTGCCACCAGTGCTTCGGCACGTCTTTTTGCTTCTGCTCTGTTCATATTCTGCTCCTTTTTTATATTTTAATTATTGAGAACTGGATAGCCGTCGGCATCCCAGGTAACTTTTCTTTTTCTTGCACTGCGACAAGGGTCATACAGGGAATCACCGTCGGAATAGCCGCATTGCTTGTTGTAGCATATTTCGTCACGCGAATGATAAACAAAAATCCAGTCGCCGTTTTCGTCTTTGACAAAGCTGTTGTGACCGGGACCGTATTCCCCGACCAGATCTGCACTTGTCAGCAAGGGGGTTGACAGCTTGCTCCAGCTTGCAGGATCAAGCAGATCCGCGCCTTCATCTGCAACAAGAAGTCCGATGCAGTATTCAGGCCCCGTTGCGGATGCGGAAAAGGCAAGAAATATCTTGCCGTCATGTATCATTGCCGCAGGTCCTTCGTTGACGGGGATGCGCACTTTTTCCCAATCATATTCGGGTTTGGTGAGCAGCACACTCGGTGTAACGGTTTTCCATGGCGCAACCGGGTCAATCTGCGCAATATAAACATTGGAATTGCCGCCGTGCTGTGCCCATGCAACGAAGTGCTTACCCTTGCATTCAAAATGGGTCATATCCAGCGAAAAACCGCAAAATGCAAAGCTGTCACCGTCACAGGCGGTAAATTTGCCTTTATCTGTCCATGTATCGTTATACGGGTCATTTCCGTCACAAGCGATGCAATGGCAATCGATATCCCAGACATTGTCTTTACTGCCGCTTGCGGCAAAAAAGACATACCATCTGCCGCCGATTTCGTGGATTTCGGGTGCCCAGATAAAGCGGAAAGCCGTGTCGGACTCTTTTTCATGCCAGATCGTTTTTTCTTCGGCAGTTGCGAGCTTGTCAATGGTTTTTGCACGCCGCAGAATCACACGGTCATAGCCGTTGGGGTCGTCCTTGCCGTACATGGGGTAAGAAGCGGTGAAATAATACCATCCGTCCGCCCCTTTTGTGACAAAGGGATCTGCACGGTCTTTTATAAAAATATCGGTTTTTACTCCCATGTCAGCCTCCGATACGGAATTTGTCGTTTTCTGTCAAGCCGAGAAGGGTGACAGCACGCTCAAAAACATCCTTCGTACCCTTAAAATCATCGGGATGATGTGCATCACTGCCGAGATAAAATTTGCAGCCGCAATTCCTGGCAATGCGGAACATACGAAGCACGATATCTGCTTCATTGTCGGCAAAGGACATATCACCTTGGTTCAGTTCGATTCCGACACCAAGCTGTGCGGCTTTGGTGAAAATCCGTTCCTGATCCGCATCGGGAATCGCTTGTAAGGTTGCAAGATAATCGTTATGCGAGCGATTGTCAAGCAGCTTGCAGGCAAGATGCGCAATGCCGACCTTATGAAACGGCAACGGCAAAGTCAACAGATGCTCGGTGCGTTCCGCCCATAATGCGGCTCTCGTTGCACTGTCTGCATTTCTGTCACTGAGTGTAAATTCCGCCATGTGCAGATGCGTGGTCGGGATGATGATAAACTGAAAATCCGAAAAACGGGATTCGGGAACACCGATGACCTTGTCCTCTCGCATTTCCGATTCACAGCCGAACAGAAAATCAATTCCGTCTGCTTCGGGCAGCGGCAGGCTTTTTGCAATGTGAGAAAAATTCTGCGGCTTATACCATTCGGAGCCGCCGGGGACGGATGTATCCCAATAATGGTCGGTCACACAGATGCGCTGCAAGCTGTTTTCCTTTGCATATTGCAGGAAACGAGCCGTTGTCTGCGTGGGTTCCCCCGAGCAGGAGGACAGATGCGAATGAATATGATAATCGTGGTCAATTCTGTAACGCAAGAAAAATCATTCCTTTCAGCCGATGATTGCAATTGCAGCTTTTATCGTATCGCCTTTCTTTGCATAGGGGCTGTATGCCGTGATTTTAACAGCATAAGAGCCTTTTTCGAGCTTGCCGAGATTGACCGTTGTCAGCTCGCCGACCGCACGGACATAATCGGAAATAACGGTGCTCTGCCATACGGTTTTGCCGGATTTATCCGCAATTGCGATTTTGTAGTTTTCGGCTTCATAGAAGCCCTTTGCACTGTTGAAACTCAAAATGGTGTTGCCGTCCGAATCCTGCTCAGCTTTCACACCGACATTTTTCGGAAAGACAGGCTTTGTGTCAAGGGATTTCTGCTTGTGCCAGGTGTAGGTACGCTTATTGGATTTGGTGAGATTTGTGAAGTAATATTCAATATTTTCAAAGAAAACACGGTTTTCAATATCATACAGACGCATTCTGACATTGCCCTTTGCATCGGCTTCAACCAGCCGGAAGCCGCCGGATTTGCCGGGTGCATCCTTGTCGCCGTCAATGTAGTTGAGATTACCCATAAAAGCCGACAATGAGCCGCAGCCGACTGCAGTGAACGAGCCCTGCCACACGGAACGGGGGTCGCTCGGCGCATAATGGGAATGACCCGAGAAGTCAAACACCTGCGGATATTTCTGCAGGACCTTTCTGACCTCAAAGGTGCCCCAGTTGATGCTGCCGTACACAGTGGCGGTGGGGTGCGGATGCTGATAGACAAAAACAGGCTT
>JAZNCO010000093.1:0-90134 GCA_045587645.1 Acutalibacteraceae bacterium | reverse complement strand
AAAACCGCCTGCAACAGGCGGTTAAATATCATTCAATATTTGGTTATACAAATGCGTAATTCTGAATGGCTTTGCGGAAAACCTCGGTGTTGATAAGGAACAGCTGTCTGCCGAATTCGGCAACCGAAGCATCATTCTTTTTTCCGCACAGCACGGCAAAGCGTTTGCCGATATTGGCGGCAAGCTCACCGCCCTCGTTCAGACAAAGATGATAATAGGAAAATGCCATGGATGCACTCATTGCCTTATAAAGGTCGGGCGAAACATTTTCGAGCACATCATACATAGCCCCGATCGCGACAGCAGAAAGAGCTGCAGGAATATATGTTTCCATGCAGTATTCGGCGGCAAAGACGGTCAGCTGCTTCATCTGCAGCACGCAGGTATTATCCAATACCACACCGCACTGCTCTGCAAGCTGCACCTGCTCGTCGGGAGCAGCCTTATACGAAAATGCACTCACGATATTGCTGCCCAGCACACGCGCCTTCTGAATGTTGCCGTTGAAATGCTGCTTGCGCGATTCCTCTAAAAAAGAAAGCGTATCAAACTGATCGCCGCTGTGATCAGGTGACGAAACAATTTTCATATCGCTGTCATCAAACAGATAATCGTTCATTTGCATCTCTCCGGAAAACTTAAATTATTTCTGTGCCTCCAGCGCAGCCTCCTGTGCTGCGGCTTCGGCGGCCTTTTTTGCAAGGCGTTTCTGACGGGCCTTGTAGCCTGTCAATTCGCTGAGCTGTGTTTTGGGTGTTACATAACTGCCCAAAGAAGTATTTTTATGACCGTACATACCGTGGAAGTCGCTACCGCCCGTCATGAGCAACTTGTTTTTCTTTGCGATTGCAACAAGACGGTCCACCGTTTCCTTGTCGGCTGTGGGATGCCATACCTCAACACCGTTGAGTCCGAGAGGAATCAGGCGGTCGAGAAGATCAAAGCTGTCATAGAGTGCTGGATGTGCAAGCACGGCAATACCGCCTGCCGCATGAATGCTCGAAAGCACCTCTTCCACAGGAGCAAAATTGGGCTTCATAAAAATATAATCGGCACTGTCGGGATTGAACAGACGGTTATATTCCTCACCGTACATTTCACTTGCAAGACCGCATTCCATCAGCGCATGCATGATATGCTGCTTATATATGTTCGTGGAGCCCGAAGCACACTTGAGCACAAGCTCGTTGGTAATGGGCAGCTTGGCGCCTGCCTTGAGCATCGTGTACTGTGCCGCACGCTTGCGTGCAACCTGATTCTGACGGCAAAGCCCTTCCAGTCTGTCGGGAAAATCGGGGAAATAGCACAAAAGATGCGCAACACGGCCTGTCTGCGTATCCGTTGCAGACAATTCCACCCCGGGAATGACCTTGATGCCGGCTCTTTCGCCGATAATTTTACCGCGCACGGTGCCTGCAAGGCAATCATGGTCGGTAATTGCAATGGTTTCAATGCCCTTTTTTTGTGCTAAAACAATCAAATCTTCAATGCCCATTGAGCCGTCGGACAGCCTGGTATGGCAATGCAAATCTCCGCTCACAGCGTTTCTCCTCCTATTTTGCGTACATATCCGCAATATACTCTTACATTATATACTGTTTTGTAAAAAAATGCAAGAATAAATTTAAAAAAATTGAAGAAAAAAGCAATGATTTTTAATTTACCTATTGTAATTCTATGGGGATATATACTATTATAGAACAGATGAAACAGAAAAAAATGAGGTGCGCCGTGAAAATAGTATTGGGTATGAGTGGCGGAGTCGATTCCTGCGTTGCCGCTAAAATTTTAAAAGAACAGGGCTTTGAGGTTACAGGCTGCTGCCTGCTGCTGACACCCGATGCTGCCCCCGACAGTGAATCCACCCTGCGTGCAAGGCAGGCGGCTGACCGCATGGGCATTGAAATGGTGGTTGCCGATTGCCGTGAGGAATTCAGAAGAACAGTCATGCAGCCCTTTGCACAAAGCTATTTTGCAGGAAGAACACCCAATCCCTGCGTGGACTGCAACCCCGGGGTCAAGATCCGTTCTTTGTGCCGTGTCGCAGACGAGCTTGGCATTGAAGCCGTTGCCACGGGGCATTATGCACGCATTGACCGCAAAACGAACAGCCTTCTGTGCGCACCGACCAAAAAGGACCAGACCTATTTTTTATACAGACTCACACCCGAGCAGCTTTCGCGGCTGTATTTTCCGCTTGGTGAATTCAGCGACAAGGCTGATGTCAGGGCATTGGCGCACGAGGCCGGCTTTGATGCCGCCCGGGCAAAGGACAGTCAGGAAATCTGTTTTCTGCCCGACGGCGATTACACCTCGTTCGTATCGTCACTGCCCGGCATGACAAGCAAGCAGGGCGATTTTCTTGACATTTACGGCAACAAAATCGGTACGCACAAGGGCATCATCCATTACACGGCAGGTCAGCGCAAGGGGCTGGGTGCCTTCGGCAAGCCGATGTATGTCAAGCGCATCTGTCCGCAGGACAACACGGTTATTCTCTGCACCGCAGAAGAGCGCTTTGCCGATACCCTGACCGCAACCGGGCTTACATGGTGTAACGGCACCGCACCTGCCGACGAGTTTGAAGCCCTTGTAAAAATCCGTTCCACGGCAAGACCTGCACCTGCAAGAATCACACTGCATGACGACAAGGCAAGTGTGGTTTTTGAAACGGCACAGCTGTCCCCCTCCCCCGGGCAGTCCGCCGTTTTTTATGACGGTGACAGGGTGCTCGGCGGCGGCTTTATAGAATGAATAATTTTACACAAAATTTAATAATTATTCTTGATTTTCAAACAACTCATCCAATAAATCAAGCTTGATTTTTTCCGCTTTTCCGAAATCCATGGCGGCAATGTAATGAGCCTCCAGACGGTCATGCAAGGCTTTGGCTTGTTCGAGCTTTTCAATTGCACCGTCCAACAGCTCTGCCTGCGCCCTGCGATAGAAGGAGAAGCGGTTTTTGTGCGCTTTTGCCGCCTGCGCATCCGCAAAACGGGATGCCGAAACGGTTTTTTCAACCGAATCGGGCGCAATATGGTAAGCATTGCTTGTTACAAAGCCGAGCTTTAATTCGGGTATGAGAATATGCTCGGGTGTGCCGTCCGGGCGCAGAATGCACGGGCAGGCAATCACCGAAAGTCCGCGGTCAACCGCTTCATACAGTACCGTCTGCATAAACGCGGCTGATACCGCGCCGATGTCATCCTCAACGGCAATGATCTGCTCACAAAGGCCGCACAGCGTTTCATAAAAAAAGACCTCGCCCTTGGGTGTGCAGGCACTTAAAAACCGCTGCGTGACAACACTTTTCTCTTCCCGTTCGGGCAAAAGACGCGCACAGATGCGCTTTGCATGGCGAATGACACGCAGTAAATCCGTATCGGGCAGAGCCAGCTGCATGCGCTCACGCTGCAATCGCCCGGCAGCAGACAAAAACCGCAGGCAAGCCGCATGCGCCTCGGAATTGGCGCGTGTCAGGCGCAGAATCTCGCCTGCATTTTTTTCGAGCTGTCCGGCATTCCAGCACTGTCCCATGTCGATTATTTTTCCGCACACACCGGGAAATTTCAGTTCAAACGGATGCGGCGGTGTAGCATCAAGCACAGCCGCGTGCAATGTCGGCAGATAGACCCCGTCCAGACTGTCGGGATCGGATGAGCAGTAAATGCGTTCAAAGGGGATCTCCTTTTCTTCCGCTTTTTTGCAGACGGCTTTCATCAGCGTGGACTTCCCCGTTCCCGGGCCGCCCTTGATGAGATACAGCCGCAGGTCATCCCCGTTGCACAGCAGCTCCTTGGTCAGCGGATAAAACCCGGCAGCGGTGTTGGCGCCCAGAAAAAAACAAGGTGAAAAAACTTTGGTTTCCATACAAAAAAACCTCCTCACCCTACAGCCTATGCTGGCAGGACAGAAGCGGGCACAAAAAAAATGCAAAATGCAAAATACAAAAAAAACTTGACAACCTCAATCGCTTGTGCTAAAGTGAAGTTACAAATGAATATGCGGGGTGCTGATTGCAAAATCGGCTGAGATTATACCCATGAACCTGATTCGGATAATGCCGACGTAGGAAATTTCAGTGTAACGCACACCGCCTTTTTTCGGGCGGTGTTTTTTTGTGCAAAGCCGGCAAAGCACAAAACAAAGCAACCGACACCCCCGTTGTTCTTTTGAAAAACAACAAAGGGGTGTCTTTTTTTATGACAGTCAGCGCAGCCATTCAGATTTTACCGAAAACCGAAACCACGGACGAGCTCATCCGCATTGTGGACGAGGTGATTGCATTCATTGCGGCATCGGGTCTTTCCTATTATGTAGGGCCGTTTGAGACCACCGTGGAGGGGGACAGCTACGACGAAATCATGCAGCTTGTTTCCGATTGCAGCAAAATCGCCATTCAAGCGGGATGCGAAGAGGTTTCCGCTTACATCAAAACCGTTTACAAGCCCGAAGGCGAGGTGCTGAGCATTGACAAAAAGGTTTCAAAGCATCACAAATAAGCTCGCACCGCTGATTTCGGTTGCCGTTTTCATTCTGCTGTGGGCATTCGTCGGTGAAAGCGGACTTGTGCCGGCTTACATGCTGCCGAGTCCCGCAGACGTCTGCAAGGCCTTTGTTGCGGATTTCGGTTTGCTTTTACAGCACAGTGCCGTCACATTGCAGGAGGCCGTTTACGGTCTGCTCGGCGGTACGGCTCTCGCATTTGCGTTTGCGGTGCTGATGGATCGATTTGATTTTCTGTACAAGGCACTGTACCCGATTCTGATTCTCAGCCAGACCGTGCCGACCATTGCCATCGCGCCTTTACTTGTGCTTTGGATGGGCTTTTCGATGGCACCGAAAATCACACTCGTTGTGCTGACAACCTTTTTTCCGATCACCGTTTCCCTGCTGGACGGCTTTCGTGCCGCCGACAAGGATGCGATCAATCTGCTGCGCAGCATGGGGGCGTCCCGCGTGCAGATCTTCCGCCACATCAAGCTGCCCGGTGCAACGGAGTCCTTTTTTTCGGGGCTCAAGGTTTCGGCATCCTATGCCGTGGTCGGAGCTGTGATTTCGGAATGGCTCGGCGGCTTTGAGGGGCTCGGGGTTTACATGACCCGCGTTAAAAAGGCCTATGCCTTCGACAAAATGTTTGCCGTTATTCTGCTCGTTTCGGCGGTGTCGCTGCTTCTTATGGCGGCCGTCGCCTTGCTCAAAAAGCTTTGCATGCCCTACAAAAACAAAAAATGAAAGGATCTTTCTTATGAAAAAAACAATTGCTTTGTTCGTTTCGCTTCTTTTGCTGCTCACCCTTTGTGCCTGCGGTGACACGGCAAGCGAAAACGAGCTTCAGGAAATCACCGTCTGTCTGGACTGGACGCCGAACACCAACCACACAGGTCTTTTTGTTGCCGACAAGCTCGGCTATTACGAAGAAGCAGGGTTGAAAGTAACCCTTGTGCAGCCGCCCGAAGACGGTGCGGAGCTGATGACCGCATCGGGTCAGGCACAGTTCGGCGTTTCGTTCCAGGACACCATTGCCGCAGCCTTTGCCATGGACGAGCCGCTGTCCGTTACAGCCGTTGCCGCCCTTTTACAGCACAACACCTCGGGCATCATCACCCGCAAGGGCGAAGGAGCACACCGTCCTGCAGGGCTTGCAGGCATGCGCTATTCCACATGGAACAGCCCTGTTGAACTGAAAATGATGGAATACATCATGCAGAAGGACGGTGCGGATTATTCGACCCTGACTCTGCTTCCCAACACCGTCACCAACGAAGCACAGGCACTTGCCAACAAGGACACGGATGCAATCTGGATTTTCTATGCATGGGCAGGGGTTGCCTGCGAATTAAGCGACCTTGAATTTGATTATTTCCATTTCAAGGACATCGACCCCGTGTTTGACTATTACACGCCCATCCTCGTTGCCAACAACGACTTCCTCAAGGAACAGCCCGACACGGTGAAGGCCTTCCTTGCCGCCACGGCAAAAGGCTATGAATATGCCGCGCAGAACCCCGCAGAAGCCGCACAAATTCTGATTGACGGCGACACAACGGGCTCGTTGCAGAGCGCGGAAGAGCTGGTCAAGGCAAGTCAGGAATGGATTGCAGGGGAATACATTTCCGATGCACCGTACTGGGGTTATATTGACGAAAACCGTTGGGATGCGTTTTACGGTTGGCTGTTTGAAAATAAACTGATTGAAAAGGATCTGCGCGGATTCGGCTTTGATGCAGGCTTCCTTGCAGAGAAATAAAACAGGCTTATGGGACAATTATCTGCTCAAAACATCAGTGTTTCATTTGACGGCAGACAGATTATCAGGGACATTTCCCTGCACCTCAACGAGGGCGAGATCGTGTCGCTTTTAGGGGTCAGCGGTGGCGGTAAAACCACCATTTTCAACTGCCTTGCAGGCCTTCTTGTGCCCGACACGGGGAAAGTCTTTTTGGACGATACGGACATTACGGGCAAGCCGGGCAAAATCAGCTACATGATGCAAAAGGATCTGCTGCTGCCGCATTACACGGTGCTTGACAATGCCTGCCTCGGACTTCTAATAAAGGGGAAAAGCAAAAAGGAAAGCCGTGCTGCGGCACAGACTTTGTTTGAAGAATTCGGACTTGCGGGGACCGAAAAAAAATATCCGCACCAGCTTTCGGGCGGCATGCGGCAAAGAGTTGCCCTGCTTCGCACCTACCTTGCAAGCGACGGTGTTGCCCTGCTTGACGAGCCGTTCAGTGCACTCGATGCTATCACCAAGCGCACCTTGCACATGTGGTATCTGCAGATTATGGAAAAAATTCGCCTGTCTACCCTGTTTGTTACTCACGATATGCAGGAGGCGGTGCTTTTGTCGGACAGAATTTATATCCTCGGCGGCAGTCCGGGCACAATTACGGATGAAATCAAAATCGACCTGCCCGGCAAAAAGCAGGACCGAGATCCGTCCGACCCCGATTTTCAAAGCTTTGTGAAGCTTTTGCAACAAAAAACCGCGATCACGACACAATAACACACAACACCGCATCAAAAAACCTGATGCGGTGTTGTTTTTTCAATCATTATTCAAGTATGCTTTCGCAAAAAGCAGCCAATAAGGGAATATCATTCGTTGCAGTTTCCCATAGTATACTTTCGTCCATTTCGGAATAAGCATGCGCAAGCCAGTTTCGCATTCCTCTGATCATACTCCACGGCATTCTTTCTTTTGTTTCCTCACGAAACTCTTCAGAAAGACCGTTGGCAAGCTCGCCGATTTGCAGAATACACATCGACACCGCACTGTAATATGCTCTGTCGCTCACAAAAGTTTCAAAATTCTTGCCGAATCTTTCAATAAATCCTGCAATATCCGCACAATAGGTGTGAATGTGTGCAATGCGTTGCAGATCTGCTTTATTCATAGAGTGTCACCCTTTCAGCCTTTACATTTTCAACGAAGAAAGGGGTTCTCCGCTTTGTATTTTCCTGTTCAAGTGTGTGGGTTGTGACAACATCAATGTCCTTGCCGATGCTTTGGCGCAAGTCATTATACAAGCCACCCATGTCGAACATTCCCCTGATTCTGGAGCCTGTTCTGTCAATCAGAAGATCGACATCACTGTTTTCATCCGCCTCATTTCGGGCATAGGAGCCGAACAGATACACGGCTCTGAGCTCATACTTCTGTGCGATGGGGGTGATTCTGTTTCTGATTTCGTCAACCGTTAATATCATATCAAAACTCCTTTCTGTTATCAGTATACCACACAATGCAAAATGATGGAATACCGGATTCAAAAATTTTTCATTCTTTTTCAAAGCACTCAATAAACCCGTTTGGTGACTTTTTTGACTATATTATTCTCATCGTATTCCACGCTCACCACATAATTATCTGCGGTAAAATGCGTGGATGCGCGCGGCTCTCCTCGTCCTGTTTCAAGGAACAGATACTCGCCGTTCGGTGCAAAGGACTGCACATCCTCCAGGGTGGATATACCTTTTATCAGCCATTTGAAATCCTTTACAGAGCCTTCAATGAAGCCGTTGAAGCTCTTCGTCACACAAGAAAACTCTGTCACGGTCTGTGTCATGGATTTTGGCACCACCAAGGTCAGCAGCCAACCGCTCATAGCGTGCTGAACAAATTGTGAGCTTGCACTGACAAAATACAAATCCAGCGAGGTACCGTTTATTGCATAGCCGTAAAAGGCATATTGCGTTTGCAGATTCCCTGTGCTGAAATAAACCAGAATGAGATCATTCTTTTCAAAAAATTCTGCATCAAACCGCTTGTTTCCGTCTGCATTCACATTCAGGCCTTCAAGCGATAAGGCAATCGTGTTTCCCATGTATTGCACAAAGCTGTTAAGCTCATCCTCGCTTGTCAGCTGCACAAGCGGATCATATTTCTGTGAACGGTCAACAGAAATTTCCTGCATTTTCTTTTCATCATCACCAATGTAGCCGGAATGGATAAATTCCCATTCCATGTCCTCAGTCAGCAAGACTTCCGCAGGAAAATCCGTTTTGCTTTGATTATCATAAGCTACCGAGAGTGTTGCATTGTATGAAGATACTTGTTCTGCCTGTGTTCTTGCAAGCAGAACGCAGAACAGTAAACCGTTTCTTGCCGGATTGCACCATGCAGGCACCCGTTCATTGAACACAATCGACAAAACACCCTGGCAGACTGTAATTTCAGGCATTCTGATCTCCGAATGTGCAGATTCGCAATCCGCATAGAACAGCAGCAGAATGTTCTCTTCAAAAAAGGCTTCATCAAACGCTGCTTCAACTTTGCCGAAAGGAACATAATCATCCTGCGTCAGAACTTCAAAATCAATATGTTCCTGCATAGCAGTCTTGAAATCCTGCAGCTGTGACACCGATTCAATTTTTGCATACGGCAGATATTTCTGACTGCTCATCTGCATTTTTTCGGGCGCGCCGAATTGCCTGCAGAAGGCATCAAAGGTATTTTCATCGGCAACGACATCACAAACATTCCATGTGAAATCCGTAACATTTTTGACAACCGGATTGTTCTTATGTTCATCAATAAAAGCCTGCACATCCGCGTTGCGGATATCAATGCGGCTCGGTTCACTGCTGTCGGCTGCCGTCAGGTATATATACATCGGCTTGATCGTATCGTCCGTACTTCCGCCGCCGATGAGCAAAGAAAACATTTCGTCAATTTCATATACCCGGATATATAAGCCCGATCCGGTTTCAACACAATCGTATTTTTCAAAATCCGACCAGGTCAATGCAGCCCCTTTTTGGCTCAGGCTCACAACATCCTGCAAGGTCAGTTGTTCTGTCTGTGCAAGCGGTTTTTCTGCTTCTTTCAAAAAAGAAAAGACCAGTGTATATTCATCTTCCGTTTTCTGCAGAAGCAGTCTGCCCTTTTCCGTTGCCGGTGCACTCTCCTTCGGATAAAAGCTTCGGTTGGCTGCAAGCACTCCGTCTTCAACGGTCAGCCAATAATCAAAATAACCACGGTCATGCAGTGTATATTCGCATTGTGCCGCAAAATCATACACCGCAATACGGTGATCGACCATCCCCGAACCGAATGCAACACTGGTGCACAGCTCGGGAAGTCCGTCCCCTGTCAGGTCACAGAAAACGGCATTCAGAACGGGCATACCCGAAATGAGCAAGGCTTCTTCACCGTTTTGAACAGTATAGATCTGTCCTTCCTTCCACTCGAAAACCGTATCAGGGAATGACGGGTGCTCATAACGCAGAACACTGCCCCAGTCATAGGTGTCGCTGTCAACATAATTGAACCAGACCTCCACGGCAAGGTCCTGCATGACGGCTTCCGGCAGTTTTTGCGTGCGTCGGAGTTTGTAAATCTGTCCCGGCACTTCGTCATACGCACCGATGTAGCCGCCGATGAGACTGCCGTCGGAATACTGAATGATAAAATAATTCAGTTCGCTTTGTTCACGCAATGCACTGTCCCAGCCTTCACGGAAATACACCTGCCGGGCATTCAATAATTTATAGTAAGCAGGCAAGGTCGATTCCACGGCGGCAATCAGCTTTTCCGTTCCGTCCGCGACAGGCACAAGTGTATAATGGCAATGGAAATTGCCGTTAATATAACGCACGGTGCTCAGATTTTCGTCGATTTCATAGGTATATTCGCCTAATTCACGGTTGGCACGGTCTTCGCCGATGACATTATCATAATAATAGCGGCTGACACGGTATTCATAACCGCCGATTTCCTTGCTGACGGGGTTTGTCAGCAGGCACACAGCCGCAATGCAGCTGAGAATCACAGCGGCAATGAGAATCCACAAGGTCGGTTTTTTGTAATGCAGAACGGTCTTGATGCGGTTTCTGACCCCGACCTCCCCGAACGCAAGCGGACAGGCGGCAATGCTCTTACGCGACACCGAGCAGTTGATGAGTGCCGAGGAATAGTCCTTTTTGTTCTGCACATCCATATTACGGATGACCTTTTCGTCACAGGCAAGCTCAATATCCCTGCACAGCAGAACGTAAGCAAGCCACAGCACGGGATTGAACCAATGCACCGTCAGCAACAGAAATCCCAGAGGCTTCCACCAATGATCCCGTCGGGCAAGATGGGCATTCTCATGTGCGAGCACATGGCTTACATCGCTTTCTTCCATGGAAGACGGTAAATAAATACGCGGTCTGAACAGACCCAAAATAAACGGCGTGTCAATGCGGTCGCAGACAAAGACATTGCCTTCAAGAACAATGCTTTCGCTCGTCTTTTTGCGCAGACGGATGTAACTGATTGCCGCATACAAAAGCATACCGACCATGCCGACAATCCACACAAGGGAAGCTATGAATGTAACAACCTGCAAAGGGTTGGCACTGTCGCCCGGGTTGGGGGCAAAGGAGTCCGACAAAATCGGATTGATCGTGCTGTTCAATGCGGGAATGCCCGAATGAATGACAGGCTCGGCAGTCATTGTGATGTCCGTCGGCACGGTCTGCGCACTCGGCAGAAGGCTTAATACGCTTTCAAACGAAAACGGACAGACAAGGCGAAACGCAACCAAGCCCCACAAGGCAACATTTACCCACTTGGGTGCTTTTTTCAGAACAAACCGCAGCAAACAGACCGCCAACACGATCCAGGTTGCCGTGATGCTCATGTTCAGAATCTGCAAAAACAGGCTTTCCACGCTTATCCCTCCCCGAATTCGGCAACCATTTTGCGAAGCTGTTCCACCTCATCGGCGGACAGCTTTTTTCGTTTTGTGAATGCCGCCAGAAAAGCAGGCAGCGAGCCGTGAAAGGTGTCTTCCACAAATTTTTCGCTCTGTGCACCGTAAAAATCCTCACGGGCAATTAAGGACGAAACCGTACCCTTGTCGTTTTTGAAAATTCCCTTTTCGCACAGCCGTTTGAGCACGGTGTAGGTGGTGGATTTTTTCCATTGCAACTGCTGCTCACACAGGCTGACGAGCTGCGCCGAGGACAGCGGTTCATTTTCCCAGATGATGTCGGCAAAGCGGCTTTCCACCGCACCGAGCTGATATGTATTCATAAAAATTCCCCCTGAAATTGGTTTACATCTTGTAGACTAACTATAGTTTACACCATGTAGACCAAATTGTCAAGAGGGAAAACAAAAGAATCCTATTGAAAACCTCATTGATTTATCAGATAAGTTTTCAATGAATAGCTTGATTTTTTCAAAACGACGGTGTATAATGTCTATTGAAAAGTAGCACGATAAATCAAACAAGTTTTCAACGGAGGCAGCGATGGAGATAAAAAGAGACCGTTATTTGCAGGAACTGATTTCTTATATGTGGGATGGTCAGATCAAAGTAATCACAGGAATCCGCCGGTGCGGAAAATCCTATCTGCTCAGAACGCTGTTTTACAATTACCTGCTGCAACAAGGGGTAAAAGCAGAGCAGATTCTTTCTTTTGAACTGGATCTTGCAAAGGATATCAAATACCGCAATCCGCTTTTGCTTGCAGAATATGTCAGAAATAAAGTCGCAGAGCAAAACGAATCATTCTATCTGTTCGTTGATGAAATTCAATTGTCTGATACAGTTGCAAATCCGTATAATAAAGACGGCAAAAAAATCACCTTTTACGATGCACTCAATGATCTGCAGTCAATTCCAAATCTCGATATTTATGTGACGGGCAGTAACTCGAAAATGCTGTCAAGCGACATTCTGACTGAATTCCGCGGCCGCAGTGATGAAATCCGTGTACACCCGTTGAATTTTTCCGAATATTATGCGGCGGTCGGCGGTGATAAATATGATGCTTTCGACAGCTTTGCATTTTTCGGCGGTATGCCGCTGATTCTCTCACGTCCGAATGACAATGCAAAAATGAAGTATCTGCAATCTCTTTTTTCGGAGGTGTATCTGAAGGATATCATTGAACGCAAAAAGGTCAGGCGTGCCGATGTGCTTGATTCAGTTCTGGATTTGCTTTGCTCATCCGTCGGATCACTCACCAATCCGAACAATGTGGCGAATGCACTCAACTCCCGTCAAAAACGAAGCGGTGCTGATACGGTTGCACAAAACACGGTAAAATCCTATATGGAGCATCTTACGGATGCATTTCTGTTCAGCGAATGCAAACGTTGGGATGTGAAAGGAAAAAACTATTTTGATTATCCGAACAAATATTATTGTGAGGACATCGGTCTGCGCAATGCCCGCATCGGATTCCGTCAACAGGAAATGACCCATATCATGGAAAATATAATTTACAATGACCTGATTACCCGCGGTTGCAGGGTGGATATCGGCATTGTATACGGCAACGAAAAGGATAAAAACGGCAGAACGGTTCCCGTTGCGCGCGAAATCGACTTCATTGCCCACACGGGCGGGAAAAAGATTTATATTCAATCCGCCTATGCACTGCCCGATGAAGAAAAAGCCGAAACCGAAAACAAACCCTTCTCCCTGACAGGCGATTCCTTTCCGAAAATCATTGTCCGTCATGATATCCGCAAACGCTGGTACGATGACAACGGCATTCTCAATATCGGCATCATTGATTTTCTTCTGGATACAAATATTCTTTAATATCGCAACACAGCCAAAATCCCCCGAAGTTGTACAAACTTCGGGGGATTGGTAATTCATAAACTTAAATCTGATAAAATCCGACCTTTTTCATTGCCTTACGGACGGTGCGTTCGGCAATGCGGGCGGCACGTTCGGCACCGTCTTTTGCACACTCTTCAAGATATGCCTTGTCACCGAGCAGGCGGAGATATTCATCACGCACGGGGCGAAGCTCCTCTGCGGTAGCTTCCGCAACGGCAAGCTTGAAGTCGCCGTAGCCCTTGCCTGCAAATTCGTTTTCGATCTCGTCAAAAGACTTACCCGTACAGCAGGAATAGATGCTCATGAGGTTAGAAACACCGGGCTTTTCGGGGCTGTATTTTACGCAGGCCTCGGAGTCGGTGACGGCAGATTTGATTTTGCGGATGATGGTGTCGGTGTCATCGGTCATGGACACGAAGGACTTGACATTGGGATCGGATTTACTCATCTTCTTGTCGGGCTCCTGCAGGGACATGATTCTTGCCCCTGTTTTGCCGATGAAGGGCTCGGGCACGGTGAAGGTCTGTCCGTAAATGCCGTTGAAGCGGTCGGCAATGTCACGGCAAAGCTCCATGTGCTGCTTCTGGTCATCCCCGATGGGCACGAAATCTGCCTGATACAGCAGGATGTCGGCTGCCATCAGCACGGGATAGGTGAACAGACCGACATTGATGTTGTCGGAATGCTTCTGCGATTTATCCTTGAACTGTGTCATGCGGGATGCTTCACCGAACATGGTGTAGCAGTTGAGCAGCCATGCCAATTTTGCGTGGGCATCCACATGGCTCTGAATGAAAACGATGTTCTTCTGCGGATCAAGGTCAAGAGCCAGCAGCATGGCATACATTTCTCTTGTACGCTGTCTGAGCACGGCAGGCTCGTTGCGCACGGTGATGGCATGCAGGTCTGCAACACCGAATATGCATTCGTAATCCTGTGCCATGTTCTTCCAGTTGCGGAATGCACCGAGGTAGTTGCCGAGAGTCGGCGTACCCGAGGACTGCACAAGGCTCAATACTCTTTTGGGGGCTTCTGTTTTATTTTCCATTTTTGTTATTTCCTTTCTTTTATATCAACCATGCCGGTACATACCAATTCTTTTTATCAACAGGCAGCACATCACTTGCCAGACAAACAACAAGCCCTGTTCCGACCGTAGTTTTCAATTGTGCCGCTTCTGTAAATAATTCTTTATCTGTTTCCTCAAGAGCATTCAGAACCGAAAAGTTCTTAACAGCATTGGCAGGTGCCGTATTTTTTTTGATTTCAATCGGATAAACCGTTGCATTCTGATAAATAATCAGGTCTATTTCCTTTTTGTTGTTGTCTCTGTAATAATACAGCGGTGGCTTCTTGCCTGCATTCAGATAGCTTTTGTAGATTTCGGATACGACCCATGTTTCAAAAAACGTACCGCTCATGGCACTGTTTTCAAGCACCCCGGGAGAACCCCAGCCGAGCAGATGTGCACAAAGTCCCGTATCAAGAAAATACATTCGCGGGGATTTGACGACCCGTTTGAGTGCATTGTTTGAGTAGGGTTGAATGAGTGCAACCACACCGCAGGAGATAAGCAAAGACAACCATGTTTTTGCCGTCGGAGCACTGATTCCGACCTCACTTGCAAGTGCCTCGTAGTTTACAACCGTTGCCGTGCGTGCCGCAACCGCCGTCACGAATTGCAGAAAAGCGGTTTCGTTGGCAACCTGCTCCAGATCCCTTATATCACGGCTGATGTAGGTGTCGAGATAAGATTCAAAGAAAACGGAAAGGTTTATTTTTTCATCCTTGTATACCGCCGGCATGGAACCTTTGTAGATGCGTTCAAAAACTTCTGTCACCGTCATGGGAACAGCCTGCCCGATGCGGTCAATGAGCTTCGGAATATCCGCTTCAAAGGGGGCAAAGTGATTACCGCAAATCTCGCAGTTTGTAAGTCCCAGCATCTGCACAATGCCGACTCTGCCGGACAAGGTTTCGGTCACATTCTGCATCATTCGGAACATCTGCGAGCCGGTCAGCCAGAAATCACCGTTTTTTTTGCGCTTGTCAACAATAACCTTGATATACGGAAACAATTCGGGTGCATATTGCACCTCATCAATCAGAACCGGCGGTGCATAACGCTGCAAAAACAATTCCGGGTCATTTTTGGCAAGTGCTCGGACAGTCGGATTGTCAAGAGAAACAATTTTCCGTCCTTCTTCGGCAAGGCTTTCGAGCAGGGTCGATTTGCCGACCTGTCGGGGCCCGGTTACCAATAAGACGGGAAAGGTTTCATTTATATTTAAAACGGTCTGTTTGACAGTTCTTTCATAAAACATAAAAAATCCTCCCTGCTTATTCTATGCAAGACAGTCAGATTTATACAAATCTAAAATACCATTTTAGATTTTACTAAAATATTCGGCTTTTGTCAATAAAAAATTAGTCAAATCTAAAATGACATTTTGGATTTGACTAAAAATGACGGCTTTTACAATTCGATTTCTTTAAAAATTTCCACTCTGCCTTCGGCTCTCGGCTTGGGGGCAGGGTCTTCGTCGGGAATACCGACGGCAATGGCAATCAGGAATTTGTAATCCTCGGGGATGTTCATTCTCTTTTTCCAGACATTGCCCTCGGGCTCGTTCATCAGGCCGCCGACACTTGCAATGATGCACGTGCCGAGTCCCATGCTTTTTGCGGCAATGCAGATGTTTTCGGTCATGATACCGCCGTCCATGGCAGAGTTGCCCTCTGCAAACAGGAAAATGAGGGTCGGTGCATTCTGATAAACGGGGCTGATGTTATAATTGGTATAAGCGGGGGTATCCCAACCGACTTTATTTTTGAAATCAACATTGAGTGCTTCGAGTGCTTTTTTATCCTGCAACACACGGATATGGCAGGGCTGACCGTTTCTGCCGCTGGGTGCCCATACTGCAGCTTCAAGAATGGCAGACAGCTGCTCGTCTGTGATCTGTTCATCCTTATAAAAACGGATGGTGCGGCGCTCGAGAATGGTTTTGAGAACAATATTTTCCATTTTACATTTCTCCGATTTAAAATATATATTACCATACCACAAATTTTTTGTTTTTGCAAGATGAGAAGTTGACAATTGCAGAAAATATGGTTAAAATATAGAATAGAATATTATGCGGAGGTAACGCACATGAAAAAAATGTATATGCTCTCTCTTTTTGCAATGCTTCTTTTGCCCCTGTTCGGCATTTCCGCTTCGGCGGCAGGACTGCACATTGCCGCAGGTCTTCCCAACTATCCGCTTATTATCGCCTGCGTGGTCGGCGGCTCACTTGCTGTGTTCCTGCTTGCCATGTTTGCAATGAAATACAAACGCAAGGGCGCACCCGTTTCCAAAGAACAGGCACAGCTGCCCGAAGAAAATGCTGAAAACACGGAGGAAGAAAGCAATGACTGATGTGAAACTGCTTGTCAGCGATATGCTTGTCAATGAAGAAAATTATGCCGCCGAGATGACCGACATTGTTGAGCCGTATCTTGTAGCCATCTGCAAAAACGGTTATTTTAAGGGTGTCGGCGGTGCCGAAATCTGGTATGAATCCTATATCCGTGCCGATGCAACAGCCACGGTTGTGATTTCCCACGGCTTTACGGAAACGGCTGAAAAATTCCGTGAAATGTCTTATTATTACAGCAAGGCAGGCTACAATGTGTTTGCCGTTGACCACCGCGGTCACGGCAACTCCCACCGCGAAAACGACGACCCCGAAACGGTACATATTGACAATTTCGATACTTATATTGAGGATCTGAAAATCTTTGTTGACACCGTTGTAAAGCCCGTTTCCGTGGGATTGCCGTTGTATCTCTACGGTCATTCCATGGGCGGCGCAGTGAGCGTTTTGTTCATTATGAAATATGCGGATGTGTTTGAAAAATGTGTGCTGACCGCACCGATGATTTCCGCCAACACCGCCAATATGCCGCATTTTCTGACGGGCAACCTCGCAAAGCTGTTCATAGCCCTCGGCAAGTCCAAGGAATGCGTGCTCGGTATGGGGGCATACAACCCAGAGCGTAAGTTTGAGGACAGCAACGACACCTCCCGTCCCCGTTTTGAATATTACCACGCAAAGCGCAATGCAAACCGCAAATACCAGACCTCCCGTCCGTCCTATGCATGGGTCAGGGAAGCGGTGCGCATCATCAAGGTGCAGCTTGACGAAGAAAACTGCAAAAAGATCAGGGCAAAGGTGCTTCTGTGTCAGCCGGAATGGGATTCCTCCGTCATCATGCCGCCGCAGAATGTGTTTGTTTCCCGTGTACCGGGTGCTGTCTTCAAAAAATTCTACGGTGCCAAGCATGAAATCTATATGAGTCCGAATGATGTGATGGACAAATACCTGAACACCATTTTCTCATTTCTTGAGGGATAAAAATGGCAGATCAGTGTGATTATTGCGCCTATTTTGTGTATGACGAATACGCAGGACAGTACCTCTGCGAGCAGGATCTTGACGAGGACGAGCTGTACCGTTTTCTGACACAACAGACAAAGGGATGTCCCTATTTTAAAGACGGCGACGAATACAAATTAGTCCGCCACCAGAATTAAGGAGTTTATTATGGACGTTATTTTCAACGAAAAGGCACCTGCCGCCATCGGTCCGTATTCGCAGGGCTACAAGGTCGGCAATCTTGTTTTTACCTCGGGCCAGATTCCCGTGGATCCGGCAACGGGCAATGTTGTGGACGGCGGCATCGAGGAACAGACCGAGCGTGTGTGCAAAAATCTGCAATTGGTGTTGCAGGCAGCCGAATGCGAGCTGACGGATGTTGTCAAAACCACCTGTTTTTTGAAGGAAATGAGCGATTTTACACCCTTCAACGGTGTGTATGCACAGTATTTCACGGGCAATCCTGCCCGTTCCTGCGTGGCAGTCAAGCAGCTGCCCAAGGATGTGCTTGTTGAAGTCGAGTGTATTGCAGAAATCAAATAATTTGCATTAAAAAAGGAGCCCCCGGCTCCTTTTTTTATTTCAGCATAATGAGTGCAACCACGCTTGCAGGCACACTGCCCTCGTTGCGGATGGAATGCTTTTCGCCGTCATTGCAGATGAGCACATCACCGACGGAACAGATTTTTTCTTCACCGTTGTCGTTGTAAACGACCTCACCTTGTGTGACAACAAAGATTTCCTCTTCGCCCTCGTGCACATGCTCACCGATGCCGCAGCCGGGATTAAGGGTGATGTCGGCAAAAAGCCTGCCCTTGCCGTAAAGCTCGTCCTTGCTCACATAATCGGTAATCTGCACCGTGCCGTTGCCGCCACGCATCTGCTCACGCAATGCAACGGGACATTCTTCTTTTCGTCTGACCATTATTTTGCCTCCGTTTGCCGTTTTTTAATATTATAAAAAACCGTTTTTGCATTGTCAATACAATGTATTAAAAAAAGGTAGACAAAATATTTATAATGTGCTATGATAAATTATTATATTATGGCTTATTATGCCCTGTTTCAGGAGTGTTCAATATGAATAAAAGAAAATCTGCACATATCCTCGGCATCATTCTGACAGTGTGCCTGTTGCTTGCAACGGTTGCTGTATCTGCATCGGCTGCCGTCGGCTGGGCTGCCGAAAACGGCGCGTTGTATTATTACGGCACGGACGGCAGCAAGGTGACAGGCTCGCAGACAATTGACGGCACTTCCTATGAATTTCTGTCGGACGGTCGCCTGTCGGGTAAAAATGTGACGGTCACCACCGAAAACGGAACCTATTGTATCAACGGTGCCGCCATCGTAACGGGTTACAAGGCTCTCGGTGACACACTGCACTACTTCGGCACAGACGGCCTCCGCCTTGAAAACGGCGAAGTCGATGATCTGACCGTAGCAGACGGCATCGTGCAGGGCAACAATGTGTATATACGCAGCGGAACGGTGCGCCACTTTTTGCAGAACAACAGAATTCTGTTCACGGTTTCCGATTATGATGCACAGCTTGTGCTGACCGCTGATAATACCACCGCAGGCGGACAGACCTCCGTCAGCATCAGCCTGAAAAACAATCCCGGCATTGCAGAACTGCAGATCAGCCTTCACTTCGATCCTGCCGTGCTGACACACGCATACACCTACGATGAAGGCCTGCTGTCGGGCTTCTCCGAAGAAAAGCACGAGGACAGCATCCTGCTGACATGGAGCAGCGTTGCCGATTGCAAGGATGACGGTGCATTGGTGACACTCTATTTCAACGCAGGCGACACGCAGGGAGAAACCGCTGTGTTTGCACAGTTTTCTTCTGCCGCAGCCGCAAACGGAACCGACCGCACCTGCAAGCCTGCAGCAACAGCAATCCATATCGGCTGTCCGCATGATTTTGCGGAATATATTTTCAACAACGACTCCACCTGCACCGAGGACGGCACTAAGACGGCAACCTGCACACTTTGCGGTGCAACGGACACCGTTACGGCATACAACACAAAAATTCCGCACACAGGCGGCAATGCAAGCTGCATGGCAAAGGCGATCTGCGAGGTATGCGGCTCTGCCTACGGCACATATAACACCGACAATCATCTGCACCTGATTGCACATGAGGGCAAGCAGCCGGACTGCTATAACAACGGCTATACCGCCTACGAGCAGTGCACGGACTGCACCGCTGAGCTCGGCAAAACGGTGCTTTATGCCACCAACCACAAGAATGCATATCCCGTTGCGGCAAAGCTGCCCACCTGCACAACCAAGGGCTACAATGACCATATTTACTGCCCCGACTGCAACCGTGTCAGCGGTTATGAGGAGATTCCTGCCACGGGGCACCGCAACACCGTGACCGTGGAAGCACTTGCACCGACCTGCACCGAGCCCGGCCATACGGAGTATACATTCTGCAATGATTGCGAAACGGCACTCGACAAAACCGACCTGCCTGCCACCAACCACCCGTCCATGCAGACGATCAAGAAAAAAACTGCCACCTGCTATGAGGACGGCCATACCGCATACGGTCATTGCCCCGACTGCAACACGGATTTCGGCTATGAAGTCATCCCCATGCTTTCACACAAAAACAAGTACACCGTTGCCGCCAAGCAGGCAACCTGCACCGCAGACGGCAACAATGAATATGAACACTGTCCCGATTGCGGCGAAGACTTCGGCAAAGAAGTTTATACAGCAACAGGGCATCCGTCCACCATTGAAATCGTTGCAAAGGAACCGACCTGCACCGAGAACGGCTATGAAGCCTACGAATGCTGCACCGTCTGCATGGAGGACATCGGCAAGGTCATTCTGCCCAAGCTCGGCCACAGAGAGCTGACACAGCATGCGGCTGTTGCAGCGACCTGCACCGAGGACGGTCACTCCGCTTACAGTGTCTGCGGTATCTGTCAGGCTGAAATCGGAAAGACCGTGCATCCTGCACTCAATCACAAGAATAAATACACCGTCGGCGCAAAGGAGCCGACCTGCACCGAGGACGGCAACAACCGTTATGACTTCTGCCCCGACTGCAACACTGCATTCGGCAAAGAAACCTATCCTGCCATCAACCATGCAAACAAGGTGTTTCAGAAGGGCTTACCTGCCACCTGCACCGAAAACGGTTATACCGCCCATTATCTGTGCCCCGATTGCGGTGAAAAAACAAGCTACGAGGAAATTCCTGCGCTGCAGCACAAAAATGCAACGGCATATCCTGCAAAGCAGCCGACCTGCACCGAGCCCGGCTCGACCGCCTATATTGAATGTCCCGATTGCGGCATGACCAGCGGCAAAAACGAAACACCTGCCCTCGGACACAGAAACAGCTATACCGTATCTGCAGTCAAACCGACCTGCACCGAAACGGGTATGACCGAATACTCCTATTGTCCCGACTGCGGCTTTGAGGACGGCAAGCAGGTCGTTCCTGCCAACGGACATGACTTTTCCGAATGGTATACCGAAATTCACGCAGGCCTCGGCAAAGAAGGACAGGAAATGCGTTGGTGCGGTGAATGTATGCTGACCGAAAGACGCCTCACCGATGCGCTGACACTCGAGGACGGCAAGGTCTATCAGTGCGGCGATGCTGACCGTAACAACCTCATCACTGCCGATGATGCACGTTCTGCACTGCGTTACTCGGTCGGTCTGGATAAGCCTACCATGCTGCAGTTGATTCTTGCCGACTATGACGGCAACGGTGAAGTCACTGCCGCAGATGCAAGACTGCTGCTTCGTGCGAGTGTCGGTCTTGACAATGTCGGTCCGTTCTTCTGCTTTGTTACCGAGGACGGCTATTATGAGCGTATTGAGCCGACAGATGCGTGATTTTTTCAGTTGCATTAAAGATGCTTCTGCTACAGTAAATGCGGTGATAAAATATGTTAAAAAATAAAAAATTGCGCATTTCTGTTATTATTATACTCTGTCTTTGTGCAGGAATCGCTGTTCTGACAGCGGCAATCAATATCCGTATCTGTACCCTTGCAGACAAACGGATTTTAACCGAAGAAGAATCAACAAGCCTTTCGGATGTGGACTGCATTCTCGTGCTCGGTTGCGGTGTCCGCCCTGACGGCACTCCCAGCCACATGCTTGAGGACCGTCTGAAGCGAGGTGTTTCACTTTATGAAAACGGCGTTGCTCCGAAGCTGCTGATGAGTG
Organism: Acutalibacteraceae bacterium; assembly: GCA_045587645.1. Taxonomy (GTDB): domain Bacteria; phylum Bacillota; class Clostridia; order Oscillospirales; family Acutalibacteraceae; genus RUG806. The sequence goes on along the minus strand of JAZNCO010000093.1, from coordinate 68,425 downwards.
GTGATCACGGGCAGGATGATTACGATGAGGTCAACGCCATGAAGGCTTATGCTCTGGATGCGGGCGTGCCGACAGAGAATATATTTATGGATCATGCAGGCTTTTCGACCTATGAAAGCATGTACAGAGCCAAGGAAATTTTTCAGGCTGAAAAAATCGTCATCGTCACACAGCAGTATCATCTGTACCGTGCTGTTTACATAGCCGAGCAGTTAGGGCTGGAGGCTTACGGTGTCAACTGCGACTACCGCAGCTACAGCGGTCAGCTCATGCGCGATGTGCGCGAGGTGCTTGCCCGTGTCAAGGACTTCGGCATGTGTATTATAAAACCCGAGCCGACTTATATGGGTGAAGTCATCCCCGTGCAGGGCGATGGAACACTGACGAATGACAAATAAACACATTTTCAATAAACATTACACAGAGCAGACAGCCATGTTGCTGCCTGCTCTGCTTTTTTATGCCCCCAGCCCGATCTTCACTGCAATGAAGCCGAGCAGGATGGTGAGGATGATGTTTGCAATGTTGGAAAGAATGCCGGTGTTAAAGCGGTCTTTTTTCTCGAGGGCGGTTTTGATGTGTTCAAGATCCTGCTTGATGAGGGCGAAGGACGTGGAGCCGAGGGCGAGCTCGTGTTCGTGGCGCTCAACGATCTTTTTCAGTTCACGCACCGCTTCGCAGGGACAAGAGCTGTCGCGGTGCGGTGCGGGGTTGATATTGTCGTTCATCAGAAATGCGTTTTGTCGGTGGGATTATTGAGAATGCCGAAGGCGATCAGCACAGAGCCGACTGCATTGACGATCATGTCAAAGCTTGCGCTGTCGATTCCGATTTTCTCAAACACACCGAATGCATTGAGAATCACCGCCAAAGCACCGAGAACGGATGTCCATACCGCCCAGCTTTTGAGTCTGTCTTTTACAGACACCGTGTTGGTTGTTTTGTTTTCGTCCATGGTCATCCCTCCAACCCTGCGGATTTGCGCAGGACTTCTCTTGCATCCGCTGCCGTGATTTCGCCGTCGCCGTCCATATCGGCGGCAAGTGTCTGCTTTTCGGTAAAGCTGATAAGACCGACACTTCTGCGCAGTGTGAGCAGTGCATCATCCTCGGTGAAAAGCCCGTCACCGTTGACATCTCCCTTGAGAACAGCAGGCTCTTCCTGTTCTGACTGCTTCGGAAAGCCGTTGAGCCCGAGCCGTTTGATAACGGGTGCAAAGTCCTGATACAGATAGTTCATATCGACATTGCCGGAAATGCCGTCCACGCTGCCAGAATCCGTGTACTGCCAGAGTGCATACGGACCGGTGTAATCGGTCTGTGCAGTCCAATGTGCAAGCCAGACGGTGTAGCGGTTGAGAACAGACATATCCAGCTTATCCCTGAACCAATACTTGCCCGAGTAGATGCCGACAAAGTACCCTGCCTTTTCGACCGTTTCACAGAAGCGGTTGACAATGGCAGTAAGCTGCGCCTTTGACAAGCCACTCATATTCTGCGTGAGTACACCTGCCTGCGTGGTACTGTGTGTATCCTCAACATCATAATAGACCGGCAGTTCAAACTGCTTATCCTTCAGAAGCGAAAGAACGAAAGCAGCCTCTCGGTCTGCATCCTCTTCGGTAACAGCGACCGCATAATAATATGCTCCAACATGAAGCCCTGCCTCCTTTGCCTTTTTGTAGTTTTCTTCAAAGCGTGCATCCTTGTTGAGTGTATGCGACTTGCCGTAGCCGGTGAAACCGCAACGGATGATCACATTGTCTATCCCTGCGGCTCTGATCTTCTGAAAATCAATACTGCCGTTGTGGGTACTGACATCAATAACCTGTGTTGCCATAAAAAATACCTCCTCGTTAAAGAAAATTTATGCAGATTGCTGCTATTTATGTCTGCTATAGTCAGCAATGAAAATCATGAATTCGTATTAAAATTATTCAACTTGAAAATTCCGATTCCTCCTGCTTTTAGGTCACGAGAACACTCAATTTGAGCGAAGAAGAATTTGTTTGAACAATAGATAGTATCATAGGAAATGAAGTTAAGAAAATACACATCGGAACCGTCGTAATCAAAAGATGTGTTGGTTAAAATGAGTGTTCTTACGCTTCCATACTCTTCATCATAGAGATACTCCGCACGAACAATAATGTTTCTTCCTGCGGTGTATGCCGCAAATATCTGTTCGACCTGTTCTGCGGTAAATGCTGCCCCTTTTGCGTCAACATTTGTTGCATTATCCCAATCTGTTTGAATGGTAAGAACATAGTCACCACTGTCGCTTGAAGAACCGCCCGAGCCGTTTCCGGATTGTCCGACCTGTTTTTTCAATGCCGCATAGGTTACGATATCCATGCACTCACCTCCATACACCGTTGCACAGAAACTTCACATCCCCCGTGCTGATGATAAAGCAGTAGCTGCCGTCTGCAATCCCTGCGGTCGGCAATGCGGCAACCGCTGTTTCATCGGCAACGAAGTACCCGACAAGGCAGTCGCACTGCTGCACTGCCGCCTGCGCCACGGCATCCGATACCGTCAGTTCCACACCGACAGGCAGGCTGTACACCGTTCTTTCGCCGTTCTCCTTTACTGCTACGTCCACCGTCCCGCACACCTGCGACCCGGTGATGATGGTTAATTTGGTCATATCGACTCCTCCTTTATTCTATGCTTTTTTTTTTCAGATGTTACAAAATGCATCATCAGCGACCTGTCAGCGCCTTGATGACCTGGTTTTTACCCTTCTCCGTAAGCTGCCCGTAGGCAACCTGACGATCCAGGTAACGCACAAGTGCTGAATAGCCGTAGTAATAATAGGTTTCTTCCGCCGTATTCTGAATGGTCACGCTGATTTTTTCGGGTGCATCCTCTTTTTCCTTTGCCGCGGCCTGCAATGCGGAAATATCAATGCCCACCTCCTGCAGATAAGAGAAATCACCGAGCTGCGCCATTTTATAAGCAAACGAAAGTGCATCCTGCTGTTTTTCATAATCGGATTTCTCCGCATCCTGCAAACGGGAATACTCCTCTTTTTCGTATTTGCTTACCATGTCATACAAATCCGCCTTGCGGTCATTTTCCTGCTTATAGCGGTCGTAAGCATTTTCATAAATTTCAAGTCCCTTGTCCTGCAGCCTGAGCATATAGTCATCATAGGTCTGTGCTGCGACCGTCTGTGCATAGGAATTGGCATAGCCGCCCGTCAGCGTTGCCGCCTTTCCGAAGGCATCGGCAGCAGCATCCGTCCCCTGTCTGACATAGGAATCGCGGTATTGCTGATAAAGCGCATCCGCATTCAGATCGAATTCAAACGGCTGCATGTTCAACAACTCTTCAAGCAGGGAATCCCGAAGAATCCCTGCATCACCTGCAACCACAACGGAATTCTGCTCCTGCAGGAGCTCCTCATCTTTTTTCTTGTTCGTGCTCATGTGTCCTCCTTATTCTGTGCACGCAATGCACGCACATCGGCACGGATCTCCTCCAGCAAGCGCAGAATCTGTCTTTCGTTGTAATCCGAGCGATCTCCGCGCATCATTTCGGCACTGCGTTCTCTTTCGTTATACACGACTTTCTTCTCCTTTCGCATTCTCAAAGATGATTTCAACATTGCGGATGGTGCATGCACCGTGACCGTAAAAATAAAGCTGCACCGCTTCACACGGCAGAGCGCTGACATGAAGAATTCTGCGGCGCAGCCCCTTACCCGTGAACCTTCCGAGCTGTTTGATCTCTCCGCGGTCGGTACGCAATTCAACACACAGCAATGCCGAATCTCCGAGCTCAAAGCGTACCGCAACCTCGCGGATGCACTTTGTATCCGGTGTTGCGCAGTCCAGCTCGTTGGTCAGCGCATACCATTGGATATCCGTTTCGGGTGCATAGCCGTAATCTGACTCCTGCGACCCTTCCATCAGCAGGCAGTTGGTGTATTTATCGGGTGCATTCCAATCGGCTACGCAGATCATCATCCAATAAAGGCTGATGCCTACGATCTGCGTGATATTGGGAATACACAGCATATACAGACTGTTGCGCTGGGGAATCAGATACTGCACATTGATTGCATTGTCCTCGCAATGGTAGGTATCCCTGCCTGCGGTGAAAACGAACATACATTTTTCTGCGTTCTGATCGTGTGCGGCAAGATAATACTTTTCACCGCTCACACCGCCGACCGCATTTTCAAGTGCCGTGGGCGGAAATCCGTCACACAGGCGCACGGTATAACTGCCGTTGGTACGATACACCCCGTCCGTACCGCAATACACGACACTCGAGCCAAGACGGGCAATACTGCGTTCGCAGCCTGCACGCACACCTCTGCCCTCATTGTGTGTCACACGAAAGTCTGACGGCTGTGTGCCCGACACGCAGAACACACTGTTTTCCTTAAAAAATATGACATCGTCATACAGCACCGCCGCACCCGTGAAGGCACCCGGTGCACCGACCGAGGCACAGTAGCAGTCGTCCGCACCTGTACCGTAGCGGTTCCATGTCAGCGGATCACCGAGCGCACTGCAGAAAATCTCATTCACAAATTCACCGTCCGCATTTTCACCGTAACGACAGCCCCAGATGCGGTTACCGCACACAACGGCATGATCAACGACCACCTGCGGTTCGGCTTCCTGTTTTTGCCAGATTCCCTGTTCATCCTTGTGCAGAAGCACACCGTCGGGCAGGATAAACAAATCCCGACCGATGGGCAGCAGCTGCTTGCGCGCACTGTTGCGCAAGGCGATACCGTCAAGCGGCTTGCCGCCGATATAGATTTTGCTGCCTGTTGTCCAGCACAGTCCCTCCTCGAGCGAGCACGCACCGCTGATGGGATCGTTGAGCACAAACACACCGCTGTTGGTTTCGTCCTGTTCTTCATTCAGCAGATGCCAGCGTCCGCGCGGCGGTCGGGTCTTCCAGTACGGCTTGCCGTCACTTGTCAGATTGTGAGCATCCTGCAATGTTCTTTCATCGGCAAACGAACTGCGGTCAATGCCGTCCATCGTCCCGATCTGAAAATGCTGTCGGGCAATATTTTTTTGTTTTGCATAGCGCATCGGCAGACCTCCTTAAAAATACACCTGCGTGCTGTGCAAGGGGGTATAGGTGCGGTTGCATTCGGCTGCAAAGGCATCGAAGGTATTGGCATACAATGCAGAAGCGTTGTTGTAGCGTTCGGCGTTGCCGCGTACAAGCTCGGTCATCGCAGACAGATATTCGACATAGATTTTTTCATACGGAAACGGCACGAGCAGCTGTGTTTCATCGGGTGTGGCAAGAATATAACCCGTAAAAGCCGTCGGCGGTGCCTGCTTGTAAAGAGAAAGAATTTCCTCATACACAATGCCGTCGAGCTCCGAGAGCCATGCCAGTTTCTGCTCGTAGGAAATTTCATTGGGATACAGTGTATCAAATCGGGCAATGGCTTGCTTGATCGTCATGGCAATTCTCCTTATTCGTTGGAAACGGCATTGATGAAGCGTTCAGCCTCCTGCCCTGCCTGCACGGAATGGGCAATGACCTCTGCAAATGCAGGCGGAACCTCCACAACCTCACCCTTGCGGATGAGCATTCTTCTGCCGTTGACGGCTACAAACTGTGCATCGTCATTCTTGTCGGTTTTGGGGATAAAAACGGGAACGGTTGCAGCCTCGGCTGCGGGATTCTTTTTCTTGTTAGCCATAATAAAAAACTCCTTCAAAAAATATTTTTCAATGTCGGGGTGCGGTCAACCGCACCCCTTTTGCAATGTGATCAGTTGGTTTCTGCGGTTGCGGAAAATTCGCTGCCCGACTCATAGCGAAGCAGATATTCCTCAATGAGTCGCTTTGCAACCTTGGTTGCCTTCCAGCCCACGGAGCTTCTCTGATTCAACGGGTCATTGCCGTAGCCGCGCTGCTTGACGATGTGCTCAAGACCGCCGCCTTCAATGTCAGTAACACCGTAGGCATTTTCGCCCAGGAACAGCGTGCAGAATACGGCAGAGCCGTCCTTGCCGCCGCCGACACCGCAGATGATTGCATCCGCTTCGAGGTTGTTGACGGCAGTACCGAGGGTCAGCACGGTTTCGCCGTTGGTGTTTTCGATGGCGGTCACGGTGTTTTCGATGCCGTTTACATACACCGCGATGGGTTCCGCAAAGGTTGCGGGTGCAAGATTTTCAGCAACCGTTACCTTGCTTGCGGATGCAGACACTGCATTCTTGAGATGCAGACGGCTGAAACCTTCGGCAATTTCGGCAGGACCGTAGATCTTGGCTTCGGTGGATTCCACAAAACGAACCCCTGCAAGGGTGCCGACTTCACCGCGAAGAATGGTTTCGGGGTTTGCATACTTCTGAATGCCGACCCACTGCTCGCCTGCATCCTGCATCAGGTCATAGGCAACATACGGGTGGATGATGGCAACATAGTGGCTGCCGATTCTGGGTGCATTCATTGCCTTAAGTTCGGCCGCGGCACGGAATACATCCTTGACACGCAGTCTGCACTTTTCGGAAATATCCGCACGGGAGGTGATTTCCGTGACGGTGTCTCCCTCCACGCTCGGTGCATAGCAGACGTTGGTGCCACCGATGATCTCATTTCTGACAACGGTATCAAGGGTAAGCCCTGCCTGTCCTGCAAGCTCCTTGGTGGCTTCAACAATGGTATTGTCCACGGCGGTCAGCTCGAGCATATCAGTCTGCTCAATATAGTCACCGTACTGATCGACCGTGCAGGTCACGCCCGTAACGGAAAGCTTGTTGCCGGCAGGGGTAACACCCTCGGTGATTGCCTTGAGCGCCTTGGGCAGACGCGAGAACTTACGGAACTGAATGGTCTTGCCGTTGTTGGCAGGAATGGGGCGCTTCTGACCGAACTGCTCATGCACAAGGTTTGCACTTGCAAGGGTGATGAGGGTCTTGTCGTAGAAGGTCTTCATTTCTGCAGAGAGTGCGGAGGAATCGGTGATATTGCCGTTTTCCATCGTACCGCCGGTGGTATTGATGACATCACCTGCGGCAAAAAACTGTAAATCAAAATGCTTCATAAAAAATAGATCTCCTTTCAAATTGAAAAAAATCAGAATGTAATTTTGTCTCCCTTCCCGACACGCTCGAGAATGCGGATGATATCCGTCTGTGTCAGGTTATCGACTTTTTTCTCGGTCGGCAGACCTGCCTTGCGGTCAGAAAGTCCGTTTTCCTGCGGTCGGTCTGCCGTGCCGGACATGGCATTTGCCGTTTTTTCGGCGGCCTTGCGTGCGGCATACTGCATGGCATTGGTGAGAATCTGCGGCAGATGCGTGACCTCATACGCATGGCGAACACTGACCCCTGCCTGCAAAAGCCTTGCAAAATCCTCATTGCCGTTATACAGCTCGGAAAAGGAAAAGGACGGATAAAACGCTTTCAGCTGCTCACCCTGCGCCTGCCAGTCCTGCATGCGCATTCTGCCGTCGGCAATGCGTTGCAGCTGTCGCAGCGTCTGCCCGTCGGGCATTGCAGGGGCTTGCGGTTGCGCCGCTTCTTCGGGCTGCACAGGTGCAGGCTCGTCTGCTTCTCTGACAGGGGTATTTTCTTCTGCCGGCAGCGGTGCGGCGGTTTCACTGCCTACAGCGGATTCACTGTCTGCGGCGGCTTCCGCTGTCCCCTCGGCAAAGAACTGCAAATAAACATTTTTCATACTGTCATCTCCTTTCCGTTTACATACCTGTGGCATTCCAGATACAGGCTGTATGCTTCTTCCATACGGCAAAGCCCGTCATAAACAAACCCGAATGCCGTTTCGACCCCGATATTCATAGGTACGGCTGTGGCTTCGGCACAGAAGCTTGCATCCGACCACGAGCAGAAATGGGTCTGTACCATACCCTTATCCTGCAGGTTGTCCAGTGTGATTTCCAATGCACCGCACAGCGCAGAAATGCCTGCGCACACAATGTCCGTTCCTTGTTCACCGTAGCCTGCATGCCCCGTGCAGATGAGCGAAAATGTATTGTCCTTGCGTTCAAAAACAACCTTTGTCATTGCAAACCTCCTGCAGGAACAGACGGCAGCATGCTCTGCTGCGCCTCGTAAGCGGCCCCGTTGCGCGAAACAGCAGCAACGATCTTATCCTTGTTTTCAATGTCAAGCAGCTCAAGACAAGCCAATGCCTGCTTGTAGCGTGCGGGATCGAACAGTCCCATCTGAAAAAAGTTGATCGCATCCTGATTCTGCGCACTGCGTGAAAACGGATTCTGCTTGTGTGCCTTCACACGCACATCGAACACGGGCAGGCGGTCACCGTAAGTCACACCGAAATCGCTGACCTGGGGACGGGCAAGCATATTGCTGTTGTCAAGCGACACATACTGCGGCGCACCGTTGGGATCGGTAATACGAAGCAGACGCGGTGTGGTGTAAAACTGACGGATCAGCGCAATGATCAGCTCACACACCTGCACAAAGGTGCGATAGGAAGCGGCGATCATATCTCTGCCGACCTTGTTGCCCGATTCCTGCAAGGCGGAAATGGCAACACCCGATGTGACACCGCCCATGGTGCCGCCCTGGGTGAAATCGCGATTGGCGCTGGTTTCCTTGAGCTCATCAATTTTTGCCTGCAGCACGGAAAGATAAATACCCGGAAGCGGCTGTGCCGTAATTTCACGCAGGCTTTCTTCTCCGAGGGATGAGCCGCTGACATGCACAAAATCCTTGCTCCAGTCGGCAAACTCGGCTTCGTTGACGGCACCGTCCGTGCGTGCAAAATAGCGTCTGCGTGCCGACATACGGGCATTGCGCAGAATTTCGGTACCGAGTACATCGATTGCCTCCTGAGCATCCTTCATCACATCGATGAAGCCGAAGCCGACAGGGGTTCCCTCCTCCCTGAACAGCGTGTCAAAGACAAAGGGATATTTTCCGTGGTCATAAAAGCCGTTTGCAAAACGGGGGTCGTTTTCGCTTGCAAACAAGACCTCCTGACCGACGAATTTGCAGTAATGCAAAACAGATCTGCTGTTCACACGGCGCTTGTAGTACCAATCGACAACAGCGGATTTGTTGTTGAGGTCTGCGTTGTCATCGTTGACATACTGCTTCACATCCACCAGCGGCTGCTGCAGCCTGCCCTCCAGTGACGGGTATTCCTCGAGCAGAACATCATTGTCGACAATACGCACATGGAACACATTGCGGCTGTCCTGCAGATTACGCACACCCGGCTCCCAGAACAGATTGAGCATATCGATCTGCGCGACCTCGATATCCCCTCTGCCGTCTGCCGCCTGATTGTTCCACTGCACGGCATAGCAGGCGGTACCGTTCTTGAGCTTATACATGCACGCATCGGAATACACGCTCTCAAAGCCGTTGTTCTCAAGAATCACGGGGATGACCGCACTTAAAAGTTCTGCGGTCTGCACATCGGACTGCTCACGGGGCAACACCGTACATTCGGGGAGTGCATCCATGAAATCGGCATGCTTGTTGATGATAGAATTAAACAGCCATGCCGAAGCATTCTTTCGGTTGGGGTTGTTTTTGCTGCGATCCCAATGGCGCAGACGGAACCACATTTCGTTTTCGACAATGCGCTGTTCGAGTGTCGCTTTACCGCCCTTATAGGTTTCAAGAATGTGTGCTGCCTGCTGCACCTGTCGGGCGGTGATGACGGTGTCGGGCTGTTTGGTCTTGTTTTCTTTCATTGAAAATCTCCTTTCAAAAATCAGCGGTAGGTAAACGGATCATACAAAACCCGTTGGTTCAGCGGGTCATCCGTCAGCTCCCGCACAGGTGCGGCGCGCGTGGGCGGTACGGGTCGTGACATACAGAAATATCGGAAGGAATCAGCAAAGTGGTCCTCCATGTGCGTGTCCAGATCCTCGGGGTCCGTCTGCGAAAACCGCAGCAGCGGCAATGTACGGATGGCATGCTTACAGGTGTTGAAGAAATACACCATCGGCAGACCGTTTTCGTCAAATGCAAGGCGGTAATGGCACTGCATCCATCCCGACAGACGGCGGTTATCCCCTTTTGAGAAATACACGAAATGGCGGTCGGCACTGTCTATGACCGCATTCCCCCTTGAATCATCCCATATCGACGGGTCGGCAACCCCCGTGATGCGGCGGTTTTTCAGCCATCGGTGCTCACACTCAATGCGGCGGATCTCCTTGAAAATACGGTCGGGATACCATCGCACCCCCTCATCGGGATTTGCCGTACAGCCGTACAATTGCAGAATCAGATATGCCCTGCCGTCATAGTCGATCGCCCACCAGTCACAGGAAAAGGGCTTGGAGTAGCCGAAGTCGAACGAACGGACAATGTTCCATTCGGGCGGCACCTCGAACGGCTCGATCACATGCGTCCACCGACGCTCCTTGTAGTATTCGGGACGATCAACGAAGTCCTCAAAGAACTGTCCCTCAAAGATGTTCCAATCCCCTTCCAGCCATGCCTTCCTGAGCTTCGGCGGCAGGGCTTCAAGCTGCTTGATATAGTCGGGGTCGCTTGACAGCAATGCCTTGTTGTCCGTGACAAGCGATTGAATAAAGGAATATTCCTCGGCGTTCTCACCGCTGTTGTAGCTGCGATCAATGAACAGCCGCTTGACCCATGCATGCCCCTCGCCGCCGGGGTTGCAGGTCAGATAAATGCGTTTAGGGAACTTGTTTACACCGCGCACACAGGCCTTGAAACGGTTGTACTGTTCTTCACTCAACTGCGTGGCTTCGTCTAAAAACAGCACATCCACTTCCGTTCCCTGATATTTGTCCACATCCTTTTCGGTCTGACAGTGGCGGAACAGAATCACACTGCCGTTGGGAAACAGAAATTCCTTTGTCGTTTCCTTGTAGCTTGCCAGTCCACCGAGCATTTCACGCAGCGGTGTGATGTGATTGGCACGCAGCTCCGGGTAGGTGTGGCGCACGATCATGATTTTGATACCCGGATACTGCAATGCCAGCAAGACCGACTTGACCCGTACCGCCCAGCTTTTGCCGCCGCCGCGTGCACCGCCGAATGCCACATACTTGTGCGTATCGCTCAGAAAAAGCTTTTGCTTTTCATTGGGCGCAGGAATATTCAGCGTATACTCCATTCTCTTTTTCCTTTCCGTCAGTCCTTATTTCGTAAATTCCTCAGCATCCAGAAAACGCACCGTAATACGGTTGGCTTCTGCAGATTTCTGCGTTTCCCGTTCGCCGAGACTTTTGACGAGTGCCGTCAGCTCCTTGGCGGCAGCCGTCCATTCCTTGATACTGCGGATTTCTGCCTTTTCCCCGTCTGCGCCGCTGACCTCCTGATGCAGTGTCCGGACCAGTGCATCGGCAGTCAGCAGCAAGGTATCAAGCAGGGCATCGGCGGAAATCTTCGGTTTCTTTTTCAAAAACACATCTCCTTGCGTTTCTTACCCGTCCCGCAGTGTCTGCATAGTAGCAAAAACAAATTTTTATTTCTGCCCCGCTTTTTCACCCCCGACATGCAAAAAAGCCCGATTCTGCGGGCTTTTCGGGGTGTGAAAATTTTAAATTTTCTGCCAAAATACAATTGCCGGACGTTGCAAAGCATCACAAAAATTGTGAACAATTCAATCCATATTTGTTGATTTAGTTATTGACAACATTTTTTCAGAGTGGTAAAATATGAACATATCATTTATGGAGATGATTATTATGAAAAAACTGATTTCCCTTTTGCTGGCAGCCGTTCTGCTTCTTTGTGCTCTTGCGCCCGCAAGCGCAGCCGCAGTCGGGCAGGAGGCCTTGCCCATCATTTTCATCCGCGGCAACGGCGAAGCCCTGTATGACCCCGACGGCAACCGCATCGTTGCGGACTTTGAGTCGCTGTTTTCGGCAGACGATTCCGACGGTCTGGATGCCGGCACCATCATCGAAAGCTGCGCGAATGTGCTGCTGCCGTTTGTAACGGAAGGACTTCTGTTCAACAAATGGGACAATTACGGCAAGGCACTGTATGAAGAAATTGCACCGCTGTTCGAAAAAGGCCATCTCGACGGCAACGGCAATCCGATGTACGGCACGGGCGTTTCCCCCGAGGTGCTTGCAGCCTCCGAAGCCGCCGCGCTGTATGACTTCGGTGAAGACGGTTATTTTGACCTTTACAATTATCAGTTCTGCTTCGATTGGCGCCTTTCTCCCTATGACCATGTGGACAGACTGCACACCTACATTCAGACCGTTATGCAGACCACCGGCTGCGATCAGGTCTGCATCGTGGCAAGATGCCTCGGCGGCAGCCTGCTGACGGCTTATCTTGAAAAATACGGCAGCCTCGGCCATGTCAAGAACGCCATGTACTGCGAGGTGCTCTCCAACGGTGCTTCCACCATCAGCCACGCCTTCAGCGGCAAGCTCTGCTTTGACGACGATGCCCTGCAGCGTTATCTCGGTCAGATGACGCACTGCGGTGAATCGGGTGTCGGCATGGGCTTCACGCTCGGTGACGTTGCAAACGAAATCATTTTTGCAACCATCGATATGCTCAACCAGGGCGGCTTCACGGATATGCTGCTGTTTTCCGTTGAGCAGCTTTACGGCCGCATGTATGAAGCACTCATTCCCGCACTGCTTGCTGCAGTCGGCATGACCACGCAGGTAAACTACTGGACCTGCGTTTATGAAGAGGATTTCGACGAAGCACTCACCCTGATTTACGGTGACGAAAATGACCCGCGCCGTGTTGAAAATGCCGGTCAGATCGCCAAAATCGAATACTACCGCGAGCATGTCACCTCCCGCCTGCCCGAGCTGTACAGAATTTTCAGCGAGGAATACGGCATCCATATCGGCTTCACCGCAAAATATGGCTATGTGAATGCGCCCTACGGCCCCGCCCTCAACGACATGAGCGACTCGCTGGTGAGCGTGAAGGATGCAGCCTACGGTGCCACCTGCGCCGATGCACACAAGACCCTGTCTGCGGATTACCTGGAAGCACGCATTGCCGAAGGCTACGGCGAATTCCTTTCCGCTGACGGCAAGGTGGACGTTTCCACCTGCATGTTCCCCGAAACCACATGGGTTGTCAAAAATGCGCACCACGATTATTTCAAGGACTTCAACCTGAAGCTGGCCGTTGAGTTCTGCCGCAGCACGGGCATGACCGTAAACGATAATCCCGCTTATCCGCAGTTTGTTGCCTTCAACGAAGCAGACGGCACATGGGAAGCCCTCACAGCCGACAACTGCCCCGATTTTGAATGGCTGCACGCCGCGCAGGAGGAGCCCACCTTTATCACCCGCATGCAGTCGCTGTTCAATTGGCTCAAGCTCATTTTCTCGTGGCTGATTTCCGCAATCAAATCGTCCTTTGCAAAGTAAAAATACACAAAAACTCCCTGTGTTTTTTGGCACGGGGAGCTTTTTTTCTTTGTTGACAGTATTTTGCGCTGTATGTTAAAATAAATATAAATAAATAAAATTAAGGGGTGTTTTGTTTGGTTTGTCCGAAATGCGGCACAAAAATTGCCCGCTTTGACCTCGCGCCCAACTGCAAGCAGTGCGGTGTACACATCATGTATTACACGCAGGAAGAAGACCTTGCAAGAGATGCAAAAAAATGTGAGCTTGAATTTTCAAAAGTGCATATTCTGATTGAAAAAATCAAGCTCGCCTTTGTCAAAGAAAAGCTTGCACTGGCAAGAATGATCATCATCATTGTGGGGATCGGCTGTCTGTTTATACCCTTCGCAGGCGCAGGTGTGCAGCTGCCGTTCTGGTCGCAGGGCATCACCATCAGTGCCCTTGGTGCCTATCAGATGTTCTCTGACGGCATTCTGCAGCAGCTTCTCAATATTCTCAATGCCGACATTGCAAAAGAGGCTGCCGCGATGCTGACCGCTTCGCTTGCCGTATTTGTTGTTGAATTTCTTACACTGCTCGGTGTGTTCGTCACATTGCTGCTCGGCTTTTTGAACTTAAAAAAGAGCTGTAAGGTCATGAACGGCTTTTCCGTTGCCGCCGCAATTCTGTGCGTTACAGGCATTGTCGTGACGCTCCTGTTCAAAAACAGTGTTGCCGACAGCACCATGTTTTCCGTTTCATTGGGTGCAGGCTATTTTGTGATGCTCTCGCTGCTTATTGCGCTCATTGTTATCAACATTCTGCTTGCCAAAAAGGATCCGCAGCCGCAGATCAAACCCGTTGATCTCGAACGCCTTGAAATTCTCAAAAAGGTGAAAAACGGTGAAATCAGCTTTGACGAGCTTCCGCTGCCCGTTGTCTACAGTGAGGAGGAGGAGCTTGCTCGTACGCAGTTCATAGGAGCAAGCAAGAAAAAAGAAAAGAAAGAAAAGAAAGGCGGTAAGAACAATGGCTGAAAATAAAAGCTTGAATGCATTGCCGCTGAAAGTAAAGATTGCGATTCTCATACTGTGTCCCCTGTTGATCATTTCACTGTGCTCGGCCACGATCATCCTGTATGCCGACACGCTCGTTGAAGAGGGCGTTTACACACCGCCTGCTGAACAGGTCACCTACATCAGCACTGCCCCCGAAAGCAACGAAGACCGCATTCTTGCGCTGAACACCCTGCTGACCGATGCACAGCAAAGCGGTGAAACGCAGATACTTGCAAACAGCTCTGTGGATCTTTATAATCTCACCTGTGATCTGAGCGAAGCACAGCAGAGCCTTCTGCGCTTTGCCGCAGGCTCGATTGAAAGCGGCATATGCGGCTTCATCGAACATCAAAACATGCAATACGGTGAAAAAGCAGACATATTCCCTGCCTTCACCGATGAAACCGTCGAATTGACACAGAACACCGACAATCATCGTTTTATTTACAGTGCCGCTGTCGAAAACCCCTTTACGGATGCCGACAACGAGGTGTTCACCAAAGCCGAAAATGAATTTGCAGGTGTGTTGACCGTTGACAAAAAGACAATTCAGCTGCAGGAAAGCACTGCCGAGCTGACACTGAATCCCGTGACAGACCGTCTGCAAAAAGTAATCTACAGCCGTACATATCACATGGAATATACCGTGACCTTCACGGGCGAGCTTGCCGACCTCGGCACAAAAGCACTCGCCTTTGACTGCACGATCACAACGGATTACGGCATTTATTATGCAGGCATTTCCGTTGCGCAGGATCGCATTATCCTCGACAAAACAGGCTATCAGGCACTCAACCTGACCGTTAACAAAGCACAGGATGCACCCGAGGACAGCTACACGCTGACATTCACCTCATCCGATGAAAGCATCGCCACCGTAAACGAGCAGGGCGTTGTGGATGCCGTAGCCCTCAGCGACAAGACTGTTACGATCACCGCAACACTCGAATATCTCGGCAAGACCTACACCGACACCTGCGAGGTGCTTGTCATCACTCTGCCCGACAGTGTGAAAATGCACTCCAGGTCACAGACCTTGCAGATCGGCGAAAAAACACAGCTTTCCGCATCCGTACAGCCCGAAAAGGCAAGCATAAAGAATATCATCTGGTACTCCCCCGATGAGTCAGTGGCAACCGTGGACGAAAACGGTGTTGTCACCGCAGTCGGAGAGGGCGAGGTACAGATCATTGCAATCAGCGAAATCGAAAGCTACATGGCAGGCTGCAACATCACCGTTGAAGGAGGTACGCAATAATGGACGAAAACAAAGCAACCGTGCAGATCAATGACAGCACAAAGCTTCCCAATGTTTTTGAAAACTACAACTATGTTTCCACGAAAGAAAGCGTTGCCTACCTTCTTAATGACATTTCCAACACCTTCAATATCAACGGCTTCCAGGAGCGTTACATCTGGGATGTTGTCAAAATCGACTTCACCATTTCCGCCATTGTCAACATCTTCACCAGCGCATGGGATATTTTCAACGATATCATCCTTGCCACGGTTGTTGACTCCACGCGCACAAGACTCGGCAAATTCCGTCCTTATCTTCTGGGACTGCAGATTCCGCTGACCCTGTTGGGCGCACTGTACTGGATGATTCCGCTGTTCTTCCCGAACACCTCGGCAACCTTTGTGCCGAAGCTGATTTTCTATTTTGCTTTCAGCGTTATCAACGAAACCGCCGCCACCGCCATCGGCCTTGCAAAGGGCGGTTACCACTCCACCATCACACCAAACCCGAACGAGCGTGTGCGACTGATCACCCTCGTTGAACTGCTTTCGGGCTACCTCGGGGAAGACCTGCCGCGTTATATTTTCGGCGCACTCTATGACCTGATCGTCAACAAGGTCATCAACTGGAAATTAAGCTCCGCATTTATGACCTTCGGCATCGGCACAAGCCTGATTTCTTCGGTTCTGACGCTGTATTTCTTCCTCGTTTCCAAGGAGCGTGTGCCGCAATCCATCGAAAAACCGAACATCAAGGAGGGGCTGCATGCGATTGTGACCAACTACCCGGTTCTGCTGATGTGTCTGTCGGATTTCCTCGGCGGCTTCAGCGTGGGAACAAGCGAAACAAATTACTTCATCGATGTCTTCGGCTCTTATTCCCTCATCACGCTCGCAAATGCACCGTCCTCGTTCAACGGCTCCATCAGCTACGGCTTTGTAGGTCCTCTGCGCCGCAGATTCTCATCCAAGGCCATCTGGGTCGGCTCGGACATTTACGGCGACATTCTGAACCTCGGCTATTTCCTGTTCGGCATCATCAACCGAAACTACACCAAAATGATCCCCATGGTCTGTGCCGTGGGTGTGCGTGAATTCATGGGCAAATGGACCTTCGGTGTCAACAAGGTCATCAATGCCGACCTTTGGAACGAAGCCATGGACTACTGCGAATGGAAAAACGGCTACCGCATGGAGGCCACCACCAGCGTTGCAAAGAGCCTTGTGCTGAAAATTCAGAGTTCTTTGATGAATTCGGTCAGAAGCATCGTCCTCAAAAAGATCGGCTATGTGCAGGGACTTGAGATCGGCACACAGGACAACCGCACAAAGTTCTGGCTGTTTGCCCTGTGCTCGGCTGTTCCCGTCATCACGGGCTCTTTGGGCATCATCCCCAAATTCCTGTGGCCGCTGACCAAGGAAAAACGCAATCAGATGTACAAGGAGCTTGCCGAACGCCGTGACCAGCTTGTGACTGCAGCCGCCAATGCAGATGCGGCAACGGAGTAAAAAACAGCTGTATATAATAGGTAAATACATATTAAAAGATGGATAAAACAACTCTTAACAAAAACCGCATTGCAAATGCATTGATCGAGCTGATGCAGGACAATACGGTGGAAAACATCACCGTTACGCAGCTGACCGAAAAAGCGCAGATCGGCAAAAGCACGTTTTACCGTACGTTTTCGGATGTATATGAGGTGTTTGATTTTCTGTTCTGCGATTTCTGCGATCGTTGCCTTGTTATCATGACAAGACTTTTCCTGTTCAAGGATGTGCCGCAGGTGCTGACCGAAAAAAAGACCCTCATGCCGGCATCGGAAATTTTCAGACAGTTTCATCTGCTGCCCAAGGATACAATACTGATGCAGTATCTGTTCCGCACCAACAACATCCGCTTGTTGAAACAACTGATCGACCGTTTTCAGCAAAGCACCGTTCCGTTGGCACAACAAGCTGGTTTTGATCCGCAAAAAGCATCCTACTTTGCAAGATTCATCGCCAACGGAACCGTTTTTTCCATGCTTGAGTCTTACAGACGGCAGGACAGCATTGACACGGACATCATCCTCTTTCTGCTGTCCCTTGACATCACCGCCCTGATCCCCGGAGGTGATACCGAATGAACAACGCCAATGCAGACGCACGCATTTTCCGCAGGTTGCGTTCTGCCTATGCACAGCTGCTGCAGGAAAGCGAGATCGACGCAATCACCGTTACAGAGCTGACCGAGCGGGCGGATATGTCCAGAGCAGCATTTTACCTGCATTTCGGCAACATGGACGAATTCCGCAACGAATGCTTTAAGCACATTATCGAAACCGCACTTCGCCAATGCGGATTGTGGTTTGAAGCAGGAAGGGACGGAATTGAGGAAGCCGGAAAAAAGAAGAATCTGATCATGAGTCAAAGCGACCGCGATCTGTACAGGTATTATTTGTCACAGGAGGTCTACAAGCAATACCACAATCTTTTTGTTTTCTATGACATGCGCACTGCCATGCACATTTTTACGGACACATGGTCGGATGCATTCATCGACGCAAACAGCGGCAAGCTGACGGTTTTCTTTACGGGCTTTATTGTAAATACCATGCCGAATCTGTCGGATTACAACAGCAAAAAGCTGCGTCGGGAAATGGACTACATCTTTGACATCTGGGACTATCTGTTTCCGGAATTGACAGCGGATTGAAGATGGCGCATTACACTTCTCAACCCCAATTGTGACAAAATTAACAAACTTTTTTTATGACAATTCACACTTCTTTTACAATTCCGCAATGTCGATTTTAAACTAAAAAACTGCATCCGAAAAAAAACAAATAAACAATAAATAAAAAGTGGGACAATGCACCAGATTTTGTCAATTATTTGACAGAATCGGGTGCATGTTTTCTTGCAAACAGACAAATATGAATAGTATAATTTTGACAAAGGCGGTGTTTTTTGTATTATTTTACCAACAAAAAAGGACAAAAAATTGCGTGCCTTAAAAAAATTTTTCAGGAGGCTTTTCTATGAAGAAAACACTTGCAATCATCCTTTCGATCCTTATGATGCTTGCGGTTCTTCCTGTCGGCGGCTCGGCAGCAGAAACTTCTTATGACAGAAGTGCTGTTGCAAGCGGCATCGTTGCAGACCTGACGGCGGAACAAATGGCAAGCGTCATCCTCGATTGGGTAGACAGACAGATTGCCAAAGTCACCGAAGACTTTGAGTCCTTTGAAGTGAATGTCATGGGCACAACGGTTGCTGTTGACATTCCCGAAATCAAGACTCTCGATGACGTGATCACTTACAAGGATTATCTTGCAAAGCTTGAAGGCGATTTTGCAAACCTTGACACAACCAACCTCATCACCCGCGAAGCAGCAGGCACCTCGCTTGATTTCATCTACGGCGTTCTGCAGTTCATGGCAGACAACTCCGAAATTTTCGGTAAAGTCTTCCAGTGGGAAGCCGGCAAGGTATTTGACTACGGCAAGGTAGGCGAATACATTGAAGCACTCGACCCCGCAGTTGAAGAAAACAAGCAGATCATTGATTTCTACAACAACTACCTCATCGGCAACGACATCCAGGATAAGTTCATTGACTGGGTTGCAAAGCAGATGAAATATGACTATGCTGTTGATGCAAACGGCGAAAGAACCGAAAACTTTGACGACATCATCAACAACGGCATTCTCGGTTGGTTTGCAGGCGTCTGCGAAGAAATGGGCATCCTTTCCGCTGACGGCATTGCAGAACTCAAGGCTTATGACCTGAGAACCACCGACATCTACACCCTCGTAGAAAACCTTGTCGGCCTTGTTGAAGCCGACAATGAAGTCAAAATCAACACCTATTATACCTATCTTCTTGACACTGTTGTCCGTTCGTTGCTCAAGATGACTCTTGGTCAGACCGCAGTTGTCGGTGAAGATGTTGCTCTCCCCGCATCCTTCAATGCAGCATACGAAGACCTCGCACTGCTTGAAACCGTTTCCGGTGGTAATGTTTATTATAAAGACGGTGAAAACTACTATGCCGTTACCGTTGCTGACGGCGTTGCAACCGCAAAGACCCTTACCTGGGAAAACACCCTTGATGTTGAATTCGATCCTCCCGTTGTCGGCGTTTACACCGGAGCTACCGATTCCGCTGACAAAGAAATCGCAACCTACGCTTGTGACCTTGTGCAGGAATACAGACCTGCCATGGATTACACCATGACCATCTATTCCGCTTATGCAGATCAGATCAACGGTCAGCTCGGTGAAATGCCCGAAGGCTTGACCCTTGCAATCACCAACGAAGCCATCCCCGAAGCCATCACGGCTATCATGGTGGAAGACAATGCAAAGGCCATGCAGGATCTCTTTGCATTCACCGTTGACATGGGCGAAACCAACCTGTTCAGCCAGGTCATCACCTTCCAGCAGATTGCAGACCTTGCAGAACAGAAGGCTCTTGAAGCTGCACAGACCATGGGCTCCGCAATGATCGGCACACAGGTCAGCGGCATTACGGTTAAGGAACTGCAGATCAACGGCATCTCCATCGACCTTGCCTACAACGGCTATGCAACCGAAGATGAATTCATCTGTCAGGTGACCTCCTCCGCAAAAGCCGATGTCAAGCTTGTCGGTTCCATGGAAGTCATGGGCACCACAGTGGATGTTCCCATTGACCTTCCCGGCTTCGACGTTTCCTCTTACATCAACAACCCCGTAGCAACTATCGTTCTGGATAATCTTTCCGGTTCTCTTGACATCGACGCAGCAGCAATGCTTCCCGATTTCATCGACACCGATTTCGTCATTGACTACGAACCCATCGCTGTTTCCGCAAACTATGACACCTACAACGGTGTTGTAGGCCAGGCAAACCACATCCTCTACGGTATTGTCGATATGCTCGTTTCCGACAACGGCATGCAGACCCTCGGTCTTGTTGACGGCGACAACACCAACCTTACCGACAACCTGCAGAAGGTCTGCGACACTGTCAACGACATGATGGCACAGGCTGAAGAACTGCTCAACGATGCAGGTCTGCAGGAGCTGCTGAAGACAGCAGGTGTTGACGTTGCAGAAATTCTCAACGGTCTGAACCTCGATCTTCTTTACATGATCGACTTCTCCTCTGTTGAAGCTCTTTATGTATCCGCTATTTCCCTCGGCCTCGACATCATCGACGACGGCTCCAACGAAACCATCGCTGCTGTTCATGCAGCACTTGAAGGCTGCGAAACCCTCGATGCAATGGCAGTTGCCGCTGCTGACTATCTCCTCGCAGAATGCATCCCCGCAGTCAACACCCTCGTTGAAGATCTGAAGGCACAGTACACAGACGTTGAAATCGGCTTCGAACTGACCGTTCCCGCAAAGACCGATGTCGCTTCTGTCGCTGACGGTGCAGGCAAAGACATTATCATGACCAAGGCTATTGACGTTCTTTATGAAGCAGCAGTAGAAGGTGTTGCTCTTGCAAATGCAATTGCAAACGATGTTCTTGCTGACGTTGCAACCGAAATCGGCATGGATATGCCCACCGTTGCATTTGAACTCAAAGTTGCAAAAGGTGCTGACTGGGCAGAAACCCTCGCAGCTCTTGTGAACAGAGTATATGAACTCACCGACGGCATCATCATTGCCTGCGACAACACCTACACCGACACATTCGACAAGATCAGTGCCGTTGCCAACGCAATCCTGCCTCTGGGTTCTCTTGCATCCAACTGCGCAAGTGAAAACTTTGCATTCGACATCAACACCGTCATGGGTTACCTCTTCAACGACGGTCTTGAAGGCGACCTCGAAGGCTTCCTTCGTCTGTTCGAAACCGCTGAAAAGACCGCTGACGTTGCAGCCGATGTTCCCGTAACCAAGGCTCTCATCAACGCTTCTCAGCACATCGTTGACAGCATCTTCCCCGGCACGGTTGTTGCTGAAAATTACGAAGCATCCGTCACCGTACAGGAAGAATTCACTTCCGGCGATAATGATGTTATCATTGCATCCAACAACATGGATTCCATCAATGCACGCAAGGCAGACCTTGTTCCTGCCGCACTCAACCTTGTCAGAGAAGCAGGCATTCTTCCCTATTTTGCAAAGTGCGAGCTTGACCACACGGCAGAAGACCTTGCAACCGTTCTCATTCCCGGCACGGCAGCTACCTGCACCGAAGACGGTGTGGAAGATGCATATGCCTGTGCAGACTGCGGTTATATCGTCCGTGGCGGCGGTGTGATCACTGCAAGCGGTCACAACCACACCTCCAAGGTTACCTCTGCCGCAACCTGCACCGCAGAAGGTGTTGAAACCTTCACCTGTACAAACTGCGGTGATACATACACCAAATCCATTGCAAAGCTTCCCCACAACTACGGTGAATGGAAGGTAACAACGGCTCCCGGCTGCGAATCCAAGGGTATTGAAGCACACGCCTGCGCTTGCGGAAAAACAGAAACCAGAGAAATTGCAGCAACCGGTCATACGGATGCCGATGGCAACAAGATTTGTGATGCCTGCGGTCACGACTGGAACGAACCCGAAGAGCTGAATTTCTTTGAAAAGATCATAGCATTCTTCCAAAGCATCATTGATTTCTTCAAGAATCTGTTCAGCTGATTATTGATTTCCCCTCTCAATCTTCCCCAATAAAACAATACGGGCAGCCCGAAAGGATTGCCTGTATTGTTTTTTTGTATTGCAATTGCAATTTGTTTTTTATATAATATAAGCATAAAGGGAGGGAGCATTGATGTCA
The DNA here is from genome assembly GCA_045587645.1 of Acutalibacteraceae bacterium. Lineage (GTDB taxonomy): Bacteria > Bacillota > Clostridia > Oscillospirales > Acutalibacteraceae > RUG806. Next base: position 46,083 of record JAZNCO010000093.1, on the reverse strand, counting down.
TTCTTATTGGGTGTTTCAAGAAAAGACATTACCCCTGTGCTCGGCGGCAATCTCTACGGCTATCACGACAAGATTTTTTCAGACAGCATCAACGACCACCTGTTTGTCACCGCCGTCTGCCTTGCGGATGAAAAGCAGAAGGTGCTGCTTGTCAGCTGTGATGTCTGCCTGCTTCACAACACAATTTCCGACCGTATCCGCCGGGAAATTGCCCAAAACGAAAATATTCCTTTTGAAAATATTCTTATCCATGCCATCCACACCCACACCGGCCCCAACACCGCCGGTGAGGAGGGCTGGGGCAAGATCGACATGCCCTACTGCGAAAGCATTTTTATTCCCACTGTTCTCGAAGCCTGCCACGAAGCGTGCTCAAATATGCAGCAAGCAAAAATGGGCTATGCGACCGCCGACAGCCGGGTCGGCATCAACCGCATCCCCAAATTCCTGTGGCCGCTGACCAAGGAAAAACGCAACCAAATGTACAAAGACCTCGCCGAACGCCGTGACTCCATGGTGTCCGCCGCCGCAACCGAAAGTGCGGATTAAAAACCATACAAACATAAAAACACGGATCTTGTGAGATATTTTCACAAGATCCGTGTTCTTTCAGTTCAATAGAATGATGTCTTTTGCGTTGCAATACGGGCAAACGGGAACGTTTTCATCCCATTCACGGTTGCAAGCCAAGCAGAGGCACATTCCGGCTTGCCGATACTTTTCCGTCAAATAAGAATCAATGGTTTGTTCGGTGTATATTTCTCCCGTCGGATAGATTTCAATGCATCCGTCTTCGGATACTTTTATATCCATAGGATCGGAGACATTCATCATCAATAATCCTTTTTCTTTCCGCAGGACGTGCAGATTTTTGAGAAAAAGCCTTTGAAACTACCGCCGCAATACTGACAAACACCTTTCCATCTTCTTTCAGTCGCAATATCCTCTAATTCTTTCTGTTTAGCACTTTGCGTCATCTTAATTTTTCTTTCTTCCGTGAGATTATCATAATTATCGAACAGTTTTCCTATGCCGACAATTTTGAAACAGCGTGAAAACTGTTCTTCACTTCTTGCCATACCTTGCGGAACCGTCGTTATAAGATCACCGTTGCGTTTTATTCCGAGAGTCTGCAGGGGGCCTGCGGAAATGTCTACAACATCATAGTCACTCCAACCGGTAACGTCGCATTGTCCTCCGTAAAAATCCGGTTCGCCTTTATACACAGTTGCAACCACCTCACCGTTCTTGCCGAGACCGACCGTATGTCTGACAGAAGCGGAAACGCGCGCCATATTCGTCCAGCCCGAAACTTCACATTGACCGGAGGAATTGTCACCGACAGCCACAACCGTTCCGTCGGCTTTCACACCCAATGTGTGCCCGTTGCCTGCCGCGATATGAACAATATCTGCCCACCCGGAAACGTTGCACTGCCCGTAACCGTTTTCCCCTGAGGCAACTACGGTTCCGTCTTTTTTAAGACCGACAAGATGATAATCACCGAAAGCGATCTGCACGATATCAAACCAGACCGAGGGCTCCAACACAATATCGGAACACTCATAAAGCAAAACAGTACCATCTTTCTTCAATCCCGCAACAGCGCGATTGCTGCCGCCGGAAACAGCAACGATATCATTCCACCCGGGAATGCAATTATCATTTTTATTTTTCCACAGGAACCGACCGTCCATCAGATTTGAAGAAAAAACGGTTCCGTCTACACAAAGACCGTATACGGCATAAGCTGAGGAAGCAATGCCGGTAACGGCCACCATGCAACTTACATTATACCTCGCATCTTGATTTAGCGCCAACGCTTTGACCGTGCCGTCGGAAAAAAGAATTGTTGCCGTTCTTGCATCGATCATTCTGTTCCGATCAAGGTAAGTATTTTTCTTTCTGAGATCTTCTGCGCTCAAATTAACAAAACTAACATTATTCATAGTCTTTCCCTCTTTTCATAATTTATTGACGGTGTATTCACCAGCCGTTTTTTGTTGAAAATTAGTATTTTTTCTTCATCTGCACTGCAAAATACATGATCGCCAACCTGTATTTCCGCATCAAAAACAGATTGCGGCAAGCAGACAACGATGTCATCATTTTGCAAAAAACACAAGTGAATATGGATTTCTTTTCCGAGTAGTTCAATACCGGAAACAATGCAACCGGATGTATTTTTCGGATCTTTTTGTACGGCAATATGTTCCGGTCGAATGCCAATACGAATAGATTGCCCGGAAATCTTTTTTCCAGTGATAAATTCATAGTAATCCGCATCGACAAAATTGATTTTCGGCGTTCCTATAAATTTCGCAACAAATTCATTGGCAGGGTGTTCATAAATGTTTTTCGGGGTATCGAATTGTTGTATTTTTCCGCTTTTCATCACAACGATCCGATCACCCATTGTCATAGCTTCAACCTGATCGTGTGTGACATAAAGAAAAACCGATTTTAGTTGCTTATGTAATTTCTTTATTTCGTGTCGCGTATACTCCCGCAAATCCGCATCCAGATTGGAAAGCGGTTCATCAAATATAAAGATTTTAGGTTCACGAACAATGGCCCGACCGATTGCAACACGTTGCCGTTGCCCACCCGAAAGTGTTTTTGGCTTTCTTTTCAGACATTCCTGCAAATCAAGCATTTGTGCCACATCCGAAACGCGCTTGCGAATTTCATATTTTGGAATATGCCGTAATTTCAGTGGAAAAGCGATATTTTCATAAACCGTCATGTGTGGATAAAGTGCATAATTTTGAAAAACCATAGACACATCGCGAAGTTTGGGTTCACAATCGGTTATATCAACACCGTCGATTCTTATGCTACCGCTCGTCACACTGTCCAACCCGGCAACCAATCGTAAAAGTGTCGATTTCCCGCAGCCGGATGGTCCCACAACCACAATAAATTCGTTTTCTTCGGACGCAAATGACACATTCTGCAATGCTTCAAAACCGTTTTCATATATTTTTCCGACTGAACAAATCTCAATTCTGGACATATGAATACTCCGCAACGCTCAGCATTTATTCAGCACCTAAAGAAATATACAACTCGACCAATTCCAGATATCGGTCAAGACCAATCTCATCCAATTTCTCAACATATGCATTCCAGTCCGCATCATTATCAATATCTTTATTACCCAGAATAAATGCTGAATAGGCTTTGGTCACTTCGTCTTTGATAAGTTTTATCAGTTCGGAACACTCGATCGCAACATCCTCATATTCGGCACCGCCCCATACAATCGCCGGCCAATTCGATTTAATTGCGTACGGTCGGTATTCCAGATTTGCCATATACGTTGCAAGATAGTTGTTCGTTGCAAGCTCATTCATATCCAAATGACCGAGATCTTCTTCCGTCAATGCGTAATTTACACCTTTACCTGACCAACAGAAGTTTTCAGATTGCGCTTCGACAGAGTGTACAACAATCTGTCCTTTGCCGTCTGCAGATTCACCGTCAGAATATGTCCAATGCTCATTTTCCAAACCACCGTTAATCCCCCAAAGTCGACCTTCTTCACTATACCAGTAATCAAGCCATTTTGCCGCAATCTCGGGATACTTGCAGGTTGATGTAATTGCATTTTTAAGGGCAACGGTCTTTTCTCCGGCACCTGTTACAATGCTACGAACTCCGTTCGGGCCTTCAAGAGGTGGAATTGAAACATAATCCGCATAATCCAAAGCTCCTTCTTCCGACAGCTGAACCACATCGGCTGCACTGACACCTACAGCAACACCCACGGTCACATCTTCCGGCTTGCCGCTTGTGTATTTATATCTGTCTTTTGCGCTGATGGTGAAAGATTGATCCGAAATGCAACCTGCTTCATACAGTTCATTGATATATTTCAAAGCATCTCTGAACGCATCGGTGTTAAAAGAAAACTGCATTTCTCCGTTCTCATCCGTATAACAACCGTAACCTTCGCTTGCAGAGCAGCTTTGGATGAATGAACCAAAAAGATTATACATTCCGTCAACACCGTTTACGCCCATAAAAGGAATTTCATCGGTATTATCACCGTTTCCGTTCATGTCATTGTTCTTAAAGAAAAGCAACAGTTCCTTGAATTCTTCGGTTGTTTCAGGAATACCTTTTCCGGTTGCTTCGGTATATTGATGAAGCCAGTCTGCATTCACCCAAAGTTTCTGCTTATATGCACTTATATCATACGACTCGGTAAAGAGTGTATAGATATTACCATCCTTTGCCGTAAGAGATTTCTTCAATTCTTGATTCTTATCGAGAATTGCCTTGACATTCGGACAATGTTCTTTAATCAGATCATTCAAGGGAATTACAGCACCGTATTCTGCACAAATCTCCACTTCATTTGTTGCAAAATCATACAAATAGATATCCGGATACTGCCCACTCATAACAGAATTCTGAAATGCATCCGCCCAGCCCGATGACGGTACATTGATCCAATTGATTTTTACACCGCTGTATTCTTCATACCATTGCGATTGATAATTCGTCGAATAGTCAGTTATGTCAGACGAAAGAATGGCCCAGACCGTTAATTCCACAGGTTCTTCAACAATAGGAAAAACACCTGCAGACGAATAAATCACGCCGTCATTCGGCACTGTTGTGTCAGGCTCATCTTTGCATGCGGCAAAGCACAAAAGCATGATTAGAACCAACAAAATACTGATCGTTTTTTTTACCATTATAATATTCTCCTTTTTATCCGTGTTAACACGGTTATTTACATTTTCACACTGCCTGCAGCATAGTCTTTTCCTATATGTTTTCTTGTAACAATAAAAAAAGAAATGACAGGCAATGAAGAAACCACAATAAGTGCATATTCAACAAGTTGCTTTGTTTGCTCGGCATTTATATTTGATCCGGAATTCAACAATCCGGAAGTCAGCGAAGAATCCTGATTTCTGATCAGAATATTATTCAAAACATTGGCCAAAGGCAATTTATCCAGATCCGTAATGTATATAGATGCCATAAAATATGAGTTCCAATATGAAGATACGAAAAACAACGCAATTACCATCAGAAACGAAGAAGACATCGGCAAAACAACTCGTACCAAAAAACACCAATGTCCGCAACCATCAATCACTGCGGCATCATATAATTCCGCTGGTATCTTATTTGTAAAATAAGAACGCAAAAGAAAAATATTATACACAGAGATACAGGACGGCAAGATCAACGCCCACATCGTATTCAACAAACCGAGTTTTTTGACAACCAAATAAGTAGGAATCATACCGCCGCTCAAATACAATGTAATCATCAGCATGACCGTAATCAGTTTTGCACCTTTGAAGGTCGGTCTGGACAGAACATAGGCAAAAAAAACGGTGCAGGTCAAGGAAACGAGCGTTCCTGTTACAGTATAAACAACGGAATTGATAAAACCCTGTTGTACGGTTGGATCCGTCAGGACTTCTTTATACCCGTCAAAAGATATTTCATTCGGAATAAGTGAAACTCCTGTCCGCATTGCATCCGTGCTGATCGATGAAATCAACACATAAATAACCGGATATGCAAAAATAAAAAGAAAGGCAATGCCGCAAAGCACACAAACTGCAATCAAAATTTTATCCGTAAGAGAATGCTTCACTTTTTTTCGGGAATTAAAATGCCGCTTATTCATCGATCTTCTCCCAGTTTTTCGTTGCCTTCTTTATAATCGCAAGCATAATCAAATTTACAATCGCAGTCATGATACCGATTGCTGTTGCCAATGAGTATTGCGGAACAATCCCCTTAAAAGCGACTTCGTATGTATATGTTGATATCACTTGTGAATACTCAAGATTAAAATTGTTTTGAAGGAGAAGAATTTTCTCATAGTTATTGCTGAACATTGCACCGCAACGAAAAACAAGATTTACCGCAAACATCGGCAATACATTCGGCAAGTCAATATATCTTATCTTCTGCAAAACATTGGCTCCGTCCATGGATGCAGCTTCATGCTGTGATTTTGAAATTTCCGCCAAGGCAGATATGTACACGATCGAACTGAAACCTGTATTCTGCCAAGCTCCACTCCAAACGTAAATGCTTCGAAACAGTGACCCCTGTGTCAGGTAATTGACACGTTCTCCGCCAAGCAATACAACAAGATCGTTGATAATTCCGTCTACACTTAAAAATCGAAGCACCAAACTGCATACAACAACCATTGAAATAAAATGCGGCGTAATTGCTACTGTCTGAATTAAATTTTTAAGTTTTTTATTAGGCAAATAGTTCACACACAATGCAAAGACTAAAGGAACAGGGGTTAGAACCAAATCATACGCATTGAGCAGAACCGTGTTTTTCAACAGTTCTTTAACCCCATAATATTCAAAAAACTTCTTAAAATATTTAAGCCCTACCCATTCGGCTTCCCACATCTTCTGCAATGCCTGATAGTCCTTAAATGCAATTTGCAAACCATACAGAGGAACATAATTAAAAATAATAAGCAATACTACCGGCAGAACCAGCATAACTAATAATTCTCTGTTATAGCGAAAATCATAAAAAACTCCACCAATACTTTTTCTTTTTTTTGAGTTACTGACCATATTTTTCAAATCCTAATGTTTAAATATATCAAACTCATAATACAGATACACATCCGTGCAATCATCGCAGTCTTTCTGTCAACCGTTCCATTTTTGACAAAATTCATTTAAATACCTGTTTTACAATCAAAATATACACTAACAGTAATCATTTGTCAATACTGATAGTAAATTTTTATTACTGTCGGTATGTGTTATAATAATCTCATTGTTATTATAATCATTATAGAAAAGAGGGTGCACATGAAGAAAGACCTGAATCTGGAGATCGGGGAACGTGTTCGTCTGACCAGAGTTTCCAGAGGTTTTTCACGGGATCAATTGGCTGAAATGCTCGGCATTTCAACGCTTTTTCTCGGATACATTGAATGCGGGCAACGCGGAATGTCGCTTTTGACATTGCAGAATATGTGCAAGATTCTGAAAGTTTCTGCCGACTATCTGCTGTTGGGCAAAGAAACGTCCGCGACGTGCACGGATGAGATCACACAGGCAATCGAAGAATTGGATGAACGGTATTATCCGCTGGCTCTTGAGAGCATCAATCAATTGAAAAAAATGATATCCCTTATAGAAAACGGTCAGAAAAAGACAATACAATAATGCACACAGCACAAAACACCGTACTTGCCGAATCAGAGCAATATACGGTGTTTTTTCATCCGAAAAAACGGTTTTTAATTCTACTTGCAAATTATGTGAATGTTCAATATAATAAAAGAAAAAGGACGGGGGCGATTATATGGCTTTTCGCATCGGCTTTGCACGCAAGGATATCACACCTGCCGTCGGCGGACACCTGTACGGCTATCATGACAAAATATTCTCCACCGGCATCAATGACCGTTTATTCACAACGGCTGTATGTTTTGCGGATGACACACAAATAATTCTGCTCGTCAGTTGCGACGTGTGCCTGATTCAGAACGCAATATCCGACCGTATACGCAATCTGCTTGCACGGCAGGAAAACCTTGCATACGATCACATTCTCCTGCACGCCACGCACACCCACACGGGGCCGAACACCGCAGGCGAAGTGGGATGGGGCGTCATTGACACGCATTACGTCGATACCGTTTTCATTCCGCAGATCCTCTCTGCGGCACACGAAGCCTGTACAACGCTCACAGCGGCTCGTATGGGTGTGGGGACCGCAGAAAGCCGCGTCGGCATCAACCGCCGCGAGCTGCTGACAAACGGCATGGTTGACCTCGGGCAGAATCCGTGGGGCGTTTATGACCCGACGATGAGCGTTGTGTCCTTTATCGGTGAAGACAAACAGCCGCTTTTCAACCTCATCCACTACGGCGCCCACAACACCGCCTGCGGTGCCATCACCACCATCTCGCGTGACTGGTGCGGTGTTGCCATTGACCGCCTTGCGGATTTGAGCGGCGGTGTCACGGCATTCTTCAACGGCTGTGAGGGCGACACGGGGCCGCGGCTTCCCAACGGCAAAACCGTCGGCGGCATGCAGTATGCCCTCGAATTGGGCGGTCTTGCTGCCATTGATGCGGTCAGGGCATGGAAAAATATAAAAACATATACAACCCCTGCCATAACCGTCCTGCCCATGCAGGCAAAGCTGCCGTTGCAGCCGCGTATTTCCTTGCAGGAAGCCAAGGACGGCTACGAAAAATTCAAGGAATTTGATGTCAACCTCAATCGGCAGACCGCACATTACTATGAGCAAGTCATTGCCGCATACGAAAGCAATATTCCACAGGAGGAATACCGCACGGTTGACCTCTCCCTCGTGCAGCTGGGCGATATCGTGATCGTTCCCTTTGCCTACGAAATGTTCACGGAGATTTCACTGCGCATCAAGGCGGCATTTCCGCACAAGCACATTCTTTGCATGAGCAACACCAACGGCAACAACAGCTATTTCCCGTCTGCCGATCAGATCATCCGCGGCGGCTATGAGGTGCAGATGTTTAAAACAGGCAACGGCCTGCAGGCACCCGTGGACAATGCAGATGACTATCTTGTGCAGGCAATTGTCAGAAAAATGGAGGTACTTTAAGATATGTACAGAATCGGACAGGAAGAAATCAATGCCGTTGCTGAAGTCATCAAAACAAAGGACTTCTTCAAGGTCAACAATTCCTGCAAGGCTGTATGGGGCTTTGAGGAGGATATGAAAAACTATTTCGGTGTCAACTATGCTTCGTTCACCACAAGCGGCACGGGCGCACTCGTTTCCGCACTGGTGGCACTCGGTATCGGCCCCGGGGATGAGGTGCTCGTTCCTGCTTACACCTACATTGCAACCGCCATGGCGGTGCTGAATGTCGGTGCTATCCCCGTTGTCACGGAGGTGGATGCGACTCTTGCCATCGACCCCGAGGACATTGAACGCAAAATCACGCCTGCCACCCGTTGCATCATCCCCGTGCACATGAACGGCAGACCCTGCAATATGGAAAAGATCATGGCAGTTGCCCAAAAGCACAGCATTCTCGTGCTCGAGGACACCTGTCAGGGTGTCGGCAGCAGCTTCGGCGGCAAATACTGCGGCACCTTCGGTGACATGGGTGCATTCAGCTTCAACTTCTTCAAGATCATCACCTGCGGTGAAGGCGGCGGTGTGATTACCAACAATCAGAAGCTGTATGAACGCTCCTGCATTTATCACGATGCCTCTGCCATTGCCTTTTTCGGCGAACAGATGAAGGACTTTTCCGAGCAGGGCTTCTGCGGCACGGAATACCGCGGCAACGAGCTGCTTGCAGCCGTGATGCGCTGTCAGATTCAAAAGCTCGACGGCATTGTGGCAGATCTTCGCAGAACCAAGCAGGCTGTGCTCGACAAGCTCAACGGCAAAATCGCCCTTGCACCCGACAATGATTCAAACGGTGACACGGGCAATATCATTGCATTCCGCTTTGATACCAAGCAAGAAGCCAAGGCCTTTTCGCAGAAAACAGGCGGCATGATTCCTGCCGAATGCGACCGTCATGTGTATACAAGCTGGACACCCGTTATGGAAAAGCGCGGTGCACTGCATCCGCTGATGGATCCGTTCAGAATGCCTGCAAACGAAGGCCTGCGACACAATTATACCAAGGATATGTGTCCGGCTTCGCTTGAGCACCTCGCAAAAACCGTTTACTGCTTCGTCAATCCCGACTGGACCGAATCCGACATCGCAGCGGTTGCCGACAAGCTTCTTTCCGCTTGCAATTAAGCGCATAATATGTTAAAATATATGCATTCCAAAAAAGAAAGGAACAAAGACCTATGAAAAAGAAAATTCTTTGCCTTGTTCTGTCCGCAGTTATGCTTATTCTCGGCTGCTGCCTTCCTGCCGCCGCAGTGGAGCTTCTGCCCGAGGAAGAAATCATTCTTGTTGCAGAAGAAGTCGCAGAAGGCCCCTATGATACCCCGTATGAAGACAGCCGTTACCTCTCCTACGGCGAATATGTTCTGCATTTCCGTGTAAAGGAAGCCGTCAATCCCGTCGGTCAGATCATGATGATCCACGGCTTTGCCCTGTCGGGTTATTGCTGGGAAAATCTTGCAAACATCCTCGTTGAAAACGGCTACACCTGCGTGCTGGTTGATCTGCCCGGCTACGGTTACTCCACCAGAGAAACCACCAAGACCGAACGCATTGCAAGAACCGAGCTTGTGCACGCATTGATGACCTACCTGAGTGACGATGCATGGATCGTTGCAGGTCACTCCATGGGCGGCTACTATGCACAGGGCATGATGCAGGAATATCCAGAATCCGTTTCCGCTTTGCTGCTGTACGGCACGGCAGGTAATGCAGGCATGAGTGACGGTATCAAGAATATATTCACCTTTGCACCTGTCATTACCGTAATGGGTGCTATGATGGAAATGCTTGTCAAGATGGACTTCGTTTTCAACATGATGCTCAGGATGGGCTTGCAGGATGATGAATACTATGCAACCTACGATGTTGCAAAGGTCAAGGATCCGCTGTCCATCAAGGGCACAGGCAAGGGCGCAATCTATTGCTTCACCGAAGTTCCCGCAACCGATTTCCTCGGTCTTCGCACCTGCGGCAAGCCCATTTTCTACTGCAACGGCACACTTGACAATGTCATTCCGCAGGCAGACCGCGTAAAGTTTGCAGCCCACCTGCCCAGTGATGCGGTGTGCGTGGATGTTGAAGGCGGCGGCCATATGTTTATTGAAAACATGGCTGAAGCCGTTTCCGCTTACACCCTTGCATTCCTGAAAACAGTAAAATAAGGAGATTTGACATGGCAATTCTGAATAAAATCATCACCCTGCTGCTTGTGCCGTTGTTCATGAATCCGTTTCTTCCCTTTTTGACGATTGCAAAAATCGTTTACGCTGAAAAGGAAGTCATTTCCCTTTCCGAAAACGGCATCGGCACACCGGAGGATCCCGTTTACCTGACCGCACATCGCGGTGTGACCGCCGTGGCTCCCGAAAACACCATTCCCGCTTATGAAAAAGCGGTTGAGCTCGGCTTCTACACCGCTGAATGTGACATCCTGCAAACCGCTGACGGCTATTGGGTGCTCAACCACAATTCCGACACCGACAATATGTTCTGTCAGTATGCCGAAATCAGCGAAACCACCCTTGAGGAGCTGCGCACATTCTCCTACAAAAAGGGCTGCAACTTCTGGGCATATGAAGATCTGAAAATTGCCACGCTGGATGAATATCTGGATGTATTTGTCGGCTCCTCCACCCGTCCGCAGATCGAAATCAAGGCTGACGGCTATGATCAGCTCTATACCATCGTGGATGCGGTTTACGAAAAGGGACTTGAAGACAGCGCAATCATTATTTCCTTTGACTACAAGCAGCTTGAAACCATCCGCGCCTACGATGCAAACATTGAGCTTTGGTATCTGATTGATGACATCAATGCCGAAAACATTGCACAGGCAAAGGCGCTCGGTGACAATGTGTGGCTGTCCCCCGACTTTGAAGACAACACCGCCGAAACCATTCAGCTTGCCATTGATGCAGGTGTTCCCACCTCGTTCTGGACGGTCAATGACCTCGAGGATGCAAAGATGCTGTACGATATGGGCATCCGCTACATCGAAACCGACATTTTCTGCAATTAAATCCAACACATAAAAAAGAGATTGCGAACCGACAAAGTTTGCAATCTCTTTTATTTTTCGCCAATCTTCCGAAAATTTTTTCGCCAACTTTCCGAAAAATTTTCCGACAACCTTCCGGTTTTTATTGATTTTTTTAAAAATTGTGGTATACTAAAAAAACAAGGGAGGGTTTACAATGCCTGTCACCAAAAATTATCGCAAAAGAATTGCGGATACAATCCTCGCAAGAAAACTGGAGGGAAAAGGTACCGTTTTAATTGAAGGCCCGAAATGGTGCGGAAAAACAACCACCGCAGAGCAAGTTGCGCGTAGTGTTCTTTATATGGATGATTCCGAGAAAAAATCGCAATATCTTGCAATGGCAGAATTAAATCCAAAACGATTACTGCAAGGTGAAACACCGCGGCTGATCGACGAATGGCAGCTCGCACCGAAGCTTTGGGATGCAATCCGTTTTGAAGTCGATCATCGTGCACTGCTTGGGCAATTTATACTGACCGGCTCTGCAGTTCCGCCGGACACAAAAGAAATTGCACATTCCGGCACAGGGCGGGTCACATGGCTTACAATGCGCACAATGAGTTTGTATGAATCCGGCGACTCCACGGGAGAGGTCAGTTTAAAAGAGTTGTTTACCGCACCTGAAATGATAGACGGAGAATCCGACATGGATCTTGACCGTCTTGCTTTTCTCGTATGTCGGGGTGGTTGGCCACAAGCAATTGATATGCGTGATGAAATCGCACTTGATCAGGCAATTGATTACTATGATGCCGTTGTGCATTCCGATATCAACAGAGCCGATGACGTAAATAAAAATCCGGAACGCGTCAAACGGCTTATGCGTTCATATGCACGTAATCAAGGTACGCAGATTGCCAATACGGTGCTTGCAAACGACATCTCCGTCAATGACGGCACCGCAATTGACGATGAAACCGTAGCTTCTTATGTCAATGCACTCAAAAAAATATTCGTCGTAGAAGATATGCCTGCATGGAATCCGAATCTGCGCTCAAAAACCGCCATCCGTTCTTCCGATACCCGCTATTATACCGACCCATCCATTGCCGCCGCGGCACTGGGCATCGGACCGCAGGATCTGATTGCTGACTTAAAAACATTCGGTTTTCTTTTTGAAGCCTTATGCGTCCGCGATCTTCGCATCTTTGCAGATGCATTAGGCGGTACAGTCTACCATTACCGCGACAAAGACGGACTTGAATGTGATGCAGTCGTGCATCTCAGAAACGGCACATACGGTCTGATTGAAATCAAACTCGGCGGTGACACTTTGATTGAAGAAGGGACTAAAACACTGAAAGCTCTGGCACAAAAAATTGATACAAATAAAATGAATGCACCTGCCTTTTCCATGGTGCTCATCGGCACGGGTAATTATGCATACAGACGACCCGACGGAATTTATGTAGTCCCCATCGGCTGCCTGCGAAATTAAAAAAAAGAGATTGCAAACCGAAAGGAATGCAATCTCTCTTTTATTATGCAATGAATCAGAACAGGCAGTAGTCGCCTTTTTCGATTTTGTCAATGAGCATAAGCATGCGCGGGATGTGGAACGGGCCTTTGAAGATGTTACCCTTGAGTTCGTTGGCAACCGTGCCGTCATAATGCAGATAGCCGTACCATTCGCCGTATTCCTTGTCAACGAATTTGTCAAAGGTGTATTCCTTGACGGTGTTGTACCAGTTGAGGTATTTTTCTTCACCGTACAGCTTGTAGGCAAGCAGGTTTGCAATCATCGCCTCGCACTGCGGCCACCACAGCTTCATATCCCATTCGAGTGCGGTGGCAGGATGTCCGTCACAGTCGCAGAACGAAATGATACCGCCGTCATACAGACCGTGCTTCATGGAGATATCGATAATGTCCTTACCGAACTGCTTGAGTGTTTCATCATTCTGATAAACACCCTCGGTCATCAAAAACCATGCAGCTTCAAGCGAATGACCGGGGTTGACCAGTCTGCCTGTAGGTGTGTCCATGAACTGGTTGTCAAGACCGATGTTTTCGAGAAGTCCCTTTTCCGTCCAATGGGTGTAGATTTCCTTGACGGCAGCCTTGGCGCAGGCATCATATTTTTCCTTGTTGATTTTGCGAAGCACCTGCGAGGTGGCAAGCATGATCATGGCAGGCGAAAGACCCTTGTAGGGGTGGTTTTCGGGATTGAACTTGGGTTCGTTCTTGTCAACGCCCGTGAACAGACGGTAAGCCACATCGAAATACATTTCTGCTTTCTGCTTGGCTTCTTCGTCGCCCGTTGCAAGGTAATATTCCGCACAGCCGATGGCGGCAAAGGTTTCGCTGAAATAGTAACGGCGCATCTGAATTTCCTTGCCCTCACGGGTTACAGTGAACGGCATTCTGCCCGATTCCTGTGTACACTTGGGCAGGAATTCATAAATCTTCTTTGCGGCATCGAGATAGCCGTATCCGGTCAGACCGTAGTTGTGTGCGCTTGCAAAAATATAGAGTGCCCTGCCCTGAAACCAAACGCTTTTTTCAGTGCCGTAGACATTGCCCTTGCGGTCAAGCTGTGTGAAAATGCCGCCTTCCTGTTCGTCAATGGCGTTTTTCAGCCAGAACGGCAGAACTTGCTGTGTAAGATGGTTAATCATATTTCTCTCCTTATTTCTTGTGAATTTTATCGGTTTTATACACCACAGCAGGCACTTTTCCGCCTGCTGTTTTCTTTTTTACTGTGCCTTTTTCTTCATTGGGTTGGGTGAGAATTTCATCGGCAAGCGCAATGTTGGCTTCAATCACCTGCGCAGGGATTCTGCCGTCACCGTGCCCGCCGTAAATAGGTTTTCCGTCTGCAATCCGTAAAGTGCACACGGCACTCTCTCTCCATTCTTCCAGTGATACCGCACCGGGGAATTGCAGGGTGACAAGAGGATTGACATTGTCCCCCGTAAACAGAGCCCCTGTCAGGCTGTCACGGAAGGTGACGTGCCCTGCCGTATGACCGGGGGTGAAAAAGGTTTCGATCGTTCTGCCGCCGAGGTCAAAGGTGTCACCCTCGTTGAGGTCATGGCGCACGGGATCAAACTCTTTCTGAAAGGCATCCCAATAATGCACCTTGTGGGTCTTTCTTTTATAGGGGTGCTGATGCAGAAAATAGATGCGTGCGGCGGCGGTCTGATCAAACTCGCTGATGCGTTTGTCCAACGGATGAATGTATATTTCTTTAAACCACACCGCACCGCCGTCATGGTCGGCATGGGCATGGGTTACAAGCACGATAATCGGTTTGTCGGTCAGCGTTTCTGCAAATTCACGCAGTTGCCCGATTCCGACACCGCAGTCAAGAAGCGCGGCTTTCTCGTCACCTACCACCAGAAAGGCATTGACAAAATCAAATTCATTGATACGAAAAATTCCGTTGCCGAGGTCCTCGCATTCAAAATCAAGTCTGTGATTATTCATATTTCTCCTTATGTTGCTGCTGCGGCAGCCTGCTGTGCCATTACGCAGTCGATGGCAAGCACCACCGCCAGAGCAGGGATTTCGTCGGCAGGGTTTGCAATATCCAATTCGTAAGAATCACCCCATGTCATCCATTCCTTCCGAATGCTGACCACGGGGGTACCTGCACGGCAGACCGTATAATTGTGATTCCAGAAGTCACCGTCCATATCCCAGTTCATACCCTCAATGCGGTATTTCGGCTTGAAAAAGGTGAATTCCTTGACGATTTCGGCAATATCGACACCGTTGACCGACACAAAATAGCGCGGCAGGAAGCTGAACACCTTCTGACGGATAAAAGCCACCTCATTGCCGTTGATATCGGTGATTTGCAGCTTTTTACCCCACGAAAAAAGTTCACCCTCGACATAGTATCGGTCGTTGCCGTGCTCATCCCACACAGTAAAGCGGTCTTTCCATGAAAACACCTTCTGCTTGATGTAAAGCTTCAAAAAAAACACCCTCTTTCTGCTTTTATTTTACAGAAAAAAAGGTGCAATGTCAATATTTATCTCCAAGCTCTGAGTCCGTCCACGGGTGTTCCGTGCACGGTCGGCTGTGTTCCGGCAAACAATTCTGCCGCATTCTTTGCAAAATCCGCACAGGTCAGATCACGCACACGCACAACGCTTGCAGGAGCTGCAAAACCAAGCTCATACAGCCACGGTCCCATATAGCCGACTTCCTTCAATGCCGACAAAATACGCTGCCATTCGACCTTGCCCTCACCGGGCAGCCAATGACGCTCGTTGAGAAAGTCATAGTCCGACACGTGGGTGGTGATGATCTTATCACCCACCGCATGAATAAAATCAATTGCATCCTCGCTGAGAAGATGGTTTGTGTCATAGCAGCAACGCAAGGCAGGATGCGCACTGAGCAAAGCGAGAATGTCTTTGCTATCCCGTCCAAGGCAGGTACGGGGCAGATTTTCGACCGCGATCACGGCGCCATATTGTGTGGCAAAATCGGCAAGGACAGCAAGTGTCTGCTTTGCCGTTTCCATGCGCCGGGAACGGTCATGTTCGGCAATGGGCTCAGCCGACGGATGCACAACGAAATTACGGATGCCGATGGCAGCACCCTTTTTGATGCACCAACGGAAATACGCAAGGGTGGTTTCCTGCTTTTCGGGGTCGGAGGGATCGAGAAAATAAAAGGGTGAAAACGGAATGTGCATACTCCACAGCACAATGCCGTGCTTGTCTGCCAAGGCCTTTACCTTATCAAAATCAAGCTCCTCAAGAATCTCTGCATCCGCAGACAATTCCATGTGGGTGATGCCTGCCTCTTTGTAATCGGCAAACAGCTTTTCTTCCAATTCCTTGCCGCATGAAGAAAGTCCGATCGAAAACATAATCAACCCTCCGTTTTGTCTCATTTTTCAATAAAATCCAACACCGCTTGGGCGTCATGATATCCGTCTGTGTACATTTTTTCAAGTTTTTTTGCGTTTCTCGTCAGTGTTTTAACCGTGTTGCCGTCTTGCGGAGCCAGAAGAAGCACTTTCCCCTGCCGTTCCAGCGTCCGCAGCTCCTGCAGACAGGTGTTGTATTTTTCATGCATTGTCATCACTGCCCGTGCTGCGGCAGGATAGGTGTGCAATAACCTTTCAGCTGATTTCGGCAACGCTTTCTTTTCATAGTCGATGGGATTGGTAAGGCAAACAACCAGTTTATCGCAACCGTCCGCAAAGGCTTTTTTATAAGGAAGCGGATCGGATATGCCGCCGTCAAACATCTTTTTACCGTTCAGCTCAACGGGCTTTCCGATGATGGGCATAGCGCAGGATGCCTTCAGAACGGTGTAATCATTTCTGTGCAGCTCGCTTTTGTCAAGGTAATACGGCTGTCCGCTGTCCGCATCGGTTGCCACGGCAACAAAGCGGCTTTTTGAGGCACAGATTGCGTCATAAGACAGCGGGTCCTTCCCGTCTTCATTTGAAAGCACGGAATAAATGTAATTAAGATCTATAAAATAACCTTTTTTGTAAAAATTATGCAGACTCATATAGTCTTTTTCAAAAGCATAGTCAAGATAAAAACGGCAGGTTCTCCCCTTTTGCCCCGCAATATAGGTAATGAGATTCGCACTGCCTGCCGACACACCGATGCAATAGTCGGGCTCGACGGCATTGTCCATCAGGAAATCATAAATCCCGCTGGTAAAAATACCTTTCATGCCGCCGCCTGCATCCAAAAAACCGATCATGCGCACACCTCCGCTGTTTTCGCGTGTTCATTCTTTGTTTTTCGGTTGTAAAGCAGGTTTGCAACCGCAACAGCCGTGATCCCTGCGGTGAGCTTACCGACGATCATTGCAGGAACAAATTCGGCATTGTAGGACATTGTAAAGGCAAGGTGATCCACAAACACAAACGAGGCGCTCACCGCAAAGGCGGAATTGAGAATGAGTCCCTTGCGGTCCATTTTGTCAGCCGCTTCAAAGGTTGCAACATTGTTGCCTGCCGTGGCAAGGAATGAGAATGCGGCGGTTTCGTTGATGCCGAGCTTGCCGCCCATCTTTTCAAACACACGGCGCAGCAACTTTTTCAGCAGGCTTAAAAGCGGAAATGCTCCTGCCATAATGCAGATGATGTTGACGATGATATCCATGGCATTGCCGAGCGTTTCCATCTGCGGTAAAATTCTGAAATCGGTCAGAAACTCCACGATACCGACAATCAGACCGAATGTGATGACCGCCTTGATGACCCATGCAAAGCCCTTGAAAATTTTTATCGTGACTTTTTCAAATTTCAGAATACCGATTGCAACCAATGCCACAAAGATAAACAGCGGAATCAGGTCAGCAAGCACCGCCAAAACAGACAATCCTGCCACAAGACCGCCGATGACACAGCCGACGGGAATGGTGATCATACCGCACAGAATACCGAAAATGATGTCGCTGTGCTTTTCTTTTGCGGTCATTTGCAACGCAAAAGGAATGGTGAACGATGTGGTGCAACCCATCATGGAAGCCACAACAAGACCGTTGAAATAACCTGTTTTTTCATCCCCCGCCAACTGTGAAGCAAGGTGTGCGCCGCCCATATCGTTGGCCAAAAAGCAGCTCGGCACAATTGAAAAATCAAGAAATGACGGAAAAACGGCGCTGATTTTCCCCAAGAGCTCTGCAAGAAAGGGTGCAACAATGATCATGCCTGCCATGGAAAGGGTCAACGGACCGAGCGTTTCAATGCCTTTTTCCAATTCCGTGCCCAGCCCCAGACGGCTGCCGAATATTCTGTCAATTGCCGCAACCGCCGCAAGGCCAAGGCAAACATAGGTAATGTATTCCATAACTTTCCTCACAAAAACAAATTACCATTTGACTATACCCGTTTTTGGCAGGATTGTCAAGCCACTGCCGGGGCATGACCGCCGAAAAATCAAATTGCGGTTCGTCTTACAGAAAAACGATTGTAATGCTCCCTTAAATATGATAATATACAGATAGTTCAACAAAAAGGAGTTTGCAGCAATGACACTTTTATGTCCTGTCTGTTCGCAGAAATTGCATCGTGACGGAAATTCCGTACGCTGTGAAAACAACCACTGCTTTGATTTTGCCAAAGAGGGCTACCTCAACCTGCTTGCAGGCAACCACAAAAAGGGCAGCGAAATGGGCGACAACAAGGACATGGCACTCTCGCGCAAGGCCTTTTTGAGCAAGGGGTATTTTGACACACTGCTGCATGCCGTGGACAAAATCTTCACCGCCCGTTGCAAAGAGGATGCAAGCGTTCTTGACATCTGCTGCGGTGAGGGTTATTATTCGGCAACGCTCAAACAGCGCCACCCCGATGCGGACATCATCGGCTTTGACCTTTCCAAAGAGATGATCCGCCTTGCCGCCAAGCGCAAAAGCGGCAACACCTATGTGGTTGCCAATCTGTTTCACATCCCCGTGCCCGATAACAGCATTGACTTTGCATTTCACCTGTTTGCCCCCTTTGACGAAGCTCAATTCATGCGAGTGCTCAAGCCGGGCGGTATTCTCGTCACCGCTGTTGCAGGCGAAAACCACCTGTGGCAGATGAAAGAGATTCTGTATGAAAATCCTTACAAAAACGACGAAAAACCGCCCCGTACCGAGCTCCCCTTCACGGAAAAACGGCACGCCGACGGCAGAATTGTGTTGGACAACAACGAAGATATTTTTTCGATGTTCAAAATGACCCCCTACTTTTATCACACCCCGTCAGAGGGGATTGCAAAGCTGCAAAAAACACCGCAGCTCGAAACGGAGGTTTCTTTCGCGTTGTACATTTACCAAAAACCGCTTACATAACAATTGCACCTTGCAAATATTGCAAAAGTGCAAATTTTGCACTTTTTAAATTTCATAGAAGTGCAAAAATACCACTTTTTCCCAACAATAAAGAGGCTGTGCAAAACAGCCTCTTTTTTTATTCTCTTGCGAGTTTATAAATCAGATCATACGCAAAAATCAGATCTTCAATGCTGCAATGCTTCTGCACAAAGTGCGAGGTGCAGCAGATCCATCTTTTGCCCTTGAGCAGACCGAACACACGGCGGATCTCGTTTTCGAGCTCCTCACGGTTCATAATGCCGAGTGCGGACTGCACGCAGATGCCGCCCATGATACCGAATCGGTCGGCATATTTTTCGAGATACATCTCCAACGGCATGCCCGCGTTTTCCTGCCACGGGTGCAGCACATCGAGTCCGAGGTCTGCAATGCCATCTGTCACTTTTGCAATGCAACCGTCCGAATGCAGGCTGACAAAACAGTTTTTGCTATGCACAAAATCGGCAACGGTTTTCACATTCGGTGCAATTAAGTTTTTCCATATTTTGGGACTGAACAGCATATCCTTCTGCGAGCCCCAGTCATCGGAAAGATGAATCATATCCGCACCGAGGCTGATGCAATGCTCCGCGAAACGCAGTGTCCACTCCGCCTGCCGTTTGTAAAGCTCGCCCAATTCCTCGGGATAAAGGGCAAGATACAAAAGCTGGCTTTCAATGCCGAACACGGTGTTGAAATGCTCAAAGAAGCCGGGTGTCTGCACATAACAGAAGCGGTCGCGCTTTTTGTGGTGTTCAATACTGCGCGCTATGTTATCATAGTCGGACAATCGGTCGGGCGAGGTGAAAATGCTGTAATCGAGCAGCACATCGGGAGAAAGCTCATCATTCTCTGCACGGATGCGGTCAAAGGTCGGGCCGTCAAATGACCATGGCCCGCCGAAAATATGTGCCGCATCAAATTCGTAGCGGTCTTCAAAAGCCGCAACACTACCGAAAACACGGATGATTTCATCAGACAAGTTTTCGCTGACCCAACCGTAAACCGGCTGACGGTCAGGCTCCTTGCCGAGAATGACATTTTTCACTCTTTGCGTTGCGTTCATGGCTTACTGAATCTCACCGATCTTATATCCGTAATGCTCAAAATAGAAGCCGAGCTTGTCCTCGATTTTCTTTTTGAGGTGTTCGGGATATTCAAACACATTCTTTTTGTAGTTTTCTTCCTGCTTCCAGTATTCCTCAAAGCCCGGCTTTGCGGTTTCGTAGTCGCCTAAATTCAGTTTTTCGTAGGCTTCTTTCAGATACGGGAAGGGATCCTTTTCAAAATCCTCAAAGCAGATCTCATAAATGCAATCTTCGGGTGCGGTTTCGAGGAATGCAAAGTAGTTTTTATACATTCTCACGAAGTTATCAATCACCCAATCCTCAAAGTCACCGCGATCGGGCAGCTCCTGCATTGCCCACATATCCATTACGCTGTCATACATGTGCAATGTGGAACGAATGACTGTATAAGGGTTACGATAAATATTGACAAACTTTGCATCGGGATACATTTCATGTAAAACACTGATTCGACCTGTATTATCCGGACTTTTCAGCATCAGTCGCTTATGTTCATTGACTTCGGAACATTTGCGGAGCATATAGTCATACTTTCTCTTGATTCTTTCCGCTTTTTTTACAGGAAGATCCTGCCAATAGGAGTTATCCATAAAACGATTAAAGGACTGTGGAAAATAGTTAACGGGATATACGGAATCTGCTTCAATTTTGGAGAAAGCAATATATTCTTCCATCGGCAGGTCAGCACCGAAGCGCATATTATCCATCGGTCGTCTTTCGGAAAATTGTCCTAAAACAAGCGGTGTATAGGGACGATGAAGAACATGATAAAAATTAAATGTTGAATTGAAAACAGTAAAAAATGTTCCGTAATTCTTATCTTTAGATAACAGATGCTGCACAAGAGTTGTACCGCTTCTCCAATGCCCCATAACAAAAACCGGATCGGTCACTTTTTCTTTTTTCAATCTGTTGTAACACAGAACATATTCAATCATCGTCGGCAAAGCGGTAACCAGTCCGAGCCACAATGAAACAAGCACCTGCGGGATTGCCTTGGAGTTAATCTTTTTTTCTTTGATCAGAAGTTTGAGGATGGTGTCAAATCTTGTAATACAAAGCGGATGTGCGAATGCCACAAGACATTCTTTTTTGTTCATGTCTTTCATGCAGCAACCAATTCACTTTCTTTTGCTTTCTTCTTATCCACATATACCAAAACAGACAGCAAAATTACACCTTCAACAAACATTGCAAGTGCCCAAAAAGCAAGATTGGAAATACCAATCTGACCGTCAGCAGAAACCATGTCTTTAATAATAATCAGCTTGTTATTATCCCTGAAGAATTCAAAAATAAATCTCTGAGAACCATAAAGAATAAGCATGATTAAATACATGTAACCTTTTGTCTGGAACTTGTACTTCATGCCCACTATCAGCAATATTGCTGCAATCAACAAAGCGCCGATTGTTTCAATAATCTGTTGCGGAAGCATATTGGTACCGGTCAGAGCCTGTGCTATGCTATACATAGTGGTGCCTTGCTTGTATTCAAAACCATGGCAACAGCCCTCTGTGATGCATGCAATATGTCCAAGCCCATACCACAACATTCCGGGGAATGCATTGTAATCAAGGAATTTTCTGAAATCAATCTTAACAGCCTTGGCAACCAAAAAGATAAGCAAGGGGTTAAAAACAAAAACTCTTACCGCATTTTGGGCGCCAAAGTTCTGAAAACCGCTTTCGACCCATGTCATCAGGAGAATAACACAATAGTCTATCGATACGGCGAGAAAGCCTAGTAAAAACGATTTAGGTCGCGAAAAACCGTAAGCTTTCCCATACAAAGTCAATACAATGACATAAATAAGCATTGCAATACCTTGAATAAGTGCATACATAATAATACCACCTTTACTTTTTTACATATTTTCTTTGTATTTTACCAACATACTGTGCTACTGCCCAGCCGTGGGAATACAATCTTTTCAGTTGTTTTGCATTCAGATTTTTGGCATATTCACAAGTATCGGTAATCGGTTGCACATGAGACAGATTGCTGCCATCAAGAATACCCGAACCATTATACACATCTTCCTTGAGGCACTTTTTGTAAAAATCATATGCCTGCACAAGTGTATATCCGTCTTTTGTGGTAATTTTTTTCGAGCTAATTGAATAAGTGACCAAAAACAGCGTTACCAAAACAGCGGAAATCAAGAAATAAATCAATTCATTTTTTACAAAAGCAATAAAAAAACAAATTGCAAAAGCTACCAAAAACAAAAAAGAAGCAACAAAATATTTCAAATATTTCAGTTCCTTCAAAACACATTCACCTCCATTTTTAAGAAATAAAACAGTATGATTCTATCATACTTTTGTTCTTTTGTCAATCCGACAAAATGCTTCAAAACCCGTTTTTGTATTCTTCAATTTCTTTGCCGCCGCGGGCGAGGTAGGCTTCATACAGCTCTTTTTTGCGTTCGGGGGTGTAGGTGTAATTCCACAAATTCTGCACACCCGTAAAACTTTCAAATGTTTCGTCAGGATAAATCACTGCTTTGCCGAGCTTATACGGCAAGGGGAATTTGACTGTTCCGTTTGCAGAAATATAACACTCTTTTGCGAGGGCGACCGCAACGCGATTGGCTTCGTAGTGTTCAAATTCCTCGTCGTACTTGATCTGTGTGGTCGGAAACAGCACCACGGGTGCGTTTGCTTTTTTATAAAACTCTGTGGACAGACCCATGTGACCGTGGTGGGACACCTGCATGATATCACAGGTGAAAATGTCCTGATAGAATTTCAGCAGCACTTCGTCCGACAGATCCGAGGCATCACCCGGGAAGAAAATGCGATTGCCTGCGGCTTCGCAAAGCAGAACGGTAGATGAATTGTTGTAGGTCGAGAACGAACCGGGATACACTTCTTCATGCGTGCAAAGCACGGTGAATGCAAAATCCCTGACATAAAACTTTTGTCCGATGTGCGGATACACCACGGGGATCTCGGGGTGCTTTTCCACTTCTGCCAGGAACAAGTCCGTAAACCGGCGGTCAGCGCAATCCCAAAGCGGTGCATCGGGGTGGGACTGGCTGACAAAATTGAAATACAGTTTTTCGATGGTGACATCCTGCATATTGTATTTCAGGAAATCGGTGAATTTGCAGATGTGGTCGGCATGACCGTGACTGAAATACCAGCCTGCAATCACGCATTTCTGTCCCTCGGGGGTATGTTCAATCAGAAAATCATGCAGGCGGTCATTGTCACGCACGGAATAGGAATGTGCACTGTCAATCACAAAGAAGCTGCCGTCGGAGCACTGCATGACATAACACATGCCGCAGTCAATGAGCCTGTGGTCGGTTTCATACTGCCACAAGGCAGGCTGCACCCGGCTTTCACAGGGTTGCGGCTCTTTTTCGTACAAAGCCGTTTTTGTATCTTCGGCAACACGGAAAGTCTTGTCGGCAGGAATGAATGCCGCCTGCACAAGACAACCTTCTTTGGTGTAAGTCGCAAAGAGGTTGTCCTCAATGCGGTTTTCGGCATAGCGTGTAAAGCCCTGCTTTTCAATGTCGGCAAGATATGACTTGTAATCATCGGCATCCGGACAGGGATACACGGTATAAGTACAGCTTTCAGAGCTGTTATAAACCGGCAAAAGAGGTGTTGAATCAAACTGCAGCATATTGCATCCTCAAGCTGCCAGACGGCATTCCATACACAGCCAGCCGTTTTCCTCATGACGGGCGGTGATTTCAAAGCCGTTGTTGTAAAGGCAGGCAACCACCTCGTCGGCACGGGTGTCAATGATGCCGGACACGATATAAACGGAGTCTCTGGTCATAAACTTTTTCACATCGGGAGAGAGCATCATAATGGCATCGGCAACGATGTTTGCGGCAATGACATCGAACATACCGCTGACCTGATCGGCAAGGTTGCCGTGAATCATGTGATAGTCGGGTTCGGTGAAGCCGTTCATTTCGCCGTTTGCAATGGCGGTTTTAACGGCAAGACGGTCAATATCGACCCCCACAACACTCTCGGCACCGAGAAGCATCCCCGCAACAGACAAAATACCGCTGCCGCAACCGACATCGAGCATTTTTGTACCGGGTTTTACATGATTTTCAAGTGCCATCATGCAAAGACGGGTGGTTTCATGTGCACCCGAACCGAATGCAACACCGGGCTCAAGATGCAGCACCTTGCGGTCACCGGCTTCATAATCATCGTCCCAGATGGGGTGAATCAGCAGCTTTTCACCGACGGGTGTGGGTTTGAAATACTTTTTCCAGTTGTTTTCCCAGTCTTCACGGGCGCAATTGTCTTCGCTGATTTCAAACTCAATACCGCAGGCGGTCAGACGGTCGGTCAGGAAGGCAACAGCCTCGGCAGGATTTTCTTCGGGGGAAATAAAAATATGTACGATTGCCTTGGTACGGTCTTTTTGCAGCAGCTCCTCGTCAATGAGGTCGATGTGCGCGATCTCCATAGCTTCTTCTTCAAGGTTGCTGTAATCTTCAATATAAATGCCGTAGGGCACGGTCATGTTGGCAATGTCGCCTGCTCTGTCCACATCCTTTGCAGGCACGGCAATGCTGATTTGTGTCCAGTTTTCCATTTGTTTTTTACCTTTCGGGAATCAATATTTGTTGTGTACGTCTTCGGCAAAGCAGAGAATATCCTTGAATTCGAGCACGGTTCCGTCATCAAGAATGCACTTGCCCGTCATTCTGCCGAACACCTGATGCTGGTCGGTGATGATGACCTTGACATCAATCTTGGCAGCACGGTCGAGCACGGGAGTGAATTCGGCTTCAAATCTGCCGTCGGAGGAAGTGAAGGTCCACGGCTTTGTGTACTGCTTCACGCCGTTTTCTTCGGGGATATTGAAGGTGACATCATCGAGCTTGTGGCCGACACCGTCATAAAAAATGATGTTTTCGGTGGCAGAGGAACGGTCGGAGAAGCCGTAGCCGAGGTTGAAGCCGAAGGGCTTGTCGTTGATGACCGCATTGCCCGAGCCCCAGTACCATGTGTTGTCATACGTCCACACACCACGGCCCCAGTCAAGGGTTGCAAAGTCCTTAGCAGCATCGAAAACATATTCCTTGCCGTCAAACACGGCCTTACCCGAGCAGGGCATGCAGTTGATTTTGCGGTTGTAATAAAATGCGGTGGGCTTTTCTTTCCACGGGGTGGCAATGACAAGAGAATCCATGTCGGGCTCTTCGATGGCAAGATCCACCGTCAGGGTCTTTCCCTCAAAGAAATTCTTGTATTCACAGGTGATGCGGCGGCTGTGACCGTCCTTGATGAAATCCATTTTCAATCTCTTGTCGTGGTAAGATACATTGCCCTTGTCGGCACTCGGAGGAAGTCTTAATTTGCCCATGGGGAAGGCATTGAGGATGGTTTCGGTATGTTCCCAGCCTTTGTTGAAGTCCAGAAGACTTGCCGATTGCAGGCCGATGTAGCCGTCATCGGAAATGGTGAAGGCAAGACCGTAGTTGCCGTCGGACGAAAGAACAAGATAATAGTCCCATTCCTTGATACGGAAGGCAGGTGCCTTGATATCCTTGCGGTCATAGATCTGATACTGCTTTCTTGACCAGCCGGGCTCTGCAATGTGCCCGTCTGCATTCAGCAGGCGCTGTACCTTGGTAATTTCGTGATTTCTCTGTGACATAAAACATTCCTCCTGTTCAAAAAATTAAAGATTCACATCGGTTGTGATGGTTTTTCTGCCGTGGTGATAGAATTTTCTGTCCTGCAGCGACCACATGCGGGATGTAAACTCACCGACACCGACACTGCCGAGTGCTGCATTGATTTCATAAATATTGGCATCCAACAGGTCGAGCTGTGAGAGGATTTCAGCCTCCAAAAACAGCGGTCTGACAGCCGCACCGTATTCGGGCTCGCCGTGATGGGAAGCGATCATGTGCTGAATGAGCATGACCGTATCGGGATTAAGTCCGAGCTTTTTGCCGTAATTTTCAATAAGCATCGCACCGCCGACAAGATGCCCGACGAGCGTACCTCTGACGGTGTAGCTTTCCACAAGACCGGCTTCCGAAACATTGTATTCGGTCAGCTTTTCCACATCGTGCAGCAATGCACCGCAAAGCAGCAGATCACGGTCAACGGAATTATACAGTGAAGCCACGGCATCTGCCATTTTCATAATCGACAGCGTGTGCATCAAAAGACCGCCGCGGATGGCATGATGCAGCTTGTATGCCGCCGGCCAGATGCTCATTTTTTCACCGAAATCGGCAATCACGGTATTGCAAAGTCGGCGGATATCATCATCCTTCATGGAATCTATGTAAGCATGCACCTTGCGCAGCATATCCGCATCGGAATAAGCCGCACTTGGCACAAAATCCGCCATGTTGATGTTGTCGCGTTCCTCACTCTGACGGTAGCGGTCAATGCGAAGCTGCGGTGCATTGTTGTAGGTGGAAATCAGTCCGCGGATAAGAATGACGGTATTGACGATCGGCATTGCCGCATCATCACCCTTGTAATCCCATACCTTTGCATTGATCTCGCCGTCGGAGTCGGACAGAATCATATCCAGATACAACGAACCGTTCTTGCTTGTTTTCTTTTCACATGAGCGCACCAGTGCATAGCCCTGCACGGTGCCGTTCTTTTCGTCGATGACCTTGAAGTTCATAAATTCACCCTCTGAAAATGTTTACAATTATTTATATAATAGCATATCAAAGGGATTGTGTCAAAGGATAATTTATTCATCTTCCTACAATAAGAAAAAAAGATTTTGTAAATTATGGTTTATCGGCGAGTTGGGGAGTCAATCACGGGGACGGCTACTGTGATTGCCAAACAATTTTTCGAGGGCAATCGCAGTACTGTCCCCTGATTTACGACCTGCACATACTTAATTTCCTAAAAATCCCCGCAAATCAGGGGACGGAACCATGATTGACTGTTTTGGAAATATTTTAGTGTCAATCACGGACCCGTCCCCGTGATTGGCTGCCTTGTTCGCTAAACCATAATTTACAGCTCTTCCAATGAGCAGAATTCATACCCCTGCTGTCGGGCATAATCAATAATATCCCCCATCGCCTCGGCATTGTCGGCAGACACGGAATGCAACAACAGAATCATCCCCGGATGCAGCTGCTTTGTCACCTGCTCAAAGGCATAGTCAGCACCCTTTTGTGCATCCGTGTTCCAATCGCTGTAGGCGGCTGACCAGAACACACAGGAAAAGCCGAGCGAATTGATCAGATTAACGGCATTCTCGTTGTATTTCCCCTCGGGAAAGCGGAAGAACATGGACGAATACCCGAAATTCTGCCGCAAAAAGGTGTCGTAATCCACAATTTCCTCCGCCATGCGATTGCGTGAAATGGCGGTAAAATCAGCATGGCTGACAGAGTGATTGCCCACTATATGCCCTTCATTGATCATGCGTGCAATCAGCTCCGGCTCGCTTTTGACCTCATGCAAGGTGCAAAAGAACGCGGCAGGCACATTTTTTTCTTTGAGCACATCGAGAATTTTTGCCGTGTTGCCGTTTTCATAGCCGCAATCAAAGGTCAGATAAATGCGTTTTTTGTCGGTGCGTGTGTCATACACCACGGCATCCAGATTTTTATTTTCAAAGTTTTCCTGAAATTCACGGCTGTAGCGGTGCACCTCACCGTTTTCGGCTTTGCCGAAATAATGCTCCACGGGCGTTTCGGACAATTTTGCCGTGTTGTTCGGATCGCTGACGGTATACTGCATCGGCGGCAGAGCGCACAGCCCCGTCAGGGTATCACCACCGGCTTCGCCGTAAAAGACCCTTTGCACGGTCACAGACGGCTGTGCCTGCACAGGCAGGGTGCTGTCCTCATTTGTCGGCAGTGAAACGGTGTCATCCGTTGACACACAGCCTGCACAAAGCAAAAAAATAAGAAAAACAGAAATCAATCGATAAAAACGAATCATAATAATACCTCCTATGTACCGGTCAGGTGACCGGCTTGCGAAAAGTTATTTCATCAGGTTCTGCATACCCGTAATGAGGTCATCCACGGTATCTATGGCTTTCATGGCTGTTTTCTTTGCCTTCTTCTTGACGGCATTATTGGCAACCATGCTCGTGCCCATCATCACCGCGCCGCCGACGGTCATCACCGCACCGACACCCTTCATAACGGTTCCGATTTTGGTTTTCATAAAGTTATCCCTCCTTTTCGGCAGTTTTATTTTTGCCGGAAGAGATAAAAATATTCTGCATTGCAAAGTGAATTTGCGCATGGTATACTGAAAGAAAAATGAAAAAAATCGGAGAAGATTATGGCACAACTCAACATCGTGCTTGTGGAACCCGAAATTCCGCAGAATACGGGCAATGTTGCCCGCACCTGCGCCTGCACGGGCGCAAAGCTGCATCTTGTGGAGCCGATGGCTTTCAAGGTGGATGATAAAAAATTAAAGCGCGCGGGCCTTGACTACTGGCATCTTCTGGATATCACCTACCACGCTTCCCTGGAGGATTTTTTCAAAAACACACAAGGCGGCACCTATTTTTATTATTCAACAAAAGCAAATCATGATTACACGCAGGTGGAATACCCCGACAACTGCTATCTGGTGTTCGGAAAGGAAACCGCAGGTCTGCCCGAATGGCTGCTGCACGAAAACCCCGACACCACGGTGCGCATTCCGATGATTTCGGATGCAAGAAGCCTGAATTTATCCAACTCCGTTGCAATCGGTGTGTTTGAAGCACTCAGGCAATGGGGATTCCCGGCTTTGCAAAACAAAGGACAATTAAGAGAATTTGATTGGGAGTGATTGTATGCAAACGGTAAAACCCGGCGTTTTGAAGCACATGATCAGGCAGGTTGCAAAATTTTTGTATCCGCAGGCGGTGTCGATTCCTGCGTGGCAATCCCACACGGGCAGACACATTGCGCCGAATGAATTTACGCACAACGATGACTGCTGCACCATGCACCTCGGAGATTGGTGGCGGGCAGGCTATGACGATGTACGCTGGTTTTGTGCAGATGTGAATGTACCGTCTGCCTTTGCAGGCAAAAAGATGTATCTGCAGCTCGATTTCGGCGGTGAAGCCATTGTGCGCATTGACGGAAAAATCGTCGGTGCGGTCAGCTCCATGGATGCAGCTTCGTGGGTGCACAGAGATATCATTCTTCTGCCCGATCTGCAAGCGGAGCAGATTCTGCACATCGAGCTTGAAAATTCTGTCTGCTGCGGCGGCTTCTGCGACCCTGCCATGGACGGCGCAAAGGATACCGCAATGCAGATGCGCACGGCGGCTCTGAAAACGGTGGACGAGCCGACAGAAGAATATTATTTCCTTGTGACCCGTGTTTATGACTCGCTTGATTTGATCATCGATGAGGTCGTTCGCACCAAGGTTTACAACGCACTCGATGACTCCTTGCATATTCTCGATTTTGATTTTGACAACGAAGCATTTTATCGCAGTGTGCCGACAGCTTTGCAAATGCTGAAAAATGCACTTGCAGGCATTTCTGCGCACAACCCCGGTGATGTATACATGTGCGGTCACAGCCACCTCGATGTGGCATGGCTGTGGACGGTGCTCGAAATCACACGCAAGACTGCACGCACATTTTCCAACAACCTCGCACTGATGGACAAATACCCCGATTTCCGTTTTGCGCAGAGTCAGGCGGTGCTGTATGACTTCATGAAAAAGCACTATCCCGACATCTTTGAGCAGGTGAAAGAAAAGGTAAAAAGCGGCCAGTGGGCGATCACGGGCAACACATGGGTCGAAGCCGACACCAACATAGCCTCGGGTGAATCGCTCATCCGTCAGCTTCTGTTCGGCAGAAATTTCTTCTTAAAGGAATTCGGGGTGAGCTCGGATATTTACTGGCTGCCCGACTGTTTCGGCTTTACATGGGCGCTGCCGCAGATCATCCGCCGCTTCGGAATGAAATATTTCATCACCGCAAAATTACAGAACAATGACACACAGCCCTTCCCGAACTCGGTTTTCCGTTGGAAGGCACACAGCGGTGACGAGGTGCTTGCCTTCGTGCAGAATGTGCATTATGAGGGTGAGTTCGATCCGCAGTATGTTTGCAATACGCACCGCACCAACCGTCAGAAGGCTGAAACGGGTGTTTCCTTCGGCATGTTCGGCTACGGTGACGGCGGTGGAGGCTGTACATTTGACATGCTCGAATCCGCAAAAGCCATTGCTCAGATTCCCGGTATGCCCAGGGTCACGCAGGAGCTGCCCGATGCGTTCTTTGCCCGTGCCGAAAAAGCATACGACACATTGCCCGTCTGGGACGGTGAGCTGTATTACGAAAACCACCGCGGCACCTACACAAGTCAGGGCTTTGTGAAGAAGAACAACCGCAAGGGTGAAATTCTTTTGCGCAATGCGGAAATGATGAGCGTGCTTGCCAACATCACAAATGCACTCCCTTATCCGCAGGAAAAATTAGAGGAAACATGGAAGCTGCTTCTCATCAATCAGTTCCATGACATATTACCCGGCACCTCCATTCACGAGGTGTATGAAAATACAAAGCTCGAATACGAAAAAATGAATGCGGACGGCAACTGCATTCTTGACACGGCACTGCAAAGCCTTGCCTCCTGCATTGACGGCGAAGAGGGTGACACGGCGGTGTTCAACTTCCTGCCGTGGGAGGTCACAGCCCCCGTCACGGACGGGCAAGGCACCTTCACCGCCACCGTTCCTGCCTGCGGATACCGTGTTTATAAAAAGAACAGCAGACCTGCTCCCACGGGTGGTGTCACAGCAAGCAAAACGCATCTTGAAAACCGTTTTCTGCGTGTGGAGCTTGACGAAAACGGCTTGCTGACAAGCATTTTCGACAAGGAAAATGACCGTGAGCTGCTGCGCACGCCCAACGGAAATCTGCTTTCGGTATTTCAGGACAAGCCCATCCACGAAAGTGCATGGAATTTAGAGCTGAACATCCGTAAAAAGTATTGGGATCTGACAAAAGCAGACAGCATTGAAGTGGCCGAAAACACCGATACACAGGGCTGTATCCGCATTGCACGCAGCTTCAACAGAAGTAAAATCGTGCAGGAGCTCCGCCTGAACGACACCGACCGCTTTGTGCAGTTTGACACCTTTGCCGACTGGCAGGAAACGGAAAAAACACTCAAGGCAGCATTCGATCTCAACATCCGTTCCACCCGTGCGACCTACGAAATCGCACACGGAAGTATCGAGCGACCGACCCATACAAACACATCCTACGATCAGGCAAAATTCGAGAACTGCGCACACAAATGGGTCGATCTTTCCGAGGGGGATTACGGGGTAAGCCTGCTGAATGACTGCAAGTACGGCCATGACATTGAAAACAGCCTTCTGCGCATCACGTTGCTTCGTTCCCCCAACTGCCCCGACCGCACCTCCGACAAGGGTGAACACGAATTTTCCTACCGTCTGTATCCCCATGCAGGCACATGGCAGCAAGCAGAAACGGTGGTGAATGCCAATATTTTCAACACACCGCTTCGCTGTGCTATTTTGCATAAAAATACAAGAAAAACACTGCCGAGTGAATGTTCTTTCATTCAACTCGACCGCAAGAACCTTGTGCTGGATGCTGTCAAGACCGCCGAGGACGGACGCGGCCTGATCCTTCGTGTGTATGAAGCGCACGGCACAAGAGGAAAAGCAGAGATGAAACTCGGCTTTGATTTCAAATCCGTCACAGAATGCAATCTCTGCGAAGAAGACGAGCAAGCCGTTGCATGCAGTGAAAACGGCTTTGCATTCCGCTTCAAGCCCAATGAGGTCAAAACCTTCCGTGTAACATTCTGACCTTTACAAAGCGTTTTTTCTGTGCTATAATTATTTTTATATCAATCAGGAAGGATGAAACGAATGGCGAAAGAAAAAAAGACAAAAGATCTGCGCCCCGGTTATGTTGTGCCGAAAAAGGAGATTTCCTCGTTTGCATTCGGCGCCATGGGACAGGGCATGATTTATGCCATGATGTCCAGCTACATCAGTGACTATTATGTAAACATATTGCAGCTGCCGATGATGTTCGTGCTGCTGCTGATGCTGCTTGCGCGTGTGTGGGATGCCATCAACGACCCGCTGATGGGGATCATTGCAGACCGCAGAGAACCCACCAAACGCGGCAAAATGAAAAAATACATCCTGTATGCCGCTGCACCCATTGCGATGCTGACACTGCTGATGTATGCAAGTCCCGATCTGAGCACAAAACCGCTGATGATTTTCTCGGCTGTCGTGTATGTGCTGTGGGGTATGAGCTATACCATGGCAGATGTTCCGTTCTGGAGTATTCCCAACTTTATGACACCGCATGCCGAGGAACGCGGCTATGTCATTTCCTTTACCAAAAACCTCAACGGTATCGGCTCTGCCATTCCCGAGGTGCTGTTCCTTGTTGCAGGCTTCACGCTGCCTTCGCTGCTGGGCACCACAGGTACGGAATTTGAAAAGCAAAAATATTTCATCATTGCCGCCGTCACTGTCGGCATCGGCATTGTGATGTATCTCAATTCCTATCGTCACATCAACGAGCGCATTATTCCGCCTGTCAAAGAAAGACAGCCGGGTGAACCGTCCACCCTGTCGCGTATTTTCAAATGCAAGCCGCTGATGCTCGTGGTTGCCATGGGTGTACTGTCCTCGGGCAGATACCTTGTACAGGCAGCTGCCATCCACGTTGCACGTTATGCGTTCTACATAGGACCGGAACTGACCGCCGCCATGACCGAAGCCGAACGCAACGGTTATATTCAGGCAAGCATTTCGAGTGTCAAGACCATTTTCCAGGTCTGCGCGATTGTGGGTATGTTCGGTGCAATGCTGCTCATGCCCAAGCTCATGCGCAAATTTGACTACAAGAAAATCGTCATCACAACCTGTCTTTTAGGCTTTGTTGCAAGTATTTTCACCACCCTCATCGGCTGGTTCACCAACAATCTTTACATCTGCACCCCGTTCATTCTCATTTCCTGCATTCCGCTGGGTGTTCTCAATGTCGTATCCAATGCCATGATCTGCGACTGCCTTGACTATATTGAGCTTGAAACGGGCTGCCGTGACAACGGTCTCGGCTCTGCCTGCCAGGGCTTTGTCAACAAACTCGGCAATGCGCTTGCCACCTGCGGTATTATCATTATGTACATGGTCATCGACATTGACCCGGCACAGATGTATTCCAAGGATGCTATCCTCACCGCCATGGATCTGACAAGAACACAGAACTTTGCCATGTTCTCGCTGGTATCCCTCATCCCCGGCATCAGCATGCTGCTGTGCTCGATTCCGATGTTCTTCTATAAAATTTCGGGCAAGGAAAAGGAACGCATTGTGACAGAGCTTGCCGAAAGACGAGCAAAAGCAACAAATTCTGCAAAATAAATACAACAGAATCGTTAAAAAGTGTTATTGCATTTTCTTTTTTCTTATGGTATAATTTAGTTGTAAAAAAATATTTTATTAAACGGAGGATATTACAATGGACATTCTTAACCAGTTCATCGAATTCATTCAGAGCATCATCGACACCATCAAGCAGCTTGTTGCTGACATCCGTGCAAAGAACGACGAAAAGTAAGTAAAAAAAGGGTTACCGAAAGGTAACCTTTTTTTTGAGAAAGAGGAAATGGAATATGAACGAAATTTTTGAAGCCGCCATGGTGATCTGCTTCGGTGCATCCTGGCCGCTGAATCTCTACAAATCCGTCAAAAGCCGCACAGCAAAGGGCAAAAGCCTGCTGTTTGAAATTCTCATTGCGGTCGGCTATGTATGCGGCATTGTGGGCAAAATTTATTCTTACACGGTGCTTGATATGCCTGTCACCTACCCGTTTGTGTTTTACATTCTCAACCTTGTGATGGTGTCGGCTGATATTGTTCTGACACTTCGCAACCGCAAACTCGACAAAGAAAGGGAGAACGAACATGCTTAAACATATTGTCTGCTTCAAGCTCAAGGATAACAGCCTTGAAAACTGCGAAAAGGCAAGAGATGTTCTGCTTTCCATGCAGGGCAATGTGGAATATCTGCGCGACATCAAGGTCGGCATTGATATTCTGCATTCCGAGCGCTCGTATGACCTGATTCTGGAAACGGTGCTTGATGACGCGGATGCACTCGAAAAATATCAGCAACACCCCTATCACGTGCAGGTGGTCAAAAAACACATGCATGCGGTTCGTGAAACGAGTGTTGCCATTGACTATATTTTTTGATGGAATTTGCCTTTACAATCTGTATGGGAGCCGTTTCGGCTCCCGTTATTTTGCATTTACGGCTTGCCGTTTAAAACGCATAATCCGGCTGCACGGGCTTGCCTGTTTTTGCGCTTTCTACAATGGCAAGGCAAACCGCCACCGTTTTTGCCCCCTCGCGTGCATCGGTCAACACGGGCTTATCATGCAGAATGCAATCGGCAAACACGGCAAATTCCTTGCCTGCATTGTGGTTATTGACCTCAACGGATAAGGTCTGTGCTTCTTTTGTAACCCCCTCCTCATCGACCGTGAACAGGGTCATGGTGGGACTTGTGTTGTCACAGATAAGCGTACCCTTGGTGCCGTAAATAACGGTGCGCATGGTGTAATCACGCTTGCAGCCCGTGGACACGAACACCTTGCCCATCAGGTTTTCACCGAATTTCATAACGGCAACCGTGGCATCGTCATAAGTCACCATCGGCAGAAGTCTGTGTGTACCGTAGGCAAATACCTCCTGCGGATCGCCTGCAAGCCAGCGAAGCAGGTCCACTGCATGACAACCGCCGCCGATCACACCGTGCCGCAGAGGATCGGCTCTCCAGTCATCGCAAAGCTTCATGTAATCGTGCGCATATTCGGATTCAACAAAATACAATTCTCCGAGTACACCGTCATCTATGAGTTGCTTTGCTTTTTCAAAAGCAGGGGTAAAGCGGCAGATCTGACCGACCATGAATTTTGCATCGGCTTCGTCCTCGGCTTTGATGATTTCCTGCAGATCCTCTCTTGTCAGCGCAAGCGGCTTTTCGCACAAAACATGCTTGCCTGCACGCAGAAATTCGCAGGACAACCGGCAATGCTGCTGATCGGGCACGGCAACCGTGACCACATCTATATCCGCATTCAGCAAAGCTTTATAGTCTGTATACCGTTTTTCTTCGGGAATATTATATCTTTCACCTGCAAATTGCAGGTTTTCTTCATTATTGTCACAAAGTGCGGCAATCTCTGCTCCGTACTGCATGGCACCCTCCACATGTGACATACCGAATTTCATGCCGATATTGGCAACCTTTAATTGCTTCATAAAAGCTCCTTTCTTTTATCCCACTGCCGGGAAGGTCTGGGTATAGGTCATGGCAACGCTTACATTGTGCGAAGCAAACAGAATTTCAAAATTGGAAATCTCCACTGTCAGTTTCATCACATATTCGGCAGAGATCATCTTCATGCTCACGCGGTCATACACCACGCGGCAATAGCCACCGTCGTAGATGGTCTTCACATTGGATGCGATGTCGCCTTCCGACCAGCCGTAAGCAAAATTGGGCATATAATCAAAAATCACACTGATGTCGTTGATGACATTGAACATCTTGCCCTGCCCCGTTCCGAGAGTGGAATTGATGGACTGCTTGGGGTAAATAATCAGCTCTGCCTGCCCGTTGCCGAGATCCTTCCATTCGGCAGACTGCGCATCCTCCTCATGGAATATGCAGACGGGGAACGGATTTTCGGTCGAATACGGTGGCAAAGGCAGATTCTGCGGCTTATAGATGGCTTCCATAACCGAATGCACAATGCTGTCCACACCCGAGTTTTTCACACCGTCCACCATGATATCGGAAATAACAATACTGTCCGAACCGAGGAAATTCGCATCGGCCTTTGTGTTGTTGTAAACGGTATTATACACATCGATGATCCAGCCGATCTGCGCTTCGGTGGTTGCAGGCACGGTCTGCTGCACAACAGGCGCGGTGGTCTGCGCATTCACATCGGGAGAAGTATACTGCGCATAGGGATCGCCCGTCAGCTCACCGACAATAATTGAGCCGTCCGGCATGAGATTGATGACACTCGTAGTGGGTGCTTCGGTGGAAATCACGGGCTTTTTGCCGCAGGCTGACAAGCTGAGTACACAAACAGCAACCAACAAAAGACAAATGGCTTTTTTCATACATTTCTCCGTTTCCGCCGCAAAAGCGGCTTTTTTATGCCTTAATAAAATAAATAAGTCACACTTGTCTGCATTATACCATATCCTTCAAAAAAAAACAACTGCGGTATTTTTTGTACCGCAGCTGCAGATTATTCAGTTCAATATGCTTCGGGAATGATCAGAACCTTTTCCCATTTTTTCCAATCCTCAAGATCAACAGAGGCTCTCAACAGAATACGGGCATCGCCTGCATTGACAGCCATATCCGTCATATCCACATTGCCGAGCATTTCCACATTGACATCCTTGCTCAGACCGACAGAATAACGCAGTACCTCACGCGCATCACCTGCCGTGATCTTACCGTCCATGTCAACATCGCCCATGTAGTACTCCTGCAGATTGATTTCGCAAATAAAGCCTGTCAGCTCCTTATCGTTCGCGATGGACCAGTTTGCGGTACCGTCGGTTGACATTGAGATCACAAGATGCTCACCCTTTGAGGCGGCAGGCAGTGTTTCAATCGCAACAGGACTGCCGTCAAGCCATGTCCATTTGCCGTCCGCCTGCATGGTCGCACCGAGCATATATTCGGCACCCGCGCTTTTTTTCAGGTTGAGAATGGTGGCAAGCTCTTCTGTGCTGCCGATGGTAACAAGGTGACCGCCGAGGGATTCGCAGAATTCCTGTGCCTCTTTGTAATTAAGCCCTGCATCGAATACGGTGTACTGATTCAGACCGACCATCACTTCACTGATTTTGATAACAGGAGTCGGGAATGCTGCACCCGTTTCAACAATGAAGCCGAAGCTGTCACTGCCGTAGGTTTTTCCGCCGATGGAATATTCGGTACCGCAGGTATCCCACTTGCCGTTGAGCGTACCCGATGACAGCTTGTCGGTAAACAGGAAGCCGTTCGGTCCCGTGGTATTGTTGTCATAATCATTGCGATACAACAGCTTTTCGCCCGTGACCCATGCATAATTGCCGTCCTTGGCGGTAAGCCCGATCCATACAAAGGGAACGGGTGCCCCTGTCATCAGGCTGTTGACGACTGCCTGCTCCTCTGCAGAGGTGACCGTTGCAAGGTAGCCGCCCATATCTTCTGCAAATTCAGCAGCCTTTTCATAGCTGTCTGCACCTGTATAGAAGGTATATCTGTGTCCGTTGAATTCAATCTGTGAAACCTTGGACGGTGTGAAGGGAACAACAATGCTGCCGGGATCTCTGGGTGTATCCTTACCGGCATTGGTGGAATAAATACGTATGCTTTCACCGCTGCTCATCTTCAGAATACCTGCAAAATATTCATAAGAAGAATAATACAGACGAATATCCAGGCTGTTGCCGTTTTCGGAAAGATAATAGAAGCCGTCCTCGGTGCCTGCAAGATAAACAACGGAATGCTCACCGTAGGAAGAACCCGAATAATAGAAATGCAGATGCTCACCGGGGTCTGCATACGAGGCAAGGAAATTTTTAAGATCGTTTGCAACGCCGGTTGTTGTGAGCTTATATATGTTGTTTCTGCCGATACTGCCGCGTGCATAATAAGAAACAAACATGGAATAGGAGAAGCAGCCCGAACCGCCCCAGCCCCAGTTGACAGTGCCGAGCACGGAGTCGGTGACAGATCTGATCTGCCCTGCCGTATTGGGGTTGCACCACAGATCGCCGCCGAAGTCGGTTACGCAATACTGTGCACGGAAGATGATGTCATACATCTTGTCAGCAACATCAGCCTGTGTCTGCGCAGCAAGAAGCTCCCATACAGCAGTTCCCTGCTCAATGGTCGTTCCCTTTGCCTCGTAGAACGAGCCTTTGGAGGGTGTGAAAAAGGTTGCCGCACTTGCCGTCGGAAAAACGGAGCCTGCAACGCCTGCGATTGCCGACACAAGCATTGCCGCGGCAAGCAGAATGCAAACGATCCTGCTCTTAAAATTCTTCATAATTTCAAATCCTTTCATAAAAGCCGGAGTATTGTATCACATATTGACAAATTTGTCAACTTCAAATCCCATATATCGACAAAAAACTGCTTGCAGATACAATATACCGATTAACAGAATATTAAATGAACCTTAAATTTTCTTAAAAGAATATTACAAAACTGTAACAATTATATGCAAAAACAGGCAGTTCATACATCTTTTACCCCATTTTCTTGCTCTTGCCAACAGCGTGCAAATGTGTTAATATGAATAATAAGGTGATATTTATGTTTATTCAGGTTGATTTTGCAAATGAAAAAGGAAAAATCAAGCCCGTACACGGGGTCAACAATGCCGCACGAAAATCAGGCTACGGACCTCTGCTTGACGATTTTGTAAAGCTGGAGTTGCCCGTCTGCCGGCTGCATGATACCTGCGGCAAGTTCGGCGGTGCGCATTATGTGGATATTCCGAACATCTTTCCCGACTTTTCGGCGGATGCGGATGCCCCGGACAGCTATGATTTCACCCTGACAGATGCCTACCTGCAGCCCTTGCACGACGCAGGCATTGAAATCTTTTACCGTCTGGGTGTTTCCATTGAGCATGAGCCGAAAAAATACAATATCTATGCACCGTCCGACCCCGAAAAATGGGCAGACATCTGCGAGCATATCGTGCGCCACTACAACTGCGGCTGGGCTGACGGCTTCCAATGGAACATCCGCTTCTGGGAAATCTGGAACGAACCGGACGGACTCGACCCCAAGGTTGAGCCCTACGGACCGCCGATGTGGATCGGCACGGCAGAGGACTATTACCGTCTTTACAGCATCACAGCCAACCACTTGAAAAAGCACCACCCCGATATTCTTGTGGGCGGTTATTCGAGCTGCTATATCCTCGGCGCGAATGTGAACGGCAGATGGACACCCGGCCCGACGGGATATTTCACGGGGTTTCTCGATTATATCACCGCACCCGACACAAAAGCACCGCTTGACTTTTTCACATGGCACGGCTATCTCGGCCGTCGGTATATTGCAAAGGTTGCGGAAGAAAGCAGCTTTGTGAACCGCACGCTGAACGAATACGGCTTTACGGACACACTGCGCATTGATGCGGAATGGAACTGCTGCATCTGTGACATTGAAACCGATGATTTCCGCACACAGCAGCAGATCAACTTCCGCACCGAAAAGGGTGCATCCCATGTTGCCGCCGCACTGTATGAAATGCAACGGCAAAAGGTGGACATGGCTATGTATTATGAAGCACAGCTGTGGCGGCCGTACGGCGCACTGTTCCATGTGCCGTCCATGCAGCCGAGCAAGGCCTATTTCGCATTCCGGCAGTTTTCGGAGCTGTATAAGCTCGGCACATACTGCGAAAGCACGCAGGCTGAAAACATTTACACCTGTGCGGCAAAGGGCGAATATATGGTGCTTGCCATCAGCAACACCGATGAGCAGGAATGCAGACTCAATCTGCAATTCTCAAACTGCAAGGCAGACAGAATCGAGGTGGAGCTGCTCGACCGCGACCATGACCTGCAAAAGGTGACCACCCTCGCATTCTCGGAAAAGGTGAACCTGACCCTGCCTGCCTACTGCTTTGCGACATTAAGATTGATATAAACGGAGGTTCTTATGATTCATAAAAAAATGATTGCCGTTCTTCTTTGCCTGTGCACGATGCTCTGTGTTTTCTGCGGCTGTTCGTCCGCACCGGCAGCGGAAAACACAAACACAGAATTCGAGGTTGTCAGCTATGTGGTTGCAAGCAACATTCAATCCCCCGACAGCCTGCATGCGGAAGATTTTGATGTCATCACAACCGCCATTCTTTTTGGCTGCGCAACCTTTGACACGCAGGGAGAAGTTCATGTTGACACAGCACAGCTTGAAACTGCGCTGGCAAATCTGCGCACCGCAATCGGCGAACGCGATGTAAAAATCACGCTGAATCTGCTTGGTCCCGGCCCGTCGGAATACACAGACTGGAACGATCAGATGGAACAGCTTGCCCTGCTTCACAACGAAGCATTCAAAAGCGGAAATCTTGAAGAAAACATACTGACCGTTTTGAAACAGTATGACCTTGACGGTGTGCATTTTGACTACGAATATCCGATCTCAAAAAAAGCGTGGAAGGTATTCAACAAATTCCTTGTCAGTCTGCGTAAGGTGCTGACACAGCACACCATCGGTGTTGCGGTTTCAACATGGGATGTCGGACTCAACAAAAAAGCAGTTGCGGCAGTTGACAGCATTGAGCTGATGCTGTATGACCATTATGACGACAACGGACGGCATTCCACATACGAAACCGCCGTCGGTGCAGCGGAAGCCTTCAAGGAAAAGAAAATTCCGCTTTCCAAGGTGCATTTCGGTCTGCCGTTCTATGCCCGTCCGACCGACAGTGATGCCTATTGGTACGGCTACAACGGCTACTATGACAAGCTTGACGACAACGGCTTTTATTATGATGCCGACATCGATAAGCAATTCTGGTTCAATACCCCCGATGTCATTGCCGGAAAAACGCAATATGCGCTTGACAACGGCTTCGGCGGTGTCATGATCTGGCATTACTCCTGTGACCTGCCGTCCTCGGACACAGCATCACTGCTCGGTGCAATCGGCAAAACAATCCCATCTTAACAGAAAAGGAGCTGTTCTCAGGCGGGCTCACATAGGGATTTACACGGTTTTGAAGGAATTTTTTCGCAAGACAATGAAAAAAGCCATGGTAAGGCTGACGCCTGCCATGGCTTTTTGAAGCAGTATTGTGGAAAAAGATCCGTTTTGGAGCGTATAAATCCCTATGTGAGACCGCCTTTGCAGCTCCTTTTTTGCTTTGTTTATTGCTGATGATGTTTTTCGCGTTGGATAGCATGGCTGTAATGCGGAAAATGCGAACGCTCGGTGGTTTTCTTGAGTTCAATATCACCCGAACGCACAAGTGCCCACTTGGTCAGCGACGGACCGACCAGTTCATAAATAAGAATACCGAACAGGGTGATATTACGGATAATGAGCCCCTGTTCACCGAATTCATTTTCGGCAATCAGCGAAAGACCGAGTGCAACGCCTGCCTGCGGGAACAGCGTGATACCGAGATAGGAGCTGACCTTTTTGTCGACTTTGAGCATACGGCAGCTGCCGAGGGTCCCAAGGTATTTGCCGGCACAACGCACAAGTACATAAATAATACCGATGAGAATGATAGCAGGATCCTTGAAAATGCTGAAATCAAGTCCCGCACCCGATTGTACGAAGAAGAAGATAAGCAGCGGTGCGGTCCAGCTGTCGGCTCGGGCCATGAGTTCATCCGCAAAGTCGCAGCAGTTGCAGAACACGGCACCGAACATCATGCAGACAAGCAGCGGTGAGAATGCAACATGCACACTGCCGATCGAGAAAGAAAGCATGGATACGGCAACGGTAAAGAAAATAAATGTGACAGACATGCTCAGACGCTTGGAATTGGATTTATAGAAGCGCTCAACATAGCTGAACACACCGCCGATTGCGGCACCGAGCACAAGGGAAGCAAACACTTCAAGAAGCGGCTCGGCAAGAATGCCCAGAAGATCAACAGCGCCGCTGTCAAGCGATTTTGCAATGCCGAAGGACACGGCAAAAACAATCAGACAAACCGCATCGTCCAAAGCAACGATGGGCAGCAGCAGGTCTGTCAGCTTACCCTTTGCCTTATACTGCTTGACAACCATCAGTGTTGCGGCAGGTGCGGTGGCGGCGGCAACGGCACCCATGGTGATAGCAATGGGCATTGTGATGATTTCGGGAAAAATAAAATGAAGTCCGATGAGTGCGGCATCCACAAACAGTGTTGCAGTCAGCGCCTGCAGGGTACCGACCACAACCGTTGCCTTACCGGTGTGCTTGAGATGCGAAAGCTTGAACTCACTGCCGATTGTAAAGCCGATGAAGCCCAGAGCACATTCTGCAAGCAGGTCAAAATGCTTTACATTTTCAGCCGAGGTGAAGCCCAGTCCCGGAATATCCAGCGCACCAAGGCAATAGGGGCCGACCAGAATACCTGCCACGAGGTAAGCCGTAACGGCAGGCAGGTTGAGCTTTTTCGCAACACGGGACAGCAGAAGCCCTGCCACCATGGCAAACGCAAGCGTAAACAAAGTAATCGAAATATCCGAAGCATGAAAATACTGTGTCAGCATACTTTTTTCTCCTGTAAAAGGCTGATTTTTTAGCAAACAAAGAATACCACCATTGTACTTGATTTGCAAGAATTAAAAACAACAAAGAATCACTTTTTATTGTCAAAAATATGTGCAAATCTGCCGTAAAACGGCTTTCATTTTCTACATCCGCCCAAGGTGTTTATTATTGCGTTTTATTATGATGTGTGTTATATTGAATTATATATATTCTTTTTTTGAGAGGAGTATCAAAAGTATGGCAAATAAAATCATTGTGGCAGGCGGCGGCCACGGCGGTATTGCGGCAGCAGCCCTGTTGGCGGCAAACGGCTTTGAGGTCACCGTTTATGAAAAAAACCAAAAGGATGAGATGGGCTATGACTGGACGGATATTTTCGCCCCGCAGGCACTTGACCGTGTCGGACTTCCCATGCCGCCCGAAAATAAATTTGAATACAAAAAGAATATGACCTTCTTCGGTCCCTCCGCCAATACACCCCTCAGGCAGGATGTGCCCGAGGAAGACCTTGAAATCAAAATGGAGCGCAAGGATATTTATGCCATGCTCATTGCCCATGCCGAAAGTTGCGGTGTGCGCTTTGAATACGGCTGTGAGGTGCTCTCCCCCATTATGAGCGGCAACCGTGTGATCGGCATTCACACCACCACGGGCGATCACTTTGCACCCATGGTCATTGATGCCTGCGGTGTGGATTCTCCCGTCCGTCGCAGACTGCCGGCTGCATGCGGCATCGAAAAGGGTGCCGGCAAATTCAGCAAATTCATTGTTTACCGCGCCTTTTATGACAAGGTCGGTGAAATTGAGGACGATCCCTACAGGGTTTATTTCTTCCCTGCAAACCGCCTCGGCATCGGCTGGGTGGCAACCGAGGAGGACACCACGGACATGCTCATCGGCGTGTTCGATGAACTGACACAGGCAGATATTGATGCGGTTTCCGCTGACCTGCGTGCCAAAAATCCGCAGATGGGTGACAAAATCCTGCGCGGCGGTCAGATCGTAAAAATTCCCGTCCGTCAGCCGCTTGCCGTCATGGTCTGTGACGGCTATGCCGCCATCGGTGACAGCGCATTCATGACCGTACCCGTCATCGGATCGGGCATTGCCAACTCGCTGAAGGCCGCCCGCATGCTTGCCGACACCATTGTCGAGGACGAGGACCGTGTGTATTCCTGCGAAACACTGTGGAAATACCAGACACGTTATTACAAGGCACTCGGTGCATCCCTTTCTCCGCTTGCCTGTGTGAAGCTGCTGCTTACAAAGCTGACAAGCGAGCAGCTCGATTACCTCATCGACAACCATGTTTTAACTGCGGATGATCTGACCATCGGCGCAGATGCCACGGGACTCGGTGACTTTTTGAGCATGTCTCCTGCATCCATGCCCGACAGACTCAAGGGTCTTGCAAAACGCCCCGACATCATCAGAAAGCTGCTTCCCTGCGGCAAAACACTCGCGCAGATCGTGGCACACAATGCCACCATGCCCAAGCAATGGGAACGCCGCAAG
Organism: Acutalibacteraceae bacterium; assembly: GCA_045587645.1. Classification (GTDB taxonomy): domain Bacteria; phylum Bacillota; class Clostridia; order Oscillospirales; family Acutalibacteraceae; genus RUG806. Next base: position 1,717 of record JAZNCO010000093.1, on the reverse strand, counting down.
GTATTTGCATGGGCGGCAACCTATTGCAGAATATTCAGAAATTACTGCGCCCAATAACAAAAATCAACGGACATATTATAAGGAGTATCAGCCATGAAAGTTCTGGTTATCAACGGCAGCCCCAAGGGTAAATACAGCTGTACATTGCAGACCTCTCTGTATCTTGAAAAGCTTTTCCCCGAATGCGAATACACCGTATTGCACTGCGCACAGCAGATCAGAAAATACGAAAAGGACATCAACCTGTTGATTGACGAAATCAACAAAACCGATCTTGTTGTTTTTTCCTATCCCGTTTATACCTTCCTGTGCCCCTCGCAGCTGCACAAGATCATTTATCATCTCAAGCAGCATAACTGCAATTTCAAGGGCAAGTTCTGCACGCAGATTTCCACCTCCAAGCATTTCTATGATGCCACCGCACACAAATACATCGAAGAAAACGCACTCGACCTCGGCTTTTCGTTCATCAAAGGCATCTGCGCCGACATGGATGACCTGACCACCGACAAGGGACAAAAGGAAGCCGAGGATTTCTGGAAATACATTCTGCACTGCGTGAAAAACAACATCGCAGAGCAGCCCGTTGTGCGTGAATTTGCCGCCATTCCCGATTTTACGGCAAGTGCAGACACGACAGAAAAGAAAAACACCTATGACACCGTCATCGTCACCGATGCAGAAGAATCCGACACCAATCTTTTGCAGATGATCGAAGAATTCAAGGCGGTTTATCCCTACCCCGTGCGTGTTGTCAACATGCGTGAATTTCCGTTTGACGGCGGTTGCCTTGGCTGCTTCAAGTGTGCCGTCAGTGAAAAATGCGTTTACAAGGACGGCTTTGACGAATACCTGCGCAAGACCGTGCAGAGTGCCGATGCGTTTGTGTATGCATTCCGCATCAAGGATCACTCCCCCGGCCCCGTTTTCAAGACCTTCAATGACCGTCAGTTCTGCAACGGCCATCGCACCGTCACCATGGGTAAACCCATCGGTTATCTCATCAGCGGCAACTATCTGGACGAGCAGAATGTGCGCACGGTTGTGGAAGCTCGCAGTCAGGTCGGCGGCAACTTCTTCTGCGGTGCGGCAAGTGACGACAACGCACCTGCCGAGGGCATCGCAGCCATGGCAAAAAGACTTTCCTATGCAGTGGAAACGGGCTACACTCAGCCTGCCGATTTCTACGGTGTGGGCGGCATGAAGATCTTCCGTGACCTGATTTATGTCATGCGCGGACTGATGAAGGCCGACCACAAGTTCTACAAGAAGCACGGCTTCTATGATGACCTGCCTACCAAGCAGAAGGGCAGAATGATCGCCATGACCCTTGTGGGCAATCTGATGGCAATGCCGTCGGTGCAGTCCAAGGCAGCCGGCTACATGAACGAGGGTATGCTCATGCCCTATAAAAAGGCAATGGAAAAGGCAGAAAAACGAGCCAACGAAAAGAAATAAATTGCGGTTTATCGGGCTGATATCAAAGTAAATTTCCCTCTCAAATACTTGTCGCCCCTGAAAGGGGAGATGTCACGAAGTGACAGAGGGGTTTTAACGGCAATATCAGACTTTGTTATGCACTTGTCAACAAAAATTGGACACATAAATCAAAATATTAGACCTGAAAAATGAGAGAATGCACAAGTCCGTCCGTCACCCTTGACATCGCTCCGAGAAATGCCGGACAAAGCATATCGATGGCGATGAACTCATGAGC